>NC_017743.1:3042500-4120406 GCF_000259365.1 Bacillus sp. JS | reverse complement strand
ATCCACACGCGTGATTTTAGGGGCAAATTGTTTGGATTTGTCTTTTTTTCGTTAAATTAAGGAATCTAAAAAATAAGGTTTCGAAAGTTGAAAAGGTATGGTATCCTATTATGGTTGCAAGAAATAAAAGCACTAGTAAAGTTGACAATGAATAGGTAACGCAAATATAATAAGTAAGACTGTCTTTAACAGCTATTCCTCGAGGGAGGTGTCATAAATGAAAAGAACATTCCAACCGAATAACCGTAAACGCAGCAAAGTTCATGGCTTCAGAAGCCGTATGAGTTCAAAAAACGGTCGTCTAGTTTTAGCACGCCGTCGCCGCAAAGGCAGAAAAGTATTATCAGCTTAGGCCACTGAATAATGTCAGTGGTCTTTTTTCACGTTATGGGAAAAGATAGATGTGATGCGTAATGAACCGGGGCTTGCTTCCTGGTTCAATGCATCTCATTTTCATAATAAATTTTAAAAGTTTCTGCCAGCCAGTATCGGAGTGAGTCATTTGAAGAAGCGAAATCGTTTAAAGAAAAATGAAGATTTTCAAAAAGTGTTTAAACATGGGACATCAGTTGCAAACCGCCAGTTTGTCTTATATACGCTTGATCAGCCTGAAAATGATGAGCTGCGTGTCGGGCTTTCCGTCAGCAAAAAAATTGGCAATGCTGTGATGCGAAATCGGATCAAACGTTTGATTCGGCAGGCCTTTCTTGAAGAGAAAGAGAGACTGAAGGAAAAGGATTACATCATTATTGCCAGAAAACCGGCGAGCCAGCTGACATATGAGGAAACGAAAAAAAGTCTGCAGCATCTATTCAGAAAGTCTTCATTATATAAGAAATCTTCGTCAAAGTAGGCATCACCACTGCTTTCTTACAACTTTTAAAAGCGCTTCCTTTCTGGTTGATCAGAAAAAGACACCATTTAAAACTGAAAGATGCTAAAATACATACAAGTATGCTTTGCAATAAAAGAGTGTAAAGATTAATTATAGGAGGAAATGTTGTTGAAAAGGAGAATAGGGTTGCTATTAAGTATGGTTGGCGTATTCATGCTTTTGGCTGGATGCTCGAGTGTGAAAGAGCCGATCACTGCAGATAGTCCGCATTTCTGGGACAAGTACGTAGTATATCCATTGTCTGAGCTCATTACGTATGTAGCGAAATTGACGGGAGATAACTACGGACTTTCAATTATTCTTGTTACCATTTTAATTCGTTTATTAATTTTACCGCTGATGATTAAGCAGCTGAGAAGTTCGAAAGCGATGCAGGCTTTACAGCCGGAAATGCAAAAGCTGAAAGAAAAATACAGCTCAAAGGATCAAAAAACACAGCAAAAGCTTCAGCAGGAAACAATGGCTTTATTCCAAAAGCATGGTGTTAATCCATTGGCGGGATGTTTCCCGATTTTGATCCAGATGCCGATTTTAATTGGATTCTATCATGCGATCATGAGAACACAGGCGATTTCAGAGCATAGCTTCTTATGGTTTGACTTAGGAGAAAAGGATCCTTTCTATATTCTTCCTATCGTTGCCGGTGTCGCCACATTTGTTCAGCAAAAACTGATGATGGCGGGCAATGCGCAGCAAAATCCGCAAATGGCGATGATGCTTTGGATTATGCCAATTATGATTATCGTATTTGCGATCAACTTCCCGGCGGCTCTTTCTCTTTATTGGGTAGTCGGTAACTTGTTTATGATTGCGCAAACTTTCCTCATTAAAGGGCCTGATATTAAAAAAAATCCTGAGCCGCAAAAAGCCGGAGGAAAGAAAAAGTGAGGAATGTGACTGCTGCAGGGCGAAATGTCGATGAAGCAGTACAGTCCGGATTGCAAGAGATGGGATTAACGAGGAATAAAGTAGAAATTACTGTTATTGAAGAGGGACACAAAGGGTTTCTCGGTATTTTCGGTAAAAAGCCGGCGGTCGTCAAGCTAGTTGAAAAGATTGATCCGATTCAGCAAGCGAAGTCTTATCTTCAAACGATCGCCGAAGCCATTGCCGGAAAGTCTGATGTGACTGTTCAAGAAAGCAAAAAGACAGTGAGATTCCATATAACAGGTGAAAAAACGGCATTGTTGATTGGGAAAAGAGGACAAACCTTAAATGCTCTTGAAACATTGACACAGCTAGTTCTTAACCGTTATCCAGGCCAATATAAAAATGTGACGGTGGATGCAGAAAACTATCGTTTGAAAAGAAAGGAAACGCTGAGCCAGCTGGCCATCAGGCTTGCTGACCAGGTCTTGAAAACGAAAAAAGCAATCCAGCTTGAGCCTATGCCATCCAGTGAAAGAAAAGTTATTCATGATACTCTTTCTGGATATGCAAACCACCAGATCAAAACATATTCAATGGGTGAAGGCGAAAATCGCCATCTCGTTATTTCCCATAAAAAATAGCATAAAACCGAAGTCCGGTAAAAATCGGATTTCGGTTTTTTTGTATGCGAAAAATCTACTTTTCCTAGTAATATCAAGGTTTTGCCGTTTAAGTTTTTTCTTTTTGGGTGTATCCTGTTGATAAAAAGGAAGTTCAGGAAATAAAATTAATTGTTATTCACATGTGGATAAGTTAAAGTAATAAGGGACGAATTTCTATTTCTGTGGATAACACATCTTCCACTTCGAACCAAACTATGTTATCTTTTAGTTTTGGCATAATAAAAATTTTTTTATATAGATGAAACATAAGTAAAGAGAGGTGAACAGCATGGATACAATTGCGGCAATTTCCACACCGATGGGAGAAGGCGCGATTGCGATTGTACGGTTGAGCGGACCAGAAGCCATTCAAATCGCAGATAAAATTTATAAAGGACCGAAGGGAAAAACACTCGGCTCGGTTGAATCACATACGATTCATTATGGTCATATCGTAGACAGACCTTCAGATCGTGTCGTTGAGGAAGTAATGGTATCAGTGTTAAAAGCGCCGAGAACTTTTACACGAGAAGATGTTATCGAGATTAACTGTCACGGGGGAATTGTGACTGTGAACCAAGTGCTTCAGCTCGCATTGAGAGAGGGAGCGAGACTGGCAGAGCCTGGCGAATTTACGAAACGTGCGTTTTTAAACGGGCGAATCGATCTTTCACAGGCGGAAGCGGTTATGGACTTAATCAGAGCGAAAACGGACCGGGCAATGAACGTTGCTATGAATCAAATGGAAGGGCGTCTTTCTGCTTTGGTGCGCCGTTTGCGCAGAGAGATTTTAGAAACCCTTGCTCATGTTGAGGTGAATATCGATTATCCGGAGTATGATGATGTAGAGGAAATGACGCATCAGCTTTTAGTTGAAAAGGCAACCGCCGTGAAAAAGGAAATTGAGGCGCTGTTGAGGACTTCTGAGCAAGGAAAAATCTTGCGTGAAGGTCTTTCTACCGTCATTATCGGCCGGCCGAACGTAGGAAAATCATCTCTTCTGAACAGTCTCGTTCATGAGGCAAAAGCCATTGTAACCGATATTCCCGGAACGACACGGGATGTAATTGAGGAATACGTGAATGTAAGAGGCGTCCCGCTTCGTCTGGTTGATACAGCAGGTATTCGCGAAACAGAAGACATTGTTGAGCGAATCGGTGTTGAACGTTCCCGCCAGGTTCTGAAGGAAGCGGACCTGATTTTACTTGTTCTTAATAATAGTGAAGAGCTTTCTGAAGAAGATGTAAAGCTTTTTGAAGCCGTTGAGGGCATGGACGTTATCGTGATTTTGAATAAGACTGACCTTGAGGCGAAGATTGACACTGAGCGTGTCCGTGAACTTGCCCATGGACGTCCAGTTGTTACGACATCCCTTTTAAAAGAGGAAGGCATCAATGATCTGGAAGAAGCGATTCAATCGCTGTTCTACACGGGTGCCATTGAAAGCGGGGATCTGACTTATGTCAGCAACACACGTCACATCTCTATTTTACAGCAAGCAAAACGTGCCATTGAAGATGCGCTTAGCGGCATCGAGCAGGATGTCCCGATCGACATGGTGCAAATCGACCTTACAAGATGCTGGGAGCTTTTGGGCGAAATCATCGGAGATTCTGTTCACGAAAGCTTAATTGATCAGCTCTTTTCACAATTCTGTTTAGGAAAATAATAAAAGGAGGAACTAGAATCATGGGGTATGAAGCAGGCCAATACGATGTGATTGTGATTGGCGCCGGGCATGCCGGTGTTGAGGCTGCCCTCGCATCTGCACGCCAAGGCGCCAAAACGCTTGTCTTGACCATCAACCTAGATATGGTTGCATTTATGCCATGTAATCCGTCTGTCGGCGGCCCCGCAAAAGGGATTGTCGTCCGTGAAATTGACGCGCTTGGCGGAGAAATGGGAAGAAACATCGATAAAACGCATATTCAAATGAGAATGCTGAATACAGGAAAAGGTCCTGCGGTTCGTGCATTGCGTGCGCAAGCAGACAAATTCCAATATCAGCACGAAATGAAAAATACGCTTGAAAAAGAACCAAACTTAACATTGCTGCAAGGAATTGTGGAGCGGCTGATCGTTGAAGACGGTGAATGCCGAGGTGTGATTACACAAACCGGCGCACATTATCGTGCGAAAGCAGTTGTCATGACGACAGGGACATATCTAAGAGGACGAATCATTCTTGGCGATCTGTCTTACTCAAGCGGCCCGAATAACCAGCAGCCTTCTATTAAGCTTTCTGAGCATTTGGAGGAACTGGGTTTTGACCTTGTTCGTTTTAAAACAGGTACGCCGCCTCGCGTTAAAAGCGACACGATTGATTACAGCAAAACGGAAATTCAGCCTGGTGACGAAGTGCCTCGCGCTTTCTCATATGAAACAGTGGAGTATATCACAGATCAGCTCCCTTGCTGGCTGACATATACAAGCCCTGAGACACATGAGATTATTGACAGCAACCTGCACCGTTCACCGATGTATTCCGGTATGATCAAAGGTACTGGCCCAAGATATTGCCCGTCCATTGAAGATAAAGTTGTACGATTTAATGATAAACCGCGTCACCAGATCTTCCTTGAGCCGGAAGGCAGAAATACACAGGAAGTCTATGTCCAAGGTTTATCTACTAGTCTTCCAGAAGACGTACAGCAAAGAATGCTTGCAACGATTCCTGGACTTGAAAACGTGCAAATGATGAGAGCCGGCTATGCGATCGAGTATGATGCGATCGTACCGACACAGCTCTGGCCGACACTTGAAACGAAAAAAATCACCAACCTTTACACTGCAGGCCAAATTAACGGAACATCCGGTTATGAAGAAGCCGCGGGACAAGGAATTATGGCGGGAATCAATGCAGGACGAAAAGCGCTTGGAAAAGAAGAAGTGATTCTAAGCCGTTCTGACGCCTACATTGGTGTTCTGATTGATGACCTTGTAACAAAAGGGACTAATGAGCCTTATCGTCTTTTGACCTCACGTGCTGAATACAGATTGCTTCTTCGCCATGATAATGCTGATTTGCGCCTGACAGAAATCGGGCACCGCATTGGATTGATTTCTGATGAGCGGTATGCAGCTTTTGAGAAGAAAAAAGCGGCGATCGAAGCGGAGAAAAAACGTCTGTATTCTGTAATTATCAAGCCGTCTCCAGAAAACCAAGAATATATCCGTTCTCTTGGCGGAAGTGAATTGAAAGATGGAGTTCGCGGCACAGACTTAATGAAACGTCCTGAAATGAACTATGAAACAGTCACAAAACTGGCACCGCCAGAAGTGCCGGTTCCTCAAGACGTAGCAGAACAAGTGGAAATCCAAGTGAAATATGAAGGATATATTGAAAAATCTCTTCAGCAAGTGGAAAAACTGAAGAAGATGGAAAATAAAAAAATTCCGGATCGAATTGATTATGACGCAATCAAAGGGATCGCGACTGAGGCGCGTCAAAAGCTGAAAAATGTGCGCCCTCTGTCTGTTGCCCAAGCTTCCCGCATTTCCGGTGTAAACCCGGCGGACATTTCAATTCTATTGGTGTATTTAGAGCAGGGACGCATTGCGAAGATAGCCGAGTAGAAAGGATGACGGCATGAATATTGAAGAATTCACTTCCGGTTTGGCGGAAAAAGGGATCTCCCTTTCTCCCCGTCAGCTGGAGCAATTTGAGCTGTATTACGACATGCTGGTTGAATGGAATGAAAAAATCAACCTGACTTCAATTACAGAGAAAAAAGAAGTGTATCTGAAGCATTTTTATGACTCCATTACAGCTGCTTTCTATGTCGACTTCAATCAAGTGAACACGATTTGTGATGTCGGAGCGGGAGCGGGTTTTCCGAGTCTGCCGATAAAAATATGTTTTCCGCACCTCAATGTCACAATCGTGGATTCACTGAACAAACGGATTACGTTTTTAGAAAAGTTATCTGAAGCTTTGCAATTGGAGAATACAACATTCTGCCATGACAGAGCTGAAACGTTCGGACAACGGAAAGACGTGCGGGAAAGCTATGATATTGTGACGGCGCGAGCAGTTGCAAGATTATCTGTTTTGAGTGAGCTTTGCTTGCCTCTGGTGAAGAAAAACGGTTTATTTGTTGCTTTAAAAGCAGCATCAGCTGAGGAAGAACTGAATGCAGGCAAAAAAGCAATCACGACGCTTGGAGGAGAACTTGAGAATGTCCATTCCTTTAAGCTGCCTATTGAAGAAAGCGATCGTAATATTATGGTGATACGCAAGATAAAAAATACACCTAAGAAGTATCCAAGAAAACCGGGAACTCCTAATAAATCGCCAATTGAAGGGTAATTTAGACAGCCTGATATGACAATACCATCATATTTTCATCAAAATTGATGGATGTATAGCAGGAAAAACCATGAGAAAATAGAATTATAAAAATGGCAGTTTTTAAAGGTGGTGTAGGTACATGAAGCATTCATTCTCTCGTTTCTTCGGGCTTGGTGAGAAGGAACAGGAGCCGGAGATTGCTGAACATGATACAAACAAAGAAGAGATTCTGGAAATACCGGTAAATGCTATCGTTCCCAACCGTTTTCAGCCACGCACCATTTTCTCAGATGAAAAAATCAAAGAGTTAGCAATGACCATTCATACACACGGCATTATTCAGCCGATTGTTGTTAGGCATACAGAAGAAGAAGGCCAATACGAACTCATTGCAGGTGAAAGACGCTGGAGAGCGGTGCAATCGCTTGAGTGGGAAAAGATTCCAGCGATTATTAAGGATTTTTCCGACACGGAAACCGCTTCTGTGGCGTTAATTGAAAACTTGCAGCGGGAAGAATTGTCTTCTATTGAGGAAGCCCATGCTTATGCTAGGCTGCTTGAGCTGCATGATTTAACACAGGAGGCACTCGCACAGCGTTTAGGAAAAGGGCAGTCTACAATCGCGAATAAGCTCCGGTTATTAAAGCTGCCTCAGCCGGTCCAAGACGCGATTATGGAGAAGAAAATCACCGAGCGTCATGCCAGAGCGCTGATTCCGCTGAAACAGCCTGAGCTCCAAGTCACACTGCTCACAGAGATTATTGAGAAAAGTTTAAATGTAAAGCAGACGGAAGACCGCGTGGTGAAAATGCTGGAGCAAGGCCAGAGAAAGCCAAAGCCGAGACGCAAAGCGTTCAGCAGAGATACAAGAATTGCGATGAACACGATTCGCCAGTCACTATCAATGGTGGAGGACAGTGGTGTAAAATTGAATACGGAAGAAGAAGAATTTGAAGAATATATTCAATTAACGATTCGCATACCAAAATAAAAGCTCTCCTGAAAAGCAGGAGAGCTTTTTATATTCATTGAAAAAGGCAATTAATTACTTTTAGTGAAAATTGTTATATTAGAATTCTTTTCTTTGAGCTTGTGGATAAATTCTTCAGTATTTTGCGGTGAAATCACCGCATGTCCCCATCCTCCCTGATAGTAGACCGTGATGGCATGACGTGAGCCGATAAGACGGAAACCTGACCACAGCTTCTTTTTTTGGATCACTTTATCGATTGTTTCGTAAGGAATTTGATGTTTGATCAGTCCGGCTTTAATGATCAGGTGGTGCTCCTTCAATACATATTTCAAATCAATAAAGCTCCATATGATGAGTCCGTTTAAAAGAGTCAGCAGAATAAAAATGACCCAGCCCGAAACTCTCATATTTCCCAGCACAAAAGGAACAATGGCATCTGCTTGTATCAGTAATATGAGAAACACAATCATCAGCGTAACGGGTACATCTCTCTTTGTTTGATAAACCATTCTCTCACCGTCCTGTTTCCGCGTTCTGTTACTGTGACTTCTTCTTTTTTTCTTTAAGAAATTCCTTTTTTAAGTCAAAAAAACATAGAAATTGTAGAATTTATAAGAGAAAGCATAAAACGTGCTTGAATTTTCAATTATTTCCCTTCTGATTCGGAACAAAATAATGAAAAAAATGAAACGCTTTAATCTTTTTTTGATAGAATAGAAGCAAGATAGTACATGTTCATGTGAAAGTAGGTGACATCGTGGGAAAAATCATAGCAATTACGAACCAAAAAGGCGGGGTCGGCAAAACAACGACGTCTGTCAACCTTGGGGCATGTTTGGCTTACATAGGGAAAAGGGTTCTGCTGGTAGATATTGATCCGCAGGGAAATGCGACAAGCGGATTAGGGATTGAAAAAGCCGATGTAGAGCAGTGTGTGTACGATATTTTAGTAGATGATGCAGATGTTATAGATATTATTAAAGCAACGACAGTCGAGAACTTGGACGTGATCCCTGCGACGATTCAGCTTGCCGGGGCTGAGATCGAGCTGGTTCCTACAATTTCAAGAGAAGTGAGATTGAAGAGAGCACTTGAAGCAGTAAAGCAAAATTATGATTACATTATCATTGATTGTCCGCCATCACTAGGGCTGCTGACGATTAATGCCCTTACTGCCTCGGATTCCGTTGTGATTCCTGTACAGTGCGAATATTATGCCTTGGAGGGGCTCAGCCAGTTATTAAATACAGTACGTCTTGTGCAAAAGCATTTGAATACGGATTTAATGATTGAAGGTGTATTGCTGACAATGCTTGATGCTCGGACAAACCTTGGCATTCAAGTGATTGAAGAGGTTAAAAAGTATTTTAGAGATAAAGTATATAAGACAGTTATTCCGCGTAATGTCCGTCTGAGTGAGGCACCGAGTCACGGAAAACCCATCATTTTATACGATCCGCGGTCAAGAGGTGCGGAAGTATATTTAGATTTAGCAAAGGAAGTGGCTGCGAATGGCTAAAGGCCTTGGAAAAGGGATTAATGCGTTATTTAATCAGGTCGATTTGTCTGAAGAGACAGTTGAAGAAATTAAAATTGCCGATTTACGCCCTAATCCTTATCAGCCAAGAAAACACTTTGATGACGAGGCATTAGCTGAACTTAAAGAATCAGTGCTGCAGCATGGCATTCTTCAGCCGCTTATCGTCAGGAAATCTTTAAAAGGCTATGATATTGTTGCGGGGGAACGGCGTTTTCGGGCAGCGAAGCTGGCGGGTTTAGAGACAGTTCCCGCGATTGTCCGTGAATTATCAGAGGCGTTAATGAGGGAAATTGCTTTATTAGAAAACCTTCAGCGCGAAGATTTATCTCCGCTTGAAGAGGCACAGGCATATGACTCTTTGCTGAAACACTTAGATCTCACGCAAGAACAGCTTGCCAAACGTCTTGGAAAAAGCAGACCGCATATTGCGAATCATTTAAGACTGCTGACACTGCCAGAAAATATTCAGCAGCTTATTGCTGAAGGTACGCTTTCTATGGGACATGGACGCACGCTTCTTGGCTTGAAAAACAAAAATAAGCTTGAACCGCTTGTTCAAAAAGTGATTGCGGAGCAGCTTAATGTCCGCCAGCTTGAGCAGCTGATTCAGCAGTTAAATCAGAATGTTCCACGTGAAACAAAGAAAAAAGAACCTGTGAAAGACGCGGTTCTAAAAGAACGGGAATCCTATCTCCAAAATTATTTTGGAACAACAGTTCATATTAAAAGACAGAAGAAAAAAGGCAAAATCGAAATTGAATTTTTCTCTAATGAAGACCTTGACCGGATTTTAGAGCTTTTATCTGAACGAGAATCATAAATGAAAAAACCATCTTTCAAACGAAGATGGTTTTTGTTTTATATGCGCCCAGTGAGCCTTTGCAGCGGGTTCAGGCGTTCTTGTCTCCACTCTGTCCGATCTGTTAAACTCAATCCTTCCGCGAGAACATTGGCCATATTCATGACCAAGTTGAGTCTTGTATTTTGCAATACAAAATACTCCATGAAACCGCTCACATTCACGATTCCGTTAATATGAAGATCTCCCACTTCAGGAAGGTCTTTTTGCACACCGGCTCCAGGCTTTAATGGCCCGTCTCCGATTTGAAATGAACCCACACTCTTAACGCGGCCCAAGCATGCATCGACCGCTATAACAAATGGGTTTTTATGTAATTTTTGAATGTCGCTGATTTTATCCTTCATGTTCACAGCATGGACGGGGTCAGATAAGGTTCCGTAGACATGGAATCTGGTGAGCTGCATCTGTTTGAGTTTCATTCCTACGAGCGGGCCCAATGAATCACCGGTTGAACGGTCTGTTCCGATACAAACCACGACAATTGGTTTGCCGGCAGCTTTACGTAAGGATGAAGAAAGAATGGTTTGGATTTGCTTTGCTGCAGCTGCATCTGTATGTGAAACGTATTGTTTTACTCGTTCCTGAGAGGAAAAAAGCCCGCCTTTTCGATTCATAGGTTTCACTTCCTTGTTATAGTAGGTAACAGAATTGCTATGGTGTGTGTTTCGTTATGTAAGGTTGTTTACAGTATATCCAGCAGTACGGTTTTTTATGCTTTGTGTATGACACCGGAGATTTTAAAAAAGTAGAGGTTATGATATGAATGGTTAGTGGGTGAATTACAAATATTGTCCCCCATTGCCTCGATCATGATCAAGCTATGGTCTGCTTACAAAACACTTTATAGATAGGCATGGTTAATGAGGTTCATTCCTTCATTCCGCGGCAAAATGATATTTTTTTAGACTGCCTGCATCAGCAGTCTTTTTTTATGAGTATTTCGGATGGTAATTTCAGCTTGTGTTCAAATGTCTATGAAAATATGGAATTTTTACCTTCTTTTATTTATATAGTAACAATAACGGAAACAAGCTGATCTTTGTCTATGAGGTGATGATGTTGTGGAGAGCCGGAATGAAGTGGATGCTGCTCATATTAGGGAGCCTGATCGGGGCCGGATATGCGAGCGGTCAGGAGATTTGGCAGTTTTTTGGGGCGGAAAGCGGACTTGCTATTGTGCTGTTTACAATCATGTTCATTTTCTCGTCTTATATTGTGATGAAAATCAGTTTTAAGGTTCAATCCACTCATTTTCTGCCGGTTCTGGAGCATTTAATGGGGCCGTGGCTGGCGAAAATTTATGATGTTCTCATCATTTTTTATTTGTTTTCGACGACTATGGTGATGATTGCCGGAGGCGGTGTGACCCTGCAGATGTACAAGCTTCCTTTCTGGTGGGGAATCGCGCTGATTTGCATCGTGACAGTGTGTTTGTTTTTGTGGGATGTGAAAGGAATATTATCTATAAATAGTATTTTGATTCCTGTGTTAGTAGCGGGCCTTTTATATGCGCTGATCTCCTTTCAGAGCACACATCACCATACGTGGACGATTGATTTGTCTCAGCAGTATAACTGGCCTGCGAGCATAACGTTTACTTCTTTAAACATCCTTTCAGTTGTTGCGATTTTATCCTCTGTTGGGAAAGAGATGAAAGGACTCGGAGAAGCGAAAATCGCAAGTGTGGCAAGCGGTCTCATTTTTGGCGTGATCTCATTTGTTTATAATGAAACGTTAGTGGAGCTGGCGGGCTCCCTTTCTCAGTTTGAAATACCGCTGTTTGCCGTTTTGGAGGGTGCGCCTTATGTCCTTTTTTTATGTATGACGGCGGTGCTGTGTCTGGCCATTTACACGACGACGGTAGCGGGATTGCTGGGGCTGTCCAGCCGGCTGATGGGGTTTGTTCATATGCCGAGATGGTTGATTGTGTTGATTTTGTTAGTGTTAATGGTACCTTTTACTTCTTTCGGATTTTCTGATTTGATCGCGTTTTTGTACCCGATATACGGGATGTTAAATTTGTATTTGTTAGTTTGTCTTCTCTTATATCCTATTTTAAGTAAATGGAAATAAGAGGATGTATTTCTTTTCAGGTATCTTGATTGCTCTTATGATCAGTTTTTTTGTACAATAGATACAGCAGTTTATGAAAAGAGGTGAAGGGTCTTGGCGGATAAAGACTTTGGCCTGAATGATATCGTAGAAATGAAAAAACCGCATCCATGCGGAGCGAACAGCTGGAAAATTATACGCATGGGAATGGATATTCGTATTAAGTGTGAGGGATGCTCTCACAGTGTTATGATTCCGAGAAAAGAATTTGAAAGAAAACTAAAAAAAGTACTAGTCAAGCATGAGGAGCCTACTTCATAAATAGGCCGACACTCATGCTTTTTCATATAGAAGGTAAGGAGAAGACGGCGATGAGCAAAGTGCATCAGTCGGCATGTCCGCTGAATTGTTGGGACAGCTGCGGCTTTTTGGTGACTGTTGAAGACGGAAAGGTAACGAAAGTGGACGGGGATCCAAACCATCCGATTACGGAGGGCAAAATCTGCGGCCGCGGCAGAATGCTTGAGACAAAAACAAATTCGCCTGATCGGCTTCGCTATCCGATGAAAAAACAAAATGGCGAGTTTGTAAGGATTTCCTGGGAGCAGGCACTTGATGAAATTGCCGACAAACTTCGGGAGATCAAGGAAACGTCGGAGACGACTGCTGTTTTGCACAGCCATGATTATGCGAATAATGGTTTGTTAAAAGCGCTTGATCAGCGTTTTTTTAATGGATATGGCGGTGTGACTGAAATCATCGGAAGCATATGCTGGGGCTCCGGCATCGAGGCGCAAAGCTGGGATTTTGGCCGTTCGTACGGGCACGGCCCGCTTGATATTTACAACAGCAAGCATGTTGTTGTGTGGGGAAGAAATGTATCCAGAACAAATATGCACTTATACCATCACTTGCAGCAGGTGAAAAAGAAGGGCGCCACGATTACGGTGATTGATCCGATCTTCAATCCGACTGCTAAGCTTGCCGACCGCTATATCTCTGTTAAGCCGGGAATGGATGGCTGGCTTGCGGCAGCCGTTTTGAAGGTTCTGATTGAGACGGGAAGAACGGATGAAACGTTTATTTCTGAGCACTCTGTCGGTTTTGATGATGTGAAAGAGCTATTGAAAACTGTTTCTCTGGAAGAGTTTATTGTGAAAACAGAAACTTCTATGGAGGAGCTGGAGTATTTGGCCAGTTTGTATGCAGATGGTCCGGTGTCTACTTTTATGGGGCTAGGCATGCAGCGATATAAAAACGGCGGCGGAACGATTCGCTGGATTGATGCACTCGTTGCGGCAAGCGGAAATGTCGGAATTAAGGGCGGCGGCGCGAATTTCGGAAATGTCCAGATTGGCGAGAGCTTTGCTAAAACAAAGCTGACGCTGCCGGAATTAAAAACAGCATCACGTTCATTCTCAATGATGACGCAGGCTGAAGAAGTGTTGACCGCTGCTGATCCTGCGATTGAGATGATGATTGTGACGTGCGGAAATCCGCTGACTCAGGTGCCGAATACAAACAAAGTCAGACAAGCTTTTGAAAAGGTTCCAATGACGGTAGCCATTGATTCCATTATGACAGATACCGCAAAGCTGTGTGATTATGTTTTGCCGACTGCCACTGTTTTTGAAGAAGAGGATATCTACTATTCCAGTATGTATCACCACTATGTTCAGTACGGAAAAAAACTTGTGGAGCCTCAAGGTGAAGCGAAGTCGGACAGCTGGATCTGGTCAGAGCTTGCAAAACGTCTTGGGTTTGGCGAGCTGTTTGAGCATAGTACTGAAGAATTTCTAGAGATGGGGCTTTCTTCATTGGAAGCAGAAGGTGTGACACTCGAGCGTTTAAAAGAAAAAGGCCACCTCCCTCTCCCGGTCAAGCAGGTTCCGTGGGATGACTATGAGTTTTTGACGCCGAGCGGGAAATTTGAATTTACTTCGTCACTAGCTGAGCAAAAAGGGTTTAGCGGCTTGCTTCAATTAAATGTGCCCGAAGAATCTGTTTTCCATAATGAGGCGTTAGCTGGAAAGTATCCTTATACGCTGTTGTCCATTCACCCGCAGCGTTCCAACCATTCACAGCATGTGCCGTTTATTGAAAAGCTTCAGCACGTTCAGGTCGATATTTCTCCAGATATAGCGGCTGAGCAGGATCTTCAGGATGGAGACGAGGTTGTCATCTTTAATGACCGCGGACGCTTGAAGGGAACGGTGAAAGTGATGAAGCAGGCTCATGCGAAGACGATTAATATAGATGAAGGCATGTGGGCGGCTTTTGGAGGTTCAGTCAATGCACTGACAAATGATACAAATTCTGATAATGGAATGGGAAGTACGCTTTTTGACTGTTTAGTAGGCTTGAAAAAAGCATAATCAAAGGGATTGGCAGGCTGAAAATGCTTTTTTGTCAGCTTGTCTTTTCCAGTGAACCTCCTTATAATTGCTCTAGGTTCAAAATACGTTCATACAATGACGGTTTTATATAGAGGAGATGAAAGAATGGCTTTAACAGCTGGAATTGTTGGTTTGCCGAACGTCGGGAAATCAACACTATTTAACGCAATTACACAGGCCGGTGCCGAATCAGCGAACTACCCGTTCTGTACGATTGATCCGAACGTGGGAATTGTAGAAGTACCTGATGATCGTCTGCAAAAGCTGACTGAGCTGGTCAACCCGAAGAAGACTGTGCCGACTGCTTTTGAATTTACTGATATTGCAGGGATTGTAAAAGGCGCATCTAAAGGAGAAGGACTCGGTAACAAATTCCTATCCCATATTCGCCAGGTTGACGCGATTTGCCACGTTGTCCGTGCTTTTTCCGATGACAACATTACACACGTTTCCGGAAAAGTTGATCCGATTGATGACATTGAAACGATCAACCTTGAGCTGATCCTCGCCGATATGGAAACGGTTGAAAAGCGGATTACACGCGTCAGCAAACTTGCGAAACAAAAAGATAAAGACGCTGTATATGAGTTTGAGATTTTATCTAAACTGAAAGAAGCGTTTGAGAGTGAAAAGCCTGCTCGATCTGTAGAATTCACTGAAGAGCAGCAAAAGCTTGTGAAGCAGCTCCATTTACTGACTTCGAAGCCTATTTTGTATGTGGCCAATGTAAGTGAAGATGAAGTGGCTGATCCATCTGGCAATGAAAATGTAGCAAAGATTCGCGAGTACGCTGCCGGCGAAAACGCAGAAGTAATCGTTGTGTGTGCGAAAATCGAATCCGAGATTGCTGAGCTTGAAGGCGAAGAAAAGCAAATGTTCTTGGAAGAGCTGGGCATTCAAGAATCAGGTCTTGATCAGCTGATCAAAGCGTCTTACTCTCTTCTTGGCCTTGCAACATACTTCACGGCGGGAGAGCAGGAAGTCAGAGCTTGGACATTCAAAAAAGGTATGAAAGCCCCTGAGTGTGCAGGAATTATTCATAGTGACTTTGAGCGAGGCTTCATTCGCGCTGAGACAGTTGCTTATGAGGATCTTCTTGCGGGCGGCGGTATGGCAGGAGCCAAAGAAGCAGGAAAAGTCCGCCTCGAAGGGAAAGAATATGTTGTCCAAGACGGAGATGTTATTCATTTCCGATTTAATGTTTAGGATGCAGTTGTAAAGGGACAAGAGCTTTGGTATAATATAAAATTGTGAGTAATAGAATTATTGCTCCTTGCCCATTATGGGCCGCTTAGTCCAAAAGGAGGTGCAAACAGATGAGAAAGTACGAAGTTATGTACATTATCCGCCCAAACATTGACGATGAGTCTAAAAAAGCAGTTATCGAGCGTTTCAACAACGTTCTGACTTCTAACGGTGCGGAGATCACTGGAACAAAGGATTGGGGTAAACGTCGTCTTGCTTACGAAATCAACGATTTCCGCGACGGTTTCTACCAAATCTTAAACGTTCAAGCTGATGCTGCGGCAGTTCAAGAATTTGACCGTCTAGCTAAGATCAGTGACGATATCATTCGCCACATTGTTGTTAAAGAAGAAGAATAAGCAATTTTGAAATATATAATGGTAAAAGGTGGTCTTTCTTATGCTTAACCGAGTTGTATTAGTCGGAAGACTGACAAAAGACCCAGAGCTTCGTTATACGCCAAACGGTGCGGCTGTTGCTACGTTTACTCTTGCTGTGAATCGTACATTTACGAACCAGTCCGGAGAACGTGAGGCCGATTTCATTAATTGTGTCACTTGGAGAAGACAAGCCGAAAACGTTGCAAACTTCTTGAAAAAAGGAAGCCTTGCAGGCGTAGATGGCCGTTTACAAACAAGAAACTATGAAAACCAGCAAGGACAGCGTGTCTTCGTGACAGAGGTCCAAGCTGAAAGTGTTCAATTTCTTGAGCCGAAAAACGGCGGCGGTTCTGGTTCAGGTGGATACAACGAAGGAAACAGCGGCGGAGGCCAGTACTTTGGCGGAGGCCAAAATGATAATCCATTCGGGGGAAATCAAAACAACCAGAGACGCAATCAGGGGAACAGCTTTAATGATGACCCATTTGCCAACGATGGCAAACCGATTGACATCTCGGATGATGATCTTCCATTCTAATGTGATTATCGCCTAAAATGAAAAAGAAAGGAGGGAAATGACAATGGCAGGAGGACGCAGAGGCGGTCGTGCGAAACGCCGTAAAGTGTGTTATTTCACTTCTAACGGCATCACGCACATCGACTACAAAGATGTAGATCTTCTTAAAAAGTTTGTTTCTGAGCGCGGTAAAATTTTACCACGTCGTGTAACTGGAACAAACGCTAAATACCAACGTAAATTGACTGCAGCGATCAAACGCGCACGTCAAATGGCTTTACTTCCATACGTAAGCGGTGAGTAAGCTGATACGTAAAGAGCAAGGACCTTTGGGTTCTTGCTCTTTTTTATAGGGGGATGAAACATGAAGCTGATTTCATGGAATGTAAACGGCCTGCGGGCTGTGATGAGAAAAATGGATTTCCTCTCTTATCTGAAAGAAGAGGATGCAGATATCATATGTCTTCAGGAAACAAAGATACAGGACGGACAGGTTGATCTCCAGCCTGAGGGCTATCATGTGTATTGGAATTATGCAGTGAAAAAAGGATATTCCGGCACAGCTGTTTTTTCTAAGCAAGAGCCGCTGCGTGTCATGTACGGTATCGGAATAGAAGAGCATGACCAAGAAGGCAGAGTGATTACGCTGGAATTTGAAAACGTGTTTGTGATGACCATTTACACGCCCAATTCCAGAAGGGGATTAGAGCGAATCGATTACCGCATGCAATGGGAAGAGGCTCTGTTGTCTTATATTCTTGAATTGGATAAGAAAAAGCCGGTCATTTTATGCGGTGATTTGAATGTGGCTCACCAGGAGATCGATTTAAAAAATCCAAAGGCGAACCGGAAGAACGCTGGATTTTCCGATCAAGAAAGAGGGGCATTCTCTCGTTTATTAGAGGCTGGCTATGTTGACTCCTTCCGTCATGTTTATCCTGATCTTGAAGGCGCTTATTCCTGGTGGTCGTATCGTGCAGGCGCCCGGGACAGAAATATCGGCTGGCGCATTGATTATTTTGTTGTTTCTGAAAGCCTTAAGGAACAGATTGAAGATGCCGGCATATCAAAGGATGTCATGGGTTCCGACCATTGTCCTGTTGAACTTATCATCAATATATGATGAGATAGCAGTAAGGATTTTACACTTACTGCTTTTTTTATATGAAAAAGGAGAAAGAGGATGGCAAATATAAAAGAGATTGCAAGACTGGCAAATGTATCTGTTTCAACTGTTTCGCGTGTATTGAATCATCATCCGTATGTGTCTGTAGAAAAGAGAAAGCTTGTCCATCAAGTCATGAAGGAATTGAATTATACACCAAATCGAACCGCAATCGATCTCATTCGCGGGAAAACCCATACGGTCGGTGTGATTCTGCCTTATAGCGATCATCCCTGCTTTGATAAAATCGTGAACGGAATCACCAAGGCTGCTTTTCAGCATGAGTATGCAACGACGCTCCTCCCCACCAATTATAACCCCGCTATTGAAATCAAATATTTAGAGCTGTTAAAAACAAAGAAAATTGACGGCCTCATTATTACTTCTCGCGCCAATCATTGGGACAAGATTTTAGCTTATCAGGAATATGGGCCAATCATCGCTTGTGAGGAAACCGGTGACATTGATGTCCCATGTGCGTATAACGACAGAAAAGCTGCTTATGCAGAAAGCTTTCGCTATCTAAAAAGCCGCGGACATGAGAATATCGCTTTTACATGCGTCAGAGAAGCCGACAGGAGCCCAAGCACGGCTGATAAAGCTGCGGCCTATCAATCTGTTTGCGGGAGGCTGGAAGACCGCCATATGCTGTCTGGATGTAATGATATGAATGACGGTGAGCGGGCAGCTGAGCACTTTTATACGAGCGAACGGGTTCCTACTGCTATTTATGCAAACAGTGATGAAGTGGCAGCTGGAATTCATCTATTTGCCCGGAAGAATAATTGGGATGTTGAAATCATAGGTGAGGGAAATACTTCTATCAGCCGTGTTCTTGGATTTCCATCGCTCGATTTGAATCTTGAGCAGCTTGGCACCGCCGCATTTTCTCTTTTTTTGCAGGATGAACCCGTTGATATCAAAATTCAGCATAACTTTGAGAAAAAAGCTTGAACTGAAATGCATTTCATACGTTATAACTTCATTGAAGGTAAAGGAGGAGAAGACATGCGGATTGAACATACAGCGATCTGGGTCAATGATTTAGAGCGAATGAAGTCTTTTTATGAAACGTATTTTAATGGCAAAGCGAATGATTTGTATCATAATGAGAAAAAGGATTTTAAATCTTATTTTATTACGTTTGATTCCGGAGCAAGGCTGGAGATTATGAAAAAAGGGAATGTGACCGATCCGCCTTCACAAACAATGACAGGCTGGGCACACATTGCCTTTTCCGTAGGAAGCCGGGAGAAGGTTGATGAACTGACTGTTCGATTGAAGAAGGACGGTTTCGCAGTAGTAAACGGCCCAAGGACAACGGGAGACGGCTACTATGAAAGTGTGATTGAAGATGATGAAGGAAACTTAATTGAAATTACAATTTAACATCTGGAGTGACTTGAATGCTGAGGACAGAAAAAGAAAAAATGGCAGCCGGCGAATTATACAATCCGGAAGATCAACAACTATTACTAGAACGCAAGCATGCGAGACAGCTGATTAGACAATATAACGAAACACCGGAAGATGATGCAGTGCGGACAGAGCTTTTGAAGGAGCTGCTCGGTTCGGTTGGGGATCAAGTCACGATTCTGCCGACATTTCGCTGTGATTATGGCTATCATATTCATATCGGAGATCACACATTTGTTAATTTTGACTGTGTCATTTTAGATGTGTGTGAGGTGCGTATCGGCCGTCAT
This sequence comes from Bacillus sp. JS, assembly GCF_000259365.1. Lineage (NCBI taxonomy): Bacteria > Bacillati > Bacillota > Bacilli > Caryophanales > Bacillaceae > Bacillus > Bacillus sp. JS. The sequence goes on along the minus strand of NC_017743.1, from coordinate 4,100,852 downwards.
TGTTTGATTGCGCCAGGTGTACATATCTACACGGCCGGCCATCCTCTCGATCCGATTGAAAGAAAGTCCGGGAAGGAGTTCGGTAAGCCTGTGACAATTGGAGATCAAGTTTGGATCGGAGGCCGGGCAGTGATTAACCCAGGAGTGACAATTGGTGATAATGCGGTGATTGCTTCAGGATCTGTTGTGACTAAGGATGTGCCCGCTAACACTGTTGTAGGCGGAAACCCTGCGAGGATATTGAAGGAATTGTAAAGAGATCAGTGCGGCAGCTCCGCACTGACTTTTTTAAATTTGTTTCGCATTGGTATTAGGGCCGAAGCAGATTAACAGCAAGGAGCATGCGAGCCAGCAGCCGCCTATAAACAAGAAGACGCTGACATAGCCGAGCTGAACGGCAATAAATCCGACAAGCAATGAGCCGAAAATGTTTGAAAAACGGCCCAGACCGTAGGCTAATCCGCTGCCGGACGAGCGGTATTCAGTCGGATAAGGTTCAGATGTATAGGCGTATAAGTTCGAGGTGAAAACCCGTTCTGTGATATTCACGATAAAACCAAACACAATGATCATGATGGGAATAAAAGTCATGCCATATAAGAGCCCTGCGATGGCCGTCAGAAACGCGCTGGCAGCTAAAATCCACTTTCTTTGAAATCTCTCAGAAATCATGGAGCCGAGCAGTGCGCCCAACGGAGCGCCGACAGAATGCAATACGTTATACCACAATGTATTTTCCATGGTGACGCCATTGCTTTTTAGCAGGCTTGGAACCCATGAGGCAAACCCGTAAAACCCAAACGTTTCAAAAATCCATACAGCAGATAAAATAATGGTGATTTTGAGGTTTCTGCCTTTCAATAATCCTGCGTAACCGGCATGCTGTTGAACAGAACTGTTTTCTTTAGGCTGAGCCGGTGCCGGAAGCGGGCCTTTCTCCTGTTCAACCTGCGCCTCAATTCGGTTGAGGATCGCATCAGCTTTCGCATATTCACCGCGATTTTCATGCCAGCGAGGTGACTCTTCCAGACGGCGGATGAAGAAAAAATAAATAAGGCCGACGGCACCCCATACAAATACAAGCCTCCATCCCCATGAACCAAGCGGTATGACAAAGGCAGACACAATATTGGTGATCGGAACGCCGATCAATCCAATCATGGCGCAGAAAGAAATATATTTTCCACGGACACTTGAAGGGAAAAACTCCGCCAAATAGCTATTCGTAATGACCATGGCTGCTGCGACGCCAAATCCGGTGAGAAAACGGAATGTCATTAAAGATGGAATGTCCCATGCCGCAGCATTGCACAGCGATGCGATTGAGAAAACAAAGACAAATAGATTTAAGGCTTTTTTGCGGCCGATTCGATCGGACAGCCGTCCGCCCAGCGAAGCGCCTAAAAACATGCCTAAAAATGAAGCCGCCGTCACGTTGGCAATGGTTGAAAGCGGAATGCCCCAATGCTCGATCAGTGCCGGTGCTACATTGCTGAGGGTAAATAAATCTGCGAGATCAAAGAAATAAACAATGCCGAGAGCGGTTAACACTTGGAAATGAACGCGTGAAATCGGAAGGCGGTCTAAACGATTCGCTGCGTTTGAGAAAGGATGTGCATTCTTCTGATTGAAGATCGTATTCATAAAAAACCCCCTTTTAAAGTAGTAAGAAAAGACTGATAATTCCCCTCTTGGGAATATTATAAGTATCTTGGTTCATTGGCGACAGAGTTCAAATCACTAGATGGGAGAACTAAATTCGCACTTTTTCCGTGCATTTGCTTAAAAGATTTCCAAAACAGTAGATTCATAGACCAATTTATGCAAATATATAGTGATATTCTCATTGAAAGGAAGAGACATAGAAGGAATGAATTCATTTATCCGTCCTATAGAAGGAAACAATACGCTGTGGAGATATTTTTTCGCTTTTTTGGTGATGGTAGGGTTATATGTATTCGGGAATATAGCTTACCTTTTCGCTATACTGTTCACGGTTATTGTGAATCCCAATATCACGTTTGATTTGGATGAAGCTGTGCTGAGTGATCCTCTCGTAGATCTTTATTTGTCCCATGTGATTTATTTATTCGCCATTCCGGGAGTTTGGCTGGCTGTGCGCTTTATTTTGAAGCGGCCTTTCCGAACTGTGATTACACCAAATTCAAAGATGAATTGGCGGAGAATTTCCTTTGGTTTTATGGCTTATTTCTTGCTGATGATCGCCGTACAATTGATTGATTTTGCGATTCATCCAGACAATTATTCAATGCAAGCCTTTGATGCATCACGATTTATCTGGCTGCTAGCAGCGGCCCTCATTTTAGTTCCGTTTCAGACATCAGCTGAGGAATTGTTTTTCAGGGGATTTTTGCTTCAAGCCTTCGGGAGATTGACGAAAAATCATCTTATCTTGACATTGATTGTCGGGGGATTGTTTGGCGTATTACATTTTGCGAATCCAGAAATGAACAACGGTGCTGTTTGGGCAGGAATTGAGTACTTAACATTTGGTTTTGTGTGGACCTATTACACGATTAAAACTGGCAGTATTGAAATCTCACTTGGCGCCCACGCTGCGAATAATATGTTTTTGTGTATGTTTATCACAGAAAAAAACAGTGTGTATGGAGGAATTCCTTCTCTATTTACGGTTACGCGGGGGAACCCGATGTGGGAGGCTTTCTTGACGATAGCGGTCAATCTTGTGTTTGCGGGGATCGCTTTATGGTACCATAAGAAATCAAAAAGTAAGCAGCAAGGGTCTTAATCCCTGCTGCTTATTAACGTTTGGATGGCTTCTTCGATATTCGTTGTCGGCTGCTGGCAGGCAAAGTTTTCACAAATATACACGGTTGTTTTGCCGTCTATGATGCGGTAGTCTGCTGCAAATGGCGCAATGTCTTTGCATTGCTCGGGCTGCTCTGCCACCAGAATGGAGTCGTTAGGCTTAAAGGCTTTTTGAAGCTCCGTTATGATTTGTTTTCTGGCTGGATCGTCTGCACTTCCAAAAATCACGATTTCTTTTTTAGGCATCAGATGCCTTAACACACTTTGCATAAAGAAAGCATGGCCGCTCGGATACGCGTCGATGTCTGGCTTGAACACGGAAAACATCGTTTCTGCTTTTTCAATTAGTGATAAGTCGCCTGTGACTTGTCCAAGACGAAGCAGCTGAACGGCTGCCACACTGTTTCCGGAAGGCACGGCGCCGTCGTACACTTCTTTTTCCCGTACGATTAAGGCTTCTGCATCATGCCCGGAAAAATAGAATCCGCCATGCTCCTCATCCCAAAATAAGCCGATCATATCATCTGTCAGTTTCTTCGCTTTTTGTAAATAAGAAAGATCAAACGAAGCTTCATAGAGATCGAGATAGGCCCATAGGAGAAAAGCGTAATCGTCGATAAAGCCTTTGTTTTTCACTTCGCCGTCTCGATACCGGACCATCACACGGCCGTCGATGATTAAATGGTTTTCAATAAATGTAATGGCGTCTTGCGCTAAGCTGAGATATTTCGGTTCCTCGTATACCTTTGCCGCTTTGGCGAGACCCGCGATCATCAGCGCGTTCCATGAGGTCAGCACTTTATCATCGACATGCGGATAGGTTCTTTCTTCGCGTGTCTTCAAGAGCCGTTGTCTTGCGTCCTCAAGCTTGAGGCGGAGCTCTTCTTCAGTTAACCCGGCATCCGCTTTGATTTGTTCCCGCTTTGAGTGAATGAGGTTCGGAATATTTTTGCCTTCAAAGTTTCCTTCTTCAGTGATGTCATACACTTGGCAATACAAAGTTCCGAGTTCGTCTCCAAGCGTTTTTAGAATCTCTTCCCTTGACCATACGTAGTACTTTCCTTCTTCTCCTTCTGTGTCCGCATCTAAAGCGGAGAAAAAGCTTCCGTCTTCATGGGTCATTTCCCGCTGAACGAACGTAATGATCTGCTCACAAATCTCTTTATAGCGGCTATTTTGCGTGACCTGATAGGCTTCGGTATAAGCGGTCAGCAGCAGCGCATTGTCGTAGAGCATTTTTTCAAAGTGGGGAACGAGCCACTCGTCATCGGTTGAATAGCGGGCGAACCCATACCCGATATGATCGTAAATGCCGCCATTCGCCATGCTGTCCAGCGTTTTCGTCACGTTGTATAAAGCATTCTCCTGCCCTGTATTGTGGTAATAACGAAGCAAATACATCAGCATATGAGGCATCGGAAACTTCGGTGCTTGCCCGAAACCGCCGTAGATCGTGTCAAACCCGCTGGCAAGCTGCTGGAATGTCCGGTGAATCGCTGACTCACTAAGGCCCTCACCAGTTTTTGCAGCTGTTTTGGTCTGTAAATGTTTAGCGGCGTTCTCCGCAATATTCTCGACATGCTCGCGGTCGTTCGCAAACGTCTCAGACAGATGCTCAAGCACATCAACAAAACCAGGACGATTGAATTTACTCGTCTTTGGAAAATATGTACCCGCGTAAAACGGCTTCTGATCAGGCGTAATAAACACATTCAGCGGCCAGCCGCCCTGCCCGGTCATCAGCTGGCAGATTCGCATATAAACAGAATCCACATCCGGCCGCTCTTCCCGGTCGACTTTAATCGCCACAAACCGTTCATTGAGAAGACGCGCGATTTCTTCGTCTTCAAAGCTTTCGTGGGCCATGACGTGGCACCAATGGCAAGTCGAATAACCGATGCTGACAAGAACCGGCTTGTTTTCGCATTTTGCTTTTTCAAAGGCTTCTTCTCCCCAAGGGAACCAGTCCACAGGGTTGTGGGCGTGTTGGAGTAAATAAGGAGACTTCTCAGCGATTAATCTATTGGGTTTACTTTTGTTTGGCATGGGATCACCTGCTTTCTGTAATTAGTTTATATTTAACTTAACACATTTTCTCAAAAATAATCCCTGCTTCTTTATACAGCTGACTGTTCTCTAGTATTGTACTTAGGAATACGTATTACCCCCGAAGCAGTTAAAACGCCTATTATAACTAACACAGCCCCAATAACTTGAAATACCTTTATCGGTGTGCCAATGGCAAATGAAATAATCATCGTTACAACGGGAACAAGGTTGAAAAATAAAGATGTTTTACCTGCCCCAATCTCCTTAATCCCCTGATTCCACCATAGGTAACCCAAAACGCTTGTAAAGAAAGCCATAAAGGCAATTGCCCCCCAAACTCCAATCGGGATGTTCGATAAAGAAACAGGTTTGGATGTAAATAATGAAACTACTATTAAACTAACAGCCCCGATAACCATCGTATAAGTGGTTGTAGATAGCGGAGTGCCATCTTTTACAAACCGCCGTCCAAGTACACCATAAAGTGCCCAACAAACGTTACCTGTAAAGATTATTAAATCTCCGCCTGAAATTGATAAGGTTTTAATGGTTTCGATAGAACCTTGTGTAATGACTAGCAATACACCGATGAATGCAAAGAATATGCCGAGCACTTGTTTTTTTGTCATTTTGTCCTTTAAGATAATTCGAGCGAGAATTGCTGTTAATAAAGGATTCAGCCCCATTATTAATGCTCCGTTAACGGGAGATGTGTATTTCAAACCAATAAAAAACAAGGCGTTAAATCCAAATATTCCTATAATTCCGAGAACAATGTATGAAACGGCGTTTTTCCGTAATTGACTCTTCTTTATACCTTCAGTAAAAATCAAAATGAGGAGCATCACCGCAGCAGCTAAACCGAAACGCCATGCCGCAGAGGACGATGGAGAAAAATATCCAACCGTATATTTTGCAAGATTAAAAGTAGCTCCTGTAAAAATAGAGAAGCCAATTAACATCAGATATATATTTAAATGTTTCATTTGTTTTCCACTTCCTCTTTCAAAATTGAATAATATGTATCCAGTTTTCCTTTTGTAGTAGAAATTACTTCTTCCAGCTCCCTTTTTTTAATCTCCATTTTCTCTAAGTGCTTGGTTAAAATCTCAATACGTTTATTTATAGATGGGGAGAGTTGTGCTGATTTAACATCTGAATTGATTTTTTCCAATATGCAGCCGTCTTTGACAAACTCATTAATATCCTCCAAAGACATACCTGTTTCCTTTAAACTTTTCAGGAATGTCATGAACTGAATATCAGTCTCTGTATAAAAACGCCTTCCACTGTTTTTTCGTTTTGGTGGGGGAAGTAACCCAATCTTTTCGTAATATCTTAATGTATACGAGCTAATACTAGTCTTCTCAGCAGCTTTACTAATGGAATACAACAAACATCATCCCTCTCTTTTGATTAAAGTTAGTTTACAACTTAGAGTTAACTCTAAGTCAAGCAAATAAAAAAAACTGCTACCGCATGGTTACGGATTACAGGTTTTAGATAATGAATGACATAAAAGATAAACTGTATTATTAGAACACATGGTATTATCGTTTAAAATGGCTTCTGTTAATGGAGTTCCGCACGAGTTGATTTCCTAGGCCACGAATGGCAAGTCGAATAACCGATGCTGACAAGAACCGGCTTGTTTTCGCGTTTCGCTTTTTCGAAGGCTTCTTCTCCCCATGGAACCAGTCAACAGGATTGTGAGCATGTGAAGTAAAATAAGTAGACTTCTCAGCGATTAATCTATTGGGTTTATTGTTAGTGGGCATGGGATCATCTTCTTTCGTTTTTTTATAAATACAAAACTTAGCTGATTTACTTAAAAGAGGGAGAATAAAATATACTATAATGTTTAATTATGTTAATTTGTCCTTTTCAGTCTTCTTTTCTTTTATTACAGGAAAAGATATTTTGGGCTCTGTTAAAATTCGATGTTGATAATTCCATAGTATTAAGGGGAACCCATTATTTAGGATTCCCCTTTAGTTCAATAAGAAAAATAACTGTCGAGTGTTACCTTACAATGTATATTTTGGAGGGGAAGATTTTTTTAGCCATTCCAATGATAAACGATTTGCACAACGCCAGAGGAAAATGTTCTTGCATTCACCATTTTTAAATTTATCCTCTGTTTTACATCAATAAACAACGGTTTTCCTTGTCCCAAAACAACAGGGTGAATAGATAATCTAAATTCATCAACAAGCCCCAAATTTATAAAAGTTGTAATGAGACTCGCTCCACCATATAGCCAGATGTCTTTACCAGGCTTTTTCTTCAATTTATTTACTTCTTCAAGAATATTATCATTTATAAATATGGCTTGATTATCAATCTCATTTTGTGTTCTGGAAAAAACATATTTCTTTTTACTATGAACTAATTTCCAAATTTCCTTTTCTGTATCAGGGTCTTCTTTTTTTGGAATATATTGTCCCCATAAATCGTAGCTTTTTCTACCATATAAAATAGTATCAATTTGATTTAAGAAATCAGTAAACCCCATATCAGGGTCCATAATGCACCAATCAACTTCTCCATTTTTCCCTTCAATAAAACCATCTAGAGTAACTGCTAAATCTAAAATTATTCTTCTCTGTTTTAAGTTATTTGTCATAACTATTCATCCTTTTATATAAGAAGTTGGTAGAAATTCTTCTCCCACTCTCGCACCAGATGGACTAAGTTGCGTTTGTGGACAGAGAGAAGAACAATATCCTAAAATGAAAGTGTCCACTAATCTTCGTAGCTTGATTAGCAGGAACACTATTTATCTTTACTTGGTTAAATGAAAGCTCTGCTCGATTAAGTTATAAATTTCTCCTTCTAGATCTATACGTTCCAAAACAAGTGAAATCCAATGTTCCTTATCCATATGATATCCGGGTAAGATATTTTCTCCATTTCTTAAGCTATCACTTATTTCAGGGGGACATTTTAGATTTAGAATATCTATTTCGTCATGTCCTTCCAAGCCTAATTTTTCCGGATGAACATTCATAATAAGACCGTACCATTTTTTGTTTGATTCATGTCTCAAAGAAGCATAGTTTGGGTATTTCTCCCACGGATAATCAGGCGATGTACCGTATTTTTCTTTGACGTGTTTAAAGATATCTTCTCTTGTTAACATACTCCATTACTCCTTTATTCACTCTCATTTCTTCTTGGAAAAATCAAAGAGCAATCCTTGGTTGTCCTATGGATGCTTCAATAGAGATGTCACCAATGGCAGAAGCTGTTTCTCATCCTTACTAATATAAGTTTTTTTGCTATTTCCATGGGTACTAGTCAACAGGGGTGTGGGCGAGTTTTATTATTAGTGGGCATGGGATCATCTTCTTTTCTCTTGTTTCTGTTCCTTTTTACTGTACCACAAGCCTCTCTGGTGAAATACCTCATTATGGTAGTGAAATAGAAAAATCGCTATATAAAAGGTAATGTTAAAGAGTGCACTTTTGGAAGCTGTTATTGAATAGTGTCGAAACGATTTTTCTAAATATTTCTCGATTGGCGGAGATTGATATGATCATGAAAATGACTCATTTGAATATGAAAGATTTCAATAAACCAAACGAACCTTTCGTTGTTTTTGGGAGAATGATACCTGCTTTTGAAAACGGTGTTTGGACATATACTGAGGAACGATTTTCCAAACCTTATTTTAAACAATATGAAGATGATGACATGGATGTTAGTTATGTTGAAGAAGAGGGGAAAGCGGCTTTTTTATATTATCTTGAAAACAACTGCATTGGCCGGATTAAGATCCGTTCTAACTGGAATGGGTATGCACTAATAGAGGACATTGCCGTGGCAAAAGACTATAGAAAAAAAGGTGTTGGAACAGCATTATTACATAAAGCGATTGAGTGGGCAAAGGAGAATCATTTTTGTGGTCTTATGCTTGAAACCCAAGATATTAATGTTTCAGCTTGTCATTTTTATGCCAAACATCACTTTATAATAGGTGCGGTTGATACGATGCTTTATTCCAACTTTCCAACAGCAAATGAAATTGCGATTTTTTGGTACTATAAATTTTAATTGATTATAAAATCTCAACAGTACCAGAGATAAAGAATTGACGAACGAAATGGGGCTTGTTTTGCGTTTCGTTTTTTGGATCGAGAAGAGGTTTCTTAATAACCTCTTCTATTCTTTGATAAGAAATGTCTTTCCACAATAGGCATAAAAACGTGAAGGAGCATTCCTCCCAAACAGACGGTTAATAGGGTTCCGATGCCGATAGGGCCTTTAAAGATGATGGCTAATACTAAGAAAAGAGCGTATACCAATGTTCTTGAAAACAAGATTGTTCTTTTGGTGAGATCTCGGATAATAAGTGTCAAATGATCGATCGGTGTTGATGCGAATTTTGTCTGAAGATAGATGGCTGTTCCAAGCCCGATGAGCACCAAACCAATTCCGAAACAAATCAGTTTGCTTAACAACGCGTTTAGATAGATGGTGTTTTTTACAACAAACAACCATAGGTCAATGCCTATTCCAGTAATGAATGCTGTAATCAAGCCCAGCAAAATAGGTTTTTTTCTCGTTAATATAGCGTTGCAGATTAAGAGGATCACAGAAATAAGGACCTCCCAGCTTCCTACGGTAAGACCGATTTCTTTTGACAGACCAACCAAAAGGGCATCGAAGGGTGATGTGCCCAGTCCTGATTGTATGGTTAAGGAAATGCCCAAACTTAATATAAGTATGCCTATTCCGTAATACATATATTTCATGTTATATTCCGCGATATTTCTTTTGTCATCAAGACGTGAGGGATGCCGTCCTCCATAAATTCCTGTGAAGAAGTCTGATAGCCCAGTTTTTGATAAAAGCCTGCCGCTTGTGTTTGACCATGCAGCTTATATGAAGTCAGTCCTTTTTCTTTCATGATTTCCTCTAACCCGCTTACGATGATCTTCCCCAATCCGTACTTACGGTAAGGTTTTAGGATGCAGATTCTTTCCAGCTTTGCTGTATGGCCAACGATGCGCGCACGGCCGGTGCCGACAGGCTGATTCTCATGATATACCAAGATATGTTGGCATTGTTCCTGAAGCGTATCAAATTCATCGAACTCATCGGCTTCAGACACATGTTGCTCCTCAATGAAAACGCCTCTTCTAATCTTTAAAGCTTCATGTAAATCCGCTTCAGTTGTTATTCTTTTTATACTCATCTAAATCAATCCTTTTCTGATATTAGTCTGGACTGTCCAGCATGCATGTGGTCTTATAATAGTAAGGTTAAAACAGTTTTGTTGTAATTACAACAAAAATACGTGAGGAGTTTTAGAATGAATGATATTTTGCGTGAAATCGGCATGATAGCAAGAGCGTTGGATTCCATAAGCAATATCGAATTTAAAGATTTGGACTTAACAAGAGGGCAGTATCTCTATCTCGTACGCATATATGAAAATCCGGGAATTATTCAAGAGAAGCTGGCGGAAATGATAAAAGTGGACCGGACAACGGCCGCGCGGGCCATTAAGAAGCTGGAAATGCAGGGATTTATTCAAAAACTGCCAGATGAGCAAAATAAAAAAATAAAAAAATTGTTCCCGACTGAGAAAGGGAAAAAGGTGTATCCCTTGTTAAGAAGAGAAGGAGAACATTCCACGGAAGTCGCTTTGTCTGGTTTTACATATGAGGAAAAGGAAACCATTTCTGCACTCCTTCATAGAGTGAGGAAAAATGTAGAACGTGATTGGGAGTATGTGAAGAAGGGGAACAAAAGGGATTATTAATGTACAAAATGTACCTTATCGACAGAACCAAATATGAGTCCGGGAAGGGCCAATTTCCTGTTTCGATCATTTCACAATGCAAGTTACAAAAACGTGCGTAGTTACATATTGAATTGATTTGTATTACAGTAATGATAGCAAGAAATTTCCAAAGGGAGTGGTTTTGATGAACTTGAGACAACTATCAGAACATGTCTTTCAATGTGAATTTGAGCTTGATGTTCCCCTTCGTGTCCCGGTTCATACTTGGTTTATTAAAGATGGTGATGATGTTTATATTGTTGATACGGGGATAGAACGTTTTGCTGATGCTCAAATTAGGGCAGCGTTAGCGATCGGCAATCCAAAAGCCATTTTGCTTACCCATGGCCACAGTGATCATATCGGAGGTGCATCAAAATGGTTAGAGAGATTTGATCTTCCGATTTATGCCCACCAGAAAGAACTTATATATATCAATGGAGAAGCGCCTTATCCAAACAAAAATGAAGCAGAGAACACAGGGGTAGCCCATATTGTTCAGCCGCTGACAGAGCAAACGCTTGCTCACTTACCTCTGCAATATGATTTAACACCCGGACATTCCCCGGGGCATGTCGTGTATGATCATAAAATCGATTGTACTCTATTAACGGGCGACCTTTTTATCACGAGTAAGGAGGATTTACACCCACCTATAAGAAGATTCAGTGTTGATATAAATGAGAACATCGATAGCGGCTCAATCATAGATCAAATCAAACCAACGCTCATTTGCTCTTCACATGGCAAAGAAATTCTTTATAACGAAGAATTGTATAAAAACTATGTGGTAAGGTATAGGGATTAATGGAAGTGAAAAACATAAGCTGAAAGTTCTTCAGCATGGTGCAGTCCTTGATCCGATTTACTCAAAAAGAAAAAGTGGCAGCTGCCTGCCGCAGAGGCTTTTGCGGAGCTTGTTTTACATTCGATTCATGAGCAAAAGGAGTGAGTGTCAGGCTCACTCCTATTCTATTTAAATTGTGGCTGTGAGCTTTGGTTTTACAAATTTCATGAAAATCCCTCTGACTAATGGGCCCATAATCAGTAATTGCAATGGATAGGCCAGGATGAAATTTTTCAACACAATCATAAGATAGGTGCTGAAGAGGCTGTCTCCGTTCAGCCCATTTGCCAGAATCGCTGTCACTAAACCGAACACAGACATACAAAGCACCATGCCGATCACCATACAAGTTGACATGGCAAGGATGACATATATTTTTTTAGTCTTGTCGAACGGCATGCTGAATGCAATCTTCTTGGCGAGGGGGCCCACTAACAGTAAATCTAACAGGAGGGCGACCATAAAACCGATGGCCATTTCAAAAACGGCCATCATTGAAAAATCCTGAATGGCTCCGTTGATGATGGCGTTGTAAATCGACATGACGCAGACCATTCCAAAGCACATCATCACGCCAAATATAAGGCCTTCTTTTTTATTTGCTGGCATACAATCATTCCTTCTCTCTATAATCGGTGATTAGTATACCAATGAACCGTTCATGCTCATAAGTGACAAATTTGTGAATTATCTATAGCGCAGAATCGTCCTGTTTTGTCATCAGCACATGCGGAATGCCGTCCAGCATAAATTCTTCTGATGCAGTCTGATAGCCTAGCTTTTCATAAAAGCCTGCTGCCTGTGTCTGGCCGTGCAGTTTGAAGGCAGATATGCTTTGTTCTTTCACGATACGTTCTAATGCACCGACGATTACTTTTCCCAGACCGAATTTGCGGTAAGGCTTCAGAATGCAGATTCGTTCCAGTTTTCCCGCGTGGTCAACGATACGGACGCGTGCAGTGCCAACGGGTACATTCTGATGATAAGCCAGAATGTGCCGGCAGTCACCGTGGAGTGTATCGAACTCATCGAATTCATCCGAAATAGGACAGCCTTGCTCCTCTACAAATACTGCCTTTCTGATTTCAAACGCTTTATGTAAATCTTGTTCTGACGTGATTTTTTTGACCTTCATGCTTGAATCCTCCCTTACTCCGAAAAATGGCTGATGACATATTGTTTAAAGGTCTCAGCAACCGGTGATAAAAATCTGCCTTTTATCCAGGCAATCCCTATGACACGCTGACATTCCGGCCAGCTGACGCGGATTTTGGCGATTTTGCTTTGGTCTAAGCCTTTCAGGTCTGGCAGAATAGATATGCCCAGTCCGGCTGCCACAAAACCTGCGGCAGTGGCGGCTTCTTCTCCTTCAAACATAATGTTCGGCTGTATATCAGCCTTCTCAAACAGCTCATCGACCGTCATTCGAAGCGCGTAGCCTTTTTTCAATAAAATGAACCGTTCCCCGGCAATCTCGGTCAGGGTAATGCTCTCACGATTGGCTAATGGGTGATCAATTGGCACAAATAAAAAGAGCTCTTCACTCCACAGCTTGATCCATTGGATCGGATTTTCAGGCTTAATCGAAGCGAGCAGACAGAGGTCGAGATCACCCGATTTTAATCGTTCAAGCAGCCAATAAGAGTGGTTTTGCTTCAGCTGGAAGGCAATGTTGGGGTATTCCTGCTGAAAGGAGCCGATGAGATCGGGCACGAGCGTAGTGCCTAATGTATGCAAAAAACCGAGAGAGACTACGCCTTGGTCTGGCTTTAATAAAGCTTGGATTTCTTCTTTTCCTTCGGTGTACTCCTTCATCATCGCCTGCACCCGTCGCAAAAAAATGTGTCCGTATTGATTTAAGGTAATGGATCGTCCTTGCCTGTCAAAAAGCGGGACGCCTAAATGATTCTCCAGCCTGGCGATAGAGCGTGAAAGTGCAGGCTGTGTGATGGAGAGGCTTTTTGCGGCTTTCGTCACGTGCTGCATCCGGGCTAGGGTTTGAAAATATTCAAGTTGTTCCCATTCCAATCATCATTCCTCCCTTATTACATATAAGCATCAAAAGGATATTTTATATGCATTATACATCATATATCGACGGTGCTAAGATAAAAGTATAAACAGACTCGAGGATGTTTGAAATCGGAAGAATAAAGGATGGTTTTATATGAATTGCAGTGCTCAACAACATGCGGAGGGGCAGATAAAACCCCAATGACATACATTCAAAAAGGCACACCAGTTTTTCGTAAAATTACGTTTGCTTTCTTCGCTGCAGGCTTCAATACATTTGCGATTCTTTATTGCGTACAGCCGCTCATGGAGGAATTCACGCGGGAATTTCATGTGACGCCTACTGTGGCGAGTCTCTCTTTATCCGTTACCACAATGCTGTTAGCAGTGAGCATGCTTGTCTTTGGCTCATTATCAGAGGTATGGGGTCGCAAGCCGATTATGGGTATTTCCATGCTGGCCGCATCGGTTCTCTGTCTGGCATCGGCCTTGAGTCCGAACTTTCATACGCTCCTCGTATTGCGAACCATTCAAGGCGTTGCGCTCGCAGGCCTTCCGTCAATTGCGATGGCTTATCTCGGAGAAGAAATTGAACCTGGAAGTCTCGGATCAGCGATGGGACTGTATATCAGCGGAAATGCAATCGGCGCCGTTTTTGGAAGGATCGTTTCCGGGCTTCTGAGCGAGTACGTGAATTGGCATATGGCGATGGGATCAATTGGTGTCATTAGTTTGATTGCTAGTGTTATATTTTTTATGAATTTGCCTCCATCCAGGCATTTTACGCCAAGAAAATTGAAGCTCGGGAAGTTGGGAATGTCTCTGATCGGCCACTTGAGAGACCGCAAACTATTCAGCTTGTTTCTCATTGGTTTTTTGCTGCTCGGAAGCAATGTTGCATTGTTTAATTACATTGTGTATGTGCTGCTGGGCCCACCGTACTCGCTTAATAAAGCATTTGCCAGCTGGATCTTTATTGTGATGATTGTAGGCATTTTCAGCTCATCTTTCATTGGAAGAATGGTTGATCGGTATGGCTATCCGAAAATACTGGTGATAAATATTTTCATTGTCATTGCAGGTGCTTTATTCACGATAAACAGTATGCTGGCAGTGAAAATACTGGGGATTGCCCTCTTTACATTCGGTTTTTTCGGAGGGCATTCAGTTGCAAGCAGCTGGGTGGGCAGGAGAGCTCTTTACAACAAAGCACAGGCTTCATCGCTGTATTTGTTTTTTTATTACGCCGGTTCAAGCGTTTGCGGAACAGTCGGAGGGCTATTCTGGTCTGCTTTTCACTGGCTGGGCGTGGTCGGTATGATCACCTTCATGCTGCTGGCTGCGTTATGGCTGTCGGGATACTTGGCAAAAAGTATGAAAATGCCGGATAAAAGGAACGAAAAAGAATTGAATTGATGACAGTAAAAAAAGGACCGTAAGCGGGTCCTTTTTTATTTCCAATGGGCAGGGATTCGTAAAGACGGCGGCAGCTTTGTGTTCGAATCACCGTTGGCGGCGTTCACCTGTGCCTGTGTCAGAAAGATGCATCCGGTCAGGTCGGCGCCGCTGAGATCAGCGTCTCTCATATCTGCACCGATAAAGTCTGTCATTCTCAAATCGGCATTTCTCAGATCTGCGGCTATGAGCAGCGCTCCTCTTAGATTTGCTCCTCGCAAATCAAGCCCTTTTAGTTTTGCACCGATCAGGACACTTCCCCGGCTGACTTTTTTCGGGAGTTTTGGATTGCGGGCTTGGGCACGCACCAGCTCACTCGTTTTTAACAGCCATTTATTGACCTCAGCTCGATGCTCGTCCACCTGCAGTGTCAGCAGGCGTTCTTTGCTGAGTCTGGTGAGCTTTTCTATTTTTTCGAAACTGGTTCTTAGTTCAGGATGAATCGGCTTGGCTATATCTATAGAAAGAGCTTCATGTAAATACCAGAGCATTTCATGCAGCTGCTGCATGATAGGAAAAACGCCAAACATCTCGTTGGCCGTTTCGGGGCTGTTTCGCCAATCCTTTCCCTCATAAGTGATTTGGGATACTTTTTGGCCGGCGCCAAAGCATTCATATGCAGAGCAGCCTCGAAATCCTTTTTCTCTGAGATTTTTATGGATCGAACATTGATAGTTTGATTGTAAGTTGCGGCAAGGCGTGCCTCCGTCTTTGTCAAAAGCAAAATCTGCCGACTTCGCATAAGGCAAGGCGACACAGCACAAGCCAAAACAATGCTGGCAATCCGCGCTTAAATCATGATGTATATGGTCATGTAACGTTACTTCCGCAGACAAAATTGTCCACCCCTTCACTTGGGTACTTTGTTAAATATATCTATTTGATTATATAGGAAATAGGGATCCTTTTCATTTTGTTTTTACGGTTTCAGCGTGTCAAACATTGTATAATATATCCAATCATGATGATTGGGGGAATTCATTTGGAACAGCAATTGAAAGACATCATCTCTGCGTGTGATTTGGCAATCCAAAATGAAGATTTTGATACACTGATGAATTACTACTCGGAAGATGCCATTTTAGTTGTGAAGCCTGGCATGATCGCGCGAGGCAAAGAAGAAATCAAAAAAGCGTTTATCACGATCGCGAACTATTTTAATCATCATATTGTGCCGACACAAGGAGAAATGATCATGCTGGAAGCAGGTGACACTGTCCTCGTCCTTTCTCAGACATTGCTTGATTCGGATAAAAAGGACTCCGAGTATGCGATGGAAAGAAGGGCGACCTATGTCTTTAAGAAGAATGCGCAAGGCGAGTGGCTTTGCGTAATCGATAATTCATATGGTACGGATTTAATTGGTCTTTAGCTTACGGACGTGTCCAAGTCAGATACTGCTTGAAAAAGAACCCGAACCAATAATCGATGTAAAACATATTGTAAAGTAATGGACTGAAAAGACATATCAAGGACTGAATAAGATTGAATCATCGACAAGCAGTAAACCAGGTTCAAGTCAGCAACATTAGCGTGATTTCAATTGATACCTCCTCAGGAATATTTATCGGAACCAATTATGCGCATAATTGGTCTTCGCATCGGAAAAACAATTACGGACTCGGATCAATGACCAACTCCCAGGTGTCTCATAATTTTAGCTATGTGATGGATAACGATGAGGTAGATACGCCGATTCATCATGAAAACAGGATTTCCTTTGAAGGGAACTCGGGAGAAAACCAGAATGATATTGATGTTGGAGAAATGAATATTAACGTTCTGGATACATGTGCCGCCATTTCAGTTGGCGAAAACGAACTTACCGGCTGGAGTTCACATAGTAAACGAACGTCCGGCCAGGGAAGGTTATTAGGCACGATTCAAAACACTCAAAACTCGTCATTCGTGATAGATAACGACGAAAATGACTGTCAAATAAATGATTACTTTTAAGAGGCTGCCTTGGTTTGAAAAGGAGGAGGATTTGTTTGGCTATCGGTTTTACACTCGGTGCAATCAATGTGAATTCCCAGCAGACAAATACAGCCATCGCGATTGGAGAAAATCAGTTACCCGGATGGGCTGCGCATCGTAAGGTAAATAACGGAATCGGCTTCTTCGCAGGAAATGTCTTGAACCAGGGGAATGTTTCAACGGTTATTGACCCTGATGGCATAGACGGTGTCATGAATAACCAAAATATATCGCCAAGTGTACAAAATCAAACTCTTTAACGGTGAATAGTTTTCTTTTAGCATACCTCCAAAAAAAGCACATAAGCATAGTTATAGATTCTAAAGATGTATGGCTATGTGCAGGGGGTTTTTATTTATGCCAAAATCTCATTTTTATCCCCATGTGAAAGAAATGATGGGAAAGGATTTCGCTGAGCTGCTGCGCGAAATTGCTCCCTTTGTCGAACCGAGAGCCGATCTCATAAAAACAAACCACAGATTGACGATAACCATTGATGTAGCTGGTGCACGTGCAGGGGATATGTCAATCAGCCAAAAGGATCGCACACTCATCATTGAAGGAAAGATTACCCCCCAGCCGATGGAAGAGGAACAAGAGTGGATCGCCAGAGAACGGTTTTACGGCCCCTTCAAACGGGAGATCGCCATTCCCGAAGAGTATGATCTGCGTCAGATTCGTGCGAAATTTGAAAGCGGAATAGTAACGGTTACCGTTCCGCACCGCACTAATGAAAAAGGAGAAGAGTGATGACCTCTATCAAATACGGTTCTTTGCGGGTTAACCATCTGAGAAATTCTTCTGGCCTCTTTGTCGGAACAAATGTCCAAAAAGGCAGAAAAAGTGAAACCTTTATCAATGAAGGTTTTGGCGCCATAAAGGGGAAACATAATAAAATCAAAGGAAATGCGGGAGCTGTGGAGAAAAGTTTTTAAAAAGGGATGGCGTATATGAGCATAGATGAGGTCCTAAAAAAGCTTGAAGAATTAGCCCAAAAAGTCCATACGCTTGAACAATCCTCCCAGGAGAAACGCACCCCTTCTGTTTTTGTGAAGATGGATGTACAGGAATTGAATGTAGAGAAGCTGCATTTAGACGATTTAGCGTTTCATCTCGATCACCTGGATGTACAGGAGCTAAGCGGGATGCTGAATCTTGGCAACGTATTCTCTCCTCATGTTCATCAGAAATCCACATCGCAGTCTCGATTAAAGAAAACAAAAAAAGATGATATTGAGGTCAAAATAGACGGAAAACCAGTGCCGTATACCATCAATCAGGGAAAGGATGTTTAACGTGAAACGGTTTTCTCCCTCTTTTTTTATTGGCTCCATTTCCATTGGTACGGTTGAAGGCGCATCATGTGTAAACCTCGGAAACAACCTCCCCAGCGGTTTTGTGAATTATAAAAAACAAAACCAAGGATTCGGCTCCATTTCAGGAGACCATAATGATATCCACGATATTTTAGCGACAATAGAGGAAAACGGCACACAGGATGCTTTTCATTATGAAGGTGGTCTTCAAGGAAAAAACGAGCAGGTGCTCGAACAGATAGAGCAGGAAATGCTAGCTTCGGGGCTTGATATAGAGGAACAGGACGAGGAGAAGGTAAATGGGGACGGGCCGGATTCTTTGATGTAATGGGAGAGCTGCCAACTGGCAGCTCTCTTTTTCATGTTCTATAGTTTAATCCGTTTTACTTCCCCTAATACAAACACATAAAAAACCAAGCCCAGCAACAGCACAAAACCGGCTACCAGAAAGCTGAGCGTAAAGGAGCCTGTCACATCAAACAAATACCCTGTCAGTGATGCAGCAATAATGCCTCCGAACAGGTTGTTTGCGAGGTTCACCATAGAGCTCAGCATGGATACGGAACCGATCGGCGCGAGCTCAGCGGAGATGGACCAGCCAACCGGAGCGGTAGCAGAAATTCCAGCGAGCCCGATGGAAATACAAATAATCGCTACGGTAATATTGTTCGTCAGAATGGAGCCCAAAAAGAAAAAGCCGAAGCTCATCCCGACTATGATTACGGTTCGATACACCTTGGTGTTTGGATAGCCTTTCTTAATAAAATAATCGACGAGCCATCCGCCGACAGCGATTCCAGAAATGGTTGAGATCAGCCACGGCACGGCTGTAAATAAACCGGACGACATGAGATCCATCCCGTATGTATGTTTAAAGAAAGTCGGAAGCCAGGTAAGCAGCAGATTGAATGTATACCCGTACCCTGTAAATCCGATCATTAAGCCCCATACTTTGCGGTTGGTGAAAAGCTTTTTTAAAAGCGGACCCGTTTTGTAAGGGATTTGCTCTGTATTAATGGTGTTGTGTTTTTGAATATAGTTGAGTTCACTTTTGGAAATGCGTTTGTGCCGTTCAGGCTGTTCATAATACTGCCAGAAAAAGATCGTAAACAGCACATTGATGCATCCAATCGTCAAAAAGGCGACACGCCAGTCAAACGTTGTGACAAGAAAGGCGACCAATGGCGCTCCGATGACGTTTGAAAACTTGGCGGCTGAATCGAACAGTGAATTTGCCAATCCCCGCTCACTTGGAGGAAACCATAGAGCGGTTGCCTTAGAGGCAGCAGGGAATGCAGAGGCGCTCGTCAGCCCAATGAGAAACCGGAACAGATACAGCAGCAATTTCCCCTGTAAAAAAGCAAGAAGGATCGTTAAAAAGCTCCATATTGTCATTCCAACCCTTGTGACCCATGCCACCCCAAACCGGTCCAGCAAACTTCCGACAGGCAGCTGCATCAGTGTATAGGAATACGTGTAAATGGAAAATACGATGCCGAGTTCAGTTGCAGTAAGGTGAAACGAATCTTGTATCGCAGGTGCCGCTACAGAGATGGCCACTCGGTCAAAATAATTAAGAATAATAATGCCGCTAAGTAACGAAGATATGTACCATCTGGTATGCCCAGGCCGTTTCACGCGCTCTTGACTCATGATGAAAACCTCCTCTTTCATAGCATGATCTCCTGATGGAAAAACCATTCAAATTTTAAATACCACAGCGCGCTTTTATGTAAACGGAAGGAATTTGACTGGAACAGATGGGTGCTTTAGAATGAAAGTAATAAAAATGAACACTCCAAAGGGGAGTAGCTTTCACAGTAAAGTCGTCATTACGGGACAAGATGTCCTCGGCTTTGCTGGCAATCTAATTGTTAGCGAGACCTTTGCCAAATCTGATTTGGTGAAGGTCTTTTTGTTTCGGAACTTCACCAAATTGGTGGAGTTTTTTTCATTTTTATCAAAAAGGGAGAGGAGCGTCAGGATGTCTACGTTGAAAAAGTGGCTGAAGCGTGAACTGGTGAGAAAAGGGCTGCCGTTAGCGAAAGAGAAATTGATCCCGATCTTAAAAGAAACAGTGAAGAAGAAACGTTGAGGAGGCTGACAATGAAGATTATTTTGACAGTACTTGCCGGAGTGGGTCTTTTGAGTGCAGGCGGCTGCGGTATGCTTGATCAGGTGAACGACGGGTTGAACTATACGGGTGAGGCAGCGGGGTATGTGGAGAAGGTGAAGACATTTGCAGAGGAAGCGCCTGAATTGGCTGAGAAAGCTGTAAATGACACCGAGGCGAAAGAAAACCTTGAAGCGCAGCTTGAGTCGATTCAGAAGGCTGCCGCTGATTTTAATGAGTTAACACCGCCTGATGCCGCGGCGGAGATTCATCAAACCATTCAGGAGCATAACGAAACCTTGCAGAAAAGCGCTGAAGAGGTGTTGAAACAAGTCGAGAAAGGCAAGGTATCGCTTGAAGATTTGGAGCAGTCAGACCTGGTCCAAAACGCAAAGCAAATCACTGATGTAATGGGACAGATTGAAAAGCTTGGTGAATAAGAAAAAGCATCCCGACACGGGATGCTTTTTGATTATTCAGCCATTGCGTCAGTTAAGACAGGAACGACTTGTTTTTTACGGGACACAACGCCTTTTAAGAGAGCTGTGTTGTTTTCTAATGTCACGTTGAACGCTTTTTCCACTTTCGCTGCTTCGTTACCGATTGCAAGAGCAAGTGAATCATTTTCTAAGATATCTGTGATAACAAGAAGGAACAGATCAAGATTCTTCTCAGCCACAACGTTTGAGATCACAGCTTCTAATTCAGCTTGGCGTTTTTTCACATCTTCAATGTCCACTGTGTTTACTTGTGCGATTTCGACTTTCTTGCTGCCGAGTGTAAATTCTTTCGCATCAAGAGAAATGAGCTCTTCCACTGTTTTCTTACTTAGATCAGCGCCTGCTTTCAGCATGTTCAAGCCGTATTCTTCAGCATCTACGCCAGCGATCTCCGCAAGCTCTTTTGCTGCTGCTACGTCTTGGTCCGTGCAAGTTGGGGATTTGAATAACAGTGAGTCAGAAATGATCGCAGACAGCATCAGGCCGGCAATTTCTTTTTCGATTTTCACGTTATTTTCTTTGTACATTTTGTTTAAGATCGTAGCCGTACAGCCTACAGGCTCAGCACGATAGTAAAGCGGCTCAGCTGTTTCAAAGTTGGCGATGCGGTGATGGTCGATAACCTCTAAAACCTGAACATCTTCAATGTCTTTGATGCTTTGCTGGCGTTCGTTATGGTCAACCAGGATAACGCCGTTTACTTCGTTTGCAGCTGTTTCAACAAGGCGCGGGCTTTCTTGTTTGAAATAGTCAAGCGCGTATTGTGTTTCGCCGTTTACTTGTCCAAGACGGACAGGCTCAGCATTGAAGCCGAGTTTGTTTTTCAAATCAGCATAAGCAATCGCAGAACAAATCGTATCTGTGTCTGGGTTTTGGTGTCCGAAAATAAGTATCTTTTCCATGATAGCTCCTATCCTTTTTTAAGTAGTGTCATCTTTATATAGTTTAACACGTCTTGCTGCAGGTGTAATCATGCAAACCCTTAAAAATTGATGTGAATAAGAAGCATTTTCTTTGAGCTGAGGAGAAAAGCTGTGTAAAATACTGGGTAGCTTAGTTGCAAAATGTAATGTAGTATCAAAAAAGGTACTATTGGAGGGTCATAAATGAGTGAAAAAAAGAATATATACCCGAACAAAGAAGGCTGTCCAGTTGAATTTACGCTAGATGTCATTGGCGGAAAGTGGAAAGGAATTCTTTTTTATCACATGATAGAGGGCAAGAAACGGTTTAATGAGTTTCGGCGAATCTGCCCGAATATTACTCAAAGAATGCTTACTCTTCAGCTGCGGGAGCTGGAAGCGGACGGCATCGTGCATCGTGAGGTTTATCAACAGGTGCCGCCGAAGGTTGAGTATTCTCTGACGGAATTCGGGCGAACACTTGAACCGATTGTTTTGCAAATGAAAGAATGGGGAGAATCCAACAGAGACGTGCTGGAATCTTATCGTACGAACGGCTTGCTGAAGGATCAGCAAAAATAGCAGCAAAGGGAACTCCTTTGCTGCTTGTTTTATTTCATTGAAAGGGCTCTGTTGGCGTTTCTGACGTCATTTTTCAACAGTTCAGAAAGGTTGTAAGACGGATAGTATCCATGCTGATACATGTATCGATAAACTTGGCCGTGCAGCTGGATGGCAGCATTCAGCTGTTTGACCAGTACGTTTCTTAATTGAGGTGTTGCTGTTTCTGTAATGGCGATGGCATAGCTGCGGACAGACGTTTTGGCAAAACCGAGCAGGTCACCGCTGTAAAATGGATTATCTGCGCGTTCTTCTTCTTCATCCTCTCTGTGCGGAGCCTGTGGAAAGAACGGAAGAAGCTCTCTCAAATTTTGCTCAACGGCCTGAATAGACACGTTATAAAGCTGTTTGAGCTGAGGATCTTTTACTTCTCTTACCATTTTCTTCAGTTTAATAAGTCCGTTTGATTGAAAAGCAACCAGCTCGTGCATTTCTAGTGTTTCATGCCAAGCCAATGTTCTGCGTTCATCCATGTGAAAATTCTCCTTTATCAATCAGATTCCATATCAGCATATGCCCAACGCTCAATGTTGTTCATGATGTTTTGAAGTTTTTAAAAAGGGAAATTCACCTTATATAGGCTACGGGTTGAGAACATGCACAAAGAGGTGAAATTCAATGTGGGACATGATAAAGAACTTTTTCTTGTTTAGCAGCGGCGTTCTGCAAGCAACAACTATTTTACTGGTGATCTTAATTTTTATGTATGTCAGAAAAACGAAAAAGAAAAACAAAGAATCTTCTGGCTTTATGGATGATAAACATTAATGGTGATGGGCATTCTTTTCCAAGAATGTCTTTTCCTTTTTTTATGTTTCACATGAAACATTAGCGTCATTTTACTTGCGATTTGGACTTATGTTAAAATATAAAAGTGAAATTTAGAGATGATATAAAAACATTCGGTGCAAAGCGTTTGCAGCGATAACAAAAGAGCAGTCGTTTATGCTGCTCTTTTCTATTCGTATGTTCGAGATGATACGAGGTGACTAAGTGAAACAAACGAGAGCATTAATGGAAGGTGCTATTTTAATCAGTCTGTTTGCGATCATCACGCTTTTGGTCGTTTATGTTCCTGTGATTGGAACAATTCTGTTATTTGCACTGCCGCTGCCAATGATCCTGTATACGATCAGACATGGATTGAAGCTAGGGATATGGATGGGCGCTGTCAGTCTTCCGGTTGTTTTTATTGTCGGGTCCTTTAACGGACTTATTGTAGCTTTTATGTCAGCTTGCGCCGGCATTGCCATGGGACATTTTTTCAAAAGGAAAGAGCCCGGGCACGCCATTATTTCGGGCGCGCTTATTTATATGCTAAGTATTGTCTTCTATTTTGTGATAAGCATTCAGTTTTTGGGTATCAATATCATTGATGAGGCGATGACACAATACCGGCAATCTCTTGATATTGTAGAAAATGTAGTGAAGCAGTCGGGCAATGCTGAACAGTTTGAGAAGCAATTAAAACTGATGGAAGAACAATTGGGTATCGTTCAATATCTTTTTCCAACAGCTATTGTGATGGTAGGAGCTATTTTTTCTTTCCTCAGTTACCTTATCGCTAAGCCGCTCTTAAGGCGATTCTCCCCCGATATTCCTAATCTAAAGCCTTTTAGAGAGTTGAAGTTTCCGCAAAGTGTTGTAGTGCTGTATTTGATCATTGTCATGCTTTCATTTTTGCCTTTAGAAAAAGGCCAAATGCTGTACTCTATCGCTTTAAATGGGGAGTTTATACTCGGGTTTCTGATTTTTATCCAAGGTTTATCATTTATCTTTTTCTATTGCCATAAGAAACAATATCCGAAGGCTGCGGCTGTGATTGCTGTCGTACTCGGGTTTGTGCATCCGGTATTCATGGCAGTCATTCGCATTTTAGGCGTCTTAGATATAGGCTTTCATATAAGGAATAAGGTGAAGTGAACATGAGTTTTACTCACATGGTGGGGAGTGATAGAAATGCCAAGCTTTTATGAAAAACCGCTGTTTCGGTATCCCATCTACGCATTGATTGCTCTGTCAATCATTACAATCCTCATCAGCTTTTATTTTAACTGGATATTAGGAGCCGTCGAAGTGCTGCTGCTGGCAGTTATTTTGTTTTTTATTAGACGTGCTGATTCTCTTATTCGAAAAGAGATAGATGCTTATATTTCAACGTTATCCTACAGGTTGAAAAAAGTCGGTGAAGAGGCATTGATGGAAATGCCGATCGGAATCATGCTTTTTAATGACCAATATTATATAGAATGGGCAAATCCGTTTCTTTCCTCTTGCTTTAATGAAAGCACTTTAGTGGGGAGATCACTTTACGATACTTGTGAATCGGTGGTACCGCTGATCAAACAAGAGGTGGAATCGGAAACGGTTTCATTGAATGACCGTAAGTTTAGGGTTGTCATCAAACGGGATGAGCGTCTCTTATACTTCTTTGATGTTACAGAACAAATCCAGATTGAAAAGCTATATGAAAACGAAAGAACCGTGCTGGCCTATATTTTCCTTGATAACTATGATGATGTGACACAAGGATTGGATGACCAGACGAGAAGCACGATGAACAGCCAGGTGACATCTCTGCTGAACGCTTGGGCGCAGGAGTACGGGATCTTCTTGAAACGGACGTCTTCAGAACGCTTTATCGCTGTGCTTAATGAACACATCTTAACTGAACTCGAAAATTCGAAGTTTTCGATTCTTGATGAAGTGCGGGAAAAAACCTCATTTGACGGTGTAGCGCTGACGTTAAGCGTCGGTGTCGGGGCTTCGGTCTCTTCCTTGAAAGAACTTGGCGATTTGGCGCAATCCAGCTTAGATTTAGCACTGGGACGCGGCGGAGACCAGGTAGCCATTAAGCTGCCAAACGGCAAGGTGAAGTTTTACGGAGGTAAAACAAATCCAATGGAGAAACGAACAAGGGTGCGGGCCCGCGTCATTTCTCATGCCTTAAAGGAAATCGTCTCTGAAAGCAGCAATGTGATTATCATGGGGCATAAATTCCCCGACATGGATTCTATCGGCGCAGCGATCGGGATTTTAAAGGTGGCACAGGCAAATAACAAAGATGGCTTTATTGTGATTGACCCAAATCAAATCGGATCAAGTGTGCAGCGTTTGATTGAGGAAATCAAAAAATATGAAGAGCTGTGGTCAAGATTTATTACGCCTGAAGAAGCGATGGAAATTTCTAATGATGACACGCTTCTTGTGATCGTTGATACACATAAGCCGTCGCTTGTTATGGAGGAACGGCTGGTCAATAAAATTGAACATATCGTGGTCATCGACCATCACCGCAGGGGTGAGGAGTTTATCAGAGACCCGCTGCTCGTTTATATGGAACCGTACGCTTCTTCCACAGCGGAATTGGTGACAGAGCTGCTTGAATATCAGCCGAAACGCTTAAAAATCAATATGATTGAAGCAACAGCCCTATTAGCTGGTATAATAGTGGATACAAAGAGCTTTTCTCTCCGCACGGGCTCGCGGACTTTTGATGCGGCTTCTTATTTAAGGGCAAAAGGCGCCGATACGGTGCTGGTGCAGAAGTTCCTGAAAGAAACCGTTGATTCCTATATTAAACGGGCGAAGCTGATCCAGCATACGGTCCTCTATAAAGATAACATTGCGATTGCTTCTCTTCCTGAAAATGAAGAGGAATACTTCGATCAAGTCCTGATTGCGCAGGCTGCCGATTCGCTGCTGTCGATGAGTGAGGTTGAGGCTTCATTTGCGGTGGCGAGACGGGATGAACAAACGGTTTGTATCAGTGCGCGGTCACTTGGCGAGGTAAATGTGCAGATCATCATGGAGGCGCTGGAAGGCGGAGGGCATTTAACAAATGCGGCGACGCAGTTGTCCGGCATTTCAGTTTCTGAAGCGCTGGAACGGCTGAAGCACGCCATAGATGAGTATTTTGAGGGAGGCGTACAGAGATGAAGGTTATTTTCTTACAAGATGTAAAAGGAAAAGGAAAAAAAGGTGAAGTCAAAAACGTAGCAGACGGTTATGCGCATAACTTTCTCATTAAAAAAGGCCTCGCGGTTGAAGCGAACGCGTCAAACATCAGCGCGCTAAACGGACAAAAGCAGAAAGAGAAAAAAGAAGCCATTGCCGAGCTTGAGCAGGCTAAGAGCTTGAAAGAGACATTAGAAAAACTGACTGTTGAACTTAGCGCAAAATCAGGTGAAGGCGGCCGTTTATTTGGTTCAGTGACAAGCAAGCAAATCACTGAACAGCTGCAAAAAGACCATAACATTAAAGTAGATAAGCGGAAGCTTGAACTGCCGGACGGCATTCGTGCATTAGGATACACAAACGTGCCTGTGAAGCTGCATCCTGAGGTGCAGGCAGTGTTAAAGGTACATGTAAAAGAAGAAGCTTAATAGAAAAAGAGGCTTGGATCAATCCAAGCCTCTTTTTTATTCCACGAGATAAAGAGTTTGCTGGCTTTCTCCGCCAGGTCCTCCTCTCATCATGCCTTGCTGAGTGCTGTTTGTGCTGTTGGAGGAACTGCTGTACTCTTCAGACGATATTTCTTTTCCGTTTTTCTTAATCCAGGAAACAAGTTCGCTGTTGCCTGAGTTGTTTTCTGAGAGAAGAAAGTATTTCACTTTGCCTTCTTTGATTAGTTTTTTCAGTTCGGACACAGTCAGAATGGGATCCGTGCCATTAAACCCACCCATTGCCATAACAGACTCATTTTCGTTAATGATGTATGGCGCAGCTGTTACGGTTGTCAAAGTGGCAAATAAATATTCTTCGCCAGTATTGTGCTTTCTCAGATAGGACAGGAGCCCGCTGTCGACCTCTGAAGAGAACATGTTCCCGCCGTTTGCCGAGCTTTTGAGCTGCGGGCCGGATTCAGGAAGGACGCTGTTGCCTCCGTATAGAAGCGGCGTTGCTGACCAATAGACTGGTGTGAGCAGCAGAATGCACAAGCTGAGGATGGTCAGTTGCTTACTGAACGGATGATTGCGTTTAAGCATCAAAAGTGCAAGGGTGATCCCGAGTCCTAAGAGTCCCAGTACGTACATCCATACACTGCCGATTTGGCTTGTATAAGCACTCAGGATATACACCTGGAACGCGGATGTGATCAGAACGGCTGCTGGCAGAAGATAGCTGGACCAGTCTTTATTGTTTTTGTATAAGCGGTACATCGAATGCCAGCCGATTCCAGAAAGCGCGGCAATCGGCGGTGCCAGCATAATCAAGTAATACTGGTGGAAGAATCCCGCGATGCTGAAGAAACCAGCCACAGGAACGAGCCATGCCGTCCAGAATAGCGTTTCTTTCATTTCAGCAGCCTGTCCGCGGCGATCACGATACCAGCTGACGATTCCGCCTAGCAATCCGATCAATGCGAATGGAAGCATCCAGCTGATTTGGCCGGAAAGTGCCGATTGGAAGAGACGGAGCGGTCCAGCATCACCGGTGCCGAACATATTCATGCTTTTTCCGCCGCCACCGCCAGGCCCTCCATTTCCAGGTCCGTTGCCGCCTGTGGGAGGTGTGCCTCCGCCTCCATTGGAAGCGCCGGTTTGTCCGTTAGGCGGCTGAGGCGCTTGTGAATGGTTTCCGAATGATTGATTTCCGTTCTGAGAAAAAGATGAACCGTTACCATTTGGCGCTTGCATGTTGTCTTGATTCTGCATGTTCCCTCCGCCAGCAGCATTCATATCACCCTTTGCCAGGCCCGTAGTTTGCCCAAGCAGTCGCTCGGTGCCGTTGTAGCCAAAGGCCAGTTCTAACACGGAGTTGGTCTGGCTGCTTCCGACATAAGGCCGGCTGGAGGGTGAGATCGAATCCACTGCAACCGCCCATGAGAGGGAGAGGCCTGTGAGAAGGACAAGAGACAGAATCAGAGATCCGATTTTTTTCTTCAGAGCAACCCGGGAAGCAATCAGGTAGAATATCACAAATGCAGGCAAGACCATAAATGCTTGCATCATCTTCATATTAAAGGCGAGCCCAATTAGGGCAAATGCCGTCAGCAGCCAAACCAGCTTGCCTTGTTTTACTGCCTTAAGCAGGCAAGCTGAACCGAGCAATAAGGTAAAGACAAGCATGCTGTCAATATTGTTTGTCCGGCTGACAGCTGCTGCAATAGGGGTCAGTGCCATGACAAGTGCGGCAATGCGGGCCGCTCCAACTCCAAAAGTCGGCTTAATCATTCTGTAGAGAAGGAATACAGATCCAACTCCGGCGAGAGCCTGAGGAAGGATCACACTCCACGTGTGAACGCCGAAAATCAGTGCGAAAATCGTTTGAACCCATAACACAACAGGCGGCTTATCCACTGTGACAAATCCGGAAGGGTCAAATGACGCATAGAAGAAATTGTGGAAGCTTTGCGTCATGCTTTTCACAGCAGCCAAATAGTACTGGTTCGCTGTGTCATCCTGCCAAATGTTATACATATTCAGAAAAGCCGCTGTAAGCAAAATAAGAATAAGAGCTGCGTCGAATCGTTTGGTTTTCATCGTTTTTCACCTCTTTATAGTGTCTCATTGTAAAAAACAAATATGAAAAACCTATGAATAAATCATAAATATTCAAAGAAAAAAGCGGAGATATCTTCCCCGCTTTCATGCTGAATTTCTTTGTTTTGCTGACTGAAAAATGTATCGATCTCGTCCGGCTCCCTGTCCGGCTGCTCCCATTACGATCAAGGCAGCAATGAGAAGCACAATCGGCATCGTCCATGAATGCGTCTGGTCAAAGAGATAGCCGACAAAGATTGGCCCGACTGCTGCCAGCAGGTAGCCGAATGACTGAGACATGCCTGACAGCGCAGCGGCCTGCTGGGCATTTTCACTGCGGAGGCCAATCAAAGTGAGCGCCAGACTAATGCTGGAGCCTTGCCCGATACCGATAATGATCATCCAGATGGCAAGCAATGTATGGCTGCCGCCCGCTAATAATCCGCAGAGGCCGATCAAATAAACTGAGGCCAGCGCTGCAACGATACCGCGCTGCTGTTTCACACGATCAGCTAAAACCGGTGTCAGAAAAGTGGAAGGCAGACTCGCAAATTGCATGAGTGATACCATCCACCCGGCTGTTGCCGTATCAATCCCGTGTGAACGGAGAATTTCAGGAAACCAAGCGATGCTGCTGTAAAATAAAAACGATTGCAGTCCCATAAAGATGGTGACATACCATGCCATTTTGGAAGCCCAAATGGAACTGTTTTGAAGCTTCACTGCCTTGTTTGCCGTATCCCGATGGCGCAGCTGGGGTATCCAGATCAGCAATGCAAGCAAAGCCAGCCCGCCCCATAAGAGAAAGGCCTGTTTCCATCCGCCATCCATCTGGGTCGCTAAAGGAACACTGACACCTGATGCCAACGCAGCGAATATATTCATTGATGTCGTATACAGGCTGATCATGAGCCCTGGCTTTTCAGGGTATTTATGTTTGATTAAGCTTGGCAAAAGTACGTTACCAATCGCAATCCCGACGCCGATAAGTGCCGTTCCGAAAAACAAAGCGGCAGTATATCCGGTAGAACGAGTCAAAACACCGATCAACAGTACCACGAGACCTAGCCATAAGGTTCGCTCATTTCCGAGGCGCTGCCCGAGCTTAGGCGCAAGCGGAGAAAGAACTGCAAATGAAAGCAGCGGCAGTGCGGTCAAAAACCCGGCTGCCCCATTTGACATGTGCAGCTCTGCCCGGATAGAGCTGATGACCGGACCGACTGAAGTGATCGCGGGCCGTAAGTTAAAGGCGATAAAGATAATGCCGGCGATCAGCCAAAATGATTGGATTTTTTTATTTTGTGGATGTGGCAAAGCAGTTACTCCTTTTTTCTAACATATACATCATATTATCCCGAAACAGGTAAGCAAGTATGTGAATGAAGGCTATGATTTGTCCTCTTTTTGCAATTCAGCCATTTTGGCCAGCAGAATATGCTGAGGCATATGCATGATCTGTTCAAGCGGCAGATTCAAGGACTCTGCAAGCTTTTGTGCAGTTTCAGCAGAAATTTGCAAAGGTCTCACAAAAGATCCCTCCTCTCTTCTGTCCATTGTACAAGAATCAGATGTGAAATGTAAGAAGATGTAACAAAGGAATAGAGCAATCGAAAAATGCCCGTTATAAATGATTGTAAGGAGGGCTCTTATGCACGCACCGTTGTCCTTATTAAAACAAATGCTGAAGGAACACCAAATAGACACTGAAAAAGCTGTCACATTCGAAGAATACTTAGCAGTGAGGCTAAAGCTTCAAGAGCTGATGGGGAAATTTGCTTCGCTTGAGGAGTGGGATCTGTATCAAAAAGCGGCAGATTTGATGATGGACATAGGCATCCAATGGATGAAATAAACCGATAACCGCTAAAAAACCCTCGCTGCAGCGAAGGCTTTCATTCACTAAAATGAGAGTTCCTCTTCCACATTTTTAAACTGGTCATAAATGACAAGCTTTGCCGGACTGTTTTCCTTAGCCACCTGTTTGGCCTTTTCAATAGCGGCGTCTTTAGACGTATACAAAGCTGTCGGCGCCACATTCTCCACCTCAATAAACCAGCCATCCGCATCAACATTCGGTGTAATCGCGTATTTTTTAATCATTTTTCATTCCTCCCTTATGTTTTATTGCATTTTTCCCGCCTTGTTACTGTCCAAAACGATCCAATCTGCTAACTGAAAAAAACAGGAAACAGACAATTTTTCTATTTTTTTTCTGTAGAAATGGTAGAATGGAGGTTGGAGATTTTTTAATGAGAGGACGGTGCTTAGCATGACAGACCTTCTGAATGATCGGCTTCCTCCGCAAAATATAGAAGCCGAACAAGCCGTGTTAGGCGCTATTTTTTTACAGCCGTCTGCTTTAACACTGGCTTCAGAAGTATTGATTCCAGATGATTTTTATAGAATGTCCCACCAAAAAATCTATAATGCGATGCTGGTGCTCGGTGACCGAGGTGAGCCGGTTGATCTGGTGACGGTAACTTCAGAGCTTGCAAACACAGACCTGCTGGAAGAAGTAGGCGGCATTTCATATCTGACAGATATCGCAAACTCGGTGCCGACAGCGGCTAACATAGAATATTACGCGAAAATCGTTGAGGAAAAATCGATTCTTCGCCGATTAATCAGAACCGCGACAACGATTGCTCAAGACGGGTATACCCGTGAAGATGAGGTCGAGGATTTACTCAGTGAAGCGGAAAAAACGATTATGGAAGTGGCACAGCGCAAAAATACGAGTGCCTTCCAAAACATTAAGGACGTCCTTGTCCAAACCTATGATAATATCGAACAGCTTCACAATCGAAAAGGTGATATCACAGGGATTCCAACAGGTTTTACGGAGCTTGACCGGATGACTGCGGGTTTCCAGCGCAACGACTTGATCATTGTGGCTGCCCGTCCGTCAGTGGGGAAAACAGCCTTTGCCCTGAACATCGCACAAAACGTGGCGACCAAGACCGATGAGAGCGTAGCGATTTTCAGTCTTGAGATGGGTGCAGAGCAGCTCGTTATGCGTATGCTCTGTGCCGAGGGAAATATCAATGCCCAGAATCTCCGTACCGGTAACCTGACTGAAGAGGATTGGGGCAAGCTGACGATGGCAATGGGAAGCCTGTCGAACAGCGGAATTTACATCGATGATACACCGGGGATTCGGGTAAGTGAAATCCGCGCCAAGTGCCGCCGCTTGAAGCAGGAAAGCGGGCTGGGCATGATTTTGATCGATTACCTGCAATTGATTCAGGGAAGCGGCCGTTCAAAGGACAACCGTCAGCAGGAAGTATCAGAAATTTCCCGTGAACTGAAGTCGATTGCCAGGGAGCTGCAAGTCCCTGTTATCGCGCTTTCTCAGCTTTCCCGGGGTGTTGAGCAGCGTCAGGATAAACGTCCGATGATGTCTGATATCCGGGAATCAGGAAGTATCGAGCAGGACGCGGATATTGTCGCGTTCCTTTATCGTGATGACTACTATGACAAAGAAACCGAGAATAAAAACATTATCGAAATCATTATCGCCAAACAGCGTAACGGCCCGGTAGGAACCGTGTCTCTTGCGTTCGTAAAAGAATACAACAAATTCGTCAACCTGGAACGGCGTTTTGATGACGCAGGCGTTCCGCCCGGCGCATAAGCCCCAAGAGCTGATCTTGGGGTTTTTTTCGTTCGAAAGGTGGAAGAGAAACCGTCCGCTCAGCGGATGAAAATTTGAAAGCGTTTTAATAAAATGGTGCAAAAAGGAGATGGTAACAATATGGGAAACCGTTTTTCGTCTTTTCACGCAGCACAAATCCGAATTGCGCGTCCTACAGGCCAGCTTGATGAGATTGTTCGTTTTTACGAAGAGGGACTGGGCTTGAAACGAATAGGAGAATTTTCACAGCATAACGGGTATGACGGTGTCATGTTCGGCCTTCCTCATGCCGATTATCATTTGGAATTCACTCAGTATGAAGGGGAAAGCACTGCCCCTGTTCCCCATCCCGACAGCCTCCTTGTTTTTTATGTGCCAGATGCAGATGAACTGAAAGCGATCAGTTCAAAGCTAAAGCACATGGGCTATCGAGAGGTGGAATCAGAGAATCCGTACTGGAGCAATGGGGGCGTGACGATAGAGGACCCGGACGGCTGGCGGGTTGTTTTTATGAATTCAAAAGGAATATCAGGCAAGTAATTCTTTTTCATGCTAAAGGATGAAAGTTTCACAAGCTTTTTATGACAAAATGGTGAGAAAACGCTTATAAAACGAATGAAAGCGAACGAATATAGATTTACAATAATTTAATGTTCGGATTTACAATTGACTTTCTGTTTCTTCACTGATAAACTTGATTTGTTTGAATAGAATCGTTTTGAAAGGTTAACGGAGGTGCACGGACATGTCTTCAGTAGTTGTAGTAGGTACGCAATGGGGCGATGAAGGAAAAGGTAAAATCACAGATTTCCTATCAGAAAATGCAGAAGTGATCGCCCGTTATCAAGGCGGAAATAACGCAGGGCATACAATCAAGTTTGACGGAATCACATACAAGCTTCACTTAATCCCGTCTGGAATTTTTTATAAGGATAAAACGTGTGTCATCGGAAACGGAATGGTTGTAGATCCGAAAGCATTAGTCACAGAGCTTGCGTATCTTCATGAACGCAACGTCAGTACAGATAACCTGAGAATCAGCAACAGAGCTCACGTCATTCTGCCGTATCATTTGAAATTGGATGAAGTGGAAGAAGAGCGTAAAGGGGCTAACAAGATCGGCACAACGAAAAAAGGAATCGGCCCTGCTTACATGGATAAAGCAGCCCGCATCGGAATTCGCATCGCGGATCTGTTAGACCGTGACGCGTTTGCGGAAAAGCTTGAACGCAATCTCGAAGAAAAAAACCGTCTGCTTGAGAAAATGTACGAGACAGAAGGGTTTAAAATTGAGGATATCTTAGACGAATATTATGAGTACGGCCAGCAGATCAAACAATACGTTTGCGATACATCTGTTGTCTTAAACGATGCTCTTGATGAAGGGCGCCGTGTATTATTTGAAGGCGCACAAGGGGTTATGCTTGATATCGACCAAGGAACATACCCGTTTGTTACGTCATCTAACCCGGTTGCCGGCGGTGTCACGATCGGTTCTGGTGTCGGCCCGACCAAAATTCAGCACGTTGTCGGTGTATCAAAAGCATATACGACTCGTGTCGGAGACGGTCCTTTCCCGACTGAGCTGAAAGATGAAATCGGTGATCAAATCCGTGAAGTCGGACGCGAATATGGAACAACAACAGGCCGCCCGCGCCGCGTCGGCTGGTTTGACAGCGTCGTTGTCCGCCACGCCCGCCGTGTGAGCGGAATTACAGATCTTTCTCTGAACTCAATTGACGTCTTAACAGGAATTGAAACGTTGAAAATCTGTGTGGCGTACCGCTACAAAGGCGAAATCATTGAAGAATTCCCAGCAAGTCTTAAAGCACTTGCTGAATGTGAGCCGGTTTATGAAGAAATGCCAGGCTGGACTGAGGATATTACAGGTGCGAAGAGCTTGAGCGAGCTTCCGGAAAATGCGCGCCATTATCTTGAGCGTGTGTCTCAGCTGACAGGCATTCCGCTTTCTATTTTCTCTGTCGGTCCAGACCGCTCACAAACAAATGTCCTTCGCAGTGTATACCGTGCGAACTAAATAGAATATGCCTGCAAGCCCCTATATCAGGGGCTTGTTTTTTGTTTGAAGCCCGCATATAAGTTGGTCTGAGAAAAAAATATGAAAAAAACCAAAAAAGTTATTGCCACTTCTATTTGTTCGTGATATTATAAATCTCGTTGTTACGGAAACTGCTTCAATAGAGTACGAGATAAGAACTAGATCTAAGTCGTTTGCTCTATAGAAATTCCGACATCTTTAAGAGCCATTAGCTCAGTTGGTAGAGCATCTGACTTTTAATCAGAGGGTCGAAGGTTCGAGTCCTTCATGGCTCACCATTTCGTGAAGGCCCGTTGGTCAAGCGGTTAAGACACCGCCCTTTCACGGCGGTAACACGGGTTCGAATCCCGTACGGGTCATTGATTTACTTTAGCGTTATTGCTAAATTCCTTATTTGTCTGTGAGAGCTGACACGACAGCTCTCCGGGCAATTACTGTAAGGTCCGGTAGTTCAGTTGGTTAGAATGCCTGCCTGTCACGCAGGAGGTCGCGGGTTCGAGTCCCGTCCGGACCGCCATTTTACTTTACTTGGTAGAGAAAAATAAAACATTTGGCTCGGTAGCTCAGTTGGTAGAGCAACGGACTGAAAATCCGTGTGTCGGCGGTTCGATTCCGTCCCGAGCCACTTACCAAACGCATCTGCAATCGTAGGTGCGTTTTTTCTTTTAGGAAAAAGGCAAACATGAGGAATGTTATAATAGAAGAAAAAGGGAGAACCGGCCCTGGGGCCGGTTCAAAGAAGAAGACGTCATTGATAAAGACGCACTCCGGTGAGGGGAGGTTTCAATAAAGTTATCTTTTTTAAAAAAAGTTGACCAGCATGACAAAAGATAAACAATGGGCGGATAAAGGTGAAATGTGTGTTTTTTTTCTAAACCTTTATTTTTTTTATCTTTTGCCCTTAAACCGTTATAATAGACAAGGACCCATTCTTTACATGGGTCTTAAGTGATGAAACGAATGTGATATAGATGAAATGAAGTCATTCGGCAGGAGGAAAATCAAAATGATGGATAAAAAGATCCTTGTAGTAGATGATGAAAAACCGATTGCAGATATATTGGAATTTAACTTAAGAAAAGAAGGCTATGAGGTGCACTGTGCCCACGACGGAAACGAAGCCGTTGAAATGGTAGAAGAGCTTCAGCCTGATTTAATTCTTTTAGATATTATGCTCCCTAATAAAGACGGCGTTGAAGTATGCCGTGAAGTCAGAAAGAAATACGATATGCCAATCATTATGCTGACGGCTAAGGATTCAGAAATTGACAAGGTTATCGGACTCGAAATCGGTGCTGATGACTATGTCACAAAACCATTCAGCACACGCGAGCTTCTGGCGCGTGTAAAAGCGAATCTGCGCCGCCAGCTGACAACAGCGCCTGCGGAGGAAGAGCCTTCCTCTAATGAGATTCATATCGGCTCTCTCGTCATCTTCCCTGACGCGTACGTTGTATCAAAACGAGATGAAACAATCGAATTGACTCATCGTGAGTTCGAATTGCTTCATTATTTAGCAAAACATATCGGACAAGTGATGACCCGTGAACACTTGCTTCAAACCGTTTGGGGCTATGATTACTTCGGCGATGTCAGAACGGTTGACGTAACAGTCCGCCGGCTTCGTGAAAAAATTGAGGACAACCCGAGCCATCCAAATTGGATTGTCACACGCCGCGGTGTAGGTTATTACTTGAGAAACCCAGAACAGGACTAATGCCCATATGAATAAGGTTGGTTTTTTTCGGTCGATCCAATTTAAAATTACCTTGATTTATGTGCTTTTGATCATCATTGCTATGCAAATCATTGGTGTGTATTTTGTCAATCAGGTAGAGAAGTCGCTGATCAGCTCTTATGAACAATCGCTGAATCAGCGAATCGACAACCTTTCTTATTATATCGAACAAGAATATAAGAGCGATAACGACAGCACTGTCATAAAGGATGACGTCAGCCGTATCCTGAGTGATTTCACGAAAAGTGATGAGGTTCGGGAAATTAGTTTTGTAGATAAAAGCTATGAAGTGGTCGGGTCTTCAAAGCCGTATGGTGAGGAAGTGGCAGGGAAACAAACGACCGATCTGATTTTTAAGAGGATTTTTTCCACCAAACAGTCGTATTTAAGAAAATATTATGACCCGAAAAGCAAAATCAGAGTTCTTATTTCCGCGAAGCCCGTCATGACTGAAAACCAAGAGGTTGTCGGCGCGATCTATGTTGTCGCGAGTATGGAAGATGTCTTTAATCAAATGAAGACAATCAACACGATACTAGCGTCCGGCACAGGTTTGGCACTCGTTTTGACGGCTCTTCTCGGTATTTTTCTGGCAAGAACCATTACCCACCCGCTTTCAGATATGCGAAAGCAGGCGATGGAGCTTGCGAAAGGGAATTTCTCAAGGAAGGTTAAAAAGTACGGGCATGATGAAATTGGTCAGCTCGCCACAACGTTTAACCACTTAACGAGAGAACTTGAAGATGCTCAGGCGATGACTGAAGGGGAACGAAGAAAGCTAGCCTCTGTTATTGCCTATATGACAGACGGCGTTATCGCCACAAACCGAAACGGAGCAATTATTCTCCTAAACAGTCCGGCGCTGGAGCTGTTGAACGTTTCACGTGAAACAGCCTTAGAAATGCCGATTACAAGCTTGCTGGGGCTTCAAGAGAATTATACTTTTGAAGATTTGGTGGAGCAGCAGGATTCTATGCTGCTTGAAATTGAGCGCGATGATCAATTAACGGTGCTTCGCGTGAATTTCTCTGTGATTCAAAGGGAACACGGCAAAATTGATGGTTTAATCGCTGTCATTTATGATGTAACCGAACAAGAGAAAATGGATCAGGAACGCAGAGAATTCGTTGCGAATGTATCACATGAGCTGCGGACGCCGCTCACGACAATGCGCAGCTATTTAGAAGCGTTAGCTGAAGGCGCGTGGGAAAATAAAGACATTGCTCCGCGCTTCTTGATGGTGACGCAAAATGAAACAGAGCGTATGATCCGGCTTGTCAATGATTTGCTTCAGCTGTCGAAATTTGACAGTAAGGATTATCAATTTAACCGGGAATGGATTCAGATTGTCCGGTTTATGTCGCTTATTATTGACCGTTTTGAAATGACAAAAGAGCAGCATGTGGAGTTTATCCGCAATCTGCCGGACAGAAACCTGTACGTCGAGATTGACCAGGATAAAATTACGCAGGTGCTCGATAATATTATTTCTAACGCATTAAAATACTCACCCGAAGGCGGACATGTCACGTTCTCGATTGATGTCAATGAAGAGGAAGAACTGCTCTATATCAGCGTGAAGGATGAAGGGATCGGCATTCCGAAAAAAGATGTCGAAAAAGTCTTTGACCGCTTCTACAGGGTGGATAAAGCGAGAACGAGAAAGCTTGGCGGCACCGGCCTGGGATTGGCGATTGCCAAGGAAATGGTACAGGCGCACGGTGGAGATATTTGGGCGGACAGCATAGAAGGAAAAGGCACGACGATTACATTTACTCTTCCATATAAAGAGGAACAAGAGGATGATTGGGATGAAGCGTGAAAATATAAAAACGATATTACTTACCGTACTCGTCGTCATCAGTCTTGTTTTCACATGGGGGATATGGACGTTCCAGCCAAACTTTTCTGAAGGCTCATCCTCAACAGAGTCTACCGTGCGTGAGAAACACAAAATCGAAAAAACGACCCAAAAGCTGTCTGAAACGGTAAGGCCGCGAGACATGTTTATCCATGATGACGGCGCTCATTACAAAGTGGATGACAATGCCCTCTATGAAGAAATCTGGTCTGACTTGCCGCATTGGGATGTAAAAGGAATTAAAGATATTTCGGATCAGTATGACAAGTCTGGATTCAAGAGTTGGTTTTATGGTATAGGCGGTTCTGAAGCCAAGCTTGATTTGCAATTCAGCGATACGATCCCGATTGATATTTTCCAAACGCTGTTTAAATGGTCTAATCAGTCGTTTGAATACAGTTCGTTTGATCATATTCTGATCCCATTCAATGAAACAAAAGCGAACAAGAAAATCTATTTGGTGTCTTACAGCAAACAGCTCATTCTTGAAGTGACGGTTGAGTCGGCAAACTACCGGAACATTATGAACGACTTGAAAAACAGGCAATCAAATATGCCGGCGTTCAGTTTGTTCTCCATTGGCTCAAAGAAAGAGTTCTTGCTGCCAAACAAACCGCTTACGATGGACAAAAAAGAATTTGTCACTGAATCGATTAAAACAAATACCTTTAAGCAGGCTTTGTTTAGCGATCCGAGCATTGTAAGGGAAGATTCGAATTACAACAACAGAAATGTACTGACAGATGGGATCAGCCGTTTAGATGTGAATCTTAGCCAGCGCCAGGTGCAATTCCAGCAGCGCAATTTGGTGCAGAGCACATCCT
The DNA here is from genome assembly GCF_000259365.1 of Bacillus sp. JS. NCBI lineage: Bacteria > Bacillati > Bacillota > Bacilli > Caryophanales > Bacillaceae > Bacillus > Bacillus sp. JS. The sequence continues at coordinate 4,061,877 of NC_017743.1, read as the reverse complement.
ATCAAACGGGAGAATTAATCAAAAAGAGCCAAAAATACCTTGAGGATACCGGAAGCTGGACGGATCACTATCAATTTTTCAGTATCAATGACAGCCAACAGCTGAGCTTCTATATCTTTATGGATCAGCTCCCGGTCATTAACAGCACCACCAAACCTTTCGGAGCGACATCGGCGATTACGGTGCAATGGGCGAATGATGACATTCTCAGCTATAAGCGGCCGAATTACAGTCTCGGAACGAATCCGATTAAAACAAGTGAAACAGAGCTGATGAGCGGCAGCGAAGTGAAGATGCTGCTTTCGAGACAAACCGCTTATGATACGGACAAAATTGATCAGATCTTCCTTGCTTATCAATTGGTATCCACATCAACCAACGATGATCCTCTCGTTGAACTGGAACCGGTTTGGGCGATGAAAGTAAATGGAAAAATTGTGCCGATTACAAAGGACTTATTGAAAAAGGAGGAGGCTAACAGTGGAGTGGAATAAGACAAAATCAATCTTCATCGTTGCCTTCCTCATTTTAGATATTTTCTTAGGCTATCAGTTTTTTCAAAAATGGCAGGCTACCGGCAAGGAATATGAAGTCATTAAAAATGATGTCGAGCACGACATGAGGGCCGATCATATCACGTATGAAGGCTTGAATAAGGAAGCGACAGAAGGCTATCGGATCACAGCAAATCAAAAAGCCTTCACCAAGGAGGAAATTGAGGCGCTGAAGGATCAAAAGCCTTTGATGGACATGCCTAGTGATGATCATAAAGTAACGAGCCTGAAAATGAAGTTTGCAAATCCAATCGCCCTGTCAAAGAAGAATATCGAAGACGATGCGCAGGCACTTGTTTCTTCGAAGATTCAAGATGGCGAAAAATATAAGCTTTGGAAGGTTGATAAATCGAAGAAAGAAATTATTTTCTTCCAAACGTATGAAGGCCATTATATTTACCAAAAGACCGATAATCCCTCTAATATGATCGGGCAAGTGGTATTGCACTTAAACGGTAAAAACGAGGTTGTGTCGTACGACCAGACAACGCTTGAGACCTTCAAGCAAATCCAGAAAGAAAGCTTAATTACTGAAATGGATGCGGTTGAGCTGTTGTACTATCAAAATCAATTAAAAGAATACAGCACTGTGAAGAGCTGTAAATTCGGCTATGTAGCACAATATCCGCTGACAAGTACGCAGGTGCTGGCGCCGGTATGGAGAATTACAGTCGAGTACGATAAAAAAGTGAACGGCGAGAAAAAGACAGTACAAGAGTATTTTACTGTGAATGCTTTGGAGAGTACGATTTTAGATACAGATCAATGAAAATAATGGAGTGAGACAGACATGAGCTTGCAATTTAGCGTACTTGCGAGCGGGAGTACGGGAAATGCGTTTTACCTTGAAACAGAGGATCACGCATTTTTAGTGGACGCCGGTTTGAGCGGGAAAGCCATGGACGGGCTGATGGCGCAGATCGGGCGTAAGCTGGATGATGTAGACGGCATTTTTGTGACGCATGAGCATAGTGACCATATTAAGGGCCTTGGTGTGGTCGCCAGAAAGTACAAGCTTCCGATCTATGCGAATGAGAAGACTTGGAAAGCGATGGAGAATCAAATCGGGAAAATTGACACCGATCAAAAGTTTGTATTTCCGATGGAATCAGTCAAATCGTTCGGCGGACTTGATGTTGAATCGTTTGGCGTTTCCCACGATGCGGCCGAGCCGATGTTTTATGTGTTCCATTATAACGGCCGAAAGCTCGCATTAATGACAGATACGGGATATGTCAGCGACCGGATGAAAGGCATTATCCGTTCTGCGAATGTGTTTGTGTTTGAAAGCAATCATGATGTCGGCATGCTGCAAATGGGAAGATACCCGTGGAGCATCAAGCGGCGGATTTTAAGTGACGTCGGGCACGTTTCAAATGAAGATGCTGCCCTGGCGATGACGGATGTCATTGGCGATGAGACGTCCCGTATTTACCTGGCGCACTTAAGCCAGGACAACAACATGAAGGAGCTGGCAAGAATGTCTGTGCAGCAGACATTGGCTTCTAAAGGATTTGTGACGGGTGAGACATTTGACTTATACGACACCGACCCGAAGAAGGCCACTCCGCTTTGCGCTGTATAATTTTTCTATGTAAATCATGACTATTCTAGGAGTTTCTAACCCACAATATAACCATATTAACGTTCTTGGAAAGGATGGAATATGGTGGATTACGAACGTGAGGAAGAACATACTACTCCTGAACAGCCAAAGAGAAGCAAAAAAGGATATTTTCTTTCAAGTCTGATCGGCGTGATTGTCGGTGCCGTATTAATGGCGTTTATCATGCCGTACCTTTCAAATGAAGGGCTAGATACAGGCGCTTTAGATCAGCAGCAGAACAACAACGGCCGGGAATCAATCAGGACGGTGAATGTCAGTGTCAACAATACGGTCACCAAGATTGTCAGCAATGTGTCGCCCGCCGTTGTCGGTGTTGTGAACATCCAAAAATCAGATATACGGGGAGAGAGCGGCGAGGCTGGGAGCGGCTCTGGCGTCATCTATAAGAAAAATGACCATACCGCTTATGTCGTGACCAACCATCATGTCATCGAAGGCGCTTCCCAAATTGAAATCAGCTTGAAAGACGGCTCACGTGTATCAGCTGATCTTGTCGGCAGCGACCAGCTGATGGACCTTGCCGTTTTACGGGTGAAAAGCGATAAGATTAAAGCAGTCGCCGATTTCGGAAATTCAGATAAAGTGAAGTCTGGGGAGCCGGTTATTGCGATCGGGAACCCGTTAGGCCTTGAGTTTGCTGGCTCTGTCACACAAGGCGTCATCTCGGGTACGGAGAGGGCGATCCCAGTGGATTCAAACGGTGACGGACAGCCTGATTGGAACGCAGAAGTCCTGCAAACAGATGCGGCCATTAACCCTGGGAACAGCGGCGGCGCTTTGTTAAATATGGATGGGAAGGTCATTGGCATCAATTCAATGAAAATTGCCGAGTCAGCAGTTGAAGGGATTGGCCTGTCCATTCCGTCTAAGCTCGTGATCCCTGTGATAGAGGATTTAGAGAGATACGGAAAGGTCAAACGCCCGTTCCTTGGCATTGAGATGAAATCCTTAAGCGATATCGCAAGCTATCATTGGGATGAAACATTAAAGCTTCCTAAGAACGTCACCAATGGAGCGGTTGTGATGGGCGTAGACGCCTTTTCACCTGCCGGAAAAGCAGGACTGAAGGAACTCGATGTCATCACGGAATTTGACGGATACAAAGTAAATGATATTGTTGATCTGCGAAAACGGCTTTATCAGAAAAAAGTCGGTGATCGGGTGAAGGTGAAGTTTTACCGCGGCGGAAAAGAAAAATCTGTTGACATCAAGCTGTCGTCCGCAGACCAATTAGGAAGTTAATCAAACAGTCTGGCATCGTTTGCCAGGCTGTTTTGATATGCAAAAAAACTGAACGGGGGTCACGCCCGTTCAGTTGAAAAGGATATATCGAATATGAAGAAAAATACAAGATGGATGTTACACGTGAAACAGCAGTAAATGGCTGTTAGCTGCAAATACTTCCGTTATCTGCATGGACTTTAATGGTTTGAACCGTGTGGTTGCTGGCTGTGATGGTGATGATGTACACATAGGTGCCATTTTCTTTCTTCAATGCAGAAGATGTGACGGTACCTTTGCATTTGTTCAACGCAATGCTTTGTGCTTTTGCTTTTGTGATCGCGGCTTGTTTATGTTCAACGTGATGCTTGACGATTTTTCCGCTGTTGCGGTTAATGTTAAAGGTGTGAATTTTGCCATCCTCACCAAGCACCTTAATGACATAGACATAAACGCCGTCTGCTTTCTTCATTTGTGCTGATTGAACTACGCCTTTGCAGTTCTTTATAGCGACAGTTTTTGTTTTAGAGAGCGTAATAGAAGCCTGCTGCTGGGTTTGAACTTTAGCAGTGTCTTCTTTATGCAGAACAGCCGCGTGTGCGGATGATAAAGAACTGATTGAAATGACCGCGCCTAAAGCAGCTGCAGAACATATTTTCATATTCATTTGTGGGTCCTCCTTAGAAAAAGAACTGAACGCGGGTCACACACGTTCAGTTTAAAAGAGTATTTAGAAAAAGGTAGACATGAACTTAGAACTTTGTGTTAAAACAAGACTGGTGTTATACGTTGAATTTGAGTTATTTTACTGCTGGCAAGCAGTTATTTTATTTGCAAATGCTTCCGTTTTCAGCGTTCACTTTCACTGTATGTTCAGTGTGGTTTTGGGCAGTAATTTTAAACACGTAAACGAATGTGCCGTTCTCTTTCTTCAAATCAGTAGATTTCACTGTGCCTTTACATTTATTTAGTGCAATTTGATGTGCTTTTGTTTTTGTAACGGCTGCGTTTTTCTTTTGCACTTCTTGTTTTACGATTTTACCGCTGTCACAGTTGACATGGATTTTATGAGTTTTTCCATCTTCGCCAAGCACTTTGACAACGTAGATGTATGCGCCGTTTTCTTTCTTCAGTTCAGAAGATTGAACTGCGCCTTTGCATTTGTTGAGTGCGATTTGATGCGCTTTTGTTTTAGAAAGATGTGCTTGTTTCTTTTGCTCGTGTTTTGCGACTTTGCCGTTTTCTCCATTGATATGGAGCGTGTGAAGGCTTCCGTCTTCACCCATTACTTTCACGACGTAAGCGTAAACACCGTTTTCTTGCTTCAGCTCAGAAGATTGAATCGCACCTTTGCAGTTTTTCAAAGCGATCGATTGGGCTTTTGTTTTGCTGATATAGATTTGTTTCTTTTGAACATCATGTTTCACAACTTTGCCGCTGTTGCAGTTGACGTTCATCGTATGCTGTTTGCCGTCCTCACCGAGAACTTTCACAACATATACGTATGTGCCGTTCACTTTCTTCATTTGGGCCGTTTGAACCGCACCTTTGCATTTGTTCAACGCAACCTGTTTTGCCTTTGCTATTGTGATGGAAGCCTGCTGCTTCGTCTCGACCTTCGTTGATGTATCATCCTTTTGAATGACCGCGGCGTGAGCAGAAGTGAAAGAACTGATTGAAATAATCGTTCCCAGTGCAGCTCCTGATAAAACTTTAGTGATATTCATGTGAGATTCCTCCTTTATTTCATTGTTGGCTGTACCAACTAAGGCAATTGTATAGGCTGAAGCTGAAAATCAAATGAGGGCTGGCTGAAAACTTGCTGAATTCAGCTGATTTTTAGGGAAGATTCAGTTTGTTTTCAGGTAAAAACGAATAATAGGAGGGGAAGGGAAAAAACTAATCAGAGGTTTATGCCAACTAAGGAGAGAGCACAGCATGAATAGGATGAAAGGCATCAAGATTTTGCTCGTGGACGATGAACCGGCGATATTAGATTTTTTGACAATGGGCCTTGAAAATGAAGGCTTTGAAGTGAAGACAGCAGCTGACGGAATGACAGCGATGAACACCGTAAAGACATTTCAGCCGCATGTGGCCATCCTGGATGTGATGATGCCTGGAATGGATGGACTGGAAGTATCGAGGATGATGAAAAAAACCGGCCATACCGCCGTTATTATGCTTACGGCCAAGGATGAGGTGGGGGTTCGGGTAAAAGCGCTGACAGAGGGCGCTGATGATTATATGATCAAACCCTTCAGCTTTGAAGAGCTGCTGGCGCGAATCTATGCAAGAATTCGGGATCACTTTCCCAACCTGTTTGAAGAAGTCGCGCTCGGTCCGTTTCGAATTGATGATCGGCGCAGAGAAATCCGCTATCAGGAAGAGGTGCTCAAGCTTTCAGCAACAGAATACGAGCTTTTAAAGTTTTTGGTGCTGAATCACGGCCTTGTGCTCAGTAAAGCGAGGATTCTGGATAAAGTATGGGGGTATGATTTTTACGGAGAAGAAAATATTGTCGAAGTGTACATCCGTTCCTTGCGGGAAAAGCTGAATGACAAAAAGCATGAAGTAATCCGAACGGTTCGGGGCGCGGGCTATCGGGTGGATATAGAATGAAAAAACGATTCAAAACGCTGCGCTTTCAGCTTTTATGCCGCTCATTATGCATTCTCGTTCTTCTATTGGTGTTTGTTGGCGCTTTACAATATGTGTTTGGAAAACGCCTATTATATGAAAACCGGGCTGTCAGCATTCAGAGTTATATCAATTCGACGGAGCCGACCATCTGGAATAACATTAAAACATACAAAAGCCATCCCGGCGGCTTGAAAAAGTCAGATGGTGCTGTCCGTCCCGCCTTTATTTATCCGGGCGTGACCATTGTTTTTATTGATAAGAAAACAAAAGACAGTACGGTATTGTCGACCGACCCATATGCGGGAGCGCCGCCGACAGTGAAAAAAAGTGTATATGATGAGGCATTAAAAGATACGATGGCTTTGCATTATAGAGTCACGAAAAATGAATCCGGCGAGGAAGTGCTGATTGTATTTCAGGCTATTAATATCGATGGAAAAGAAGCAGGCGTGATTCAAATGAGTGCTTTAACAGAACCACTGAAGGACGTACTGCTCCGGCAAATCAGCACTTACTCTACACTCTCGCTTGTCGCGCTCCTGCTCGGGCTTTTTACATTCTTGCCAGTGGTCAGACATACGCTTAAACCGTTATCACAAATGGTACATATGATGGGTGAAATCAATGCAGGAAATTTGAATAAAAGGCTTCCTGTATATCGAAAACAAATGGAAATTGACACGCTCGCCATTTCGTTTAATCGCATGCTGGAGCGGATTGAAACGTCATTTAAAGCAGAAAAAGAAGCGAAGGAGCGCATCCGGCAATTTGTATCAGACGCTTCACATGAATTGAGAACGCCTTTAACGTCCATACACGGCTTTATCGAAGTGCTGCTGCGTGGCGCCGCGCTTCAGCCGGAGCAGAGAGATAGGGCGCTGAATAGTATGTATGAAGAGTCGAAGAGAGCCACTCGGCTGATAGAGGATCTGTTGTTTTTAGCAAAAATTGATCGGGTGCCGAGCTTTGAAATGAAGAGGGGAAATCTCGATGCGCTCATAAGGGAAATGGAGCCGCAGCTCAGTCTGCTTGCAAAAGAAAGAAGACTGCAGCTGCTGCTAGAAGATGATGCTGAAGCGGTGTTTGACAGGGATAAGATGAAACAGGTTATTTTGAATTTGGTTTATAACGCGGTGCAGTATACAAAAGAGAAAGCCGGTGCCATTACCATCTCACTGCAAAAAGGCCGTGATAGCGTTATGCTGATGATAGCGGACAACGGCACAGGCATCGCGCCGGAGCACTTACCACATGTGTTTGACCGGTTTTACAGGGCAGACCCATCCCGCTCCCGGAAATATGGAGGTTCGGGATTGGGCCTCGCCATAACGAAATCGATTATCGACAGCCACAATGGGACAATTGACGTGAAAAGTGAAATCGGCAGAGGCACTGTATTTATGATCAGGCTTCCTGCACCAGCTTATTCGTCAGATGAGTGAGAAAATTTCTTCAGCCGGTATTGAAGGCTTTGTCGGCTGATGCCAAGTTCCTGAGCGGCTTTCGAGATGTTATGGCCGTGTTTTCTTAACACGTTCTCTATCACATATTTTTCGAAGCTTTCCATTTTTTCTTTTAAGTCCGCAGCCGGCTGATGTCTTGGTTCAGGCTCTGGAATGTCAGCAGGCTTGATTTTCATGCGGTATTGATAGGGCAGATGGGAGGCTGTAATCGTTTGCTCGTCCGTCATGAAATTCATGGCGCCTTCGATCATATGCTCAAGCTCACGAATATTTCCCGGCCAGTCATAAGAAAGAAAAAATTGCTTCACGTCTTCGCTGATGTGTTCAACATTCATTTGGAACAGATGGTTGTTTTTCTGGATGAACTCCGACGCGAGAAGCAAAATGTCTTCTTTTCGTTCCCGAAGCGGCGGGATGATCAGCGTCACGACACTCAGCCTGTAATACAAGTCCTTCCTCATCCGTTCGCCGGCAATCGCGTCAATTGGGTCTTCATTCATCGTGGCAATAATACGTACATCAATCGGTGTGTCCTTTGTTGAACCGATACGCCTGATTTTTCGTTCTTGAAGGGCGCGCAGCAGCTTTGCCTGAAGGCTGAGATTCAGCGAATTGATTTCATCTAACAGTAGCGTGCCGCCATGGGCTTGTTCAAACAGGCCGGGCTGGTCGACAGCGCCCGTAAACGCGCCTTTTTTCGTTCCGAACAAAATGCTTTCCACAAGGCTGTCTGGCAGTGCCGCGCAGTTTTGGGAAATAAACGGGCCGCCTGAACGATCGCTGCCATTATGGATACTTTGCGCGAACAGCTCTTTTCCCGTGCCGGTTTCACCTGCGAGAAGGACAGATGATGACGTGCGGGTTGCCCGCTTGGCGTTTTCGATGACGTCTTGAATGGCCGGGCTGGTGCCAAGAATGCTGTCAAACGTATAGGTGGTGCTGCCCTTTTTGTTCATATTCTCCCTGATCAGCCGTTCTAGCTTTGTCACATCCTTGGCAATTTCAACGGCACCCTTGATTTTGCCGTCCTGGACGATGGGATAGGTATGATTGATCGTCGTGATTTCCTGGCCCTTATTATTGAAGTAGCTTTGCTTCACATTTTTAATCGTCTTGCCTTCCTGGAGCGCCTGTACCAGCGTACTGTCCTGCTGTTTTGAAAACATAAACACATCCATCAGGTTTTTATTCAGGACGTCATGCTTCTCCATATCTTCAATCTGCATCATTTTATTGTTATAAACGATCGTGTTACCATGCTCGTCCACTACGTGCAGGCCAACATCGATTTCATCTAAAATGCTCTGAAAAACCAATGTGAGGAATTCGCTGTCCTTGACCACTGTATGAACCTCCCTCAATTATTTTCTTAATATTTCTTCTATTTTATAAAAAAATGGAGAGGATATGCAAAAGAATTTTGCACTCACTGAAATTTTTGCTCGAAATATCAGAATGTTTTTGCACCTTGTCCTCGAAAATTGTAGAAAACACACGAATTCTTGATTTGGCACAGAACTTGCATTTATATAAAGGGAAAGCAGGATAACATGTTGAAACAGAAAACAAGGGGGAATTCAAATATGCCAGCTTTATCTAAATCCAAAGAAATTATTGATCAGACGTCTCATTATGGAGCCAACAATTATCACCCGCTCCCGATTGTCATTTCTGAAGCGCTGGGTGCTTGGGTAAAGGACCCGGAAGGCAATGAATATATGGATATGCTGAGTGCTTACTCTGCGGTAAACCAGGGTCACAGACACCCGAAAATCATTCAGGCATTGAAGGATCAGGCTGATAAAATTACCCTCACATCACGCGCGTTTCACAACGATCAGCTTGGGCCGTTTTACGAAAAAACAGCTAAGCTGACAGGCAAAGAGATGATTCTGCCGATGAATACAGGAGCCGAAGCGGTTGAATCTGCGGTGAAAGCGGCGAGACGCTGGGCGTATGAAGTGAAAGGCGTAGCAGACAATCAAGCGGAAATTATCGCATGTGTCGGGAACTTCCACGGCCGCACGATGCTGGCGGTATCTCTTTCTTCTGAAGAGGAATATAAACGAGGATTCGGCCCGATGCTTCCGGGGATCAAACTCATTCCTTACGGCGATGTGGAAGCGCTTCGACAGGCCATTACGCCGAATACAGCGGCATTCTTGTTTGAACCGATTCAAGGCGAAGCGGGCATTGTCATTCCGCCTGAAGGATTTTTACAGGAAGCGGCGGCGATTTGTAAGGAAGAGAATGTCTTGTTTATTGCGGATGAAATTCAAACGGGTCTCGGACGTACAGGCAAGACGTTTGCCTGTGACTGGGACGGCATTGTTCCGGATATGTATATCTTGGGCAAAGCGCTTGGCGGCGGTGTGTTCCCGATCTCATGCATTGCGGCGGACCGCGAGATCTTAGGCGTGTTTAACCCGGGATCACACGGCTCCACATTTGGCGGAAACCCGCTTGCATGTGCAGTGTCTATCGCTTCATTAGAAGTGCTGGAGGATGAAAAGCTGGCGGATCGTTCTCTTGAGCTTGGCGAATACTTTAAAAGCGAGCTTGAGAGCATTGACAACCCTATCATTAAAGAAGTCCGTGGCAGAGGGCTGTTTATCGGTGTGGAATTGACAGAAGCGGCACGTCCGTATTGTGAGCGTTTGAAGGAAGAAGGGCTTTTATGCAAGGAAACGCATGATACTGTTATTCGTTTTGCACCGCCATTAATCATTTCCAAAAAGGATTTGGATTGGGCGATAGAGAAAATCAAGCACGTGCTGCAAAACGCATAAACCCGCACCATGAAGGGATATTCACTTCGTTTGTATAAATTTACAACAGAAAAATCAGCACTCCCTATTTGCTCAGCTGCAGTATTTTAGTATAATGTATCTTTATGAGAAGAAGTGAATTTTATATTAAATAGATAGAGGCTCTTTGGACAGCAAACTGGGATAGCACCATGCAGATGTTCCAGCTTAGATCCAATACAAGTTGCTGAAGGGGTGCAGAATGTGAATACAAACCAAGATAACGGAAATCAGCTCCAGCGGACAATGAAATCACGCCATTTGTTCATGATTTCATTGGGCGGAGTGATCGGAACCGGTTTCTTCCTTGGAACCGGGTTTACCATTAACCAAGCGGGACCGCTCGGCGCGGTTCTGTCCTATTTAGTGGGCGGCTTTATCATGTTTTTGACCATGCTCTGCTTAGGAGAGCTGGCAGTCGCCTTTCCTGTATCGGGGTCCTTCCAGACCTACGCGACGAAATTTATCAGCCCGGCCTTCGGGTTTGCGTTCGGCTGGCTGTACTGGCTCGGCTGGGCGGTTACATGCGCCATTGAATTCTTATCAGCGGGGCAGCTGATGCAACGCTGGTTTCCGCATATAGACGTGTGGATCTGGTGTCTGGTCTTTGCGGCACTGATGTTTATTCTAAATGCGATCACCACAAAAGCCTTTGCGGAATCTGAATTCTGGTTCTCAGGCATTAAAATTTTGATTATCCTTTTATTTATTATTCTCGGCGGAGCCGCCATGTTTGGCCTGATTGATCTGAAGGGCGGAGAGCATGCGCCGTTTTTGACGCATTTTTATGAAGACGGGTTATTTCCGAACGGCATAAAGGCAATGCTGATTACGATGATTACCGTGAACTTTGCGTTCCAGGGAACTGAGCTGATCGGGGTTGCGGCCGGAGAAAGTGAAGACCCTGAAAAAACGATTCCGCGGTCGATCAAACAGACAGTATGGAGAACGCTTGTATTTTTTGTTCTTTCCATCGTTGTCATTGCCGGCATGATTCCGTGGAAACAGGCGGGAGTCGTGGAAAGTCCGTTTGTTGCCGTATTTGAGCAAATTGGAATCCCATATGCTGCTGATATCATGAACTTTGTTATTTTAATCGCGCTGTTATCTGTTGCGAATTCAGGTTTATACGCATCAACGCGTATCCTGTACGCGATGGCGAATGAAGGACAGGCCTTTAAAGCGCTCGGCAAAACAAATCAGCGCGGTGTACCGATGTATGCGTTAATCGTAACGATGGCTGTGGCTTGCCTATCACTTCTGACAAAGTTTGCGCAGGCTGAAACCGTATATATGGTGCTGTTATCATTGGCGGGGATGAGCGCGCAGGTCGGCTGGATTACGATCTCGCTTTCCCAAATCATGTTCAGACGCAAATATATCCGCGAAGGCGGCAAGACAGAAGATTTGAAATTCAAAACACCGCTGTATCCGGTGCTTCCGCTGATCGGCCTGACGTTAAATACAGTCGTGCTTATCAGCCTTGCATTTGATCCGGAGCAGCGTATCGCGCTGTATTGCGGCGTACCGTTTATGATCATTTGCTACATCATTTATCATGTCGTCATTAAAAAACGCCAGCAGGCAAATCGTCAGCTAGAGCTTTAAAAACGTTGTCCGCAAGTCATCTTTGTTAGAACCCGCATAGGACATTATCTTAAATGTTGAGGTGGAATCACAGATGGATAAAACGATTTCGGTTATTGGAATGCCAATGGATTTAGGACAAGCACGACGCGGAGTGGATATGGGCCCGAGTGCCATCCGCTACGCTCATCTGATCGAGCGGCTGTCAGACATGGGGTATACGGTTGAAGATCTCGGTGACATTCCGATCAACCGCGAAAAAATCAAAAATGACGAGGAACTGAAAAACCTGAATTCCGTTTTGGCGGGAAATGAAAAACTCGCGCAAAAGGTCAACAAAGTCATCGAAGAGAAAAAATTCCCGCTTGTCCTGGGCGGTGACCACAGTATTGCGATCGGCACGCTGGCAGGCACAGCGAAGCATTACGATAATCTCGGCGTCATCTGGTATGACGCGCACGGCGACTTGAATACACTTGAAACTTCACCATCGGGCAATATTCACGGCATGCCGCTCGCGGTCAGCCTCGGCATTGGCCACGAGTCACTGGTTAACCTTGAAGGCTACGCGCCTAAAATCAAACCGGAAAACGTCGTTATCATTGGCGCACGGTCACTTGATGAAGGGGAGCGCAAGTACATTAAGGAAAGCGGCATGAAGGTGTATACGATGCACGAAATCGACCGTCTTGGCATGACAAAGGTCATTGAAGAAACCCTTGATTATTTATCAGCATGTGACGGCGTCCATCTGAGCCTTGATCTGGACGGACTTGATCCGAACGACGCACCGGGTGTCGGAACCCCCGTCGTCGGCGGCATCAGCTACCGGGAGAGCCATCTGGCTATGGAAATGCTGTATGACGCAGGCATCATTACCTCAGCCGAATTCGTTGAGGTTAACCCGATCCTTGATCACAAAAACAAAACGGGCAAAACAGCAGTAGAGCTTGTAGAATCTCTGCTAGGGAAGAAGCTCTTGTAATAAGAAAGCCCCCGCATCCCGCGGGGGTTTCAGCGTGTCGACAAACCCTCGCATTCGTTGTCAGGCCTGCGCTTCGGTGCTCACGAATTCCAAACATTCGCTGCGCTCCAATGCTCGTTCTTCCTAGACTTCAAGGGTTTTCAATCACGCTGAAAAGATGAAAGAATCCTAAAACTACAAACCGTTTTAGGATTCTTTCGTTAAATTGAACCCCCGCACCCGCGGGGGTTTTTCATTTATCCAATCATTTTCTCAGCGACTTTCATCTCCTGTGAATGGGTTTGATGGTCCGCAATAAACCAGCCTGATAACATCACCGCTGCGACGCCTGCGCCAATCAAAAATTTTTTCATTTATATAACCTCCGTTCGTTTAATCAGTTCTTCAATTTGTAATGCTTCATAAAAAAAGTGGGCAGCTTCTTTGTAAAGCTCAAGTTCCCTATACCGTTCGCCAGCCAAAATGGAAAGTTCTCTTACACTGTCATACTCTTTCTCGGACAACAAGTCATCCATATGTTGTTTGCATAAGTAAAACGTTTCCGCATGACCCCCTTCTGCATAAATGGCATATAAAATGTCTATTTTTGCCTCACATATTCTATTCGGCTCAGCAGCCAATTTTTCCTTCACTTCTTGGTAATAAGAAAAGGCCTGTTCTTTCTTTTTGATCTTAAACAGCTCTCGTATCAGCAGGTAGGCAGAGTGATAATAATAGGTGGAGCGGGCATACTCTTCGTTCTGCAAGGCCTCTTCTAATTTGGAGACTGCTTGTTCTGATTGGCCGCTTTGCGCATGGAGAAGTCCGAAGTTATGCAAAAGCTGGGCTTCAAAAAAATGATCCTCCAATTCTCTTGTGATCCGAATTGCTTCGTCCAAATATGTTTTAGCTTCTTCAAACTGCCCAATTTCGGTAAAATTGCCTGACATGGTAATCAGGGCTGAAGCCAGCTTCTTTTTATAATCAGTCTCTTCCCTGAACGTTTTGACCGCTTGCCGTGTATGATTGAGGGACACAATATTTTGTCCCAGCTTATAATAGAGCTTTCCGACCTTCAGGTGAAATTCGGCTTTCTCAATCGGATCGGGAATGTTGTTGAGATACTGCTCAGCATCTTTATACAGCCCAATGGCAATATCATAATTATTTTTATAGGCCTCATACATGCCTTCAAACAGAAAAAAGTAATATTTCAGCATGTCAGACGTAGCATTCATATGAGAAGGCTCCTCATGCTGAAAGCCCTGTCCTCTCGCCTCGTGAAGCAAAACCTTGTGGCGCAGTTCCAATAAGGAGAAGTAGGCAAGCACCTCCTGATCCTCTTCCATGTCATCCAATAAAGGCTTCACTTCTTCAAATAAACGGGAGGACTCTTCCACTTCATGTTTCTTGATAGCAAGGTACCAATCGTTGAGCATGCTAGCGATTTCTGCAGGTGCAATCTTATTCATGTGAAACTCCTTTCTCTAGTGACTTATCAATCTCAGTTGCTTATTCTGATAGTAACACCTCTTTCTATTTTATGTAAAATCCTCTAGTCAATATATGAAGGAGAGATGATATGACAATCATACTGACCCCTATGCAGACAGAAGAATTTCGGTCCTATCTCACGTACACAACAAAGCATTACGCGGAAGAAAAGGTAAAAGCGGGAGCATGGCTGCCTGAAGACGCACAGCTTTTGTCTAGGCAGACGTTTACTGATCTGCTTCCGAGAGGGCTGGAAACCCCCCATCACCATTTGTGGAGCCTCACGCTGAATGAAAAGGAAATCGTTGGCTGGTTCTGGATCCATGCTGAACCGGAGCATCCGCAGCAGGAAGCGTTTATTTACGATTTCGGGTTATATGAACCGTATCGGGGCAAGGGCTACGCAAAGCAAGCATTGGCAGCATTAGATAACACGGCCCGCAGCATGGGAATCCGGAAGCTGTCCCTTCACGTCTTTGCCCATAATCAGACGGCGCGAAAGCTATATGAGCGAACCGGATTTCAAGAAACAGACGTGGTGATGAGCAAAGAGCTTTAACGAAAAGGGTCTGGTAAAGGCCTTTTTTAGTCTTCTGTAAATAAATTCTAAAAATTCAGTAAAAGGACTAGTTTCTTTCCATATATTCCTAATATAATAGAGAAGGGAAGTATATTTTCCTACATTTAAATGAAAAGAGGAGATGTAATGAGAATGAAGAAAAGGGTATCAATGTTTATGGTAGCGCTTACAATATGCGGCGGCCTGTTTGTTTCTCCAGCCAAAGCCGTAAAGACCACAAACTATGCAGAAGAAATTGCCGCACTGCAGCCAGGCACGACACCGGAGGAAATCATGAAATCGGCCAGCCAGATTGCCAAACAGCAGCACGTAAAGCAAGACGTTATCCTAAAACAGTTCTATAAGGAAATCACAGCTGACAAAGCAGAAGGTGACAAGCTCGCCAAGGAAAGCGGCATGTCTATCATGGGCGGCTCGTCCGGCACGAAAAAACTCCCGACAAGCGCGAAAGGCAATATCTATTACACGAACTCCTACACAGCCTACTATAATCATGGCCACGTCGGCATGTATTCCGCCGCTGACAAAATTGTTGAATCTGTCCCGGGCGACGGTGTCAGGCAGATCGCTTACAATGCCAGAGACGTGGAAGACAACTCCATTGTGCAGACCGTCAGTGTTACCTCATCTCAAAAAACAGCTGCCGCTGACTGGGCGGTATCAAAAGTCGGCGACCCATACTCATTTAACTTCGTCAATAACAGAAGTACCGGCCATGACGGCGCCAAAAACTGTTCAAAGCTCCTATGGTCCGCCTTTTTGCTGAAAGCCGGCATTGATATAGACAGCAACGGAGGTTTAGGGGTGTATCCGCGCGACATCACCAGTTCATCCTATACAGCAACCATTATGACCATCAGATAAGGAGAGGGATATGAAAAAGTGGATGATCACCATTGCCATGCTTGTTCTCGCAGGAATCGCACTATTTGTCTTCGTTTCCCCTCTCAAAAGCCATAAAGCCGTGAATCAGCAGGATCTCAGAGATCCCAGTTTCCTGGATGACAAAGAAATCCTGCTGTATTTCTCATCCTCTGCGGATCAAGATGCATTTGGCGGCGGGAAAAGCTACGCCCTGTTTATCAGCCAGGACGGGTCGCTGTCTTCCTTTAAGATGAAGGGCCTTGAGCTGGGCTCAGCCAAGGTTCACGGCGACAGTGTGATGCTGGAGGACAAAAACACGATTTACACGATCAAAAACGGCCTGAGTTCTCATAAAAGAGCCTATCAGCACACCGGAGACAGCGCGGGCTTTCTGCAAAACACGGACGGTTTTTATACCTTATACAACTCCGGCTATGACAAAAAGAGAGACGGATACCGCTCAGAGCTGTACCGCCAAATGAACGGAGAGTGGAAAAAAGACGTCATCCCATCCTACATTCGGGCCTCCGGTTTTCATAACGGTTCGATTTTCGCACTCGTTCCGACAGCTGACGAAAAAGTCTATGAGCTCCTTCAGATTCAAGCGGATCAGAAGAAGCTCACCTACCACAAGATAACGGAATGGCAGTACAGGGAAGGAGCCTCAGTCGAATCCCAGCTTGCCGTGGACGACCAAGCTGTGTATGTCATGATTCGCGGCCAAAAGGCGCGCAATCTCTATCAAATGGTCAAGGTCAACAAAAAAAGCGGCAAAGTAGAGCTGCACGACATCGCCGAATACAAAAACGACGAACAAACGATATACAGCTCCATGCCCTTTAGCTTCAAAAAAAGCTTCTTCTCTTATGACGGGAACCTGTACTTCATTGACGGCTTCGGAAAGGTGTATAAAATCGATGCCAAGACAGGAAAAACAAGCATCGCCTTCACTCTTTCCCGCGACAAAATGAAAGCCGATTTCAAAGAAATCACCCAAAAAGGCAGCAGTCTCTACTTCTTCACATACACGTATAACAAGCCTGCCTACATTGAACAGTACAGTCTGAAAACCGGAAAGAAAATGAAAGAAAAAGAGATTGGGAAGGTAAAGGACGTTGTGACGCCAAAGAGTCATTTGAAGCTGTATGATGTTGAGGTGATGAAGGGGTTTTAGGGCAAGGAGGTTAGTATGGGAGCTATCGCCGTTTTATTTATCGTTTTTGGTTTTCCGATCATTGCAGGTGTATTTGGTATAGCGGGTCATTTTTTATTTAAGAGATTTTGGGTGGCGCCGTTGATTGTCCTTATCGCGAGTTTGATATTGTTATTTACGTTAGCTTCGGGCAATAGCTCATTCATGTTTTGGGTTGTTGTGTATACGGCAATCGCGTTAGTAACCAGTATTGGTACATTATTTCTCAGGAAATTTTTTAATTGATCTGTTTACGAAGAGACTGGTATAAAGTCTCTTTTTTTGTTGAACCGAAGTTTGCAGAGATTTTGGGTATGGTATAGAAACGAATCTAAAGGAGTAATGACATGCGGACCAAACGGGTTATTCTTCTGGCAGTTATGATCAGCCTGGTTTCGGGCATTACTGTGTTCCTGTTAAATGGACGTAAAGTCGACTGGTTAGACATCGCAGGAACTATTATCGGCTGCTTTCTTGGCATCTTTATCGTTATAAGAATACAGAAAAAACAGTCGTGAAAAAGGGAAAGGGTCATGCCGAACCGAAGTCATGTTCTAGGACAAAGAGTCCAAACACATGAATGGGAGGAATGGCGTTGACAGGAAACAAAGCGGTTGTGTACAAAGGCAAAGGAAACGTGGCGGTGGAGGATATCGGTTATCCGGAGTTAATCTTAAGGGACGGGCCCGGCGTCCCGAAGGCAAATGTGAATCGAAAATGTGAGCATGGGGTTATTCTCAAAGTCATTACAACCAACATTTGCGGAAGCGACCAGCATATGGTCAGAGGCCGCACAACGGCGCCTGATGGCTTGGTGCTCGGGCATGAAATTACTGGAGAAGTTATTGATACGGGGCGGGACGTTGAATTTATCAAAAAAGGCGATATCGTATCCGTTCCTTTTAATATTGCCTGCGGGCGCTGTGTGATGTGCAAAACGCAGAAAACGCACGTGTGCCTGAATGTCAATCCTGACCGGCCGGGCTCGGCTTACGGCTACGTCGATATGGGCGGCTGGGTCGGCGGCCAGTCTGAATACGTCATGGTGCCCTACGCTGATTTTCAGCTTTTGGTATTCCCTGATAAAGAACAGGCGTTAGAAAAGATTCTCGATTTGACCATGCTGTCCGACATTTTCCCGACCGGCTTCCACGGAGCTTACACAGCGGGCGTGCAAACAGGTTCAACCGTTTATATCGCGGGAGCGGGGCCTGTCGGCTTGGCTGCTGCACACTCCGCTCAGCTCCTAGGGGCCTCCACCGTGATTGTCGGCGATCTGAACGAAGATAGACTGGCACAGGCGAGAAGCTTCGGCTGTGAAACGGTCAACGTGCAAAAACACGACCGCCTTGGCGAGCAAATTGAACAAATACTAGGTGAACCAACCGTTGATGCCGCAGTGGACTGTGTCGGCTTTGAAGCATCCGGGCACGGCAATCAAGGAGAAGCGCCAGCCGCCGTGCTGAACTCGATCATGGATGTCACCCAGGTCGGAGGCAGCCTCGGAATTCCGGGCTTATACGTGACCGAAGATCCCGGTGCAAAGGATGCAGACGCCAAAACAGGCTCATTAAAAATCCGCTTCGGACTCGGCTGGGCCAAAGCCCACACTTTCGTCACCGGACAAACGCCGGCAATGACATACAACCGCAATTTGATGAAAGCGATCCTGAGCGGCAGAGCGCAGATCGCAAAAGCGGTCAACGCCACCGTCATTTCTCTGGACGACGCGCCAAAAGGCTACAGCGACTTCGACAAAGGCGCAGCCAAAAAATTCGTCATCGACCCGCATGGGACATTGAAGTAAAAGAAAAAGCCGGACGTTCTCAGAACGCCGGCTTTATTGCTGATAATCCGTTTCTTCAAAGCGGTTTCCCGTTTCATCCTGTACGATGAAATCCCCTTCGATTTTGTCCAGTCCAATCAAAATATAAGGGTTTTTCTCATTTTCCTCGGGAGCCGGCTTTCGTTTCACAGTTACAATCTTTTCTTTAGGTGAGTATTTGACGTCTGACACCTCAAGCTTCTTATCCTTATCGCTGCTTCCGAGAGACACAATAACCATCTTTCTGCTTTCTAAAATGGTGAAGACTTGATACCCTTTTACGTCATCATGTGTTTGAAGGTAATTTGCGTATAATTCTAGCTCGGAACTGCCTTCACCGATTCGATCCTTCTCCAACACCCAATAAGACGGCTGACACCCAGCAAGCAGCAACATGATCACAAAAAGCCAAACCCATCTAAAGCGCAAATGCAAACCTCCCCACACATCGGTTACATCCAAACTAACACACGGTCGCGAAATAGAGTCATCAACAGCTTGTTTGTCGAATTGTGGATAAAACTCAGCCCGAAGCACTACTAACATGTGAATAAATAGGTTATATTGGGAAGAGAATATTTGCAATAACGCAAGAAACCATCGGAGGATTTGAACATGAAACAAGCGTATTATTCCTGTGAAGAACACATCGAAACGGTGCTGGATATGTACATAGACGACCACGAGCTGCCGCCCGAAATCAGAAAAATCGAACATACTAACAGTTTATCCACAGCCTGTGAATTATGTGGAGACCCCGCAGTATATATAGTGGGGAACGAATGATCTTACACAAAATACAGAAAATATATCCACAATTGTGGACAACATATATGAATAACTTGTTTTTAAAGTGGGGATGACCTGTGAATATCAATATTGTGACAATCGGAAAACTAAAAGAAAAATACCTCAAGCAAGGCATTGAAGAATACACCAAACGACTTTCGGCCTACGCAAAAATCGACATCATCGAACTCCCGGACGAAAAAGCGCCGGAAAACCTAAGCGACCAGGACATGAAAATCATAAAAGACAAAGAAGGCGACCGCATCCTATCCAAAATCAGCCCCGACGCCCACGTCATCGCCCTCGCCATCGAAGGAAAAATGAAAACATCCGAAGAACTAGCCGATACAATAGATAAGCTGGCTACATATGGAAAAAGCAAAGTCACCTTCGTCATCGGCGGCTCACTTGGATTGAGCGACGCAGTGATGAAGCGAGCGGATGAAAAGCTGTCGTTTTCAAAGATGACGTTTCCTCATCAGTTGATGCGGCTTATTCTGGTGGAGCAGATTTATCGGGCTTTTCGGATTAATCGTGGGGAGCCTTATCATAAATAGGTTACATTTAGTCATGTTAGTTCTATAGCCGGTATGGTAAATAACTTAAACCAAGTGAAGATCATAAACCAAAACTTTGCGAAACACTTAATATAACATAATCATTTAGATAGGAGATATTTATGTTAACCATGAATGGATCATACTTAATGAAAAAGCAAATGGAATTTTCTATACAGGGAAATAATGTACAAAATTAAGCTCAGCAATTTTAAAAGAGTTGAATATCAAGTTACAATGTATTAAGATGCAACGGACAATAGAGAAAGCTTATTTCATTTTCTAGAAAGCATCAAGCTCTGGCAAAGAAACAAGTAGAACTTGAAGAGCAACTTTATTTAGGAATTTTAAAGCAATTAGACCAATAATAGAAAAAGTGAGGAACACAATATGGCTGAATTAAACGCAATATTATTTAGTGCTGCAGATAACTTGCGAAGCAAAATGGATGCATCAGAATATAAAAACTACTTATTAGGATTAATCTTTTACAAATACTTATCTGACAAGTTATTAGAAAAAGTAGTTGAGATAGCAGATGAATCTCTAGATAAATACAACACACAAGAAAAACAAACGCAATTGTATAAGGATTTATTAGGAGATGAAGAGATAAGAGGTGATTTGATTGAAACGTTAGTTGATACATTAGGCTATGATATTGAACCAGAGTATTTATTTAATGTATTAACCAATCAAGCGAAACTAAACACGTTTCAGTTAAATGACCTGAATAAAGCCTTTATTGATTTGTCTACTAAATATGATCAATTTAATGGGTTGTTTGATGATGTGGATTTAAAATCAAAAAAACTAGGATCAGATGATCAACAACGAAACATTACCATTTCAGAAGTACTAAGGAAGCTAAATGATGTCGATGTAATTGGGCATAATGGCGATGTGATTGGAGATGCCTATGAGTTCTTAATTAGTCAATTTGCCTCTGAAGCTGGTAAGAAAGCTGGAGAATTCTATACACCTCATGAAGTATCTGAAATGATGGCGCGTATTGCCGCAATCGGTCAAGAAGACAAAAAATTATTTAGCGTATTTGACCCGACCATGGGATCTGGTTCTTTAATGTTGAATATTCGAAACTATATTAATTATCCAGATAGTATAAAATATCATGGACAAGAACTAAACACAACAACTTTTAATCTAGCGAAGATGAACTTAATTTTGCATGGTGTTAATAAAGAAGATATGCGTTTACGCAATGGGGATACATTGAACAAAGATTGGCCGACAGATGAGCCATATACCTTTGATTCTGTTCTTATGAATCCACCATACTCTGCAAAATGGTCTGCAGATGCTACATTCTTAGATGATTCACGTTTCAATCGTTACGGAAAGTTAGCGCCAAAATCAAAAGCCGACTTTGCTTTTCTTTTACATGGGTTCTACCATTTGAAAGATTCGGGAACGATGGCCATCGTCTTACCGCATGGAGTACTGTTCCGTGGAGCGGCAGAAGGTGTGATTCGCAAGAAATTATTAGAAGATGGCTGCATTGATGCCGTGATTGGCATGCCAGCAAACTTATTCTTTGGCACATCGATTCCAACAACAGTCATCATCTTGAAAAAAAATCGCTACACTCGTGATGTGTTATTTATTGATGCAAGTAAAGAGTTTATCAAAGGAAAGAACCAAAATAAACTTTCTAAAGAAAATATTGATAAGATTGTCGAAACGTATAAGAAGCGAGAAGATGTTGAGAAATATGCGCACGTCGCTACCTTTGATGAGATCAAAGAGAATGATTTCAATTTGAACATTCCTCGATATGTAGATACGTTTGAGGAAGAAGAACCTGTGGATATGGCTGCGATTGGTGCAAAGATTAAAGATATTCGAAAAGAAAAAGCAGAACTAGAATCTAGCCTGTATGACATGATTTCTTCGTTGCAATATGATGAAGAAAATGTGGAATGGGTCAAGGGTGCGTTAGAGGTGTTTAATCGTGGGAAATAAGCGAGTGCCAGAAGTGAGATTTGAAGGATTTAGCGGAGAGTGGGAAGAGCGTAAATTAGGAGATATTTTTAATATTTTGGATGGAGATAGAGGCAAAAATTATCCTGGGGAGTCCGACTTTAATGAAAATGGAGAAACTTTATTCTTAGATACTGGTAACGTTAAGAAAAATGGTTTTGATTTCTCAACTAAAAAGTACATCACTAAAGAAAAAGATGAATCACTAAGAAGTGGAAAATTAGAACTTTATGACTTTGTTCTAACATCACGCGGAACATTGGGAAACGTTGCATACTATGATAAGAAAACTAGGAATCACTATCCTTCTGTTCGTATTAACTCTGCTATGTTAATTCTTAGACCTATAATGAGTAATCAAGTGTCCGATGATTACATGACAGCTGTATTACGTGGAAATATTATTGATACGTTTATGTCAACAAATCAAGTTGGTTCAGCGCAACCACATATTACTAAACGTGATTTTTCAAAAGTAAGCGTTGGTATTCCATCAATATTAGAGGAGCAAACCAAAATCGGTTCATTCTTTAAACGTCTTGACGAAACTATCGCTCTTCACCAGAAAGAACTAACCACCCTCAAACAAACAAAACAGGGGTTCTTGCAAAAAATGTTTCCAAAAGAAGGAGAGTCTGTGCCGGAGGTTCGGTTCCCGGGATTTACTGGAGAGTGGGAAGAGCGTAAATTAGATTCAATGGTGGATAGGGTAAAATCATATTCTTTATCTCGTGATGTCGAGACGAATGAATATACAGGATACAAGTATATACATTATGGTGACATCCATACAAAAGTTGCCGATATAATAGATGAGTTTAGCGATTTGCCAAACATTAAAGCGGCTGGAAACTATGAACTCCTGGAAAAGGGAGATTTAGTATTAGCTGATGCTTCAGAAGATTATCAAGGAATAGCCGCACCTGCAGTAGTTACTATAGATGTGCCATACAAACTAGTTTCTGGACTCCATACGATAGCTTTGAGACCGAAGCAAATAGATTCTTTGTTTCTTTACTATTTGATTAACTCCCAAACTTTTAGGAAGTATGGTTATAAGACAGGTACAGGAATGAAGGTATTTGGAATTAGCACAACAAACCTTTTAAAGTTTGAAAGTGTGTTCCCGATATTGGAAGAACAAACTCAAATCGGCAACTTCTTCAAACAACTAGACGACACGATCGCTCTCCATGAAAGTGAATTAGAAACCTTAAAAGAAACAAAAAAAGCATTTCTGCAAAAAATGTTTGTCTAACGAATAAAGAGGGGGGGAAATATGACAACGATCCTGCATAAAAATGAAGCTGAAGTGGAACGTCGCCTGATCGAAGTGTTAGGGGAAGGGTATAATCAGTGGAATTGTCGTCCTGATTTAAAATCGGAAGAAGACCTATGGGAGAACTTGCGTCAAAAAATCACGCAAAACAACTTATCAGAAATTGGGGAACATCCAATTTCTGATAAAGAGTTTGACAAGATTAAAACAGAATTATTATCGAAAACGCAGACACCCTTCGATGCTGCAAAATGGCTCAAAGGGGAAAATGGAATTGCTCGTATTACGATTGAACGTGAAGATGTTTCATTGGGTTCCATGTCGTTGGTACTATATTCCAATCAAGACATTGGCGGAGGAATTTCTACATACGAAGTCGTTCACCAGATAGCGAAACAAAAGGCTAACGTTGATGGGCGTGATCGGCGATTTGATGTGACACTTCTCATTAATGGATTGCCTATTGTTCAAATTGAATTAAAACAGGCCAGTGCCAAAGACGGCGTATTCCAAGCCTATTATCAAATCAAGAAATACGCAGAAGAAGGAATGTTTCGAAACAATATCTTTTCTACCTTGCAGTTATTTGTCATTTCCAACGAACAAACGACTCGCTATTTTGCCAATGCGCTGCCAAAAGATATGCATAAGAAATTGCTCTTTAGCTGGCGGACAACGGATAATCGAAAAGTAGAAAATCTCTATGAGTTTGTGAAACAAGTGTTAAACATTCCAGATGCACACCGTTTGATTGCCAATTATACAATTGTGAGTGAAGACCAAGACAACAAAGCTCTAGTGGTATTAAAACCGTATCAAATTCATGCTATAGAAGCCTTGTTTACATCCGCCATGAGGCATCAATCCGGCTTTGTTTGGCATGCGACGGGTTCAGGAAAAACGTTGACAAGTTTTGTGTCTACCAAGTTATTGGCTCGCAAACCAGGTGTAGACCGTACGATTATGCTGATTGACCGAAAAGACTTAGATAATCAAACGACGACAGAATTCACCAAGTTTGCTTCTGAGTTTAATACCGGTATTTCTTCTGGTGATGCAATATCGAATAGCTTGATTGTCGGAACGGGAAGTGCCAAGGAGTTAAGTGATACTCTACTGTCTGATGCCAATTCTAATACAGTGATTATTACCACTCGTCAAAAACTAGAAGCGGCCTTGCGCTATGCCCAAAGGCAAGAGGAGCAAAAAGGTACTCAGCGCTTTAAGAAACTGCTGGGGCAGCATATTGTCTTTGTCGTGGATGAATGCCATCGTGCGTTAAGTGCAAAAGGCATGGAAGTCATTAAGGGGTTCTTTCCAAATTCAACTTGGTTCGGATTTACAGGGACACCGATATTTAATGAAAATAAAAAACAAGCGAAGGGTCGATTATCTCGCACTACTCGTGACCAATATGGAGACGTTTTGCACACCTATACCATTAAGAATGCGTTAGATGATGGTGCTGTTTTAGGGTTTCAAGTAGAGCATGAAGATACAATTGACCCCACTTCATTAAATAATCATATTTTCGTACAGCTGCGTCATCAAGAAAAATACGCCAATTGTAGTGATGATGAAATTAACGATATGATTGATCAAATGGATGGAATCGAAAAAGAAGCATATCTTGAACCATCTTCGTTCGAGAATGATGAACATATTCAAAAAGTCATTCATAAGATTTTTAGGCCGGATAATGCTTATATTAAATTTGATTTTCAAAACGGCCGCCCGCAAAAATCAGCTATTTTAACAACAAGTTCCATTGATATGGCGAAACGTTACTATCAGGCCATTAAAGAAATGACGAAAGATCTAGATTGGTTAACAAAAGAGTTTGCGGGACACCCGATCCGAACAGGGCGTACAATTGAAGATCCTGACTTTCCCCGGATTGCGATTACGTATTCAATGCAAGAAAACGAGGAAGATTCCAAGCAAACTCAAGATGAAATGATTGAGATTATTAAGGATTATAACGATTACTACCACACTGCTTGGTCGATAGAAGATATTGAACGATATAATGGTGATATTAACAATCGGTTAGCTCGTAAAAAAGGGGAATTTAAAGAATTTGGGAAACAAATTGACCTTGTCATTGTTGTCGATCGGTTATTGACTGGTTTTGATGCCCCAACGATTCAAACGTTATTTGTGGATCGGAATTTAAGTTATGCCAATTTGATTCAAGCCTTTTCTAGGACCAATCGTACATATCCAGGAAAGACAAAAGGATTAATTGTGACATTCCGTAAACCTTTCACAATGGAACAAAACGTAAAGAATGCAACGAAGTTATATTCTCATGCACAAGAGGAATCTAGTCTTGTTTATCCAACGTATTATGAATCGAAGAAACGCTTTAGAAAGGCTCACAAAGCGCTAACTACGTTAATTCCCAATCCAACCGATATTGATGAGCACACATCTCTTGAAACCCGAATTGAGTTCGTGAAAGCATTTCAAGAGCTAAATAATTCTTACGAAGCGTTAGTTACATATGATGACTACAACGATGATATAGAGAAATCAGCAGCACTTCAAGAACAGGTGGAAACACTAGAAGAATATATTGGTATCTATCACACGATTAAAGGTTCACTTATAGATGAAGAGGGTCAAGATGGCCCGGAGCCGGATTTTTCAGACATTGAGTTTTATGGAGAAAATGCAGTGAAGATCTATGATATTGATTCAACGTATATTGATCGACTATTAGAAACATACTCGGCCAATAACCAGAATATCCGTAATGAGATCGAAAGCGCACTTCAAAAACTGGATAAGTCAGACATTGTTAAAGACGTATACCGTAAGATGTTAAATGCCATTGATACGGAAAAAGTAGATGAAGAGGAAGATATTCTTGTAGTGAAAAGACGATTCTTCACGAAAAAACGCAGCCAAGCGGTTAGGGAATTTGCGAATACTTGGTTTGTGGCAGAGGATGAGCTGCATTTATCTGCAGTTCAATATGTGATAGGGGCAGACCCTATTCCGAATATCGGAGGAATCATCAATAGCAAGCAATTTGATAAATATAAAGCCGTACATCCAGAAGCAAAACCATTGAAATACGGACCAGAACTGAAGCGCCAGTGGAGAAAGACGTTAGATGAAGTTATTGTACCTTTGAATGATGAATTACGTTAGATTTGATATTTAACGAATCATTAGAAGCTTATTGGGAGAATACTTTATGAACAAAGAATATCAAGAAATGATAGATATTAATAATAATAGTACAAGAAATATAGTTATTGTTGGAAATGGGTTTGATATGAGTATTGGTCTCAAGAGTTCATATCAGAATTTCATTGAATATATTAAGAATAGAAAAAGATTCATAGAAGATTATGAATTATATAACTATAATAGACTTTTTCTGAGGAAATATGAAGATTTCCATTTGAATTGGTCCGATTTTGAAAGTTTATATGAAGAAACGGTTAGAAGAATAAATGATAGATCCCAGAAAAATAAAGAAACTCAAGATATCTTTGACATAACATCTATAAATGATTCTATTAAAAGGTTAGAAGAGGATTTTCATGAATATCTTTCAGCTGAATACCCAAGATGGGTTGAACAAAAGACAATTCAGAATGGGCATTCTGATTTCAAAAAATTCACAGAAGAAGTGAATCCATTTTTTAAAAAAATGATTAAAGATGAAAATACTTTCTTTATTAATTTTAATTATACGAACACAATTAAGGATTTATGTGAGAGTGTGCTTTATGATTCTAGTAATTTACCTCAATCTAAATCAGAAGTGAACAAAGCGATAAAAAGAGTTTTTCATATCCATGGTAGTCTTGAAGAAGAAAATATCTTATTTGGAGGGGGATTTACAGATAGTGAGGAAATAGATAAGATTCATTATTCTCAGTCTTTAATTAATGATAAGTTGTTTAGAATTAAAGAAAATGAATTATTAAATTCAACAAGAAAAAAAATAATATCTACTATTGATTTGAACAATGAAGATATAAATCATAATTTATTTATTATAGGACATTCTCTTCAAGGAAGTGATTTTCCATTCTTATCAAAGTTAATCCAAAAAGCAAATAAGGTGTTTATTTTTTATTATGAAGATGATTATATTTTTAAAATGGAAGAAATTCTAAAAAAATTTGGTTCGACAATTGCTGAGAAAATTGTATTGGTTCCTTTCTTAGAGATATTAATGAAGGATAGATTAATAGTATCAAACTATGAGGAATATAGGACTATAGATCCTTTCTTAACAAATAAATTCCCGGAAGAAGATATATTATCTGAATTATCATTATCTATAGACCATTTTACTTTTCGTAATATTAAGGAATTCAGAATAAGGCCGAGTAATATAGAGAGAGTACTTTGTATTGCTAAAAAAATGGTACAGGATGAAAATGTTTCAAGTATATCTCGGCTATATTTTGAAGAAACAATAGAATCAATTGACTTTAATAAACTTATCAATTCAAAGGATTTTCTAGTTGTGTTGCAGTGGGTGAATAAGGTTATCTTTTCTAATACAGAAATAAATAGTGATTTTTTCATCCAACTATTAAATAGAGGTAGTAGATTAAATTATATTAAAATGGAAAATTGCACACTAATGAATGGATGTAATAAGAGCGCAGATATTTCTGTCTGTAAATCATTGAATAGACTTGAAATAATTGATTGCTCTTATACAGCTAATTTATTAGATACACAAGAGAATATCTTCTCTATTCATTCTTATAAGAACAATAATATAGAAAAATTAACAATATTGAGAAATACAGACATTTTAATTAAAAAAGATATACTGGAAAAATCGACAAATTTATTAGAGGTTAATATTTCTATAACCAATGAGGAAAATGTTTACAAAGAAGAAGTTCATTTAGAAAATCTACAAATTTTACATATTGATTATACCTCAGAATTAGTTCCTAAATTAACAGTAGGAAACAAAATTGAGGAAATAGTTTTAAATGGCTATCCTGACAATTTTATTAAGCTTTCATCGATTATGAGGGATAATAAAGAATCAGTAGGTTTCCCTAAATTTAGACTCTTTCATTTAAAAACTCCAGATCAAATGACTTCATGCCGTAATATCATTGTTGATGTTATCTTAGATGTTTTTTCAAATGATACTAAATTTATTGTAGATAAGGATATAAAGTCAATTAAAGAATATTATTTGGAGTATAGAAATCCTCACTTTCAGTTCTTTAATAGTATTGAGGGTTTAATAGATAACGCTATCTTAATAAAATTAAGCAACTTGTTTTTAGAAATATCAAATATAGGAAATCAATCAATTGTTGAGGAATTTTTAGAAGAAGTGAGTACGAAAATTCAAACTATCAAGTTGATAGGTCAGGATATAGAACAGAAAGCTGTAAGTAATTCAAATAAAAATAATGAATATGACCCGGGGACAAAATCTGTTACTAATAAATATACCAGAATTGATAGTTTGTTATATGAGTATGCAACAGGAAATAAATCTGTAATTGAAGAAATTTATAAAACTTTAAAGCAAGAGAATAAAGCCGCTATTGTAATGGAAGTTTACCTTGAAATCACGGATGAGATTGATCATATAAAATTAAACACAGAAGAAGATGTACTAGAACTAAAACGTAAATTGTTAACACAAGCCCGAGATAAAGTCATTAAGGATTTTTCTAAAGCGTGGTTTGTTTCAAAAGATGAACTTGATCTATCAGCTATACAGTATGTTGCAGGTGCCAATAGTATTCCCAATATTGGTGGGATTATTAATAGTAAAGATTATGATAGCTACAAGACCAAAAATTTGGAAGCTAACCCAATTAAGTATGCCCAGGCAATGAAACAAGATTGGCATAAAGCGTTGGATGAAAAGATAGCGTGGTTGAATGATGAATTAAGAAGAGTTGAAAAGTAAATAAAGCTAGAGCTAACCACGATTAATGAAAATAGTTAATGGAGTCCCCACCTCCTCTGTCCCTCTTGAGTTATATATTTTTTTGAATACAATAATGGAGAAGCAGAATACTAAGGGTTAGATAGTCCCCAATTACTAAATAATCGGGGACTATTTTATATAACAATGATCTTGGAACTACTTGATCCATGGAAGTTTGTCCAGTGTTATTACATCGGCAATATCAAGGTTGAAAAGATTCTTAAAATGAGATATTAAGTACTAGGACAGGTTTAAACCATTTTTTTCGCTATTTCAACGAGTAATTTATGACGACATTCGCCTTTGCTCTTTTAGACGTGTTCGCAATAATCGACCTTCTTTCCACTTCTTTTAGATATTTTTGAATGGTTTATACGAGCGTTCACTTCGATTATTTATTATCAATCTTCACCCGCCCATTATCTAAATATGCTTTTGGCTTATTCCATTGATTACTACCCCATTGAGATTGTTTAATCTGTTTGTTCTGTATATACAAAATCCAATTAAATTTTATTAATTATTCTTAAAAGTCTTTTTATTTGTTCAAACGTATTTTTATTAATTACAATATAAAGCATATATTGTTTGATATTTTTGAAGTACCCTATAGATTTTGATCTGATATGATTTCGACTAATACTGCTGTATGATTCAAGGTTAAAATTCTATTATGATTGTTGGTCTAAAACGCTGAGAAGTAGACAACGCTAATAACGCCGCAACAGCGAATGGTAAACATGTTCGAACAGTGTTTCGAAACCTACAGCGATTTCCTTCGCTATTTAATTCTCAGCTTTTGTAATGACTTCCATCCTTCTTGTTTATAAAAAAGTAAGGGCAACCTTCTTCAAGTTAGTTGATAGCGAACTATTTCATCTTTTCAAATTTGTATTGGTTATTTATGAATTTATGACTGCAAATAACCAGACTTTCTAGCAATTTGCTATACTAAATGAAAAACCGCAAAAGAGTCCAGAGAATAATCCCTGAACCCCACATCCCTCACTTCATATACCGATACTCCCGCAAACTCTCCAAAATCGCAACCTCTTGCAGCAGTTCCTCACCCACATTCGTTTCCTTCACTTTCTTCCGCTCAAGCTCTTTGTCCACTAATCGTTTCACCGTTAAGACGTCGGTTCCGGTGCTTAGGACTTCTGCCTTGGAGTTGAAGTGTTTATGGGCGACGAGCTGCATGCCGTAGGAGTTGTATAGCAGCGTGTAGCCGGCGATGCCTGTTGTGGATTGGTAGGCTTTGGAGAAGCCGCCGTCGATGACGATCATTTTTCCGTTTGCTTTGATTGGGTCTTCTCCTTCGATTTCTTTTACAGGTGTATGGCCGTTGATGATATGGCCATGATCTGGATTGAGGCCGAATTCTGCCAGGATGTTTCGGCAGGTTGCCTCGTCCTCGCGTAAATAATAATAGGGGTTTTTCTTTTCTTTATGCGTTTCCTTCTCTTTAATGAAATAACGCTCAAATGTCGTCATGGCGCGTTTTCCGAAGAGGGAGGAGTACTCGCCTGTCCATAAATACCAGGCCATATCAGTCGCCAGGTCATCGGTTTCTTCCGGGTGAGCAAAGGCTTCCCGTAAGAATCGTTCAAATACATCGAGCAGCTCACGGCCCGCATACGGTTTATCGTCAATCATCATCGTTTCCATATTGCCATTTTCATCGACAGGAATACAGCCATGAATCAACAGGTTGCCGTTATATTTTAAATAAAGGCTGCCTTTTTTCATCATAAAATTCATATGGCGGCCCAGCTTTTCGGAATGCTGGACAGAGAACAGCAGCTTGTTTATGACTTCTGCTTCTTCCTCTAATAGCTCATCTGGCTGTTCCGGATTCACCGTCGCAAAGCAGGTGTTTTCCAGTTGATATGTTTTTCCGTGCAGCGTGATTTCGTTTTTGTCATAATCTATTTTCTCTAATAACAGCCGTTCCTCCATATTAAAGTTCGGCCGTCTCTTGATAATCGGGCTCTCAAGCTTGAATTGGATCATCGCAATCGCTTGATGGATTTTGGTGATTTGCTTAATCTCATCCTCTGGCCTGTTGTCGTCTGCTTTTGGACGGAACGCTGGATTATCGTCATAATATTTTTCGGCCAGGTTTAGCAGCGGTCTCAGGTTGATGCCGTACACGTCCTCAATAATATCCAGGTTGTCGTAGCGGGCACAGATGCGGATAATATTGGCCAGGCACACTTTGGAACCGGCATAGGCGCCGATCCAAAGGACATCGTGATTTCCCCACTGAATATCGACAGAATGATAGTTGATCAGTTCTTCCATAATTCTATCTGGCTGCGGTCCGCGGTCGTAAATATCGCCGACAACATGCAGATGGTCGACCACCAGCCGCTGAACGCTGTAAGCAAGGCCGGTGATCAGCTTATCGGCTTGGCCAAGCTCAATGATCTGATCAATGATTTCGGAGTAATATTGCTCCTTGTTGCCAGCTTGTTCTGTTTTGTATAGCAGCTCCTCCGTAATATAAGCAAACTGGGCAGGCAGTGCTTTGCGCAGTTTGGAGCGGGTATACTTGGAGGAGCAATAAGAAACGAGCTTAATCATTCGATTAATCGTTTCTTTATACCACTCGTTTAATGCCGCTTTCGCATCAAAGTCATGTTTGATTAACTTCAGCTTGTCTTCCGGATAATAGACCAATGCCGCTAATTCATCGATTTCTCTATCGTAAATGACACCGCTAAAGATGTCGCGTATCTTCTCTTTGACTCGTCCTGAACCATTGCGCAGCACGTGCTGGAATGCCTGATACTCCCCGTGCAAATCACTGACAAAATGCTCAGTGCCCTTTGGCAGGTTCAATATCGCTTTCAAATTAATGATTTCTGTTACCACTTTTTCTTCACAATCGTATTTTTGCGCGAGTAGATCTAGGTACTTGCTTTCCAAAATCGTCCATCCCCTTTTTAGAATAAACCCCTATTTATGAGCATGTGCATGATAAGGTGAATTTAAAAGTATGACATTGGTTTTCATTATTGGACCTTTATATGATAGTACCGCATAACTGCTTTTAGAGACAATTGAAACGAGTGGATAAAGTGAAACACAAAAAAACCAGATGTCAAATCTGGTTTCCTGTTCAAAGCAAACTATTGTTGTTTTTCTTTCAACATCTTGATAAAGAGGAAAAAGACAATGAATACGATAAAGTAGTTCATTGGATTCTTAACGATGCTCATCTCCAGGGAAATCTGTAAAAGTATCCAGAGCGCGAAGATGGCTAGTATGGCAGGAATGATGATTTTGTACATGTCGACCACCTTCCATAGTTAATGAAAGAAGAGTTCTATATTAGAAGCAAGATGCAGCAGCCCCTGTCATCCCACCGCCAACCGCGCCGGTAATCGCACCAACAGCGCCAGCCCCTACAGTTCCAATACCGGGGATTGTGACTGTTCCTACGGCAGCTCCTGCAAGACCTAGTGTACCTCCACCTGTTATCGCACCGCCGCCAGTACCTAGAATACATTTTCCAACGGATTGAGTGCTGATTGTACCGCTAGTTTGTCTAGAGTCTTGGTTTACAACTTTGATCAAAACGCCATGATCAATTTTTTCGTATTGAAGTGTAACAGGATCACCATTTTTGTCAGTTGAGCTTCTAGGGAGAACTTGTTCTTCGCCTGTTACATGATCTTTTAATATTGCATTTCCATCAGCAAGCTGAACATCTGCATGATCGAACGTCATCTTCAGCTCACTATCATTGAGGTTTTCAATATTGTATGTAGCTTGGGATTCTGTAGCATTCGCTGCAATAGGTAAAACCGGGAGGGCTAAGGCACCTACTAGGAATACCAAGGCCGCCAATTTTACTGTGGTTAGCTTCATTATCCTTTGCATCATTTATCCTTCTCCTTTGGTTGCCATACTAACAGAGACGTTTTGCCTGTTAAACCCTTAAATTAAGAAGTGACTGAAATTTCATTATATCGAACTACCTATATTTACATTTTCGTTTCAAAAGTCATAGATAATTGATGAGACTTTTCATTCTAGTAACACCACTAATATTTTTCTACATAGGAACACCACTTTTTTACTGAAGTATTCATAAAAGAAAAAGAGTTGCTAATGTAAAATAGTTCACAACAAAAAGCTATGTTTAATCGGCTATACGCTTTGGGGCATTATTGACGCTACGGCATGATCTATGTTGCTCGTGACAATGAAGGAAACGGATCCATGAAGCGATATAAGAAAGATTCATTTGAGTGGTACAAAAACGTTATTCATACGAATGGCGAGGAACTATAAGAAGCTGGCCCGAATCAAGCACTTTTACTGAAGTGCGGTTCGGGTTTTTGGTATGACCTGACCCAATATCCAGTAATGGGAATACATTACCAGATCTGATTGCTATGTTATGATTTCACCTGTAAGATCCTTTTTTGTATAATTTAATATTAGAACGGAAGAAAGGGAGAGAGTTTGTGAGAAAAAAGGGATGAAAGCGGGTGTCTGACTGAAGATTTTAAGATCATGATAGAGTTCCCTCAGCAAATCTCCTGACAAAAATTTGGCGAGGAAGGGGCAACATCACATTGAAAAACATTTTAATAAGAGCTGGCATATCACCATTTGATACATTTAACGCAGCTGAAATGATTGTTCGCAACTCCATTGGCGGCAATGTAGGAAACCTAGTATATGCCTACAGTGTGTTTCGCACGCTGATGACAGAAGGGACAACGATTACTCCTGATTATTATCGGATTCATCCAGCGGATGCTGAACAAATTAATAAAACATATGATATGTATATTATTCCGCTGGCAGATGCATTCCGCGAGGATTTCGTGCCTTCTTTACGGAAATATACCCAATTAATTAAGAAACTAACCATTCCAGTTGTTGTGATTGGTGTTGGTTTACGGGCTCCGTTTGAACCAAAATTAAATGAAGGTTTTCCTTTTGATGAGGATGTAAAGGCGTTTGTAAGTGCCGTGCTGGAGAGATCAAATATGATCGGTGTCCGCGGTGAAATTACAGCGAAATATCTTTCAAGATTAGGTTTCCGTGAAGGCATTGACCATACGGTAATTGGCTGTCCTTCTATGTATGCGTTTGGCAGAGAACTGAAGATAAGAGAAACCAATATCACACCGGAATCAATGGTGACGGTTAACTCATCAAGGCTGTCTCCAAAGCATGTGCTGGATTTCATTACAAGAAGCATGAAAGAGTTCCCGAATCATTACTTTATTCCGCAATGGCGAAAAGAAATGATTCTGACGTATGCGGGTGCGCCTGCGCTGGCGAAGCCTGCTGATAATTATCCGGTCAGCATGGAAGACCCGGCTTATCAGAATGATAGAGTCCGATTCTTTTTAAATGTGCCGACTTGGCTGGATTTTCTGAGACAAGCCGATTTGAGCTTTGGCGCAAGGCTGCATGGAAATATCGCGGCGACGATTGCCGGTACACCGAGCCTGTTGCTTCCGAAAGATGCCAGAATGCGTGAATTAGCTGAGTACCATCAATTAACGCATGTCATGGCAAATGAGATAACTGATCAGACAAAACTGTCAGAATTAATCGAAACACTTAATTTTCATCAGCCTGAGAAACAGCAAGCGCAAAACTTTGACCATTTCATCAGCTTCTTGAATCAAAATGAATTAGACCATATTTATAAAGAGAAAGCGATTCCTGATACCGTTCCTTTTGAAGAAAAACTATCTAATACGAAGCTTCTTCCGCCTGTGACTACAGTTAGCGGCTGCAGTTCCACAGAAACAGCGAAACGCTGGGAAGCGCTTATGGCATTAGAAGTTGCCAAAAAGGAAAAAACCATTAAAGATCTGAAGAAAAAGGTCAAAAAGTATCAGGGCACTTTAAATCGAAAATCAGTGCGTATCGCCTTGAAAACAGCAAATATGCTGAGTGTGAAGTAACCATTCACTAACATTACAACTATATTACAGTTATATAAAACTTGCAATATTTTTGGAATAAAAAAGAAAGCCGCAATGCTGCCAATCTGGCAATTGCGGCTTTCTTATATTAGTTACGGATTAGGTAATCAAACGCGCCGAGAGCGGCAGTTGCACCTGATCCCATAGAAATAATAATCTGATTGTACGCACTGTCTGTGCAGTCGCCGGCAGCAAATAAGCCAGGTACGCTTGTTGCGCCGTGTTTGTCGACAATGATTTCGCCGATGCGGTTGCGTTCAACCGTTCCTTCTAACCATTCTGTGTTTGGCACGAGACCGATTTGGACGAATACACCTTGAAGTTCAACGTGTTTTTCTTCGCCCGTTTCGCGGTCTGTGTATGTGATGCCGTTAACGCTCTGATCGCCTGTGATTTCTTTTGTTTGTGCATTTTTCACGACAGTGACGTTTGGCAGGCTATAGAGACGTTTTTGCAGGACTTCGTCTGCCTTCAGTTCTGGCGCGAACTCTAGCACGGTAACGTGATTGACAATACCTGCAAGGTCAATCGCTGCTTCGATTCCAGAGTTTCCGCCGCCGATCACCGCAACGTCTTTGCCTTCAAACAATGGCCCATCACAATGCGGGCAGTATGCGACACCTTTGTTTTTGAACTCTTGTTCACCAGGTACGTTGACATTGCGCCAGCGTGCACCTGTTGAAAGGATCACTGTTTTACTTTTTAGGACAGCGCCGTTTTCGAGTTCAAGTTCGAACAGATCTTTCTTCTCAAGGCGTTTCGCACGCTGAAGGTTCATGACATCAATATCATATTCCTTCACATGCTCTTCAAGACTTGCCGCAAGCTTCGGTCCTTCCGTCGCTTTGACGCTGATGAAGTTTTCGATGCTCATGGTGTCAAGAACCTGTCCGCCGAAGCGTTCAGCGACAACACCAGTGCGGATGCCTTTACGTGCAGTGTAGATCGCTGCACTTGCACCAGCAGGTCCGCCTCCGACAACAAGAACGTCAAACGGCTCTTTGTCAGCAAACTCAGATGCATCTGCGCCGCTGCCCATTTTCGCAAGAATCTCTTCAAGCGTCATACGGCCGCTTCCGAAGGATTCGCCATTCAGGTAAACGGTCGGCACTGCCATAATGTTTTTGCTTTCAACTTCTGCTTTGTATGCTGCACCGTCAATCATCGTGTGCGTAATGTTCGGGTTCAGCACGCTCATCATGTTTAAAGCTTGTACAACATCAGGACAGTTGTGGCATGTCAGGCTGATATAAGATTCAAAGTGGTATTCACCACTGATCTTCTTCACCTGATCAATGACTTTTTGGTCTACCTTAGGCGGTCTGCCGCTCACTTGGAGCAACGCCAACACTAATGATGTAAATTCGTGGCCCAGAGGGATACCGGCGAAAGTCACGCCAGTGTCTTCTCCGACACGATTGACACTGAAGCTTGGCGTTCTGTTTAATTCAGCTTTTTCAACTGAAATTTTAGATGACATGGAAGCCAGCTCATCAACGAGAGCCAGCATGTCCTTAGAAGTGTCATCTTCGCCTGCGCTAACTTTGAGAACAATGTCATTCTCAATTAGCTGC
Source organism: Bacillus sp. JS (assembly GCF_000259365.1). Taxonomy (NCBI): domain Bacteria; kingdom Bacillati; phylum Bacillota; class Bacilli; order Caryophanales; family Bacillaceae; genus Bacillus; species Bacillus sp. JS. The sequence goes on along the minus strand of NC_017743.1, from coordinate 4,024,949 downwards.
ATATATTGATTTAATTGTGCTTTGATATTTGCATCAAGTACCAATTGAATGCACTCCTTAGATTTTACCTACTAGATCAAGGCTAGGTGTAAGAGTTTCGCCGCCTTCTTCCCATTTAGCCGGGCAAACTTCACCTGGGTTTTGACGAACGTATTGAGCTGCTTTTACTTTGCTGATCAGGTTGCTTGCGTCACGGCCGATACCGCCCGCATTGATTTCTACAGTTTGGATAACGCCATCTGGATCGATGATGAATGTTCCGCGGTCAGCAAGACCAGATTCTTCGTCAAGAACATCGAAGTTGCGAGAGATCGTTTGAGATGGGTCACCGATCATTGCGTAAGTGATTTTGCCGATTTTTTCAGAGCTGTCATGCCAGCCTTTGTGTACGAAGTGAGTATCTGTAGAGATAGAGTATACTTCAACACCTAATTCTTGAAGTGCAGCGTATTGGTTTTGAAGATCTTCAAGCTCAGTTGGGCATACGAAAGAGAAATCTGCTGGGTAGAAGCAGAACACGCTCCATTGGCCTTTCAAAGATTCGTTTGTTACATCGATGAATTCACCGTTTTTGAATGCTTTTGCTTCGAATGGAAGTACTTCTTTACCGATTAAAGACATAATGTATATTCCTCCTAAAAATGTATTAGAAAGCATATTCGCTTTCAATAATAATTCTAATTATATATGAATTATTAATTAATATATATTTTTTGTCAAGCCATAACCTACTTTTTTTCATCTTGTTAAAGGTGTGACAGGTAGGATTTAGGCATTTCTTTTATAACAGATGAGAGGCTGATTCTCAATTAGACAAGGTTTTCAAGGACTTTTATAAACGAGAATGCCAAGACGTTGTAAGCATTTGAACATTTTATGACACCATAGGCAAGGAGCAAAGGACAAAGACCAAAAGCAGAATAGAACAAAACAGCAAGCTGCTGTCACATGATGGTCTTGGGGATTGTTTCTAGCTATTATTGTATCACTGTTTATGATATTTAAAACATAACTTATGTCTTCTGTTGTTTGAGAAGAAAACATAGATGAAAAAAACACGGTTCAGTTGAAACTGACCGTGTTTTTGATACAGGTTATTCAGACCAATTTGTATGGAAAACGCCGTCCATATCAGTCCGTTCATACGTATGAGCGCCAAAGTAATCGCGCTGCGCCTGCAAGAGGTTCGCATTGGAACGCCCTGCGCGGTAGCCGTCGTAATAAGAGAGCGCTGTTGTTAAGCATGGGAATGAGCTTCCGGTGCTGATGCCCTCGCAAACGACTTTTCGCATGCCTGTTTGATAAGCCTGGAGCTTATCTGAGAAATAAGGCGCAATCATCAGGTTTGACAGGTTTGGCTGCTCGCTGAATGCTTCACTGATCACGTTTAGGAAATCTGCGCGGATGATGCAGCCGCCGCGGAAAATCAACGCGATGTCTTTGAGCGGCAGGCTCCAGCCGTAAAGCTCAGATGACATTTTGTATTGGGCAAAGCCTTGTGCGTAGGCGCATACTTTCCCCATGTAAAGAGCCTGTCTGACGTATTCGATCCACGTGTCTTTATCAAAATGTTTTTCTTCCGTTTCCGGGCCTGCTAATACATCTTGAGCCGCTACGCGTTCTTCTTTTAAGGATGATAGGTAGCGGGCGAACAAGGACTCTGTGATGATCGTGGACGGGATGCCGTTATCAATTGCCTGCATGCTCGTCCATTTTCCGGTTCCTTTTTGGCCGGTTTTATCAAGAATGACATCGATCAGAGGCTGCCCTGTTTTTTCGTCTTTTTTGCGTAAAATCTCAGCTGTAATCTCTATTAAATAGCTTTTCAGCTCACCTTGATTCCATGTTTCAAAAATAGATGCAATTTCATCAAGTGGCAGACGCAGCGTTTCTCTTAAAAACGTATACGCTTCTGCAATCAGCTGCATGTCGGCATACTCAATGCCGTTGTGCACCATTTTTGTAAAGTGCCCTGCTCCTTTTGGTCCGATATAGACACAGCAAGGGTCGTTTCCGACTTGAGCTGCGATTTTTGTCAGGATAGGAGCGCCTTTCTCATAGACGTCGCGATCTCCGCCCGGCATGATGGAAGGCCCTGTTAATGCGCCGACTTCACCGCCGGAAATGCCGACTCCTAGGTAGCCGATCCCTTTTTCCTTCAGCTCGTCATATCTTCTTTCTGTGTCTTCATAGTGGGAGTTTCCTCCATCCATGATGATGTCGCCTTCCTCAAGCAAAGGCATTAATGATTGGATGACGGAATCTACGGGTTTACCCGCTGTGACCATCAAAAAGATTTTTCTTGGTTTCTCTAACGATTGAACAAAGTCCTCTAGCTCGTAATACGGGCTGAGAGATTGTCCATCCAGCTTTTGAACAAGCTGGTCCGTTAGATCTCTGGTGTAATTATAGACAGCGACGTTTTCACCTTTATTTGCCATGTTTAAGGCGATGTTGCTTCCCATTACGCCTAAGCCTATGACACCAATCGTATTCAACATGTGTTACAGCTCCTTCTTAATTTCATACAACTAAACTTAACAATAAAATGAATCCCAGTCCAGCAACGGAAATAATGGTTTCCAGCAATGTCCATGTGGCAAATGTTTCTTTCATGCTTAATCCGAAGTATTCCTTGAACATCCAGAAGCCGGCGTCATTGACGTGTGAAGCGATGACACTTCCGGCGCCTGTTGCAAGCACGACTAACGCCAGGTTAACATCAGAATGCCCCAATAACGGTATGACCAAACCCGTTGTGCTTAGCGCGGCAACAGTGGCTGAACCTAGAGAAATGCGCAGGATCGCTGCGATAAGCCATGCCAGAATGATTGGCGATAATGCCGTTCCTTTGAATAAGTCTGCTACGTAATCGCCAACACCGCCGTTGATCAGCACTTGTTTGAAGGCGCCGCCGCCTCCGATGATTAAAAGCATCATGCCGATTTGTGAAATGGCAGTTGAACAAGAGTCCATCACAGTTTTGACTGGAATGTTGCGTTTGATCCCCATTGTATAGACTGCAACCAATAACGAAATAATCATAGCAGTCGACGCGTTTCCAATCAATCTGATAAAAGCTAAAACGCCATTATCTGCAAACCCGATTGTTTCTTGAAGCAGGTCGATAATGGTCGCGACCGACATGATGATAATCGGGAGCATTGCAGTAAAGACACTGATTCCAAAGCCGGGTGTTTCTTCAAGGTTAAACGTTTTTTGTGTGCCGAGTGATGCAATATTGCCGTTTTTCTCAAATGATGCAGGAACGATTTTTTTCGCGAACTTTGTAAATAACGGTCCTGCGATGAGCACTGTCGGAACAGCAACGATAAAGCCGTACAGCAGCACCTCTCCAATGTTTGCGCCATACTCACCAGCGATCGCCGTTGGTCCCGGGTGCGGCGGCAGAAAACCGTGCGTGACGGATAGTGCCGCGACCATCGGGATTCCAAGAAATAAAATAGAAATCTTCAATTCTCTTGAAATCGCAAAGACAATCGGAATTAATAGAACGAGTCCTACTTCAAAAAATAACGCAATCCCAATAATGAATGAGGCAATGACAACAGCCCATTGAATATTTTTCTCACCGAATTTGTTAACGAGCGTCATCGCAATGCGCTGTGCGCCTCCTGAATCCGCGATCAGCTTGCCCAGCATCGCACCGAGTCCGAAGATGAGCGCGATGTGGCCAAGAGTCCCCCCTATTCCTTGTTCGATGGAGCTGACAACTTTATCGAACGGCATCCCGAGTGCCAGTGCCACGCCGAACGATACGACCAGCAGGGAAATAAAAGTGTTTAGTTTTAAGCCCATAATCAAAAATAGTAATGCTAAGATCCCAAGTGCAACGATGATTAACGGCATGGTAATGCCCTCCCCTTCATGTCATGTACTATTTGTGTGTGATTAAGCCCCTCTGATAATTTGCAATTTGCGTATATTGATTTTCTAAGGATCTTGATAGATTGATGAAAATCGGCATTAATGTTCTGTACTCTTTGGCTGAGTCTTCGATCGGCGTATGTCTGTATGTGCTGCCGATCATGTCGGACACGGCGTCAAAAGAATCGATTTTTCCTGTCGCATACAGGCCTAAAATGCAGGCGCCGAGACATGAGCTTTCGTAGCTTTCCGGAACGACAACCTCTGATTCGAAGATATCCGACATCATTTGGCGCCAAACCTCCGACCTTGCAAATCCCCCTGTTGCTTGGATGCGGGTTACCGGGCCATCCATGCATTCTGTTAACGCCAGGAACACCGTGTACAGGTTGTAAATGACGCCCTCTAATGCCGCACGTATCATATGCTCTTTCTTATGCGACATAGTCAGGCCGAAAAAGGAGCCGCGTACATCTGGATTCCACAACGGAGCACGTTCTCCGGCGAGATATGGGTGGAACAGCAGACCGTCAGAACCGGGTCTGACGCGTTGGGCAATTTTCGTCAGCACGTCATATGGATCAATGCCCAGCCGTGTCGCTGTTTCGATTTCGGAAGAGGCAAACTCGTCTCTGATCCAGCGAAGGACGATGCCCCCATTGTTCACAGGTCCCCCGATCACCCAATGCTTGTCCGTCAAGGCGTAGCAGAAAATTCTCCCTTTTTCATCGGTTTGCGGCTTGTCAATAATTGTCCGGATGGCGCCGCTTGTTCCAATGGTGACGGCGATTTCGCCTTTTTTAATGGCGTTGACGCCGAGGTTGGAGAGCACGCCGTCGCTGGCCCCGATGACAAAAGGCGTTTCCGGATCGATTCCCATCTGAATCGCTATTTCTGGGCTGCAGTGCTGAAAGATCTCGGTTGTCGGCACGAGTTTGGATAAGTGATCCGGCGTAATGCCTGCGATGCACAGTGCCTCTTCGTCCCAATCCAAGCTTTTCAGGTTCATCATGCCTGTCGCTGATGCCAAGGAGTAATCGATGACATACTCATTGAACAGCTGTTTAAACATGTACTCTTTGATGCCGATATATTTTTTTGCCTTGGAAGCGATTTCTTTCCGTTCATTCGTGATCCAGGCAATTTTACTTAACGGTGACATCGGATGAATCGGTGTTCCCGTCCGTTTGTACACCTCATGTCCGTTCAATTCATCTTTGATCTTATGCGCCCAGCTTTCGCTTCGGTTGTCGGCCCATGTAATGCATGGCGTCAGCGGCTTGTCATTTTCGTCGATTGCAATGACGCTGTGCATGGCGCTGCTGAACGAAATGAAAGAGATCTGTTTTTCGGGATGCTGTTTTGTAATTCTCGCTGTTGTTTGGATGACGGCCTGAAAAATCTCTTCCGGATTTTGTTCAGCTGTTGAGATGTCCGGTGTATAGAGCGGGTAGCCGATGCTTTCTTTCTGTACCACATTTCCGTTTTCACTGAACAGCACAGCTTTTGTGCTTGTTGTGCCGATATCGATTCCTAACATATAACTAGTCATTGTTGTATTCAGCTCCTTTTGCCAGCATTTGTTGTGAGAGCCACAGGTCTTCTACCTTTTCTTGCACATCATCAAAGTTTTGGTGAAGTGACTGAATCATCAGCGCCCTATCCTTTGTTTTGATGGCTTGAATATAAAGCTCATGGTTATCTAAAATCCTTGTGAAGTCATCATATTTTTCCTTTAACCGTACCCGCATGGATAAAAGAATAAAGCTTTCCATGACAGGTTTTAGATTGTTCCAGATCATTTGAATGTATGAATGATCGATGGCTCTGATTATCGTTTCATGGAACAGCACATCTTGAAATGAAAATTCGTCAGCGTCTTCATATTTGATTGAAACTTTCATCATTTCAAGAATTTTGCTGAGATCCTTAACTAAAGGCTCAATGTCTATTTTGACGAGCCGTTCAAAGACAAATGTTTCTAATAGTAAACGCACATCATAAATTTCCGCGATTTCCTTCTCAGTTAAACCAATTACGACCGCTCCCATTCGTTCTAAGCGGATGATTTTTTCGGATGCGAGTATTTTTAGTGCTTCACGAACCGGCGAACGGCTTACTGAAAACTCGGCGGCAATCGTATTTTCTGATAAAATGGTACCGCTTTCAATCAGGCCTGAAACGATCCGCATTCTCAGCTCGTATGCGACACGAACCCCGGTTGACGCTTTTGAGAGCCACTTTGCGGGATACAACAGGTCTTTGGAATCTAGCATACACTCACCTTCCTCACTCAAGGAGTATACTTGTATACAAGTATGATAACGTGAATGTTTCTTTTATGCAAACACTTTCATTTCTAATTTTTAATTAAATTTTTACCATATTATATAGTATTTATTTCCAGTGGAAGTATGGTACATTGGAGATCAATAGGTTAATGAATCATGTTTTGAAAGAGGCGATTTGGATGAAAATCATCATTGCACCTGATTCTTTTAAGGAAAGTTTATCAGCTTTGGAGGCCGCCGACGCGATAGAAAGAGGTTTCAAATCGGTCTTTCCGGGTGCTGATTACAGAAAATTGCCGATGGCGGACGGCGGCGAGGGAACCGTTCAGTCGCTCGTTGATGCTACAAATGGAAGGGTCATAGAGCAGGTTGTGACAGGACCGCTGGGAGAACCGGTAAAAGCGTTTTTTGGCATGATGGGTGATGGGAGAACAGCTGTGATTGAAATGGCTGCTGCTTCAGGGCTGCATCTGGTGCCCGTTGATAAACGAAATCCGCTCGTCACTACAACAAAAGGAACGGGAGAATTAATTGAAGCGGCTCTTGATGCGGGAGCGGAGCGTTTGATCATCGGAATCGGGGGGAGCGCCACGAACGATGGAGGAGCCGGAATGATCCAGGCATTGGGCGGAAGGCTTCTTGATGACTCAGGACGCGAGATCGGCCCAGGGGGCGGCGCGCTATCACAGCTTGCATCAATAGATATTAGCGGGCTTGATCCCAGGTTGCAGAATGTCAAACTGGAAGTCGCGTGTGACGTGGATAATCCGTTGACAGGGCCAAAAGGAGCTACGGCTGTTTTCGGGCCGCAAAAAGGCGCGACGTCCGACATGGTGGATGTACTAGAACAGAACCTAAGCCATTTCGCTGATATCACAGAAAAAGCGCTCGGAGCAACCTTGCGAGAAAGAGAGGGCGCCGGTGCAGCGGGCGGTCTTGGGTGGAGCCTGCTGACTTTTCTTCAGGCTGATTTGAAAAGAGGCATTGATATCGTTCTTGAAGCGGTTTATTTTGAAAATATCGTTCAAGATGCAGATCTTGTAATTACCGGTGAGGGCCGGATTGACAGCCAAACGGTTCACGGAAAAACGCCGATCGGGGTAGCTAAGGCGGCTAAATCATACGATGTGCCCGTCATCGGCATTGCGGGATCAATATCACCGGACAGTGATGCCGTCTACCAGCACGGCATCGATGCGCTTTTCAGCATCGTTCCCGGAGCCGTGCCTCTAGAAGACGCGTATGAACATGCCGCGGAATATATGGAAAGAACGGCGCGGGATATCGCGGCGTCTATCAAATTGGCGAAAACGATGTTTTTGATATAGCCGGTGCACATGCCAATGCATAGCCATCCTTCTTTTGGGGTAGAGACAGTTAACACATAATGAGGAATTCATCCCAGAAGGAGGACGCAGATATGACTGTACAAGAAATTAAAGGCAAAAAACTAGTTAAAGGCATTGCGCCAAATGTGGAGCCGGAAGCTCTGTTACATGATAAACGAAAAGTATTTTTGTTTGGTTCCCCTAGTTACACAAATATTGGCGACCAAGCGATTGCGTATGCGGAAGAGAAATTTATCAAAAATCATTTTCCGTATTATGAATACATTGAAATTATGGATTATGCGACGGATGAGGGCATTGAACTGGTGAAGGAGATCATTCGTGAAGACGATATTGTCTGCTTTACAGGCGGAGGGAACTTAGGAAACCTATATCTCGATATTGAGGAAGACAGAAGAAAGGTCTTCTCGGCGTTTAAAGACTACAAATCGATTTCTTTGCCACAATCCGTTTATTTTGAGGATACAGAGGAAGGGCAGAAGGAAAAGAAAAAAACACAGGATGCGTACCATCAAAATACAAACTTAACGATTGCTGCGCGCGAGACGCAAACGCTCGATGTGGTGAAAGAGACCTTCAACTCCAATGTGATCTTTACACCGGACATGGTGCTTTCCTTGGATATTGTGCCGCGAGAGCTCGAGCGGGACGGCGTTCTCTTTATTTTAAGAGCGGATAAGGAGAAAGTGACTGACGAAGATTTTATTTCACAGATGAAGAAATGGGCAGAAAAAACAACTTACACGGAGCGTACCGATACGGTGCTGGATACGGTCGACACCATCGATTACGCCGATCGTGAAAAGCATTTTATGGAGATGCTGGACCGCATCGGCTCCAGTAAATTGGTGATTACCGACCGCCTTCACGCGATGATTTTCTCGATTATCACGAAAACACCTTGCCTTGTCTTCGGGAACAGCTATGGCAAAGCCAAACATTCATACCGAGATTGGCTTGAAGGCTTAAACTTCATTGAGTATACGGATAAGAATGATGTTGAGGAGCTGGAGCGCATGATTGACCGCCTGCTTCAAGCAGAGCCGAATGACGTTGATTTGTCTAAGGATTTTCAGCCGCTGATTGATTTTTTTAGATCATAAAGGAAAAAGCAGACTGCTGACAGTCTGCTTTTTTGTGTATTAATGATCGTCTTCCAAACGAACGATTTCATCAATGATCCGGGCTTGCTCTTGCTCAGCCACTTCGTTTGAGATGATATCTTCTTTTGATAGGTTTTCAATCGCTTGGTATTGGGCGTATAACGAATGTTTCTTCAAAATGGTTTGTTGTTTGTTTTTGAGTTCTGGGTACGTTTCGAATAATTGATTTGTTTGTTGATGCAGCTGGCTGACCTCTTCTTTGTATTGGTCTGTCAGTTCGCTGGAGACAGCTTCGTGTATAAGCAAATGATGTTTGGATTGCTGGACTTCTTTGATGGCGGTTTCTAAGCGATGTCCTTTTGCTAGCAGTTCCTCATATTCCTGATTGCCTTCATCCCTTTGATTCACGCCTAACCGTTCAAGAAGCGGTTTGATGCTGAGGCCCTGGACAACGAGGGAGAATAAAACAACACTGAAGGCGAACACAAGAATGTCTTCACGCCCCGGAAAGTCTCTCGGCAGGCTCAGCACCAGTGCGATGGATAGAGAACCCTTCAGCCCGCCCCAATTAATCGTATGCTGCCATGAAGCCGGAAAGTTTTTGATAAAGGCCAGACTGATATAGACGGCGGCACTTCGGGCGATGAGCACAATCACAATCGCCGTAACGGCCAAACCCCATTTATCAGTGAGGTCAATTCTCGTAATCTCAAGTCCGACCATTAGAAAGACAAGGGAGTTCGCAAGCAAGGCGGCGACGTCCCAAAAGTTATTGATATTCAGCTTTGTCGTCGGGCTCATGCCGATGTTGGCGCCATAATTACCGAAAATAAGAGCGGCGACAACAACGGCGATTACCCCGGAGGCACCTGCCATTTCCGCCAATAGAAATGAACTGTAAAACAGAATGATACTGAAAATAATTTCTAAAGGGTAATCATCAAAATACTTGGTGAGCTGGGAAAAGACATATCCAAGTATGCCTCCGATGATCAGGCCGAGAGAAATCACTTTGACAAACTCCCACAGGCCTAAACCGGCGCCTTGGATGCCGAGATCCAGATATGTCATCAAGTAAAAAGCGGAAATGTTGAACAGCACAACCGCCAGCCCGTCATTGAACAGGCTTTCTCCTTCAACGACGATCGAAAGCTTTTTCGGCGCGCCGACACTTTTGAATATGGACAGCACACTCACGGGGTCAGTCGCGCTCATCAGCGCCGCAAAAACAAACGCCGCTGGAATAGCCAGATGCATAAGCCACATGGAAGAAAAGCCGACGATCAGAAACGAGATGAGTGTACCGCCGAAAGCCAGTGCCAGAACGGGCCGTTTGTTTTCTCTCAAATGGGAAAAAGGAAGTTTCAGCGCCGCTTCTCCTAATAAAGCCGGCAAGAATAGTGTTATGATGACAAAGTTAAAGACTTCTCCTTCAGTAATAAAATCTTTAAGCGGTTCTAAGAGCGGAATATGTACAAGTCCAATGATCGTTCCGACAATCACCAGTGCGATGGGATAAGGCTGCCTGCACTTCTTGGCAATCGCAGTGATTCCGGCTGCGATCATAACCAGCAAAAAACCCAGTTCGAAAATATGATGCAAGTCTAAGTGGTCCATTTGAACCTCCTTTATGTTAATCGTGCAACGAAAGAATTACCCTCATTTTGTGAATGATAAACATATCTTATGTAAGACAGCTCTATGCCAGTCTGGAGAAAGCAAAAAAGCAGGCAATTTGCCGGCTTTTGGTTTCTTTATTCTATAAGCCAATGGAATTTACTGCACTCGACACATGAGCACGAACTTTATCAAATGATAATTGACCCTTCATTTTATCAGTGACACTGTCAATCGCTTTTCCTGACATATGATGGTCGAGCATTTCCCGCTTTGTCTTAACAGCCTGCTCGGCATCTGTGATGCTATCAAGGATTGAAGACAAGTGTTTGCGGTCTTCCTGGAGAGCATAGCTTAGTTGTTTCTTGATTGAATTCATCAGCGCCAATTTTTGTTCTTGTCTTTTCTTCTCTTTGTACACCGCCAATTGTTCCGGTGTCATTTCAGATGTATCTAGATGGGCATTTGAAAAAAGCGAGGTGCTTGAATGCTGGCTCGTCACACTTTGCATAAAACGGTCTGCATCTGTTGGTTTTTTATTCATAAAATTCATGTCTCTTTCTCTCCTTACGAAATCCCCATCCGGCTGGCCGCTGCCAGATCCGCATCATGGTAAGCGTGTCCCATATGGCCAAGGTCATCTGACACCATATGAAGCAAGTGCTGTAAATGAAGTGCTGCATCTACAGCCTGATCATACTTTTCTTTTGAGTAAAAAAGGTGATGCGGTTTGTTCATTTTAAGCTTATTGATCAAATCATCGACATCAGAAATTGATAATTCATCATATGTGCCAAAACCAACCATTCGTGTATGCATGTTCCTGACATCCTCAATAGAATCCTTTACGATGTCATCAATTCTTTCAATTTGGCGTATAATCTTAGACCATTCTGATTCAGCGATATGTTTTAACTGTGTGCTTGTATTCATTAATACATGTGACTTAATGAGAATTGAAACACCTGTATTGCCTTTTACATTCGTTGATTTCATTTGCTTAAGCATCGCTACCGCAAACTCTGGATTGTTTTTTAACACATCATCTACAGTTTGGACAGAGCCGTCTGAATTGAAGTTATAGCGGTCCAGACCGTGACTCCCCATTAATGCTTCAACAAATAATGTGACATCAAGAGATTGATTGCCGTAATGTTTAAGAGCAAGCCCAAGCATTTTCACTTCATTAGGGAGACCATTATTTTGTACACCATTCGGCAAAGCCTCGTCATACATTACTTTCACTTGACCCACTTCAGCGGCATCACGATTCAGCAATGATAAACCATCATTTAAATTAATATATTCTGTTAAGCGGCTGCGGAAATCCCCTTTTAACGCCCGGGCTTTGACATCCTCAGGCAGGTTTTCATATATGTTTGGGTTCTCGAAAGTAACGCCACGTTTGATAAAGTCATTCATCACGACTGCATAGCTTGCGTTAGAACCGCCTAATGAGTGACCGGTGACTTGAATGTCAGCATTTTTAAAGTCTTTATGTATTTTTTTTGCATATTGATCCGCCTGAATGGCTTGGTTCTCTGTCCCGTCATCAAATGGTTTTTTGCCCACCAAATAACTAGTGTCCATGTGCAGCCAATCCTGCAAAATCTCATTTGAATATTCACGAAGCCCTTTTGCTGAGTCATAAAAGGAACCATCTTCATCTTCAGGAATGTTGATTCCTTTTTTCTCTACTTCTTTAATAAGCTGTTCCCGCTCATCACGATATTGTTTTATTGTATCTTGAAATTGGCCGGGGCTGATGGGTTCTGATCCGCGGTATGCGATGATGGCGTTTTGGATTTTTTCTTTGTTTTTTCCATGATTGGAAATTTTGTATTCTTTTTCGGATACTAAAGTAAGGGCATCAAGCCCTTTTTTCGTTTTTTTATAATCAACTACATATAACTTTTGTCCATTACTTATCTCAATATTAGTACCAATATGATAGTTTCTAAGATTATATGCAGCACTTGATGCTTTATTATAATCTTCGTCTGTAAGTGAATTCTTTTTTCTAGACATTTCTTCACTCTCCAAAAACTTGTATATATTGTATAATAAATTAAAAAAGGATGAAATACCATGTCGTTTGTAAAAAAAATACTTATAATAAGTTCTATCGTATTGGTTATTGTATTGGGTATTTCTTATGGGATAGTAAAAAAAATGAATATATCAGATCAGACAACAGAAGAGACTGGAGGTAAACAGGAAGTGAAAAAAGATGAAAAAAGCGATAAAGAAAAAGCAGAAGAATATGCAGAAAAGATGAAACCACAAATTAAAGAACATCTTAAAAAAGAAGATATACACAATTTTATTAAAACAATTACTTTCGAGGATAAAATTGAAATAAACCCAATGGGAAGAATAATAGTAAATGGATATATAAATGACAAGCCAGATAAGTTTTACTTCTCAGCAGATTTAATTTATGATTCCAATAAAGTGGACGGAATGAGTTACCCTGAGGATGTAGGTAATCGTTTTACAGATTGGAGCGAATACACCAAGAAAGAAAAAGAAGAATATATCAAAACCGCATACCCCGATAAAAAAGAGCGTGAACAGTATTTAAGAGATATCGGAGAACTAAAATAAACAGGAAAAATGCCAGCTTACTTTTATGATGCTATCTCTAATAACAATGTAAAATAGATGAAGAAAGACTGCCCTCCGCCGGGGCAGTCTTTCTTGTTAAATATGAAACAGCCAGACGACGATTGGGCCGAAGAATGAGCCGAGCACCGCACAAAGCGTCATGGAGACGGAACTCATGGATACGGCCAGTTCCCCATATTCCAATGCTTTGGAGGTGCCTAGCGCATGGGAGGCGCTTCCTAGTGCAATGCCTTGTCCAAGGGAGCTGCGTATGCGAAGCCATTTTAGGAAAAGCGGCCCGAGGATGACGCCTGAAAAACCCGCTATCATGACAAATACGACTGTCATGGAAGGGACGCCTCCTAGACCAGCGGCGATTTGAATAGCGACAGGGGTTGTGATCGACTTTGGCAGTATGGATAATAAAAGATCATGATCAATCCCGAATGCTTCTGCGAAGACCAGCCCGCTGATCATTCCCATGCATAATCCGACCAGGACGCCGCCTAGAATGGGAATGTAATGTTTGACAATGATATGCCATTGTTTATAAAGCGGATAGGCCAGCGCCACAACAGCCGGCCCAAGCAAAGAATTGATCCATTTCCCCCCGATCATATAGCCTTCATACGAAACATGGAACATGATCAAAACCGCTACAATCAATATGGTCGTTGTCAGAACAGGGATCAGAAATGGAAGCGGGAATCGCTTATAAAGTTTGGCCATCACTACATAAGCGGCCACTGTTAAAAGAATTATCATGATTGCGATACATGCTTGCTGCATTTCTCTTTCTCCTCACGTTTTTTTGCTTTTTTCTCTAATAGCTGGCTGGCGAATCCAGCCGCAATGATGGTGACGATGGTGCTGAGTACGACTGTAATCAGCAGCATCAGACCATTGAATGAAATAAGTGACGGATAGTTCATCACTCCTGTCATGGCCGGAATGAACAATAATGGAAGAAAGGACAATAAAAACCCTGCTCCGTCTTCAATGATGGAGACGGGGACAATACGGAGGCCCAGGCAGATCAGCAGCAATACCAATCCGACGATGCTTCCTGACACAGGTAAATGAAACAGGTGCTGAAGGGCTTCCCCGATCATAAAAAATACATATAATATCAACACTTGCAAGATAACTCGTATGACTTTCACATCAAGTGCTGCTCTCCAATGAGAACAGCTTCCTCCTTTCTGGTGACTTGCTTCTAGGATGGTTCTGAGGAATCGCTTTACTTTCTATTTATATGATTGTACTATACAAGTATAATAATTGATTTGGTCATATAACGACTTGTATTCATTCAGTTAATATACATTTGTATTATACAAGTATATATGATGTTGTCAATGACGGAGATTGGAATGGGGAGCGAGAGCGATTGCGAAAACAAAATCCAGTTGAATTAATTGAATATGAGCTGACGACTTTTATCAGGAGAGCCGTTTATCTGGATCAATCAGAGAAAAGAACAGGGAAGTTAGAGAGATCTTCGTACTTATTGCTGAGACAATTGGATGAGTTTGGCCCTGCTCGTGTAAAGGAATTGGCAGAATCGTTCAAGCTTGATATTTCTACTCTTTCGAGACAAGCAGCTGCATTAGAGGCAAAGGAGCTTATCCATCGCTTTTCAGATCCATCTGATGGGAGAGTCAGCCTGTTTACCATTACAAAACTCGGTAAACAAATTTTAAAAGCCGATCAGCAAAAGCGCCTTGAACGTTATGAACAGATGCTGCAAGAATGGTCAACACAGGAAAAAGAGATATTCGGCGAGCTGCTGCAGCGTATGAACAAGGCTTTTATTGATTAACAGCTAAAAACCCATGGTTCGATGGAACAGCATGGGTTTTTCTTATGGGCAGAGATTATTTGCACCGTTTGGCGGCAGCCCAAGCCACTAGTCCGGCAACAACAGCCGCCGATACAATCGGGCGCTTCGCAGCCTTCGTGTAATAGCTCCTTGACCGCATCCATCCTTTATTTGTGCCCCTGTCATGCATGCCGTAGCCCGCTTCATAAAGCGCGCTTTCTTCTCGCGGGTTGGACGGTCTTTCGGCATGCTGGCTGTGATACATGATTTTTTCCATCAGTCTGTCGGTCAGACGAGGGAAAAGCGCGCCCAGCATGGCGATGGCTTTTGCCTGTGACCCGATATACATGTCGCGCTTAGGGTGTTCGGCGGCAAACAGGATGGCTTCGGCGACTGCTTCCGGCGGATAGATCATGGAGCGGTAATGAGCCGGCTGTTTGTCAAGGTAGCTGTGGGCGTGCTCGTTATAGGGTGTGTCGATTCTGCCCGGGTGGATGAGCGTTACCGAGACGGGCGCCTGTTCCTTTTCGAGTTCCATTCGGATGCTTTCCGTCCAGCCGTGAAGCGCGAATTTGGCTGACGCATACGTGGATTGAATGACCGTTCCCCTGTCTCCGAACAGGCTTCCTACATTAATAAGTGCGCCCGGCACGCCTCTGCCGGTGTAGTGTTTGACAGCAGCTCTTGTTCCGTAAACGGGCCCCCAGAAATTTGTGTCAAACAGCCGCTTCATGTCTTCAACGGTGACATCCATGGCATGTCCGAAAGTCGAGACGGCCGCATTGTTAACCCATGTGTCAAAGCGGCCAAATGTGCTGATTGCGGTTTCGGCGATGCGGTTGACGTCCTCTTCTTTTCCGACATCCGCCTTCACCCATATGGCGTCGTGTCCTTTATCCTTAAGTTCATCAGTGAGCTCCTTCAACGCATCTTCATTTCGCGCTGCTGCCACGACCTTTGCGCCTTTTTCAGCTGCCATTCTCGCCGTGACAAGTCCGATACCGCTTGAAGCGCCGGTAATGACAATCACTTGATCCTTGAGTTTTTTCAGTTTGATCTTCGTTTTCAAGCCGGGGTTCTGTTGTTCAATCTGTTCTGTATTCGTGACTGAATAATCGTTTGCCATTGAGATCCCTCCTAGAGGCTGTTTTTTAACATTTACCCCATCCGGGAGGGTCTTACCCCTTTTGACAATCACAGGGTTCTTTTTTATATTATATAAGTCGCTCTACCATACCTAGGAGGGAATGTTTTAATGACTAGCAGAGGAGATTCACGTGAAAAAATCCTTCACACGGCGTCACGTCTGTTCCAGCTGCAAGGATATCACGCGACAGGTTTGAACCAGATTGTGAAAGAAAGCGGTGCTCCTAAGGGATCGCTCTATCATTTTTTTCCGAATGGCAAAGAAGAATTAGCAATTGAAGCGGTTACATATACAGGGAAATTGATTGAACATCTGATACAGCAAAGCATGGAGGAGTGCTCTGATCCAATAGAAGCGATTCAGTTTTTTATCAAAAAAACAGCCAGCCAATTCGACAACACAGAAAGCATTACAGGTATTCCAGTCGGTTTGCTGGCGAGTGAGACAGCGTTAATCAGTGAACCGCTGCGGACGGTTTGCATGAAGGTGTTTCAAAGCTGGGAAGCGGTTTTTGCCAGAAAATTAATGGAAAACGGGTTTGCAGAAGAAGAGGCAAATCAGCTTGGAATGCTGATTAATTCGATGATTGAGGGCGGTATCATGCTTTCGTTAACGAATAAAGACAAAACGCCCCTTCTTCTCATTGCCGAACAAATACCAGTGCTGGTGAGAAAAAAAGGGTAGCATTTTGTTATCCTTTCTCCTACAATTATATAGAACGGTCTAGTCAGAAAGTTATAGTATATAGACTGGTCTAAATTGGAGGAAACGATTTATGAAAACATTATGGAAACATTCATTGCCTAAAGAAAAAATGCCGTATTTGCTCCGGAGCGGGGAAGGCGAGCGTTATCTGTTCGGCAGACAGGTTGCCACGGTGATGGCGAATGGAAGGAGCACGGGCGACCTGTTTGAGATCGTGCTGCTTTCCGGGGGAAAAGGAGATGCCTTTCCGCTTCATGTCCACAAGAATACGCATGAAGGAATTCTCGTTTTGGACGGGAAGCTTGAGCTGACGCTTGATGGAGAACACTATTTACTGATATCAGGTGATTATGCCAACATTCCGGCGGGGATACCGCACAGCTACCGGATGCAGAGCCACAGAACAAGACTGGTGTCTTACACGATGAAAGGAAACGCAGCCCACATGTATTCCGTGATTGGGAATCCGTATAATCACGCTGAACATCCGCCGTTCGCAAGCGAAGAAGTCACAAACGAGCGATTTGCAGAAGCTGCCGCTGTAGCGGACATTGTATTTCTGGATGAAGAAAAGCCTGCATGTTCGGCAACATTAGCGGAACTTACAGAGCTGCCAGATGGAGCCGTTCCATACGTTCTTGAATCTGGAGAAGGAGATCGATTATTGACGGGAGATCAGCTTCACCGTATTGTGGCTGCCCAAAAAAATACAGACGGCCAGTTTATCGTCGTAGTATCGGACGGCCCTAAAGGCGACCGAATCGTTGATCACTACCATGAACATCATACAGAAACATTTTATTGCCTTAAAGGGCAGATGACGATGTGGGCAGATGGCCAGGAAATTCAGCTGAACCCGGGAGATTTCCTGCATGTCCCTGCAAATACCGTTCACTCCTATCGACTGGATTCTCATTATACAAAGATGGTGGGTGTCTTGGTTCCAGGATTATTTGAACCGTTTTTCCGGATGTTAGGCGACCCTTATGAAGGCCACATTTTCCCAAGTGAGCCTCAGGCTTTGCGCTTTGATCGCGTTATGCAGAATATTGAAGCGTTGGATTTAAAGATAATGAAACCATAAAGATGACAGGATTGTAAGGTTTTCATGACTGCCTGACACCTAAATCGATGGTTCCGTGCTCCTTTTTTTCATACTCTAAAGGTACAGAAAAAAGGAGCGTGATGGCTATGTCTTCATTACAGCCGACTTTGGCAAATGAGCGGATCGGTGTGCTTGATGTGCTGAGAGGAATGGCAATTTTCGGCATCTTATTTGTCAATCTGGCACATTTCAGTTATCCGGATATGTATTTGTCTATGCTTGGAAAAGAGAATTTTTTCACAGATAAGTGGTCTGAAGCCGATTTTGCTGCCGCCGCCATACTGAAATTCTTCATCCAAACAAAATGTATTTTATTGTTTTCCTTTTTATTTGGATTTGGCATGGTTGTCATGATGGAGAGAGCCGTAAACAAAGGGAGGCGGTTTGTTCCGTTATATGCGAGAAGGTTAGCAGCGCTTCTCTTGTTTGGAACGATTCATGCCTTTTTGATATGGGACGGGGATATTTTAACAGAATATGCCCTGCTCGGTTTTGTCCTGCTCTTGTTTCGAAAAGCAAAGCCGAAAACACTGCTGATATGGGCGGTCACTTTATATCTTTTGTTTTCCCTGCCGTTCATGTTGACAAGTTTTGATCAATCATACGGACAGGAATGGGTACAAGCGGTAACGCAGCAGGCAAAGCAAGCGATGTATGTTTATGGAAGCGGCAGTCTGAGGGACATTGCAGAACAGAGGATCCACGATCGTCTTGTATATATGTCTACAAACGGCATGCTTACGTATAATCCGCTTAACTTCTTCTTTGCATCCATTCCTTATTTCAGCATGTTTTTGCTGGGAGCTGCGGCGGCAAAGTCACGGTATTTGCACGAACCGGAAAAGCATCGGAAAGGATTAAAAAGATTATGGATGGCCGGGTTTATCATCGGCATCGGTGCCCAAGTGCTGTACAGTGTAATGGAAAAGGAACTATTTCTGCTGATTGGCGCGCCGTTTCTCATGTTTTTCTATGTCATAACGGTTGTCTATCTTTATCGTAAAACAAGCGTGAGAACAGTGCTGCAATCATTCTCCGCTGTCGGGAGGATGGCATTTACCAATTATCTGATGCAGTCTATTGTATGTACTTGGATTTTCTATCATTATGGTTTGGGGCTATATGGAAAAGTGTACCCTGCTGCCGGTGTGCTCATTACGATTGCTGTTTGTGCCGTTCAAATGGTCTTCAGCCACCTGTGGCTTCGTGTCTTTCGGATGGGGCCGTTTGAGTGGCTGTGGAGAAGCGCTACGTATCTGTCGTGGCAGCCTATTGTAAAGAAAACAAAAGTCTAGACGCCTATTGGCGCTAGACTTTTTTGTATTATTTATACACGACACGTGTTTTGCAAATGATGTCATGCAGGCCTTTTTTCTCACCAAAGGCGATCATGATAAATCCAATATAAAAGATGATTCCAGATAAGATATAGGCAAAGTAACGGCCAATTGCCTGGCCGATAGAAACCCGTTCACCTTGTTCATTGACCACCTTCAGGCCAAGAATTTTTTTGCCGAGTGTGCCCTGCATTTTAGATGCTGTGAACAGTCCGTAATATAACACACTGATGACGATCATGATCAGCATAGTAGGCAAAAATGCAATCGTCATGTATGTCACCATATACTCCTCTTGGGTCATGTAAGGGTTTGCTGCCACCGCCCCAGCTACAAACACAGAATTGATAATAAATAGAATAATATAACTAGGAACAGATACAATAATGCCGTCAATAAAATAAGCTAAAAAACGAATCCAAAATCCTGCTGGTTTTTCCATGTATTTTTCTCTCTCCTCTGAATTAATCTGGAATAGTATACTTTGAAAAACAAGTGCATGCAATATGATAGGGTGATAAAATCCTGATATTACAGAAAAACGAGTCTTTTATCCTTTGTTTTCTACTATATAAATATACTAGAAAGAAGCGTAGCATTTGCCTGTGCATTCTGGAATTTATTAATAAATAATGAATTTTCTACTCAGCTCCCTTATAATGAAAAGGTTAATATTTCTATCTGAGGAGGAGTTTGATGTCTAGAAAAAACAGCGTGGCAATCATTACAGCCATTTCTGCGTTTCTTTTTTGCGCTGTGATCGTGGCGGCTTCACTTTCGCCGCTGGCCGGAACGGGAGCGGCGTCCAATCAGTTTAATTCAGTTGGCATGTGGTCATCTGTCGGGATGATCCTTGTCTTGTATTTCATTCCTTTTCTCATTTATATGCTCGGAGTAGATGCGATGAGATATGTCATGGCGGTGCTTTGCGGCTTTGGGCTGCTGATCCATTTGTCTTCGGCCGGTTTTAGCTTGATGTTTAGTTTCTTTAGTGACCACCTGCTTTCTGAGGTGATTTTTGTAGTCGGGGTTAGTCTCGCTGCGGCTGCTGTCAATGTTATTTGGTTTGTGGCTGCATTTCGTTCGGGTGCTGAAAAAACGTCTGCGCATACTCTTACATAGTTTTCTAGTTTGTGATGGTTTTGTGAAGTAGAATGATAAAATGGATGAATATGTTATGATGGTCACATATTAGAAAATACATATAATGGGGGTCTCAATGATGGTTAAGTCATTTCGAATGAAAACTCTGATAGCGGGAGCTGCGGTGGCGGCTGCTGTTTCTGCCGGCGCTGTTTCTGATGTGCCCGTTGCCAAAGTGCTTCAGCCGGCAGCTGCTTATGCGGCGGAAACGGTGTTTTCTCAAAATAATGAAGCATCCGGCTTTTTGACAGGAAGATATGATGTACAAGCGATGGCGCCTGCCATGTTTAACTGGTCACGCGAAAGCCGGTTCGCCGGAAATACAGACGGGACGCTGAAATGGCAAAACGACATCAGAACGACTCCGCAGAATGGGGCGGGGGCTGTGATTGACGGAGACGGCACAGTATATCTTCATTCCAGAGACGGGGAAATGAAAGCCTTTAATCCGGACGGCTCAGTCAAATGGGTGACAGGCAATTTGGGAAAAACGTTCACACAATCCCCTGTACTCGGAACCAACGGCGTTATCTATCTGGCATCTTATGATAAAAAGATTTATTTTATCGACAAGGAAACGGGTGAGATTTTAACAACGGTTCCGTTAAGCGGCGGGCCAAGCTCTGAAACGGTGATCGGTTCAGACGGCACGTTGTACTTCTCAACACTTGATAATTATGTTCACGCGATCAAACCGACGTCCAAATCAACTTGGACAGAGCGCTGGAAGTTGAAAACAAATGGTGTCGTCAGCTCTGTGCCGGTGCTTGCCAAAAACGGCACCGTGTATGTCGGTACATACAATAACGTGTTTTATGCGATCAATTCTGGAACCGGACAGGTGAAATGGTCCAGAACGACGTCAAATGCGTTTAAAGGATATCCGGTGATTGATAAGGATGGCACCGTTTATGCGGGCAACCAAGACGGACAGCTGTATGCGTATTCGTCAACAGGCAGCTTAAAATGGACATTCCCGCTCAACGGGTTCTCAAGTTCATCGCCTGCGATCGACCATAACGGCAACATCTATATCGGCTCAGGAAGCGGCGAGCTGTTTTCCATCAGCAAAAACGGGGATATGAACTGGTCATTCTACACAGACGGCCCTGTCAGAACGGCGCCGCTGATTGACGCGAAAGGAACGGTTTATTTCGGGTCAGATGATATGAAGGTTTATGCGGCGGACGCAAACGGCAATGAATTATGGAGCTATCAAACCGACAGCAACGTCGTGTCATCTCCGCAGCTTGCTGAGGACGGAACACTTTATATTGGAAGCTATACGAAGCTGATGGCTTTTGGGAAATAGCAGAACAGGCTGGCGAGGTGATCTCGGCAGCCTGTTTTTGGTATCAATCAAGATGTTTATTTTTATAGATCACCTTTGTCCCGCAAATATAATCGTGTAATGCCAGTTTAGAGGGGAAAGCCGCCATAATGTAACCGATATACAAAATTCCTGATGGTATGTAAGCGAAAGAACGGCCAAAGCTGTGCCAAAATGAAATTCGCTCGCCATACTGATTGACAACGATGATACCCATAAGTTTTTTGCCTAGTGTTGCTTGCATTTTTGAAGAAGTCAGCAAGCTATAATAAAGAATGCCGAAGATATATATGATGGCGATAACAGGGATCGTACCGAATATCAGGATATAAAATTTATATTGATCTTCTGTCATATAGGAGCTTCCTGCATCAATGAGAGGCAGGACAATGAAGGTGTTAATTTGGATCATAATAAAAGCAAAAAAATAGATAATTAAATCATCAATAATAGAGGCAACTGCCCGAATCCAAAATCCAGCTGGCTTTTCCATGTATAATATTCTCTCCTTTGAGGTTTTCTGGGATATTATACGTTAGAGGCTGTGTGGTTTCAATGAGATATACTAGAGGAATTTGGTCTCGTAGTGAAAATGGTATTTTATCACTATACATTTCTTTATTTTACCTTTTTGTCTTTAGGTTAATAGAATGATAAAAAGAGAACCTGCAAGTTAATGCAGATTCTCTTCACTACAATTATTTAGCGGCTTGAATCAATACACCCTTCTCATGAGAAAACTCTTTGAATCCGTATACCCCATGATAGGAGCCGATTCCGCTTGTGTTGACGCCGCCGAACGGCAAGTTGACGTCGCTGAAGTGAACGACAACATCATTGATGGCGGCATTTCCTGATGTCGTGTGCTGAAGGACGTTGTCAATCAGGTCTTGGTTTTTGCTGAACACATAAAGTGCAAGCGGTTTATCGCGGTCATTTACGTAATCGATGACCTCGTCGATGTCTTCATAGTTCATCATTGGCAGGATCGGTGCGAAGATTTCCTCCTGCATGATTTTCATGTCAGACGTGACGTTTTTCAAAACGGTTGGTGAGATCGTGCGGTCGCTGGCATCGAATACGCCGCCGAACACCACTTCCGCCCCTTTTTCGATGGCATCGTCGAACAGATCTTTGACGCGGTTGAAGTTGCGGTCATTGACGATCTGCGTAAATTTGCTGCGGTCTGGGGTATGATCATCCTCCATAAATCCAGCGTTGACGACTGTTTGTAAAATCCCCGCGAACCTGTCCTGAACGTCTTTTTTAATGAACAGGTAATCAGGTGCGATGCAGGTTTGGCCGGCGTTTACGAATTTCCCGACGGCGATCTTTTTTGCTGCGTCCATCAGATCGTATTCACTGTCAATGATCGTCGGGCTCTTGCCGCCAAGCTCAAGTGTGACAGATGCCAAGTGTTTGGCAGCCGCTGTCATGACAATTTTCCCGACATTTGTGCTTCCAGTGAAGAAAATATGGTCGAACGGCTGATCAAGAAGCTCGGTTGCCACCTCAACCTCTCCTTCAAAAATCGCGACTTCTTTTTCATCAAAAGCGTCTCTTATCACTTTAGCGGCAATGTTGCTTGTGTTCATCGTAAAATCGGACAGCTTTACAATCGCGCTGTTTCCGGCTGCGAGAGAAGCAGCAAGCGGCGCCATCGTCAGCATAAACGGATAGTTCCACGGGCCGAGGATGAGTGTTGCGCCTTTTGGCTCGTACATAAGAATCCCGTTTGCGTCAGGGCTTAACGATGAACCGACTTCCTTAGGCGCCATCCATTGTTCCAGGTTGTTCATATTATCTCTGATCGCTTTTTTTGTTCCTTCGATTTCCGCTTTTTTGACCTCGTGATACGGTTTGCGGACGTCTTTGCGGATCGCATCAATGATTTCTTCTTCATGAGCGATGACGGAATTTAAAAAGCGCTGAAGCTTTTCTCTGCGCTGTTCTGCTGTTGAAGCACGCAAGGCTCTTTGCTGTTTTTTCTGAAGCTGAAAGACACGCTGAATGTCGTCCTTTACTTGCTGTTCCATTGTAAGATCCCCCTCATTTGCTTTCTTCTTTTCTCGGACCTATTATAAGGTGGTACCTTTTTTATAAGAAAGACAACGGTGAACCATCTATACGTTACCGTACATATATCGAACATCTGTCTAATGATTGGAGGTGTCTTTTGTGTCGGAATCTGCCGAAGCTCAAGTGAAACAAGCGCTGCTGGCTTTATTGGAAGAAAGAGATATTCAACATATCACAATGAAAGAAATAGCTGAAAGAGCCAAAGTGAGCCGCGGATCGCTCTACCTTTATTATGAGGATAAGTTTTCAATCATTGAGGATTTGATCGAAGACATGAAGGAAGGGCTGGGCAAAGCGCTTTTTGAGGCCTTCAGTCATATGGATACCCTCCATTTGAACAAAAAACGGCAAACGGTGCATCCGACGCTGTCCTTTGTTCACGAGCATCGATCCTTTTTTTCAGTGATGATGAATAGAGGGCATTTCCATCGTTTTTTTAAGGATGTGTTTCAGCATGATGTGCTGCTGGCTCCGATCCATGTGAATTTGACGCCGATCGAACGGGACATTTACGGACATTACCGGGCTTTGTATACGTACGCAATTATCCTGTATTGGCTGAATGAGGATGCGGCCGCGACTCCGGAAGCTATCAGCCAAAAGGTATGGGAGCTTGTTTCTCAAAAGAGATTTTATTGGCTGTTTGGACAAGCTGTGCCAGAAGAGCGAGAGAAGGACAAGCAAATCGACAGGCGGGTGGTTCGAACGAGAGAGGCGCTCCAGCAGGCATTTTTGGACGTATTGGCGGAGAAACAAGACTACGCGGGCATCACGATTTCGGATATTACGCGTAAAAGCAATATCCGGCGCGCAACTTTTTATGATCACTATGCCAATAAAGAGGAATTGCTCCAAACCATGATACAGCGATCATGTGCGGAGATCATTGATCACCTGACGATTGCCTCCAGCCCGAATACGTTTTCCTTAAAGGAGGCAGAGAAGGCGCTCGCCAACCTGCTTTCTGATTTATCAAACATGCCCATTGTCCATTTTCTTAATCGGGAATGGAGTGTTCCTCATGTGATACCTAATATGTTCAAAGCGCTAAAATCGTTTTATCTCCATCAGCAAATTGATATTCACGCGGAGAAAAAGCTTTATGCCCATTATGTATCCGCAATGATTATCGGGCTGATTTTGTATCGGCTGGATGAAGGGAAGGCGCATCCGCCTGAAGTGCTGGCGAGGGAGTTTTTGCAGTTTTTGGATGTGAAGAAGTATAAGGTTGTTTTGCTATAAACGAGAAAATCAGCCTGCGGAGTAACTTCAGTAGGTTTTGAAAAGGAAGTCTTAGAGAGGTAACGTTTCTAACGGATATCCATTTGCCCGGATACTCAGTCCGGGCTTTTGTGTCGTTTTGTCACTTGTTCTTTCAAGGTGAGATTTAAAAATAGAAGGGCCAAAAGAATCAGAGCAATGTTCACCGACCAAGATTTCCAGCTTGAAGTAGGATCTAAAATCGTATTGAAGAGCAAGTGAATGATAGAAGAAAATGAAAAGAGTAAAAATAATAGTTTGTTTTGCGACATAAATTGCTTGACCTTTCTGTCAAATTTATTTTTATACTACTGTAACCCTAATAAGGGATATACTTTAAGTATTCATTGAACTTTTGGTATTTTTAGCTCGAAAAGTACACAGTTAAATAGATAAGATATAAAGCAAGGTTAAAAATATTCATCCCTGTTAATCTCCAATAAATGCTAAATTCATTGTAAAATATATATGGATAAATGCAATATGTAGTTGTTTTTCACTTGGAAAAAAGAAGAGGGAGCTTAACCTGATGATTCAGGTTGAGCTCCCTTTTTGTTAATTAACGCATAAAATTGCGCAGCATGTCTATTTCGTTTCTTCCTTCCACTTCTCATCAATCAGCATCTTCCCAGGCCATGTATATGCCATGATGCCGCCGTCTGCGGTGATGTCTTCTCCTGTAACGTATGAGCTGTCGTCTGACGCGAGGAACAGCGCTACTGTTGCCATTTCCTTCGGCTGGCCGAGGCGCCCGAGCGGCGTGATCCATTTGTTGGCTTCGCGGAATGTTTCACCCATTTCCTGTTCTTTGGTGCCTGCTAATTTGTCAATCAGCGGGGTTTCGATCGTACCCGGCGAAATGGAGTTGACGCGGATGCCGTCTCGTGCGTAGTCGATGGCCATCGCCTTTGTCAGGTTGGTGATTCCGCCTTTTGCCGCGTTGTAGCCAGAGCGGTCGAGGTCCGCGGCCCGGCCTGACATAGAGGAGGTGTTGATGATGGAGCCTCCTTTTTCGAGCATGAGCGGAATCAGATATTTGCTGCAAAGGAACGTGCCGCGCAGGTCAACGGAGATAATGCGGTCAAACAGGTCAACGGGATATTCGTGGACTTTTCCGCCTTCCTGATCAACGCCGGCATTATTAAACAAAATATCAATCGTTCCGCATGCATCCTTGATTTGGTCAGCAAAAGCTTTCACACTGTTTTCATCTGACACATCGAGGTGGAAGGATTCTGCCTGTCCTCCGTTTTTTCTGATTGCGTCCACTGTTTCTTCCATTTGATCTGTATTGATATCTCCGATGATCACGCGCGCGCCTTCATTGGCAAAAACCTCTGCCGTCGCTTGACCAATGCCTGTCGCGGCGCCTGTGATCAATGCTGTTTTGTTTTCAAGTCTTCCCATGATACGAGACCTCCTTTTACTATTTGTCTTCCCGCTATGTGCAGTGATAAACATGCGAGAAAAGAAATGCCAGCATATGTTAAAATGGATTAGAAATTGTTGGGAGGTTTGTAAGTTTGAAGGTACAGCATAAGAAGGAGCTTACATTTTATTGCTTCGTGACCATTCCAGCTGCATTTGTTGTGCTGACTGTCATCTCTTTTGTATTGCAAGAGATTACGTTTCCGGTGACTGCAAGCGCATTTCTGAATGCTTCATGGCATAATCTATTGTTTTTGATACCGTTCGGTTTGTTTTTCTACCCGGTGCATATATGGATGAAGCGGGAGTTTGGCCGTTGGAATGACCCAGAAAAAAAGAGAGGATGATGAAGCCTCTCTTTTTTTATTAGAAAGAGTGTGAAAAAGAGTGAAAACAAGCCCAACTAATGTTAAATTTACATATATATGCATCTATCAATCTAATTGACAATTGTCACCGTATGTGATAAATAGATGCTGAAAAGGGTTTACATAACGTTAAAGGAGCGATCAAGAGTGGCGAAAAAAGAGTTTAAAGCAGAATCTAAACGCTTGCTGGATATGATGATTAACTCCATTTATACCCAAAAAGAAATTTTCCTGCGCGAGTTAATCTCCAATTCGAGTGATGCAATTGACAAAATCTATTACAAAGCGCTGACGGACGATGCGCTTACGTTTGATAAAGACAGTTACTACATAAAGGTCGCGGCTGACAAAGATGCGAGAACATTAACCATCTCTGATACGGGGATCGGAATGACAAAGGATGAGCTGGAACAGCACCTTGGCACGATTGCAAAAAGCGGTTCCCTCGCGTTTAAAAAGGAAAACGAGCTGAAAGACGGGCATGATATTATCGGACAGTTCGGTGTCGGTTTTTACGCGGCATTTATGGTTGCCGATGTCGTGACAGTTATCAGTAAGGCGCTTGGCAGCGATGAGGCTTATAAATGGGAGTCTGCGGGTGCAGACGGCTATACGATTGAACCGTGTGAAAAAGATTCTGTCGGTACAGACATTATCCTGAAAATCAAAGAGAACACAGAAGATGACAGCTATGACGAGTTTTTAGAGGAATATCGTTTAAAAGCGATCATCAAGAAGTACTCCGACTTCATTCGCTACCCGATCAAAATGGACACAACCATTAATAAGCCGAAGGAAGGCAGCGAAAATGAGTTTGAAGAGGTGCAGGAAGAGCAGACGGTCAACAGCATGGTGCCAATCTGGCGAAAGAACAAAAGCGAGCTGACAGATGAGGACTACGAAAAATTTTATGCTGAAAAGCATTACGGGTTTGATAAACCGCTGACACACGTTCATATCAGTGTGGATGGAGCGGTTCGCTACAACGCGATTCTATTCATCCCTGAGAACATGCCGTTTGACTACTATTCCAAGGAATATGAAAAAGGCTTGGAGCTGTATTCCAATGGCGTGCTGATCATGAATAAGTGCGCAGATCTGCTTCCGGATCACTTCAGTTTTGTGAAGGGCATGGTCGATTCTGAGGATCTGTCGCTGAACATTTCCAGAGAAATGCTGCAGCATGACCGCCAGCTGAAGCTGATCGCGAAAAACATCAGCAAGAAAATCAAAAGCGAGCTGCAAAGCCTGTTGAAAAAAGACCGCGAGAAATACGAGACGTTCTACAAGTCGTTCGGCAGACAGCTGAAATTCGGCGTGTACAATGATTTTGGCGCGAATAAGGATCAATTGAAGGATCTCCTATTATTCTACTCTTCAAAAGAGAAAAAACTGGTCAGCTTAGATGAGTACGTTTCCAGAATGCCAGAGGAGCAGAAATACATTTATTACGCGACTGGTGATTCATACGATCGCATTGAGAAACTGCCGCAAACGGAAATGGTGGCGGATAAAGGCTATGAAATTCTCTACTTTACTGAGGACATCGATGAGTTTGCGATTAAAATGCTGGCATCTTATCAGGAAAAAGAATTCAAATCCGTATCAAGCGGAGACCTTGGCATAGATACGGATGACGATCAGAAGCAGTCCGAGGAAGAGGAAAGCAAGTATAAGGATCTATTTGAGGAAATGAAAAACATTCTGTCAGACAAGGTGAAAAACGTCAGAATCTCAAAACGGCTTAAATCACATCCAGTCTGCCTTGCTGCTGACGGCGAAGTGACAATTGAGATGGAAAAAATCTTAAACGCAATGCCTGACAGCCAAAATGTAAAGGCGGACAAAGTGCTGGAAATTAACCCGAATCACGAGGTATTCCAAACGCTCCAAGACGCGTTTGCACAGGATAAAGATAAGCTGAGCCTGTACACAAACCTTTTATACAATCAGGCGCTTCTCATTGAAGGCCTGCCGATTCAGGACCCTGTTGAATTTACGAACAATATTTGCAAGGTCATGGTGTAAACAGAAAAAGGAATCGTCCCATAAGGAGACGATTCCTTTTTTTATAATGTACGCTCATTTAGCATTTGGTTTTGGGTGCTTTTCTTCTTTTTAAATCGGTTTTTCAGGCTTGCTTCAATTTCCTCCAAGCTTCGCCCTTTGGTTTCCGGCACCATGTAGAAAGCGAAGAAAAATGAGAGAAGACAAATGACTGAGAAAACCATAAAGACCCATGCGATGCCCATTGCGCTTAGCATCAGCGGGAAGACGAGCGACACGATCAGGTTGGCTGCCGATAACACCAAAGTCGTGAACCCTGTCGCGGCTCCGCGCGCTTTGGATGGGAAGAGCTCAGGCATGAGCACCCACACTACCGGACCCCATGTCGCCTGGTAAAAGACGATATAGACGCCGAGAAAGACTACTGTCATCCACGCTGTTGATGCGGAAAGCCCCAGTGTCAGGAGCACGCCTGATAAAGCAGCAAGGCTCAGTGTAATGCCGACACTTCCCCAGATCAGAAGTTTTTTGCGTCCGACACGGTCAATTAAAATCATGGCAGTGATACACATGATGACGTTAAGGACGCCGATTCCCATTGTGCCGAGTGCGGAAGCTGACGTGCCAAGACCGGCCTTCGTAAAAATGGTCGGCGCGTAGTAGATCACCGTGTTAATGCCGACCGCCTGCTGAAAAATGGCAAGGCCGACGCCAATCAGAAGCATAGGGCGAATCCATTTGGCTTTTAGGACGCTGAGTGTTGTTTCTTTTTTCTCTGCTTCTCCTTGCTTCATCTCTCCCAATTCCATTTCGATGTCTTTGGGATCATGAGTGATGTTCATGATTCGTCTCGCTTCTTCTTCACGGCCGCGCTTCACCAGCCATCTTGGCGATTCCGGCATGAATGCGATGCCGATTAATAAAAGCACGGCAGGCACCGCGGCCAGACCGACCATCCAGCGCCACGCTTCAAACGGTGTGAACAGGTAGTTCACGATATAGGCGAGCAAAATTCCTGTGACGATCATTAAGTTGTTCATTGTGCCGAGTGTACCGCGAATTTTTGTCGGTGCCATTTCTGAAAGATATACGGGCACAAGCGCCGTTGAACCGCCGACGGCCAATCCGAGAATCACCCTAGATGCAATCAGCATGCCGATTGTTTGAGAAAATGCGCAAGCGAGCGCTCCGATAATGAAAATGATGGAAAGGACAAATACAACCTTTCTCCTGCCCCAGCGGTCTGAGCATGTGCCGCTCAAGGCCGAACCGAAAATCGCGCCAAGGAGCAACATGCTGACAACCAATCCTTCTGTCAATGTCGTTAAAGGAATATCGTTATTGATAAACAGGAGTGCCCCGGAGATAACGCCTGTATCGTAACCGTAAAGCAGTCCCCCTAAAGCGCCGAAAAAGTAGATCATATATTTCCTTGTGTCTTTCTTCACAAATGTCTCCTCCTCAGTTGTTGAGCCAATGAGTAACTAAAAATATGTAACAAAGTTAATAGATTAGTACCCATTTCCTATCTCATTTGAAACATTTGTTTTGAAAAAACGGAAACTTTAAAGCCAAAAGGCGGGGTATTGGCGATTTTTGCGTAAGTTATTAATAATGAGAGCGATAATCACGATGATGACAGACCCAATGAGCACGGGAAATACTAAATAACTCCAAGCATATGCCCCTTGAATAACAACAATCGGGTCGGCGCCGGCAGGAGGATGAGTGGTTTTGGTCAGCATCATCAAGCAAATGGCAAGCCCTGTCCCCAATGCAAAGGTCCATGGATGGGCGCCGAATATGTGAAGGACAACAATCCCGGTAAGCGCGGAAATAAAATGGCCGCCAATCACATTTCTCGGTTGTGATAATGGAGCATTCCAAGCGCTGAAGACGAGCACACAGCTTGCTCCAAAAGGCGCCATTAACCATAAGCTTGATGTATAAGCGGTCAGCGAAGCGAGTGTCAGTATGGTTATAAATCCTCCGATAAGCCCTGTAACAGCGTCTTTGCCGTTTACCCGTAAAGGCGTCTTTCCTGTCCCTTTCATTTTTAAAAAGAAGTTGTTTTCCAAATTTATCCCTCCAGTATATTTAGAATAATAGGTAAACAATAACCTGTCAATTTTATTTTTAGGGGTTAGTTTTTCGGATCAATAAAAAAACCGTTCGCTGGGGAACGGATTCTTACTCATGATTTATTTTTTTCTGATGGCGTGAGACCTTATGTCTGTTGCCGCATATCTTCATGGAACACCATTTTCGTCTCCCTGTTTTATCAAGAAATAGCAAAATGCACTTTTCATTTGCGCACCGTTTCAGCTGTTGGATTTCTTTTGTGTGAATCAGCCATAACGCATCGTAAGCGATAAGCGATAAAATGGAATCATCTGGTTTTCCATTCGGAATGCGGGCAAGTTTGTCATCTATGATTTGATAAGAAAAAGGAGCGGCGGTGATTTGATCTTGCAGGAAAGAGATAAAAGCTGGGGAAGGTTCACTGCCCTCGGCGATATACTCAAAGTGTTTTCTCAACTCAGCCCGGAATTGATGAATCCGCTGCAATCGTCCCCGGACTTCCTGTAGCGTCAAAGAACTGAGAAAAGGAGCAGTTTCTCCCATTATTTTAAACCATGTCATCAGGTCTTTTTCTGACGGGATGAGCTCGTGCCGTTTATCATAGCTTACGATTTCAGTATTCACAAGATCGACAGATAGGTTATGTGTGATAAGAGGGAATTGAGCATTTGCCATTGTGATCATTCCTTTCAAAATTATTGTAAGCGCCAAAACCTTTTTTACGCAAGGATATGAATATAAGGAGGCTTTTTTATGTTGGAAAAGCAAAAGCTTAAGAAAGTATGCAGCAGCCAATTGGATGTTTTACCGCATATCAGCATTCAGGAATTTCGCCAGCCTGATTCAGAATCATTCGTTTTTTACTTAACAGCTGAAAGGCCAGAAGATAAATCAATTGAAGATGTCTTTTGTTTATTACTAGAGAGGGAAGAGTATGCCGAAGCAAGCCGGGAATGGAACAGAGCAGCAATAGAGAAAACTAGAGATGCTGTATTAACGAACATACTGGAACCGGTAATAGAGCATGGGATTTTTTCCGAAATTGACGGAGCATCTGCTTTACAGCGAATCCATACCTATGAAAATAACGGTATTCAAATTGATGAGTCGCTGTTTATGGATGAAAGCAGGCATGTCGTCATCTATGATGATTGGAATTTGTTCATGGTGTTTGGTTATGAAGGGACAACAGCTTATCTATATACGTGGTTTACAACAGCATAATGAAATGATCATTTGTAAATATAACTTACAAAACAAAAACGATTTTTCTTTTAGGATATTATACTGAAAGGGGGCCGATGCTCTTCCTATTTATCGGAAAACATGCTGTTTCTGTACCTGCCTTTCATGGGCCGGAGGGGAAAAGCATCAAAAAAACCTTACTCGCGCGGAGTAAGGTTTTGGTTTTTACTCGTCCTCGTTGACGAAAACCAAGGCGGAGAAGCCTTTTTTCTTATCAAATTGCAATTCAACGACGGTAACGTCTGGATTGAAGTTGTGGTATTCCTCTAAGAACTGAATAATGCCTTCCGAAATGTCATCTGACATAAGCTGCTTGTGGTGCAGGCCAAACGTGGCTTCAGCGAAGAATCCTGTACGCTTGTTGTAGGATAGTTCTTTTACTTCAACGTCTTCAGGGCAGATATCTTCTTCATTGGAAATATACACGCAAATTCCGTCTACCATTTCTTGCTCATTTAATATTAATCTCATTGCCTAAAATCTCCTTCTGTACGTCTTCGGTGCTTTAAATGCGCGAATCAGTGCGATGACAATGATGAAAATAATGATTAAAGCGATGATATCAACGATCCAGGCAATGGGGGAAGCGCCATAAGAAACATAGCCTGGGCCTCCGACTGGATGATAGGTGTAACCCCATGGGTGCATCATGCTGATCATGAACATCCCCATTGTAAATCCGCTATAATATCCAAACCATCCTGATGGCGCGAAACCTGCGTGATAGTAATGATTGACTGAAACATATCGTCCGCCAACATAGGCTTTAGTCGTTTTCCCGCTGTATGTCTTTCCGCTTACTTTTGATGTAGCGCCGGAAAAGGTGCCTGACGATTTTTTAGCGCTTGATGAGCTTGCCTTTTCCGAAGGCTTCTTTTTCAGTGAAATTGATGATGAATCATCAGACGTCTTGGATTTTTTGCTTGAGGAGCTTGATCCTGAGCTGTAGCTTGACTTCGGGCTGGATTTATAGCTTCCGCTGTATGATGAGCTTGAACTTCGGCTGCTGTAACTAGATGATGAGCGGCCGCTAAAGCTTTTTGCATGAGAAATCGTTGATGGCAGCAGTACACCTAAAGCAACAATTACTGCGACTAAGGCTTTTACATATTTAAGTTTCATTCTGTTTCCTCCATAGACCGCCGAAACGGCCCGCTATTCTGAGCTGCGAATCAAAGAAGCTGGATCAGCTTTTTTGATTGATATGAGTCTATATTTCTAGGTGAGATTAACATTGTATGCTTTTGCTTTTTCATCACTTTCTTTCTGAGATTCAACTACCTTTATTTTATCGGATGTATGGCTCTTTTTGTAAGATTTTGCTTCTAGGAATTTATCGCGCAAAAAAACAGCCTTCCCCAATGGAAGGCTGTTTTCTCTTATGCGAACAGCTTATCAATAAACGAAATATCCTCTTGAGAAAGCGTCACGTCGGCTGTTTTGATGTTATCAATCAGCTGATCGGCACGTTTTGCTCCAGGGATTAAAATATCAATTTCCGGTCTTGCTAAATACCAAGCCAATACGACGTGAGGGATATCCACGTTGTGTTTTTCAGCAATCGGCGCAAGCTTGTTGACCTTTCTGATATTTTCTTTGAAACGCTCGCCCTTGAAGTGTTCCTGTTCGTTGCGCAGGTCGCCTTCAGGGAACGTTGTATCTTCTGTATACTTTCCTGCCAATAAACCAGATACGAGCGGGAAGTAAGGGATAAATGAAATGTTATGCTCCTTCGTATACGGGAAGAATGTGTTTTCCGCTTCACGGTTTAACAGGTTGTATTCGCCTTGCAATACATCTACCAAACCGTCTTTGTTTGCTTCTTTCAATTGCTCTAAAGAGAAATTGGATACACCGATGGAGCGGATTTTTCCGGCTTTCTTCATCTCATTAAGTGCGTTAACGGCTTCATCCTTCGGCGTATGTTCGTCAGGGAAGTGAATGTAGAACAAATCGATATAATCGGTATTCAAGCGCTTCAGGCTTTCATCAACTGATTTTTTAAGAAATGCTGGTGAATTATCAAAGACAAAGTCATTGCCTTGTTTTCTGTGAGCGGCTTTTGTTGCGATGACAACATCTTCACGGTTGAATTCACGCAGCACTTCACCGATTAATTCTTCGGAACGGCCGATCCCGTAAATATAAGCGGTGTCTAACATGGTCACGCCATTACGAATCGCCTCGCGCACCAATTCTTTTCCGGTTTCTTCATTCAGGTTCGGGTAGAGGTTATGTCCTCCGACAGCATTTGTTCCTAATCCGATAGGGAATACCTGCAAGTCTGATTTTCCGAGCTTCGCTTTTTTCATGATCTGCCTCCTAGAATAAAATGGATGATAAACTCTCAACACTATTGTAAACGTTAGGCCAGATGAATGCCGATTTGATGCTCATTGCAGTATTGCGTGTACTCGTCGTCTAATGGCTGAGAGGTCACAATGCAATGCAGCCTGTCAAACGGTGCATACGTCAGAAGCGTTGATTTTCCAAATTTAGAATGGTCAGCCAATAGATACACTTCTTTTGCTTTTTCTGAAATCCTCTTTTTAATTTCATACTCCAGCAGATCTGAATTGGTCAAACCGTGTGTCAGCGTCGTTCCGGTAGCGGACATAAAGGCTTTGTTGATATTGTACTTATCAAGCATAGCCGGGTCGTCCATGCCGACAAAGGAGCGGGTTTTTCTCTTATAGTTGTTTCCGATAATGATTAAGTTGATATTCTTCAAAGCTGATGCCGCATTGATAATGTCTAAACTGTTGGTTAAGATGGTGACATTTTTGGCAGGGTCAAGCGTATCAAGAATAGACTTTGTCGTCGTTCCTGAATCAATAAAGACCAAATCGTGATCTTCAATAAAACGGGAAGCATAATGGGCGATTTTTGTTTTTTCATCCTGGTGCTGAATGGTGCGATTTTCAAAAGGAACTAATGCGGTTTTTTCAATAGATGTTACGCCGCCATATACTTTTTCTATCGCACCCTTTTCTGTTAGCTTGTTGATATCACGTCTGACTGTGTTTTTGGAGACATTGAACACTTGGCACAGCTCATCTAAGGAAACAGTGCCATGCGATAAAATGTACTCCTCCATTTCCTGAATCCGCATCAGTTTCATATCAAAAACTCCTTCTTGAATCTTTACGTAACATAAATATATAATAAAAACCAAAAGTTAATCAATAGTTGCTTAAAAAATGATAACATCGTTATATATCTTTCGCAAGATTCGATGGACTTCTCGTCACTCTTCTCATTGATTAAAAGATTAATATCATAAAAATAATGAAAAAATGTAGTGTTTATGATTGACTTATGGGTATTATACGATTAGAATATAACCAAGAAATGACCAAAAAGTAACCTGATGTGCATGAAATGGTTGCTTGTATGTAAATATACATCCGCCATTTATTTTTTTGGTTTTTTTGAAAGCGTTTAATTCTTGGCTTACTGAAAAGTGGATATTGATACGAATCTATTCTGAACCATCCATACAAGTGTATGTGTTTACTAATGAAGGAGGCAATAAGAATGGCAGAAATCAGAAAATTAAAAAACTACATCAACGGTGAATGGGTTGAAAGCAAAACAGATCAATATGAAGATGTCGTCAACCCGGCGACGAAAGAAGTACTGTGCCAAGTGCCGATTTCTACAAAAGAGGATATTGATTACGCAGCGCAAACAGCGGCTGAAGCATTTAAAACATGGTCAAAGGTGGCGGTTCCGCGCCGCGCCAGAATTCTATTTAACTTCCAGCAGCTGCTGTCCCAGCATAAAGAAGAACTGGCTCATCTGATTACCATTGAAAACGGAAAAAACACAAAAGAAGCTTTAGGTGAAGTGGGACGCGGGATTGAAAACGTAGAGTTCGCCGCTGGAGCACCTTCTCTGATGATGGGTGATTCGCTTGCTTCCATCGCAACGGACGTTGAAGCGGCCAACTACCGCTACCCCATCGGAGTTGTCGGCGGAATCGCGCCATTCAACTTCCCGATGATGGTCCCTTGCTGGATGTTCCCGATGGCGATCGCACTCGGCAACACATTTATTTTAAAACCATCAGAGCGGACACCGCTGTTAACAGAGAAGTTGGTTGAGCTTTTTGAAAAAGCGGGCCTTCCGAAAGGGGTATTCAACGTCGTATACGGTGCGCATGACGTTGTGAACGGCATCCTCGAGCATCCAGAAATTAAAGCGATTTCATTCGTAGGCTCCAAGCCGGTCGGCGAATACGTCTACAAAAAAGGAAGCGAACACTTAAAACGCGTTCAATCTCTGACCGGCGCGAAAAACCATACGATTGTCTTGAACGACGCGCATCTTGAAGACACGGTCACAAACATCGTCGGTGCTGCCTTCGGTTCTGCCGGTGAACGCTGCATGGCTTGTGCGGTTGTGACGGTTGAAGAAGGTATCGCTGATGAATTTATGGCGAAGCTGCAGGAAAAAGTGGCGGACATTAAAATCGGCAATGGCCTTGATGACGGTGTGTTCTTAGGACCGGTGATTCGCGAAGACAACAAGAAACGCACGCTCAGCTATATCGAAAAAGGCCTTGAAGAAGGCGCGAGACTCGTATGTGACGGCCGTGAAAATGTGTCTGACGACGGCTACTTTGTCGGCCCGACGATCTTTGACAATGTCACAACAGAGATGACGATCTGGAAAGATGAAATTTTCGCTCCGGTTTTATCTATCATCCGTGTGAAAAACCTGAAAGAAGCGATTGAAATTGCCAATAAGTCTGAGTTTGCGAACGGCGCCTGCCTGTTTACATCCAACGCAAACGCAATCCGCTATTTCCGTGAAAACATTGATGCGGGAATGCTCGGCATCAACCTTGGTGTGCCGGCTCCAATGGCATTCTTCCCATTCTCAGGCTGGAAGTCTTCATTCTTTGGGACGCTGCATGCGAACGGAAAAGACAGCGTCGACTTCTATACGCGTAAAAAAGTGGTTACGGCGAGATATCCGGAACCTGATTTCAACTAAACGACGAAAAGCCGAACGGCGTCCATGTGCGCTGTTCGGACTCATTCTGCCAATAGAAAGAGGAGGGCTTCACTATGAGTTATTTGTTGCGTAAGCCGCAGTCGCATGAAGTGTCTAATGGAGTCAAATTGGTGCACGAAGTAACGAAATCCAACTCTGATCTCACTTATGTAGAGTTTAAGGTGTTAGATCTAGCTTCCGGTTCCAGCTATGCAGAAGAATTGAAAAAACAAGAAATCTGTATTGTGGCGGTAACGGGAAAAATTACAGTGACGGATTATGAGTCGACTTTTGAGAATATCGGCACGCGTGAAAGCGTATTCGAACGAAAACCGACAGACAGCGTCTATATGTCAAATGACCGTGCATTTGAGATTACAGCGGTCAGCAACGCAAGAGTGGCGCTTTGCTATTCTCCATCGGAAAAACAGCTGCCGACAAAGCTAATCAAAGCGGAAGACAACGGAATTGAGCATCGCGGGAAGTTTTCAAACAAACGTACTGTTCATAACATTCTTCCGGATTCAGACCCTTCAGCTAACAGCCTATTAGTGGTTGAAGTCTATACAGACAGCGGCAACTGGTCCAGCTACCCGCCTCACAAACATGATCAAGACAACTTGCCGGAAGAATCTTTCTTAGAAGAAACGTACTACCATGAGTTAGACCCGGGGCAGGGCTTTGTGTTTCAGCGCGTATACACAGATGACCGTTCTATTGATGAGACAATGACTGTAGAAAATGAAAACGTTGTCATCGTTCCTGCGGGATACCACCCGGTAGGTGTGCCGGACGGATACACATCCTACTATTTAAATGTCATGGCAGGGCCGACGCGGAAATGGAAGTTTCATAATGACCCGGCGCATGAGTGGATTTTAGAACGTTAACAAGTGAGGAGTGGCTGTTTACGATGAAGTATATATTCAATGAAGAGAAGGCTTTTGATATTGTTGCCATCGGCCGGGCATGTATTGATCTGAACGCAGTCGAATACAACCGCCCAATGGAAGAAACGATGACATTTTCGAAATATGTCGGCGGTTCACCTGCGAATATCGCGATCGGCAGCGCGAAGCTTGGCTTAAAAGCGGGCTTCATCGGCAAAATTCCAGATGACCAGCATGGAAGATTCATAGAGTCCTATATGAGAAAGACCGGCGTGGATACTACACAGATGATTGTTGATCAAGATGGACACAAAGCAGGCCTTGCATTTACAGAAATCCTCAGCCCTGAAGAATGCAGCATCTTAATGTATCGCGATGATGTGGCGGATCTTTATCTTGAGCCTTCAGAGGTAAGCGAGGACTATATCGCAAATGCGAAAATGCTGCTTGTCTCCGGGACAGCGCTCGCCAAAAGCCCGTCACGGGAAGCGGTGTTAAAAGCTGTTCAATACGCGAAAAAGCATCAGGTCAAGGTGGTATTCGAACTGGATTACCGGCCATATACGTGGCAGTCAGCGGATGAAACAGCCGTTTACTACACTTTGGTTGCCGAGCAGTCTGATATCGTCATCGGCACACGTGATGAATTTGATGTGATGGAAAACCGCACAGGCGGAAGCAATGAGGAATCCGTCAATCATTTATTTGGCCATTCAGCCGACCTCGTTGTCATCAAACACGGCGTCGAAGGCTCTTACGCATACAGCAAATCCGGCGAGGTATTCCGCGCCCAAGCGTACAAGACAAAAGTGCTGAAAACCTTTGGAGCCGGTGACTCCTATGCGTCAGCCTTTATCTATGGCC
Source organism: Bacillus sp. JS (assembly GCF_000259365.1). Taxonomy (NCBI): domain Bacteria; kingdom Bacillati; phylum Bacillota; class Bacilli; order Caryophanales; family Bacillaceae; genus Bacillus; species Bacillus sp. JS. The sequence goes on along the minus strand of NC_017743.1, from coordinate 3,986,281 downwards.
TTGTCACCGGAAAAGACATCGAAACGGCATTGAAATACGGCAGTGCTTCAGCTTCCATTGTGGTGAGCAAGCACAGTTCGTCAGAAGCGATGCCGACTGCGGATGAAATCGTACAGCTTATTGAAGCACAGTCATAATTGAAAAAGATCGAGTAAAGGTGGGATCGTTTGTGGGTAAGAAAATTCGCTTAACAACAGCACAGGCGCTGATTAAATTCTTAAACCAGCAGTACATCCATGTTGATGGAAAAGAAGAGCCTTTTGTCGAAGGGATTTTCACGATTTTCGGCCATGGAAACGTATTGGGGATCGGGCAGGCGCTTGAGCAGGATGCAGGCCATTTGAAAGTCTATCAAGGGAAAAATGAACAAGGAATGGCGCATGCGGCCATGGCGTACAGCAAGCAAATGCTGAGAAGAAAAATATATGCGGTGTCTACATCCGTCGGACCGGGAGCGGCTAACTTAGTGGCGGCAGCCGGTACTGCATTGGCAAACAATATCCCAGTTCTCTTGATTCCGGCAGACACATTTGCGACAAGACAGCCAGACCCTGTACTGCAGCAAATGGAGCAAGAATACAGTGCGGCGATTACAACAAACGATGCATTGAAACCTGTATCGAGATATTGGGACCGCATTACGCGCCCTGAGCAGCTCATGAGCAGTTTGCTGCGCGCGTTTGAAGTCATGACTGATCCGGCAAAAGCAGGTCCGGCAACGATTTGTATTTCTCAGGATGTTGAAGGGGAAGCATACGATTTTGATGAAAGTTTCTTCGTCAAACGGGTTCACTATATTGATCGCATGCAGCCGAGCGAGCGTGAGCTTCAAGGTGCGGCCGAGCTGATTAAATCCAGCAAAAAACCTGTGATCCTCGTCGGCGGAGGCGCAAAATACTCCGGTGCGCGGGATGAATTGGTTGCCATTTCTGAAGCCTATAACATTCCGTTAGTTGAAACACAGGCAGGAAAGTCTACTGTTGAGGCTGATTTTGCGAACAACCTTGGCGGAATGGGCATCACAGGTACACTTGCAGCAAATAAAGCGGCCCGCCAAGCTGATTTGATTATCGGCATCGGCACAAGGTATACAGATTTTGCGACATCCTCTAAGACCGCTTTTGATTTTGATAAAGCGAAGTTTTTGAACATTAATGTCAGCCGAATGCAGGCGTATAAACTTGATGCATTCCAAGTGGTAGCGGATGCGAAAGTGACGCTTAGCAAACTGCACGGCTTGCTTGCAGGCTATGAGAGCGTGTTCGGCACAACGATCCGGGAGCTGAAGGACGAATGGCTCGCTGAACGCGAACGCCTCAGCAAAGTGACGTTTAAGCGGGAAGCATTTGATCCGGAAATCAAACATCATTTCTCTCAAGAGGTTCTGAATGAATATGCCGACGCCTTGAATACTGAGCTTCCGCAAACAACGGCATTGCTGACAATCAATGAGACGATTCCTGAAGACAGCGTCATCATCTGTTCAGCAGGCTCACTTCCAGGAGATTTGCAGCGTCTGTGGCATTCTAATGTTCCGAATACGTATCACCTGGAGTACGGATATTCTTGCATGGGCTATGAAGTGTCAGGGACACTCGGTCTTAAACTGGCTCATCCTGACAGAGAAGTGTATTCCATTGTCGGAGACGGCAGCTTCCTGATGCTTCACTCCGAGCTGATTACGGCGATTCAGTACAACAAGAAAATCAATGTGCTGCTCTTTGACAACTCGGGATTCGGATGCATCAACAACCTGCAAATGGATCACGGCAGCGGCAGCTACTATTGCGAGTTCCGCACAGACGACAACCAAATCCTGAATGTCGATTACGCGAAAGTCGCTGAGGGATACGGCGCGAAAACCTACCGCGCGAACACAGTAGAAGAATTAAAAGCGGCGTTAGAGGATGCGAAGAAACAGGAAGTATCAACATTAATAGAAATGAAGGTTCTGCCAAAAACAATGACGGACGGATATGACAGCTGGTGGCATGTCGGAGTGGCAGAGGTATCTGAACAAGAAAGCGTTCAGAAAGCCTACGAAGCAAAAGAGAAAAAGCTGGAATCTGCGAAGCAGTATTAGAGGGGAGGCACCATAGATGGGCAAAAATGAAATCCTGTGGGGGATCGCTCCCATTGGGTGGCGGAATGATGACATGCCTGAAATTGGAGCGGGAAATACACTTCAGCATTTGTTAAGTGATATCGTTGTCGCACGTTTTCAAGGCACGGAGGTCGGGGGCTTTTTCCCCGAACCTGCCATCCTGAACAAAGAGCTGAAGCTTCGGAATTTACGCATTGCAGGCAAATGGTTCAGCAGTTTTATTTTGCGTGACGGACTTGGTGAAGCGGCAAAGGCCTTTACCCTGCATTGTGAGTATTTGCAGCAAGTAAACGCGGATGTCGCAGTTGTCTCTGAACAAACCTACAGCGTGCAAAGCTTGGAGAAAAACGTGTTCACAGAGAAGCCGCACTTTACAGATGATGAATGGGAGCGGCTTTGCGAAGGGCTGAATCACCTTGGCAAAATTGCCGATCAGCATGGCTTGAAGCTTGTCTATCATCACCATCTCGGCACTGGTGTCCAAACAGCGGAAGAAGTGGACCGCCTGATGACAGGAACAGACCCTGCGCATGTGCACCTCCTCTATGATACAGGCCATGCGTATATTTCTGACGGCGATTACATGGGGTTGCTTGTGAAGCATATCGGCCGCATTAAGCATGTGCACTTTAAGGATGCCCGCCTGAACGTCATGGAACAATGCAGGCTTGAAGGGCAATCGTTCCGGCAATCATTTTTAAAAGGCATGTTTACAGTTCCCGGTGACGGCTGCATTGATTTTAGAGAAGTATATCAGCTGCTGTTAAAGCACAGTTATTCCGGATGGATTGTCATTGAAGCTGAACAGGACCCCGATGTGGCAAACCCGCTTGAATATGCATTGATCGCGAGAAACTATATTGATCAGCAGTTGTTGGATTTGGCTTAATGGGGACTGAACATATGGGCAATACCAATGGAGATTCAGCCTTCAATAAACGGACAATCGCGGCAGCGTTAGCCAACTATATTGATGCCGGTTCAATTGTGGCGGGCTCTGCCGGTTTATCGTTATGGGTCAGTTACCTTGAGCTGTCCGATGCGCAGATCGGGCTGCTCGGCGCCCTGAGCGCAAACGCGATTTCTGCTGCTGTCGGCGCGCTGCTCGGCGGGTTTCTGGCTGATAAAGTCGGACGGAAGGCTGTTTACACCAATAGTCTGCTGGTTTATGCACTAGGGATTTGTTTGGTTTTATTTGGGGTTAATTTCCCCATGTTGTTAAGCGGTTACATGATTATCGGTTTATCGGTAGGAGCTGATATTACCGCATCATGGACCATTATTGCGGAAAATGCGCCAAAGAAGAATCGGGCCCGTCATTGTGGCGTGGCACAAGTCGCTTGGGCTGCGGGGGCAGTTGTTGTGCTGCTTCTCTCTGTACTGGTTGGTGATTTGGGCCTCTTGGGGAATAAAATCGTATTTGCCCATCTGCTTGTGATTGCGCTGATTACGTACATCCTGAGAATCAGGCTTCCGGAGTCAGATGCCTGGCAGTCAAAAAATCAGCCGGAGGATGCTCAAACAGAGAAGGCGGCTGTATTGAATAAGACATCGTATTTTGATTTGCTCAAGCCTATGTATCTCAAAAGCATCCTGTTTTTGATGGGTGTGTACTTGATTTGGAACTTAGCCGCCGGGGTCATGGGCTTCTTTATGCCATACATTTATCAGCAGGTCGGCGGTGTTTCTGCCAACATGGCCAATCTTTTGCAAATGGGGCTGTTTATTTTCACAGGATTGGGGGTCGCTTTGATCTTCATGCCCTTTGCCGACAAACATAGAAAAACCGTATTTGGAATCGCCGCTTTTATGGCGGTGATCGGCTGGACACTGTTTCTGCTGCCGGTTGAAGGCCTGCCGATTCTGCTCCTGTTTATTGTTGTGATCGGCATTAATAACGGGGCCGGGCAGCAAGCGAACTATCAGTTATGGGCGAGTGAAATCTTCCCTACGCAATATCGTGCTTCCGCACAGGGACTGATGTTTTTCCTTGTCCGTATTTCAATAGGGATTTGGAGTCTGTTTGTCCCAATGATTATCACCAATTTTGGCATTGGAACGATGGCTGCAATTCTACTCGGATGTGTGACGGCCAGCATGATCATCGGGCTGCTCTTTGCGCCGAATACGTCTGGCAAGTCGCTTGAACAAATTCAAGAGGAACTCTACGGATCTCCTCGAAGCCAAGTAAAGCAAGGAACAGAAAGCAAAATCATGTAACCAACAGAAGGAGTGGCTGTCAATGAGTTTACGTATTGGCGTAATTGGAACTGGAGCAATCGGAAAAGAACATATTAATCGCATTACGAACAAGCTGTCCGGCGCAGAAATCGTAGCTGTAACGGATGTTAATCAAGAAGCTGCACAAAAGGTCGTTGAGCAATACCAATTAAACGCGACGGTGTATCCGAATGATGACAGCCTGCTTGCAGACGAAAATGTAGACGCTGTCTTAGTGACAAGCTGGGGGCCTGCGCATGAGTCAAGCGTGCTGAAAGCGATTAAAGCCCAGAAATATGTATTCTGTGAAAAACCGCTCGCGACAACGGCTGAAGGATGCATGCGCATCGTCGAAGAAGAAATCAAAGTGGGCAAACGCCTTGTTCAAGTCGGCTTCATGCGCCGTTATGACAGCGGTTACGTACAGCTGAAAGAAGCGCTCGATAATCATGTCATCGGCGAGCCTCTTATGATCCACTGCGCGCACCGCAACCCGACTGTAGGAGATAACTATACAACGGATATGGCTGTAGTCGACACGCTTGTTCATGAAATTGACGTACTCCACTGGCTCGTCAATGATGACTACGAGTCCGTTCAAGTCATCTATCCGAAAAAATCAAAAAACGCGCTTCCGCATTTAAAAGATCCGCAAATCGTGGTGATTGAAACAAAAGGCGGCATCGTCATCAATGCTGAAATCTATGTGAACTGTAAATACGGCTATGACATTCAATGCGAAATCGTCGGAGAAGACGGCATCATCAAGCTTCCTGAACCATCCAGCATCAGCTTGAGAAAAGAAGGCAAATTCAGCACTGATATTTTGATGGATTGGCAGAGACGCTTTGTGGCTGCGTACGATGTGGAAATCCAAGACTTTATTGATTCGGTTCAAAAGAAAGGCGAGGTCAGCGGACCGACGGCATGGGACGGCTATATTGCCGCTGTTACAACGGATGCTTGTGTGAAGGCCCAAGAATCCGGACAAAAAGAAAAGGTTGAATTGAAAGAAAAACCGGAATTCTATCAATCTTATACAACCGTTCAAAACTAAAAAACAGAGGAGTGAAAATATGAAGTTAGCATTAGATCCATCCATGTATCGTGATGATTTAACTTTGGAGGAAACGGTCTATAAAACGGCAGAGCTTGGCTATGAATATATCGAATTGTCTCCGCGTGAGGATTTTTGCCCGTTTTATAAATATCCGAAAGTCGATTCAGCAAAGATCAAACAATTAAAGCGCCTTTTAAGGGATACAGGTGTTAAGCTTTCATCGCTTCTTCCGCTTTACCACTGGGCGGGTCCTGATGAAGACCGCCGGCAGGCAGCGGTGCGCAATTGGAAGCGGGCGATCGAAATTGCGGTTGAACTTGAAGTAGATTTGATGAACAGCGAATTCAGCGGATCAAAGTATGATCCTTTAACAAGTGAAGAAAAATTTATCAAATCCATGGATGAGCTTCTCCCAGTCTTTGAAAAAGAAGGCATGAAACTCAACCTTCAAGCCCACCCATACGATTTTATCGAAACGCACAAAGGTGCGATGGATATGATCCGCGCGCTTGACAAGGATTGGATCAATCTTGTCTACTCGACTGCGCATACGTTCTTCTATGATGACGGCAAAGGCGACATTGAGACCATGTTTGACGAAGCCGGGGACCGCCTCACACATGTTTTATTTGCAGACACCTATAATCATAAAGCGGCTCATGGCTTGCGCTACATCGTCAATCCGCCTGACGCGAAAGTAACGGTTCACCAGCATTTGGACATTGGCCAAGGCGAGGTTGATTTTGAAACGATTTTCAGAAAGCTGAGAGAGATGAAGTTCGACGGAATTGCGACGAATGCCGTATTTGCTTGGGTCGACGAAAGAGCGGATGAATCAAGCCGATTTATGCTTAAAAAAATGAAAGAAGAATTAGGTCTGGCATAAGCTGAGCATGGAGTTCGGCGGGATATGGCGAACAGCCTTCCTGCCGAACTCCCTTCATATCTAACACGCAGATGGGGGAGTCTGACATGAAACTTTGTTTTAATGAAGCCACAACATTGGAAAACTCAAACCTTAAACAGGATTTAGAGCTATGCGAAAAGCACGGCTATGATTATATTGAAATCCGCACAATGGATAAGCTGCCGGAGTACTTAGAAGACCATTCACTGGCTGAGCTTGCGGAGTATTTTCAAACTCATCACATCAAGCCGCTTGCCTTAAATGCACTTGTTTTCTTCAACAATCGTGATGAAAAGGGCCATAATGAGATCATCACTGAGTTTAAAGGCATGATGGAAACGTGCAAAACACTCGGTGTGAACTATGTGGTAGCCGTTCCGCTTGTGACAGAGCAGAAGATTGTAAAAGAAGAGATCAAAAAGAGCAGTGTAGAGGTGCTGACTGAGCTTTCAGATATCGCGGAGCCGTACGGCGTAAAAATCGCGCTTGAATTTGTCGGCCACCCGCAATGTACAGTCAATACGTTTGAACAGGCGTATGACATCATAAACACAGTCAACCGTGACAATGTCGGGCTTGTCCTTGACAGTTTTCACTTCCATGCCATGGGTTCAAATATTGAGAGCTTAAAGCAGGCGGACGGAAAGAAAATCTTCATCTATCATATCGATGATACCGAAGATTTCCCGATCGGCTTTTTAACGGATGAAGACCGCGTCTGGCCGGGACAAGGGGCGATTGACTTAGATGCCCACTTATCAGCACTGAAAGAAATCGGCTTTTCAGATGTTGTATCGGTTGAGCTCTTCCGCCCTGAATACTATAAGCTGGATGCTGAGGAAGCCATTCAAACAGCGAAACAAACAACAGTGGACGTCGTATCAAAATACTTCAATATCTAATGGAAAAAGGAGGGGTGGACATGGCTTTTGTATCGATGAAAGAGCTTCTTGAAGATGCAAAGCGGGAGCATTATGCGATCGGCCAGTTTAATATCAACGGTTTGCAGTGGACGAAGGCGATTTTGCAGGCGGCGCAAAAGGAGCAATCACCAGTCATCGCCGCGGCTTCCGATCGACTGGTCCACTATTTAGGCGGATTTAAAACGATTGCCGCCATGGTCGGCGCGTTAATGGAGGACATGGCGATTACCGTTCCCGTGGTGCTTCATCTTGATCACGGAAGCAGTGCGGAACGCTGCAGACAGGCCATTGACGCCGGATTCAGCTCAGTGATGATCGACGGCTCCCATCAGCCGATTGACGAGAATATCGCGATGACAAAAGAAGTCACCGATTATGCCGCAAAGCACGGCGTGTCAGTAGAAGCTGAAGTCGGCACGGTCGGCGGAATGGAAGACGGCCTGGTCGGCGGGGTCCGCTATGCCGATATCAAAGAATGTGAGAGGATCGTCAAAGAAACCAATATCGACGCGCTGGCCGCTGCCCTCGGCTCTGTACACGGCAAATATCAGGGTGAGCCGAATCTCGGATTTAAGGAAATGGAGGCTATCTCCCGCATGACTCATATTCCCCTCGTTCTTCACGGGGCATCCGGGATTCCGCAGGATCAGATCAAAAAAGCCATCACGCTCGGCCACGCGAAGATCAATATCAATACGGAATGTATGGTCGCCTGGACAGACGAAACACGCCGCATGTTTCAGGAAAACAGCGATCTGTACGAACCGCGCGCCTATATGACACCCGGCATTGAAGCCGTGGAAGAGACAGTGCGAAGCAAAATGAGAGAGTTCGGATCAGCCGGTAAAGCAGCTAAGCAGCAGGTCGGCTGAAGAGACCAGAAACCGCCGGGATGGCGGTTTTTTTGCGCGGTGTTGCGTCCGTACGCCCAAAACGATTATGATGATGGCAGCAGTGTAAGAAACGGGAGTGGTTCAGTTTGAATAAAATCATGATTGTGGAAGACAGTGAAGACATTCGCGGACTATTGCAGAATTACCTTGAAAAATACGGATATCAAACAGTAGTAGCCGCGGATTTTACGGCTGTTCTTGATGTCTTTTTGCGGGAAAAGCCTGATGTGGTGCTGCTTGATATCAACCTGCCGTCCTATGACGGCTATTATTGGTGTCGCCAGATCCGCCAGCACTCCACAAGCCCGATCATTTTCATTTCAGCCAGAAGCGGGGAAATGGATCAGGTGATGGCGATTGAAAACGGCGGAGACGATTATATCGAAAAACCGTTTTCCTACGATATTGTGCTGGCGAAAATCAAAAGCCAGATCCGGAGGGCGTACGGAGAGTACGCCGCAAAGCAGGGGGAGAAAGTGGTTGAATATGCCGGCGTCCAGCTCTTTGTGGAACGTTTTGAACTGCGTTTTCAGGATGAAAAAAGCGAGCTTTCTAAAAAAGAAAGCAAGCTTTTGGAAGTGCTGCTGGAGCGGGGAGAAAAGGTGACGAGTCGGGACCGTCTCATGGAAAAGACGTGGGACACCGACATATTCATCGATGATAATACACTTAACGTGTATATCACGCGGCTCAGAAAAAAACTGCGGGAGCTGAATGCGCCTGTTTCTATTGAAGCGGTGCGGGGCGAAGGCTACCAGCTGAGGGCGCAGTCATGAAGCTGTTTCTCCGGTCTCATGCAGTGCTGATTCTGCTTTTTCTCCTTCAAGGGCTGTTTGTCTTCTTTTATTACTGGTTTGCAGGTCTTCATTCTTTTTCTCACCTGTTTTACATATTGGGCGTGCAGCTTCTTATTTTGGCGGGCTATCTTGCCTATCGCTGGTACAAAGACCGCGGTGTGTATCATTGGCTCAGCTCGGAGCAGGAAGGGACGGACATCCCGTATCTCGGTTCTTCAGTGTTTTGTTCAGAGCTATATGAAAAGCAGATGGAGCTAATCCGGCTGCAGCACCAGAAGCTCCATGAGACCGAAGCTAAGCTGGAAGCGCGAGTGACGTATATGAATCAATGGGTGCACCAAGTGAAGACGCCGCTGTCGGTCATTAATTTAATCATTCAGGAAGAGGATGAACCCGTTTTTGAACAAATCAAAAAAGAGGTTCGGCAGATTGAATTCGGGCTGGAGACGCTTCTTTATTCATCAAGGCTCGACCTGTTTGAGCGGGATTTTAAAGTCGAAGCGGTTTCCTTATCAGAGCTTCTCCAATCAGTCATTCAAAGCTATAAACGATTTTTTATTCAATACCGCGTTTATCCGAAAATGGACATTCGCGATGACCATCAGATATACACTGATGCAAAATGGCTCAAATTTGCGATCGGCCAAGTGGTTACAAATGCGGTCAAGTATTCGGCAGGCAAGAGTGACAGACTGGAGCTGAATGTCTTCCGCGATGAAGACAGGACGGTGCTTGAAGTTAAAGATTACGGTGTCGGCATTCCCTCGCAAGACATCAAGCGGGTGTTTGACCCATATTATACCGGCGAAAACGGGCGGCGTTACCAAGAATCTACGGGAATCGGCCTCCATCTCGTCAAAGAAATTACGGACAAACTCAATCATACGGTGGACATCAGCTCGTCTCCCGGTGAAGGGACATCGGTTCGATTTTCATTTCTTACAAAAATGTAAGGCTGCGTTAAGAAAACAACATAGCTCGTTTTGTTTCCCCTTGATAACATGGATTTACGTCAAGGGGATTTTTATGTTAAATGCCCCGGCACTACATGAAAGCAGCCCAGATCAACAAGAATAAAATCATAAGGAGGATTCTCATGGCGAATATGCTTGAAGTCAAACATATAAATAAAACCTATAAAGGACAAGTGTCCTATCAAGCTTTAAAACAAATTTCATTTTCAATAGAAGAAGGCGGGTTCACGGCGGTGATGGGGCCGTCCGGATCCGGAAAAACAACGCTTTTGAATATCATTTCAACGATTGACCGTCCAGATTCAGGCGATATCCTGATTCACGGAGAAAACCCGCATCGCCTGAAGCGGACAAAGCTCGCTCATTTCCGACGCAAGCAGCTCGGATTTGTGTTTCAGGATTTCAACCTTCTGGACACGCTGACGATCGGTGAAAATATCATGCTGCCGTTAACGCTTGAAAAAGAAGCGCCGTCTGTCATGGAAGAAAAACTGCACGCCATCGCGGCAAAGCTCGGTATCGAAAACCTGCTTAACAAACGGACGTTTGAAGTATCCGGAGGCCAGCGTCAGCGGGCCGCCATTGCAAGAGCGGTCATTCATAAGCCATCACTCATTCTGGCTGATGAACCGACGGGAAACCTTGATTCCAAAGCGTCAAAAGACGTCATGGAAACGATGCAGAGCCTGAATCGGGATGATCATGTCACGGCTTTGATGGTGACCCACGATCCGGTTGCGGCAAGCTACTGCCGCCGCGTCATATTTATAAAAGACGGCGAATTGTTTAATGAGATTTACCGCGGAGAAAACCGCCAAGTCTTTTATGAACAAATTCTTGATGTGCTGTCTATGCTGGGGGGAAACGCAAATGACCTTTCTTCAGTTCGCTTATAAAAACGTCACGAGAAACAAAAGAGCCTATCTTGCATTCTTTTTAAGCAGCGCCTTTTCCGTTTTGATTTTCTTTACCTTTGCGATGTTCCTGTTTCATCCGGCATTAAAGGAAGGCTACCTGAATAACATCGCCAAAAAAGGCTTAACTGCTGCGGAATGGATGATCTTTGTTTTTTCTTTCTTATTTGTTCTGTATTCGGTTAATGCATTTTTGAAATCGAGAAATAAAGAATTCGGCATTTTGCTTATGCAGGGTATTACGCCGGTGCAGCTGAGAAAGCTCATTACAGCGGAAAACATGATCATTGGCGTCATGTCGATTGCAGCCGGGATTATCGGAGGATTCATTTTTTCAAAGACGTTCTTTACGGTCGGCGCTTATATTTTAGAAATGGACGCGCTGCCTCTGTATATGCCTTGGAAAGCGCTCGGCATTACGGCCGGCGGATTTCTGCTCTTATTTTTCCTTTTATCGCAGTTCACAATCCTTTTTGTCAGATCAAATACCGTTATCAAATTAATAAAGGGCACAGACAAGATTAAGCCGGAGCCGAAGCCGTCCGTGCTTCTGTCCTTATTCGGCATCGCCTGCCTTTGCGGCGGGTACGGAATGGTTCTGAAAGGCAATGTTCACGGGACTCAACCGTTTATCATTTTACTGCTCACCGTCATCGGTACGTATTTCTTTTTCAGCCAAAGCAGCATCTGGATTCTGCGCGCGTTGAAGAAGTGGAAAACCTTTTATTTGCGCGGGAAAAATGTCATTTGGGTTTCTGATCTTGTCTATCGTTTAAAAGACAACGCCCGCCTGTTCTTTATTGTCAGCATTATTTCCGCGGTTGCGTTTACGGCGACAGGCGTGCTCGCCATGTACAAATCGACCGTCGGGGCTGAAGAGTCCGCTTATGAGATGGAGTATATATCTTTCAGCAACAATCCAAAAGAACAGACTCATTTGAAAGATATTGACCATGAACTGAAAACACACGGCTTTACGTATAAGAAAGACAAAATAGATGTTTCCTATGTTCGCTATCAGGAAGGAGAAACTGTTCCCCCTGTTTACATGATCAGCGAATCGGATGTATCAAAATACTTCCATGTTAAGCTGAACGGCCTGAAAAATGATGAGGCTGTCTATTTCCCGGGAACGTATGACCGCAATTTCAAAAATGAAGCGCCGGATCAGCTGAAGCTGCTGAACCAAAAAGGCAAGCCGTCTGACCAAAAACTGTCGGTAAAAGAAGTCCAAAAACCGCTGATTTCATTGAATGCCATCATCGCGGTGAACGATCAAACCTTTGATCAGCTTAAATCACTAGGTGATAAAGCGTCATTATACGGCTACAGCTATGATCATTGGAAAGACAGTCTTGGGATCAGCCAATCCTTGAAAAATGAGATTTACGGCAACTATATCGACGTGCATTCTGATTTTATGGCAAAAGCCGGTACTTACTATGATACGGTGCAGTTGCCGAGCTTGAGTTTATTCATCGGGCTGTTTATCGCGATCGTCTTCTTTGTTGCGGCAGCAAGTTTCTTATATTTCAGGCTGTTCACCGATTTAGATGAAGATCGGGAGCGCTACCGTTCACTGGCCAAAATCGGCCTGAGTGAGCGTGAAATGTCACAAAGCGTGACGATACAATTGGCGATTCTCTTTTTCTTTCCATTTGTCATTGCCGTCATGCATACGCTGTTTGCCCTGAGAACATTGGCCGTCGAAGGCTATTCCGATGTAGCGGGGCCGCTCAGTCTCACGATCGGAGGGTTTTTCATTTTTCAGCTTTTGTTCTTCCTCGTGGTGCGATCAAATTATTTGAAAAAAATGAACAAGTAAGGGGAGTGCAAAGATGAAAAAAGCATTGGCGATCCTGGCCGTCTTGGCGGCTGCTGCCGTAATATGCGGTCTTCTCTTTTTTCATAATGATGTTACAGACCGATTTAATCCGTTTATTCACCAGCAAGATGTCTATGTGCAGATTGATCGAGATGGCAGACATCTTAGCCCGGGCGGTACTGAATATACATTAGACGGATACAATGCATCCGGGAAAAAAGAAGAAGTGACCTTTTTCGCCGGCAAAGAGCTTCGGAAGAACGCGTATTTGAAGGTGAAGGCGAAAGGAAAGTATGTCGAGACTTGGGAAGAAGTCAGGTTTGAAGATATGCCGGGCTCCGCACAGTCAGCATTAAAATGAATCATAAAAAAGGCACAGTCCCTCATGACTGTGCCTTTTTCTTTACTTTTTATTTTCTTCGGCCCGTTTGATCAGCATGTCAGCGATGATATCCACCTGTTTGCTGACAGAAATCGGATCGTACGGGTAGAACGTGTCAAAGTCATTGATAAACACGCGATTATGTTTAACAGCGTCAAGGTTCTTCCAAATAGAGGAATTCTCCAGCTTGTCGAGTGTTTTGCTTTCGCCTTTCGGGTTGTAGTCCGTAATGAACATATAATCTGCGGCATACTCAGGAATCACCTCTTGAGAGAGCTGTTTCATCTCTCCTTTTTTGATGACATCTTGTTCAATTTTTTCAGGCGCTTTTAACCCGAGCGCATTGTATACAGCTTGGCCGCCGCGTCCGCCATTGTCATTGAACACCCAGAATTCGCCCTTGTCTGTGTTTTCATAAATGCCGAAGGTCGCATCCTTGTCGATGACGCCGGCAATTCTCTTTTTAGCCGCGTCCGCTTTTTTGTTAAAGTCAGCCATAAATGAGGTTGCTTTGTCTTTCGCACCTGCGATATCTCCGAACATGCTGACTGTGTCCTCGACGTTTTTCGCTGTGTTATAAGGTATGACAACAGTCGGAGCGATTTTCTTTAATTTATCGACATTTTCATCATTCATGACAACAATGAGGTCAGGCTGAAGCTCCATCACTTTTTCAACGCTGATTGGATCACCGACATCCTTCACATTTTTCAGCTTTGATTTTAAAAACGGATTATCAAATGACCACGAGCCTGAGCCGACTACATTGGCCCCGACAGAAAGCAATTCACCGGCATAAAAATCAGTGACGATGCGTTTTGGATGTGCAGGAATGTTGACGTTCCCTTTAGGTGATTTGTATGTTCTCATTTCTGTTTTTTCGGAAGCAGAATCGCTTGAGCTCCCTTTAGAAGCCGTGCCGCTGCAAGCGCTGACAAACATGAGAAGCAGCACAAGCATGCCCACGAGCAATGTGTTCTTTTTCATCAAAAACCCTCCCAATATGTATGTAAATAGATTAGTAATGATTATCATTATCAATTAATAATATAGCAAGAAACCCATTCTCCGTCTATCACTATTTTCAAGGAAGAACGTTTTTTCATTTATAGGTGACGCGGTATGCCTAATCGATTATTATAGGTAAATAGGAGGAGGAAAATATGGGAATTACAAAAAGAGGTGCCGCTTGGGAATGGCTGCATAGCTGGTGGATGCTGTTTATTTTCATGCCTTTTGCCATTACCAGTTTTTTTGCCTTTTTATTTATTGGCATCAAGGTTAGAAATAGAAAGTGGATTATGTACGGAATCATTTATTTTTTCATTTTTGCGTTTGGTTTTGTTTTGCCCGATCTGCCCGGTGTTTTTGTTGTGATCCCGTTGTGGGCTGCGACCATTATTCACGGCTTTAAAGTGCGCCCGCTATATTTGATTCAGCTGGATGTCTACAAGGATCATGTGGAGGCACGGGCTTTTGCCGAGGCAAGAAGTGAAGCCGAAAGCAGATTTCATGCGCCGAAACAGTCTATTCAGGATATACATATTCGCAAAGAACAGTAAGAAAAAAGCTCAACACTCGCATTGTGTTGAGCTTTTTCTATCCTACTGCTGGTAGGATTGCTGTTGAAATGGCGTATTTTGGCCGAATGGAAGTGTAGACACATTCGTATTCATCACGCTGGATTGTCCAGTAAGTTCCTGCTGCATTTGGTTGCACATGTTGACAACCTGCTGGCATTTTTGAATCGCCATGTCATGTCCGTGCAGCGCTTGTTGAATCGTATGTGCTGCTTGTTGTTCGTGGTTTAGAATTTGCTGCAGCATTTGGATGTTTTGCTGCTCCTGGTGAAGCATTTGGCGGTATTGCTGGCTGCTTTGCTGTGTTTGCTGAATGAGCTGCTGAGCAGTCTGGCGGCATTGGTTCAGCTGCTGCAAGCCGTGTTGTGTATGATGCATAAATCATTCCTCCATGTGATCGATTGACGTGAGTCGGTATTATCATGCAACTGGCATGAAAAGAAATTCTGTAAAAGAGGAACTACAATTATTTTCCTCGGCCCCTCTGTCTTTGAATGAAAACGGTAAAGATTGTATACTGGGTACAAACCCTTTTTATGTAAATGTTCCGTTTTAACATATAAGAATGGCGGAAAACGAAACCCTGAAATGGGGGAATCGTATTCCGCTTTTTTTCTTCGTTTGCTCAGAAACCGCCTTCTCCTGCAGTAAATGGGATATTCAGTCTGTTTTCTACTGTGCGGAGGCGCTGATTGAGCCGATTTAAGCGGCGTGTATGGCGTTCAACAGCCTGGCTTAGCTGATTGACCTGTTCGGCAATCCGTGCAATTTCCCGATTTTGACGGCGGTCTTCGTTTGTCAGACGGGTTAATTCTCTCGACTGCTGTTCATTTTGCCGTTCAAGTGCTGCGATTCTTCTTTCCAATGCAGGCTGTCTTTCCATTTGGTATGGCTCGTATATATCCTGCTGTGGATAAGGGCTGTATTCATAGTGGCTATAGTAAGGTTCCTGCTGAGGCAGCTGTGGGCTGTAATATTGATAAGGGTTCATTATGATCAATCTCCTTGTGGGTGAATTCCTTATAACTTATGTAGTCATTGGCACAGTGCCACGGCATTCGCCTAAAAAAAGGAGGAAAGGATGGGGATCTCCTTGAAAAACAAATATGGCATTTTGTTATTTATTGCTGTATGCATGATGGTATCCGGCTGCCAGCAGCAAAAAGAAGAGACGCCGTTTTATTACGGAACGTGGGATGAGGGAATTGCTCCCGGGCCAACGGACGGCGTGAAATCAGCAACGGTCACATTTACCAAAGACGAGGTTGTGGAAACGGAAGTGATGGAAGGAAGAGGAGAGGTTCAGCTGCCTTTTATGGCATACAAGGTGATTTCCCAAAGCGCTGACGGGTCTATCGAGATTCAGTATCTCGGCCCCTATTATCCGCTCAAAAGCACACTGAAAAGAGGAGAAAACGGGACGTTGATATGGGAGCAAAATGGACAGACAAAAACGATGACAAGAATCGAATCAAAGACCGGCAGGGAGGAAAAAGATGAGAAATAAAAAAGCTGAAAGACTGGTGGCAGCGGGACTTGTTTTACATATCATTCAGTGGATATTTATATTATGGGCTTTTCTCAAGGTCAAACATTTATTTAGTGACTATACGATCTATAACCCTAATGTTATCAGCGGCTCCATGCAGTCCTTATCGTTTATACAAATGATGCGCGCTATGGTGTACTCAGGGGCAATCGTGAATTATGTGTTGTTTTTTGCCCTTGTATTGCTTATTTATGGCATCGTGCTTCATGCCATCCTGATCGTTCTGGAAATGGCGGCTTACGTTATGATCAGACGGAATCCTGCATCTTCATGGGGGTTCTTTTTCATCGCGACGGGTGTGAAGCTTGCCATCTTGAATATAACCGGCATTCCGTTTATAGCTGCCGGCTTTATGCTGATGAAACAGAAAAAAGCAGAAAACGTCGTGAAAACAGAAAGAAAGCGGGAACCACGAAAACGTATCCGAAGACAAGGGCGGCGTCTAAACAGAATCCGGAGAAAACCATCTCTTCCGGTTGAATATCAAAAAGGAAAAACGATATGATGGGACTATAGACTGAAAACGACATGAAGGAGATGCAGGATGTACAAACTCATTGCAATTGATATGGATGGAACACTTTTAAATGATCATCATGAAGTAACAGAGGAGGTCCGCGACGCGCTTCACGCGGCAAAAGCGGAAGGTGTCAAAATCGTGCTTTGCACCGGCCGGCCTATCGGGGGTGTGCGGAGATACTTAGATGAACTGAATTTAATTGAAGAAGGCGACTATGTCATCGCGTATAATGGAGCGCTTGTTCAAAATACGCATACAAATGAAGTGGTCTCAGAGCTGTCTCTCGGCTATGATGATTTGGCTTCATTATATGACCTGAGCTTAGAGCTGAAGACGCCGATGCATTTCTTTGATTCATCTCATTTGTATACGCCTAACCGGGATATTAGCGAATTTACCGTATACGAATCCTATGTGACACAGGTGCCGCTTCATTTCCGCAAGATTGACGAGGTGCCTAAAGATATCCTCATCCCGAAAGTGATGTTTATTGATCAACCGGAGAACTTAAGCCGCGTCATTACGTCGATTCCAAAAGACGTGAGTGAAAAATATACAATGGTCAGAAGCGCGCCGTTCTTTTACGAAATTCTGCACCCGGAAGCCAGCAAAGGAAATGCTGTACGCCAGCTGGCACAGCTGCTCGGAATCGAGCAGGCTGAAGTCATGAGCATAGGCGACAACGGGAATGACCTGACAATGATCGAATGGGCGGGCTGCGGGGTGGCCATGGCAAACGCCATCCCAGAAGTATTGGAAGCCGCGAACTTTCAAACACGCTCCAATAATGAACATGGTGTCGCGCATGCGATTCACGAGCTTGTTTTGGCGAAATAATAATGAAATCCAGCCTTTTAGGCTGGATTTTTTGTTATGTTGTGCCCGGCCGGTCTGTAAGCGCCATGAGGCCTTTTTGCGGAATGGACGCTACAACTTCTTTTCCTGCTGCCTTATAATATCAGCGATTGATCATGAAACTGCAACTTTTCTGATTGGCTCTGATACAGCAGGGGCTAGTAAAAATAAAAAGGAAGCTTTCACCATAAACATCAGCATAGTACATTGAAAGAATCTCTTCGTCTTTATGTTGGAAGGTGATGTCAATCTTTTGACGAATCTCTTTGTCTTTCGTTATGCTGATAAAACAAGTTGTTCACAAAATGTATGATTTTAGCCTGAATGGAAAGGGGACTGAATCAGATGTGCACAAGTCTTACATTGGAAACTGCTGACCGGAATCATTTATTAGCGAGAACAATGGATTTTGCATTTCAGCTGGGGACGGAGGTCATTCTCTATCCGCGCCGTTACAGCTGGAAGAGTGAAGCTGACGGAAAGGTGCATCAAACACAGTACGCGTTTATCGGTATGGGGAGAAAACTTGGAAATATATTATTTGCCGACGGAGTTAATGAAAGCGGTTTATCTTGTGCGACGCTTTATTTTATGGGATATGCGGAGTACGAAAAAACGCTTCGGGGAGACGGCGTTCATATTGCCCCGCATGAATTTGTAACATGGGCGCTATCAGTTTGTAAGTCTTTGGATGACGTAAAAGAAAAGATCCACTCTTTAACGATTGTGGAGAAGAAATTAGATCTATTGGATACCGTTTTACCGCTGCACTGGATATTGTCAGACCGGACGGGACGCAGCCTGACGATCGAACCGAGAGCAGACGGCATCAAAATCTATGACAATCAACCAGGTGTCATGACGAACAGCCCCGACTTTTTATGGCATGTGGCCAATCTTCGGCAATATATAGGATTACGGCCGAAACAATTCGAGAGCAAGGAGTTGGGCGGATTGATGCTGTCCGCTTTTGGCCAAGGCTCGGGTACAGTGGGGCTGCCGGGAGATTATACACCGCCTTCACGGTTTGTCAGAGCTTGTTTTCTGAAAGAACATCTAGAGCCTGCGGCAGATGAAACGAAAGGTGTATCAGCAGCTTTTCAGCTTTTGGCAAACATGGCGATACCCAAGGGTGTTGTGATAACGGAAGAAGACGAAATTGATTATACGCAATACACTTCTGTGATGTGCAGCGACACGGGAAACTACTACTTTCACCACTACGACAATCGGCAAATCCAAAAAGTAAGTTTATTTCATGAAGACCTAGACCGCCTTGAGCCTAAAGTGTTTTCTGCTAAAGCGGAAGAAAGTATTCTAGAACTTAATTAAGATACAATGAGCTGATTTCGGTATGAATCCGGGATCAGCTCATTTTTTTATGCGATGTCTCAGCTTCTGAATGAGTCAAAGTGGACCGATCTGCGACGGCGATCACGTGCGTTTATTAGCAAAGAGCAAAAGCGGCGGCAAAACGCGTATGGTCGGAAGTACAGATATGCATTTATATAAAACTTTGAATCAAAACGAGTCTCAGCATCATCAGGCTGTTTTGTAAGGATACAGGTTGCACAAATGCCGCTCCATGATGCTGCGAGATTCTTTTCAGCTTAAAAAGAAAAATTTGATCTTAACTCATTGACAAACGTCCAAGACAAAGGTACATTTTGATTTATTCATATTAAACGACTAGGAATATAGGAGTTTATTTTTCGGATTATTCAGCCTAAAACATGATAAAAGGAGTATCGCCATGACAAGCAAAAAGAAACAAATCAAATTAGGGGTATTTTTAGCAGGCACAGGCCATCACGTCGCGTCTTGGCGGCATCCTGACGCGCCTTCAGATGCGAGCATGAATTTGGATTATTTTAAAGAGCTTGCGAAAACAGCGGAGCGGGGCAAGCTGGATATGCTGTTTTTAGCAGATAGCCTATCAATTGACAGTAAATCACATCCAAATGTATTAACAAGGTTTGAGCCATTCACCTTGCTCTCTGCCCTGGCGCAGGTCACATCAAGAATCGGACTGACAGCAACAGCCTCCACTACATATAGCGAGCCGTTTCACATTGCCAGACAGTTTGCGTCATTGGATCATCTGTCCAACGGCCGTGCCGGATGGAACGTCGTCACTTCATCGATTGAATCAACAGCGCTGAATTTCAGCGGTGAAAAACACCTTGAACACCATTTGCGCTACAAGCGGGCAGAGGAATTTGTCGAGGTTGTAAAGGGGCTTTGGGATTCATGGGAAGAGGGCGCCTTTATCCGCAATAAAGAAACAGGTGAATTCTTTGAGAAGGAAAAAATGCATGAGCTGAACCACAAAGGAGAATATTTCTCGGTTCGCGGGCCACTGAACGTTTCAAGAACGCCGCAGGGCCAGCCAGTCATTATCCAGGCAGGATCATCAGGAGACGGAAAAGCGCTGGCTGCCAGGACAGCAGAAGTGATCTTCACAGCGCAAAACCACCTGGAATCCGCTCAAGAATTTTATCAATCCATTAAAGAACAGGCTGCGGAATTCGGACGTGATCCAGAGAAAATCGCCATCATGCCGGGTATTTTCCCGATCATTGCTGATACCGAAGAAGCAGCGAAAGCCAAATACAAGGAGCTTCAAGACCTGATTATTCCATCCGTCGGTCTGCAAATTCTCCAAAATTATTTAGGCGGAATTGATTTGTCTGCGTATCCGCTTGACGGGCCGCTGCCGAAGCTTGACGCAGAAGCTTCCAATGCGGTGAAGAGCCGCTTCAAGCTTGTTCAGGAAATGGCTGAACGGGACAATATGACGATACGCGAGCTTTACAAATACGTTGCAGGCTCCAGAGGACACCATATCTTCGTCGGCACGCCGGAGCAGCTCGCTGACAAGATGCAGGAATGGGTGGATAAGGAAGCGTGTGACGGGTTTAATATCATGCCTCCGCTTCTACCAGAAGGAATTGAAGTGTTTGTTGATCAAGTGGTTCCGATTTTACAGGAGCGCGGCGTGTTCAGAAAAGAATATGAAGGCACAACATTAAGAGAGCACTTCGGTTTGGAAAAGCCGGTCAACCGCTATGCAAAGTAAGGAGGAACGCTAGATGAAGCCACAATATCGCCTTGCAGTTGAACGTGATGCTGAACAGCTTCTCGAGCTGACATTGCGGGCTTATGAACCGATTCGAAAGCTCGGCATTCGTTTTGCCGCCGCTCATGCGGATTTGGATTTGGTGCTGAAAAATATCCGGAAAAACGCCTGCTACGTCATGGAAGAAGACGGGCGGATCATCGCGACCATCTCCTTAAGAATGCCATGGGGACAGCAGCCGGGACCGTATGGCGTTCCGCATATCTGGTGGTTCGCTGTGGACCCTGACACCGGTAAAAAAGGAATCGGAACAAAGCTGCTTCAATGGCTGGAGGAAACAATCCTCCGAGATACGTTAAAGGTTCCGTTTGTCTCACTCGGAACAGCGGATAAGCATCCGTGGCTGATTGAGATGTACGAACGAAAAGGGTATGTCCGCGCAGGTGAACAAGACCTTGGCAAAGGGCATATCACAGTTTATATGAAAAAACAATTGCGACATGATCTATAAAAAAAGAAAAGGCGGGAAAATCAAATGAAAATGAAAAAATGGACTGTGCTGGTCGTTGCTGCATTATTAGCGGTGCTCTCCGCTTGCGGCAATGGAAACAGCAGCAGTAAAGAGGATGACAATGTGCTTCATGTCGGTGCGACAGGACAAAGTTACCCATTTGCTTATAAAGAAAACGGAAAGCTGACAGGTTTTGACGTTGAAGTGATGGAAGCGGTCGCTAAGAAAATTGACATGAAACTGGACTGGAAGCTTCTTGAATTCAGCGGGCTGATGGGAGAGCTTCAAACAGGCAAGCTTGACACCATTTCGAACCAGGTAGCTGTGACAGACGAACGCAAGGAAACGTATAACTTTACGAAACCATACGCTTATGCGGGAACACAGATTGTCGTCAAAAAAGACAATACAGATATCAAATCAGCAGACGATTTAAAAGGGAAGACAGTCGCGGCCGTTCTCGGTTCAAACCACGCGAAAAACCTTGAAAGCAAAGATCCTGATAAAAAAATCAATATCAAAACGTACGAAACACAAGAGGGCACGCTGAAGGATGTTGCGTACGGCCGTGTTGACGCTTATGTTAACAGCCGAACTGTATTGATCGCGCAAATCAAGAAGACCGGTTTACCGTTAAAGCTTGCCGGAGATCCGATTGTTTACGAACAGGTTGCATTCCCATTTGCCAAAGACGATGCGCACGACAAGCTCCGCAAAAAAGTCAATAAGGCGCTTGATGAATTACGTAAAGACGGAACACTGAAAAAACTCTCTGAAAAATACTTTAATGAAGATATCACAGTAGAACAGAAGCATTAAGAAACGGCGGTGAATCACCAGAATGAACACGATTGATTGGGAATTCATGATATCAGCGTTCCCGACTTTAATTCAGGCCCTTCCAATCACCTTGTTGATGGCCATAGCGGCTATGATGTTTGCCATTATCGGAGGACTTATTCTCGCACTCATTACAAAGAACAAAATTCCAGTGCTTCATCAGCTGTCAAAGCTGTATATATCCTTTTTCCGAGGCGTGCCGACACTGGTGCAGCTGTTCTTAATCTATTACGGGCTGCCGCAGCTGTTTCCAGAGATGAGCAAAATGACAGCTCTCACTGCCGCCATCATCGGGTTAAGCTTAAAAAACGCAGCTTATTTGGCAGAAATATTCCGGGCGGCCCTCAATTCTGTTGATGACGGGCAGCTGGAGGCGTGTCTGTCTGTCGGCATGACAAAACTTCAGGCATACAGACGGATTATTTTGCCGCAAGCGATCCGAAATGCGATTCCGGCAACGGGTAATACATTTATCGGACTCCTGAAAGAAACGTCACTGGCCTTTACATTAGGGGTCATGGAGATGTTCGCCCAAGGGAAGATGTACGCTTCAGGAAACCTCAAATATTTTGAGACGTACTTGGCGGTTGCGATCGTCTATTGGGTTCTTACCATTATCTACAGCTTGTTGCAGGACTTGTTTGAACGCGCCATGAGCAAGCCATACCGGACTTAGAGGTGAAATCAGTTGATAACAGTAAAAAATATTCGCAAAGCGTTTAAAGATCTCGTCGTGCTAGATGGAATCGATCTAGAAGTGAAGCGCGGAGAAGTGGTGGCGATCATCGGTCCGTCCGGTTCCGGAAAATCAACGCTTCTCCGGTGCTTGAATCTATTAGAACGTCCGGATCAAGGCCTCATTGAAATCGGAGAAGCCAAACTGAACGCGGAAAAATTTACACGCAAAGAAGCACACCGGCTTCGCCAGCAAACGGCCATGGTTTTTCAAAACTACAATCTGTTTAAAAATAAAACGGCTTTGCAAAACATTACAGAAGCTTTAATTGTGGCTCAACACAAATCACGCGACGAAGCAAAACGCATTGGAATGGAGATTCTGAAACAAGTCGGTCTAGAGCATAAGGCTGACAGCTATCCGATCACAATGTCAGGCGGCCAGCAGCAGCGAATTGGCATCGCTCGGGCGCTTGCGGTCAATCCGCATGCGATCTTGCTGGATGAACCAACGTCAGCGCTTGACCCTGAGCTCGTCGCAGGAGTGCTTCAGGTCATCAAATCCATTGCGGAAAAACAAACAACGATGATCATCGTGACACACGAAATGGCGTTTGCAAAAGAGGTCGCTGATCAAGTGATTTTTATGGCAGACGGCCATATTATCGAACAGGGAACGCCAGAAGAACTGTTTGACCATCCACAAAACGAACGGACAAAACGGTTTATCAAGCAGGTGGGAGAGCCTGCAGAGATTATATAAGAAGGGGAGAAGAACAATGGCCGACAAAACGTTTCATACCCGTTTAATCAATATGCGGCGTGATCTTCATGAACATCCTGAACTGTCATTTCAAGAGATTGAAACGACGAAAAAAATCCGCCGCTGGCTTGAGGAGGAGCAGATCGAAATACTGGACGTTCCTCAATTGGAGACTGGTGTGATTGCGGAAATCAAAGGACGGGAAGACGGCCCCGTGATAGCGATACGGGCGGACATTGACGCGCTCCCGATCCATGAACAGACGAACCTGCCGTTTGCTTCTAAGGTTGACGGTACGATGCATGCGTGCGGGCACGATTTTCATACCGCTTCAATTATTGGCACAGCCATTTTGCTGAACCAAAGACGGGATGAGCTGAAAGGTACCGTCCGCTTTATCTTTCAGCCGGCCGAAGAAATTGCCGCGGGAGCAAGAAAGGTCATAGAAGCTGGCGTGCTTGATGGTGTTTCTGCCATTTTCGGCATGCACAATAAGCCGGATCTGCCTGTTGGGACCATTGGTGTAAAGGAAGGTCCGTTAATGGCAAGTGTTGACCGGTTTGAGATCGTCATCAAAGGAAAAGGCGGTCACGCCGGTATCCCGAATAACAGTATTGATCCAATTGCTGCCGCAGGACAAATCATCAGCGGCCTGCAATCTGTGGTCAGCCGCAACATCAGCTCACTGCAAAACGCAGTCATCAGTATCACAAGAGTACAGGCGGGCACGTCGTGGAACGTGATTCCAGATCAAGCTGAAATGGAGGGAACGGTTCGAACCTTTCAAAAAGAAGCGAGGCAGGCCGTTCCGGAGCATATGAAACGGGTGGCTGAAGGAATTGCAGCGGGCTATGGGGCACAAGCCGAATTCAAGTGGTTTCCTTATTTGCCTTCCGTTCAGAATGACGGCACCTTTTTGAATACGGCATCCGAAGCTGCGGCACGGCTTGGCTGCCAAACCGTTCACGCTGAGCAGTCTCCGGGCGGAGAAGACTTCGCTCTGTATCAAGAGAAGATCCCGGGATTTTTTGTCTGGATGGGAACGAACGGAACGGAGGAGTGGCATCATCCGGCCTTTACACTGGATGAAGAAGCCCTTACGGTTGCCTCTCAGTACTTTGCGGAGCTGGCGGTTATTGTATTGGAGACCATCAAATGAGCAAACAAGGGCTGACAGCAGGTCTTGCAGCGGCTGTGAGAACGTCACAACCTGAGCATTCAGTTGACGCGATTCACGAAGCAAAAAAGGGATTACTTGATTTTACTGCCGCTTCATTCGCAGGAAGAGAAGATAAAGGAATTCAAAAGCTGCTCCGGCTGATAGAGGATGAAGGAGGCCTGCCTCTTGTTCCTATTATCGGACAGGGCAAAAAGGCCGCGCCATTACAATCCGCGATGCTCAATGGATTTATCGCTCATGCATTGGATTTTGATGATGTCCACTCCGATGTAAGAGGACACCCCAGTGCAGTCATCGTACCGGCCCTTATTGCTTCTGCCGCTCGCGGACATGACGAGCGGCTTCTTGGCGCTTATGTTGTTGGTGTTGAAGTGATGGCACGGCTGGGAGAATCAATTGGCAGCCGCCACTATGAAAAGGGCTGGCATAATACGGGAACGCTTGGTGCGATTGCTGCCGCCTGCGCCGTAGGTTATGCTGAGGGACTGCCTCAGAAAGAGTTGGAAAAAGCGATTGGTTTTGCGGCTACGCAATCTGCTGGGATGAGGGTACAATTTGGAACAGAAATGAAACCGCTGCACGCAGGTCTGGCGGCTCAGGCTGGCTTGATGGCCGTTAAGCTGGCCCAATCAGAATTTGGCGGGTCCCGTACGGCACTTGATGGAGAAACTGGTTTTTTCAATCTGTACGGTGATTTGGAAAAAGCACAACACACTTTGCTATACGATTGGGGCGGACCGTGGAGAATCGTAAAGCCGGGCCTATGGTTTAAAATTTATCCATTTTGTTCCGCGGCACACCATGCTGCAGACGCGGTACGAAAGCTTATCTCTGAAGAAGCCATTTCTGCTGCCAATACCGAGCGGATTGAAGTGGTTTTTCCGCCAGGCGGAGATGCTGCATTGACGGAACGGTCTCCGAAAACTGGAGAGGAAGGCCGTTTCAGCGTTGAATATGTGATTGCTCTTGCTTTGCATGGACACGAGCTGACCGTTGAACATTTCAACAGCCAGCCGATCCCTAGCAACATTCAAACAACAATGGGGCGAATTCAGCGAGTATATGACAATGCTATTCAGCCGGCTCCACATGCCGTTCCGAAAGGCCGTTTCACGATTGTCCGGGCCTATTTATCAGACGGCCGGATTTGCGAAGCGCGTGTGGACTGTCCAAAAGGGGCTTCAGGAAATGAGCTGTCGGAAGAAGACATAAAAGAAAAATTGAGAGTAACGGTTCCGCAGGAAAAAGCGCGACGCATTATAACAGCTGTTGAAAAAGCCGATATCAAAGAATTTTTAGCTCATATAGAATAAGATTCAGCTCTATTCGATGATTTCAGATGATATGATAAAACCAATCATACGTTTGAAAAAGGAGAAAACCATGACGGTGAATGACGCGGTTGTATTCATTTTGGCTGCCTTTTTACTATGGGGAGCGGCGGATTATTGTTTGGGAAACAAATGGGGGCTTGGCGAGCGGTTTGCGGACGGCTTCAAGGCTATGGGGCCGCTGGCGCTGTCCATGATCGGTATTGTGTCACTGGCGCCCGTGCTGGCGGCAATCCTGATTCCCATTGTTTCTCCGGTTTACACAGCGATTGGCGCGGACCCTTCTTCCTTTGCGAACACCATTTTGGCGATTGATATGGGAGGATATGCGCTGGCCGGAGAAATGGCGAAAGATCCGCAGGCCGGGCTGTTTTCATGGGTGTTTTTAGGAACAATGATGGGACCGGCAATCGTCTTCACGATTCCCGTCGCTCTTGGCATCATCGAAAAAGAGGACCATCCGTATTTTGCGAAAGGCATATTAATCGGGCTGTGCACAGTGCCGATCGGTTGTTTCACCGGCGGATTATGCGCGGGCTTTGACATCGGCATGATAGGTAAAAACCTTCTGATCCCAAGTCTGTTATCTGCTGTGATCGCTTTTGGGTTATGGCGGTATACCGACAGTATGATTCGGTTGTTTCATCTCTTCGGGAAAGCGGTCAGTGTGGTTGCGATTATCGGGCTTGCGGCTGTCTCCGTTGAAACGCTGACAGGCATTGTGCTGATTCCAGGAATGGAGAATGTCGAGACTGGGATACAAACGACAGGGACCATCGCCATTGCTCTGGCAGGGGCGTTTCCGATGACGGCTTTTATTACAAAAACCTTTAAAAAACCGCTTCAGGCTCTTGGGAAATGCCTTCATTTAGATGAGACAGCAACAGCAGGCTTGGTGACCTCTTTGGCGCATCATATCCCGATGCTGGCTTCATTAAAGGATATGACGCCGAGAGGAAAGGTCATCAATGTTGCGTTTGCGGTCAGCGGCGCCTTTGTACTCGGCAGCCATCTCGGTTTTGTAGCCGGAATGAAAAAAGAAATGGCGGCGGCCATGATCATTGGAAAAGTAGCTGGCGGAGTCACAGCTGCCGCGGCGGCTGCTTGGATGATGCCTGCACAGTCAGCTGATCAGCAAAAACGTATCTCAGCCGGCCACAGCTGAGGCAGAAGCTGTTTCAACTTTGTCCAATCGGGAATGTTACAGTAAAGATTTCTGTGAAAGAGGGTTGGACACATGGCGGGGAAAGACCAGTACGTGTCAAAAATAAAACAGGAAACCAAGCCTTGGATCAAACGATTCGGGAGGCTTGGTTATTTTGCATTCGGCGGCGTTTTTATTCTGCTTGGGATTTTGGCATTTATGACGGCTGCCGGGGCAGGCCGCGCGAAAGACTCGAGCGGAGCGCTCCAAACGCTATCACACATGCCGTATGGATCGTTATTGCTTTTTTTAATAGGTGTCGGCCTTATCGGCTATGTGATCTGGATGGTGTTAAGCGCGATCAAGGACACGGAGGGCCACGGGAACAGCAGGCGCGGCCTGTCACGGAGAATAGGAAACTTTTTCAGTGCCGCCGTTTACGCATCCATCGCTTGGAATGCCTTGCGATTTGTGTTTGGCCAAGGGAAAGGCGGCACTTCAGAACAGACGTGGTCAGCTTACATATTGGCGCAGCCGTTCGGCCAATGGCTTACAGGGCTTACGGGTGCGGGTTTTATCGTATTTGCGATTGTTCAATTTATGAAAGGCGTTCGGGCTGCTTTTATGAAAGAATTCGATACGTCAAAAATGAACAAACAGATGATATGCATTACGAAAAACACCGGACGCGCAGGCAATATCGCCCGGGCCATTATTTTCTCGGCTATCGGCTATTTTCTCATCAAAACAGCCATGACCGCTGATCCCGACGACACAAGAGGCTTTGACGGCGCGCTCGCCGAACTCGCGCAGCAGCCGCATGGCAAATTGATTCTATCTATATTAGCGTTAGGCCTGATCTTATATGGAATGTATGCCATTATGAAAGGCATTTATCAGCATATGTCATGGGAGAGGTGAGCTCTGGGCAGGTCCGCGCCAAGAGCGTTTTTCAGTTTCTCAGAAATCAGGTGGATGAAAGCTGGCGCCAGCCTGTATAATAAAAGCAAATCAAAAGCAGTTTTCATCAGGACTGATCCACAAGGAGGTGCGGAATGGATCGGGAAAAACAACAATTAAGCATAGAAGCGGCAAGGCTTTACTATCAGTCTGACTACAGTCAGCAGCAAATTGCTGAGCAGCTCAACATTTCAAGGCCAACCGTTTCCCGGCTGCTGCAATATGCAAAGGAAAAAGGGTATGTCCAGATTCGCGTCATGGACCCTTTTGAAGATTTGGATGCGCTCGGTTCCATGCTTGAAGAGAAATATGGTCTCCTCGAGGCGCATGTTGTGTTTTCCCCGACACCCGATTATGCAGGAATTACACATGACCTAAGCCGCTATGGTGCAGAATATATGCATGAAACGGTAAAAGATGGCGACATTGTCGGCGTCAGCTGGGGAACCACCATGTATCAAATCGCGCAAAACATGCAGCCGAAGCAGATAAAAGGCGTCGAGGTCGTCCAGCTGAAAGGCGGTATCAGCCACTCGCGGGTGAACACGTATTCCGCTGAAACGATTCAGCTGTTTGCGGAGGCTTTTCAAACGATGCCGCGCTATCTTCCGCTTCCCGTCGTGTTTGATAATGCGGATGTGAAGCGAATGGTAGAGAAAGACCGTCATATTGAGCGGATCATTGAAATGGGCAAGCAGGCGAATATCGCTCTCTTCACAGTCGGGACTGTCCGTGATGAAGCGCTGTTGTTTCGGCTCGGATATTTTAACGAAGAAGAGAAAGCCCTGCTGAAAAAACAGGCCGTTGGGGATATTTGTTCACGCTTTTTTGATGCGAAAGGGAATATTTGCAGCAGTGCCATCAATGACCGGACCATCGGTGTTGAGCTTGAAGACCTCAGGCTGAAGGAACGCTCGATTTTAGTGGCCGGCGGAAGCAGAAAAGTATCTTCCATTCACGGAGCATTAAACGGAAAATATGCCAATGTTTTAATCATTGACCAGCATACTGCAAGGGTGCTTGTTAATGATTTGTGACACGTTCAAACCGTTCGCTGAACAAAATTTCAATTACCAATTTACATATGTTCAAAAGTCGGTTATGCTAAAAAATATCTTAACAAAAAAGGAAGTGTGCGAAGGATGTCATTAGCTAACATAATTGATCATACAGCTTTGAAACCGCATACACAAAAAGCGGAAATTCTCAAACTTATTGAAGAAGCGAAAACATATAAGTTTGCTTCAGTATGTGTCAATCCGACATGGGTGGCGCTTGCTGCGAAAGAGCTTAAGGGAACTGAAGTCGACGTTTGTACGGTCATCGGCTTCCCGCTCGGTGCCAATACAACTGAAACAAAAGCGTTCGAAACAAAAGACGCGATTTCAAAAGGCGCCACTGAAGTGGACATGGTCATTAATATTGCCGCTTTAAAAGACAAGGAAGACGATGTGGTGGAAGCGGATATCCGCGGTGTAGTGGAAGCTGCAGCCGGAAAAGCGCTTGTCAAAGTCATTATCGAAACTTGCCTTCTGACCGATGAAGAAAAAGAACGTGCGTGCCGTTTAGCGGTGTCTGCGGGAGCGGACTTCGTGAAAACATCAACAGGCTTCTCTACAGGCGGCGCAACGAAGGAAGATATCGCCTTAATGCGCAAAACAGTAGGTCCTGATATCGGCGTGAAAGCATCTGGCGGAATCAGAACGAAAGAAGATGTAGACACAATGGTTGAGGCTGGAGCAAGCCGAATCGGCGCCAGCGCAGGCGTTTCCATCGTAAAAGGAGAAAATGCATCAAGCGGGGACAACTATTAAAAAGCTGACGGAAGGCAGACTGCTTTCCGTTTTCTGAGGAAACAGTGATTGTAAGCGAATACAAATAAAGGAGAAACACATATGAAGTATTTGATTGGGATTATCGGTTTAATCGTGTTTTTAGGCCTCGCGTGGATCGCGAGCAGCGGCAAAAAAAGAATTAAGATCCGCCCAATTGTTGTTATGCTCATCTTGCAATTTATCCTTGGCTACATTCTCCTCAATACCGGGATAGGGAATTTCCTCGTAGGAGGATTTGCAAAAGGATTCGGTTACCTGCTTGAATACGCGGCAGAGGGAATTAACTTTGTGTTTGGCGGCTTGGTGAATGCGGACCAAACGACATTCTTTATGAATGTTCTCTTGCCGATCGTGTTTATTTCCGCTCTGATCGGGATTCTGCAAAAGTGGAAAGTCCTTCCGTTTATTATTAGATATATCGGCCTTGCCCTCAGCAAGGTAAACGGTATGGGAAGATTGGAATCGTATAACGCAGTGGCTTCTGCGATTTTAGGTCAGTCGGAAGTATTTATCTCCTTGAAGAAAGAACTCGGTCTTTTAAATCAGCAGCGCTTGTACACGCTTTGCGCATCTGCGATGTCCACTGTATCTATGTCGATTGTCGGCGCGTATATGACAATGCTGAAACCGGAATATGTTGTAACAGCGCTTGTTTTGAACTTATTCGGCGGTTTCATTATCGCTTCTATTATCAATCCGTACGAGGTTGCAAAAGAAGAGGATATGCTTCGTGTTGAGGAAGAAGAAAAACAATCCTTCTTCGAAGTGCTTGGAGAATACATCCTTGACGGTTTCAAAGTAGCGGTTGTCGTCGCTGCGATGCTGATTGGATTTGTCGCGATTATCGCCTTGATCAATGGCATTTTTAATGCAGTATTCGGTATTTCGTTCCAAGGCATTCTTGGATATGTGTTTGCTCCATTCGCTTTTCTTGTGGGTATCCCATGGAATGAAGCTGTTAATGCGGGAAGCATTATGGCAACAAAAATGGTGTCGAATGAATTTGTCGCCATGACGTCGCTTACGCAAAATGGTTTCCATTTCAGCGGCCGTACAACAGCGATCGTATCGGTATTCCTTGTGTCATTTGCGAACTTCTCCTCAATCGGAATCATTGCCGGTGCCGTAAAAGGACTGAATGAAAAGCAAGGAAATGTCGTCGCTCGTTTCGGCTTAAAATTATTATACGGTGCTACGCTTGTCAGCTTTTTATCAGCAGCAATTGTGGGCTTGATTTACTGAACTTAATCGAAAAGGATCGGTGACCAAACATGAGAATGGTAGATATCATCATCAAAAAACAAAACGGAAAAGAACTCACCACTGAAGAAATTCAATTTTTCGTGAACGGCTATACGGACGGAAGCATTCCTGATTATCAGGCAAGCGCGCTTGCTATGGCGATTTTCTTCCAGGATATGAGTGACCGTGAACGCGCGGACTTGACGATGGCTATGGTGAACTCCGGTGAAACGATTGATCTTTCTGCCATTGAAGGAATTAAAGTGGATAAACACTCCACCGGCGGCGTCGGCGACACGACAACGCTCGTTCTCGCCCCGCTAGTTGCGGCTCTTGATGTGCCGGTTGCCAAGATGTCTGGCCGCGGTCTCGGCCATACGGGCGGGACGATTGATAAATTAGAGGCAATCGCCGGCTTCCACGTGGAACTGACGAAGGATGAATTTATTAAGCTTGTGAACCGCGACAAGGTTGCGGTCATCGGCCAAAGCGGCAATTTAACGCCGGCTGATAAAAAACTGTACGCGCTTCGTGACGTAACGGGAACGGTCAATTCCATTCCGCTCATTGCAAGTTCGATTATGAGTAAAAAAATCGCTGCCGGGGCGGACGCCATCGTGCTTGACGTAAAAACGGGAGCGGGCGCCTTCATGAAAACAGAAGAAGACGCAGCTGAACTTGCCAAAGCCATGGTACGCATCGGAAATAACGTCGGCCGCCAAACAATGGCTGTTATTTCAGACATGTCCCAGCCGCTTGGCTTTGCGATCGGAAACGCGCTTGAAGTCAAAGAAGCGATCGACACGCTCAAAGGCGAGGGGCCTGAGGATCTTCATGAGCTTGTCTTAACGCTCGGCAGCCAGATGGTTGTGCTTGCGAAAAAAGCCGACACATTGGACGAAGCGAGAGCGAAGCTGGAAGAAGTCATGAAAAACGGCAAAGCGCTTGAGAAGTTCAAGGATTTCCTGAAAAACCAAGGCGGCGACAGCTCGATAGTTGACGATCCGTCTAAGCTTCCGCAAGCGGCATATCAAATTGATGTGCCTGCGAAAGAAGCGGGTGTCGTCTCCGAAATCGTTGCGGACGAAATCGGCGTCGCAGCAATGCTGCTGGGTGCCGGACGCGCCACAAAAGAAGACGAAATTGATTTAGCCGTCGGCATCATGCTCCGCAAAAAGGTCGGCGACAAAGTAGAAAAAGGCGAACCGCTCGTGACGCTTTACGCCAACCGCGAAAACGTCGATGAAGTCATAGCAAAAGTCTATGACAACATCCGCCTCGCCGCGGAAGCGAAGGCGCCGAAGCTGATTCATACGTTGATTACAGAATAAAAAATAAAGCACATCCCATGCTGAGCGGGGGTGTGCTTTTTTGATTATAGGATGTGATCAGCCGGATATTCCTCTTGGCTGATTTTTGTCGTTTTTGAAACATTTCTTTTGAAATGGTAGATGAGATAACAAAGGATGATACAAGGAATTCCGCAGAAAAGTGCGATTCTTTGATTGGGATCAAAAGCAAGACCGATACAAGAAGCTGAACATAATAAGAGAGCGGCTATAGGCATAAGAGGATAAAGCGGCGTGCGAAATGTCAGGTCTTTTACATTTCCCCCTTTTTTCAGAAACCTCTTTCGAAACAAGAGCTGGGACAAGGCAATGCTCATCCAGACCACGACTCCTGCAAATCCAGCAATTGCAACCATCACCACATAGACAGTTCCAGGGGCCACGATACTGGAAACGAGAGATAAACAAGATACAGCCATACTGATCATTAAGGCATTTAAAGGAATCCCTTTCGATGTGACTTTCTTAAAACGGGAGCTGATCATGTTTTCATTTGCTAACGACCACATCATACGGGTCGAAGCATATAAGCCTGAGTTGGCGACAGACAGCAAGGCTGTTAATATCACGAAATTCATAATGTCCGCGGCGTAAGGGATTCCGATCTCCGCAAATACGGCGACAAACGGGCTTTCAATCACGCCTGCGTCCTTCCACGAAATCAACCCGGATAAGACGAAGACAGCGCCAATGAAAAAAATCACTGTTCTCCATGCGACATTACGGATGGATCGCGGAATATCCTTTTGAGGATTTGCTGATTCTCCTGCTGTAACGCCGATTAACTCTGTGCCGGAAAAGGCGAAGCTCACAGATATCATCGCGATAAAAACGGCGAGAAAGCCATTCGGAAACAGCCCGCCATGGTCTGTGAAATTCGACAGCATAGGAGCATCCGCCATCCCGTTTAAAGAGATCAGGCCAAACATGGCGGCTCCCCCTAAAATGATAAATAAAATAATGGTGACAATCTTTACGCTGGAAAACCAAAATTCAGTTTCCGCAAATAACTTAACTGAAAATGCGTTGCATACGAAAAGAAGAGCCGCAAAAATCGCACTCCACATCCACACACTGCTGTCCGGGAACCAGCGCTGCATGAGAATACCGGATGCGGTAAACTCAGAACCTACCGTCACCACCCAATTGATCCAATACATGATGCCGACCATAAAACCGGTTGATGGGCCGATGAATGTTGTCGCATATTTTTGAAAAGAGCCGGTTACCGGCATGGCAACCGACAATTCGCCGAGACATTGCATGACGAGGTACATCATCAACCCGCCGATTACATAAGCGAGTATCGTACCGCCGGGTCCGGCTTGATGCAGCGTATAGCCTGTACTGAGAAAAAGTCCTGTACCTATGACGCCTCCCAATGAAATCATAAATAAGTGCCTGCTTTTCATTGTGCGTTTTAGCTGTTGGCCGCTGTTCTCCTGAAGATTCACTGTCTCGCCCTCCTTTTAGCTGCCATTCATTAGGCAGATGAGTTTCTTATACCCAAAATACAACCTGCCAGAAGATCACTTGAATGGGGAGAGTTTCATTCCTTTTAATGCATGTAACAGAACATGGGCTGCAGCTCTGCTTGTCATATCTCGAAAATCAAGGGTAGGATCAACTTCAACGATTTCAATCCCGGCGACATTGGGCTGTTGTGCGATGAACTTGACGGCTTCAAGCAATTCATCTGTATAGAGACCGCCCGGCCCAATCGCTGGACAGCCGGGTGCATGGGACTGGTCTAAGACATCCATGTCAACAGATATAAAAATGAAATCTGTTCTTTTTTGAACAGCAGGCAAAATCTCTTTTATTGTTGGGAGTAGTCCTTTTTTCCGGATCATGCCCATCGTGTGAATGTTCACGTTATGTTTTTTGGCATAAGCTTCATATGCCTGACTGTTGCTGAATTCTCTGATACCCAGCTGGATCAAATGTTGGCCTTCAATAATCTCTTCATCCAAAAGGCGGCGGAAGGGAGTGCCGTTTGTCGGCCCCCCGTCCTCCGTATTGCGGACATCATGATGGGCATCAAATTGAATCACTGCTGTCGTTCCTTTTGTTTGTGCTATCGCTTTTATGGTGGAGTAGCTGATCGAGTTATCTCCCCCGAGTACGAGCGGCACCCAATCCGGATGGTCCGAAAGCAGAGCATGCATGGTTTGGAAAATGTGATGATGCGACTTTACGATATCAGTGACATGAATATCGATATCCCCCAGATCATATAGAAGCTCTGATACGACGTGCTCTCCAAGCTCAGCAGAATAGGCTGATGAATGTTTCAGAGCCTGACGTATTGTTCCGGGTGCAAAGGAAGCGCCGGAATGACTGATGGATGATTTTGATAGGGGGACACCTATCAACGCCGGTCCCTTAATGTCTTGGCCGTCCCATCCTGCGATGAGGTCGCTTATTTTTGTGACATCCCGGTCCTTAAACGAATAACCGGCTTCTCTAAGAAAAGGGTACTTATCCAAGAATAGCTCCCTCCCTGTTGACAACAATTGTTCCGTTTTTCATGACTTGATGTACATGGTTGACTCCGTAGTGATACGGAATATACATATAGTTCGAGGCTTGCCAAATGACAAGATCAGCTGAGCGGCCAGCTTTGAGCTGACCGGCTTCTTCTCCTTTTCCTATGGCATATGCGGCATTGACAGTGACCGCGTGCCATATTTCTTCTGCTGTCATCTTCAAATGAAGCGCGGCAATCGACATGATCAGCTGGATATTTTCAGTCGGCGAGCTGCCAGGGTTAAAATCCGTTGCCAAGCTGATACATACCCCTTCATCGATCATAGCTCTTGCCCTGGCGTATGTGCTTTTGCCAAGATAAAATGTTGTTCCCGGCAAGAGGACGGCAATCGTTCCTGCCTCGGCCATTTTCGATATGCCTTCGTCCGATGCACCTACCAAATGGTCGGCTGATATAGCCTTTAACTCACCTGCTAATTCGGCTCCTCCAAGCGGATCGATTTCATCTGCGTGTATTTTTAATCCGAAGCCCGCCTCAGCTGCTTGTTGTAAATAACGGCGGGATTGGCTGACTGTAAAAACGCCTGTTTCTGTAAAAATATCAGCAAAGCTGGCGAGCTCTTGTTCTTTGATTTCTGGCAAAAGGGAAAGCATTTGATCAAGAAATTGATCTGGATCGTTTTGATATTCGGGAGGAATCGCATGGGCTCCCATAAATGTGGAAACAAGATCAACAGGCTGGCTTTCATGCAGTTTTTTTGCGACACGCAATTGTTTCAGCTCTGTATCTTTTTCCAAGCCGTAGCCGCTTTTCACTTCTGCCGTGGTCGTGCCGTAGGACAGCATTCTTTGTAAATGAAAATGGGCTTTTTGCAGCAGCTCTTCTTCTGAAGCCGCCCTGGTGTCCTTGACTGTAGACAGAATCCCGCCGCCCTGCGCCAGAATATCCAAATATGAAATGCCCTGAAGCTTAAGGTTCATCTCCTTTTCGCGAGATCCGCCAAATACAAGATGGGTGTGCGGATCGACGAGTCCCGGCGTTACAAGGCGTCCCGAACAATCAATGATTTCGTCTGCGTCGTAACCGGCTTCAGCCCCTTTTTGTCCGGCGAACACAATTTTCTGTTCATGGATGCCGACAACAGCGTCTTCGATCACATGAAGATCCTGCATGCTTTTGCCTGCACGCGGGCCGCTGCTTTCCATCGTCAAAAGCTGACCGATGTTGGTGAGAATCGTATCAATTTGCTTTGGCATATCATCACTCCTTTATTTTTGCATCGGCACGATAATGTCCTGTTCCTTCGCTACTTCAACGGCACGTTCATAACCGGCATCAGCGTGGCGGATAATGCCCATTCCCGGGTCGCTCGTTAAGACACGGGCGAGCCGCTCGTCAGCCAGCTCACTTCCATCGGCAACGGCAACCATACCGGCATGCAGGGAATAGCCCATTCCGACGCCGCCGCCATGGTGGAAGGAAACCCAGCTTGCACCCGCCGCCGTGTTGACAAGCGCATTCAGCACAGCCCAATCGCCGACAGCGTCACTTCCGTCCTTCATCGCTTCTGTCTCCCGGTTTGGAGAGGCGACAGACCCGCAGTCCAAATGATCTCTCCCAATTACGACAGGCGCTTTTAGCTCCCCGGTTCTAACCAGCTCGTTAATGGCGAGGCCCATCTTTTTTCGTTCTCCATATCCAAGCCAGCAAATACGGGACGGCAAGCCTTGGAAGGTGACTTTTTCCTGTGCCATATCAATCCAGCGGTGAAGGGCTTTATTTGTCGGGAACAGTTCTTTTAATAACGCATCCGTACGGTAAATATCTGCCGGATCACCGGAAAGCGCCGCCCAGCGGAACGGTCCTTTCCCTTCACAGAATAGGGGGCGGATGTAGGCAGGGACAAACCCCGGAAAATCGAAGGCATTCTCCAGCCCTTCATCCTTTGCGACTTGCCGGATATTGTTGCCGTAGTCAAATACAATAGAGCCCTTTTGTTGAAAGGCCAGCATGGCTTCGACATGTTTTTTCATGCTTTGCTTCGCAAGGCGCACGTAAAGATCTGGATTGTCTTGACGCAAACGGTCAGCTTCATCAAGTGAATAGCCCTCGGGAACATAACCGATTAAAGGGTCATGGGCAGATGTCTGATCGGTCACAATATCAATTTTGACACCGCGGTTCAAAAGTGTGTGATGCACCTCAGCTGCATTTCCGAGAAGCGCAATGGACAAAGGTTTTCCTGCCAATTTTGCCTCTTCAGCCCACGCTAAGGCTTCCTCAATCGATGCTGTTTTTCGATCGCAGTATTTTGTTTCGATCCGCTTGTCGATGCGTTTCTCATCAACCTCGACGGCAATGACGACGCCTTCATTCATCGTGACAGACAGCGGCTGGGCGCCTCCCATTCCGCCGAGACCCGCTGTCAGCGTCAATGTTCCTTTTAAGCTGCCTCCGAAGTGCTGTCGCGCGAGCTCAGCAAAGGTTTCATAGGTTCCTTGCAATATGCCTTGTGAACCAATGTAAATCCAGCTTCCTGCCGTCATCTGTCCGTACATCATTAACCCTTTTTTCTCAAGCTCGTGGAAATGCTCCCAGTCTGCCCACTTCGGAACAAGAACGGAATTTGCTAAGAGCACACGCGGGGCCTGCGGGTGTGTACGGAACATGCCAACAGGCTTTCCGGACTGCACGAGCAAGGTTTCATCATTTTTTAGTGTTTTTAAGGAATGCTCAATGGCGTGAAAAGCGTCCCAATCCCGTGCGGCTTTGCCAATGCCGCCATATACGATGAGATCCTCCGGCTTCTCGGCGACTTCCGGATCAAGGTTGTTCCGAAGCATCCGAAGCACCGCCTCTTGCTCCCACCCTAAGCATTCAAGCTCTGTTCCTCTGTTGGCACGGATTGATTTTTTTACATCAGTCATATGTTCATCCCCCTTAGTTCTTCATTCTGATGATCAGGTAATAAAGATTCTTTCTTCAGCCAGTCAGTCAAGCGTTCAATGTCATAGGAAAAAACACGGTCCTGCTGAATGGACGGCACGACTTTTCTCATTTCCTGAAAAAGCTGTTTCGTATAGGACGCTGCATGTTCTATGCCTCTGTATTCAACCGCCTGCAATGCGCAAATCGCTTCAATCGCAATGACTCTCCTTGTATTTGCGATCACCTGATAAGCATGCCGAGCGGCGATGGTTCCCATGCTGACATGGTCTTCTTGGTTTGCGGATGACGGAATAGAATCCACACTTGCAGGATGGGCCAGTGTTTTATTTTCAGAAACGAGTGAGGCCGCGGCATACTGCATGATCATTGCACCGGATTGCAGACCGGGATGAGGGCTTAGGAACGGCGGCAGGTCATTCAGCTGCGGATTCACAAGTCGTTCGATCCTGCGCTCTGCGATATTCGCAAGCTCTGAAATTGCGATTTTCAGAAAATCCATGGCAAAGGCGATCGGCTGTCCGTGAAAGTTTCCGCCGGAAATCACTTTGTCACCATCATTGAAAATAAGCGGATTGTCTGTAGCGGCGTTCATTTCAATCTCTAATTTTTCTTTAACATAGCCTAGCGTCTGCCAAGTCGCACCGTGTACCTGCGGAATACAGCGCAATGAATAGGCATCCTGCACCCGCAGTTCTCCCTGGGAGGTTATGAGGCCGCTGTCAGATAGATAAAAGCGAATTCGTTCTGCGACATCAATCTGCTCCTGATAGCCGCGGGCTAAGTGAATATCCTCGTCAAATGCATCGATAATTCCCCGCAAGCCTTCAATCGTTAAGCTGGCAATTCGCTCTGTTTGATAGGCTAGTTTCTCAGCTTCAATGTAGGCGACCACTCCCATTGCAGTCATGGCCTGAGTCCCGTTAATCAAGGCAAGTCCTTCCTTGGATGTCAGCGTTACCGGCTGAATACCGGCTTTTTTCAAGCCTGTCATTGCCGGCATTCTTTCCCCCTCAAAAAAGACTTCTCCTTGCCCGATCAGCGCAAGCGCCAGGTGGGAAAGCGGCGCCAAATCTCCGCTTGCGCCAAGTGATCCTTGCTGGGGAATGACAGGATGGACGCGTTTATTTAAAAAAGCAAGCAACTGTTCGATCAGCTCAGCGCGTACACCGGAAAAGCCTTTTAACAGCGCATTGGCGCGCAAAAGCAACATTGCCCTGGACACACACTCAGGAAAAGGGTCGCCGACACCGCAGGCATGAGAGAGGATTAAATTCAGCTGCAGCGCCGCCGAGTCTTCTTTCTGAATCAGGACATCGCTGAATTTGCCAAATCCAGTGTTGATGCCGTAGATTGTCTTTTCGTCACGTACAATCCGTTCCACCGCCGCTCTGCTTTTTTTCACGCGCTCCATACTTTCTTCGGAAGCCGCTGCCTTCTCAAAATCAAACAGCACACGAGCGACGTCGGCTGTTGTCAATGAAGAACCGTCTAAAGTCACCATAAGCCCAACTCCTTTTTCTTTACTTTGGTAAAGCGCCCATACAAAAAGGAGCTATGCTGTGAACATCTGTTTTCACGCATAGCCCCCTATCGTCTATGATCTATGGGCTGTTTCATATGTGATTAATTCCAACACCGAATGTCTCGTGCTCAAGACCTTTAATCGGCGCCCCGATTGTTCCGTAAAGCGAGACAGCAATCCAATCGCCTTCCGCTTCACTTTCATAAGGATTTCCCCTCAAAACAGCAAACCTCAAGCCCACCGTCCGAAGCAGTGATCCAAGCAGCATTTCACCTCTGGTCACGCCATGCAAAGCCTCCATCGTCGCATGATAAAGCGCGTGTGACTCCCGATAACCCTCAGATTGAATGACACCGCTCTTTTTGGAAGCGGTTTCAATTGCAGCTACTACTTTATGCGCGTCCATTGATCCTACCTTGCCGAGACAGACCTTCCATCCATCTCGCTCCAGCTCCTCGACCTGTGTACTCTCTTCCGCCTCATTCAGCAACAGAAGAACAGACAGCCGTCCGATCCGACGCTCTTTGTGCAGTGTCATATGAATCACTCAATTCCTAAAAATTCTGATAACTATTAACTGAGTATTATATTAATTGGTTCAGCAGCAGAAGTCAAAAGATTTTTTACAGTCTTTAACAAGTTAGATTGCTATTGTGATAGCGAGACGCAGACAAGATATCCAGACAGGAGGCAAGCGCCGCTGTCTTACTCTCAATATGCATTTACTACGTCGTATTTTTTGCAAGGCATTTTCTAAAGAGCCAGCCAACTGCCTCAGGTGTTGACGGGCAATCAGCCATCATCTTAAAAAACGCCGACAACGAAATGGCTGTATCACAGTCGATGCAAAACCTGACAAAGCAGTTATTACATGTATGCGAATGAAAACAGAGTGATGAAAGAAGGAGAAACAGCAAAAGAGTTGAACTATGAAGGAGAGGATATGCAAGCAGCAGTTCTGCGCAAGACTGACAGACATCAGTCTGACTATGTAAGAGAAATCACCTATTTGTTTGAATATGAAAACATTCGGCTGTTTTTAATAGGCGGGGTATTTTCATAGTGAAATGTAAGCGTTTAAAATTTAATAAAAAAGAGAGGCGAATTGTTTAGATGTTCAACCGATTGTTCCGTGTATGTTTTCTTGCGGCTCTTATCATGGCCTTCACCCTCCCAAACTCCGTTTATGCACAAAAACCAGTATTTAAAGAAGTTAGCGTCCATGACCCTTCCATCATTGAAACGAACGGCACCTTTTATGTTTTTGGATCTCATCTCGCTTCAGCAAAAACGAATGACCTCATGCAATGGCAGCAGCTGACCACCAGCGTAAGCAATGACAACCCACTGATTCCGAATGTCTATGAAGAATTAAAAGAAACCTTCGAATGGGCCCAATCCGACACTCTTTGGGCGGCTGACGTCACGCAGCTGGCGGACGGCAAATACTACATGTACTACAACGCCTGCCGCGGCGACTCGCCTAGGTCCGCCATGGGTGTTGCCGTCGCTGACAACATCGAAGGGCCATACAAAAACAAAGGCATCTTTTTGAAGTCAGGAATGGAAGGCACAAGCAGCGATGGAACACCGTATGACGCAACTAAACACCCGAATGTTGTCGACCCGCATACCTTCTTTGATAAAGACGGCAAGCTGTGGATGGTGTACGGATCATACTCAGGCGGCATTTTCATACTTGAAATGAACCCGAAAACAGGCTTCCCGCTTCCTGGACAGGGATACGGGAAAAAACTGCTCGGCGGCAATCACAGCAGAATCGAAGGCCCGTATGTTCTCTACAATCCAGACACCCAATACTACTACTTATACCTGTCATTCGGCGGTCTCGATGCAACAGGCGGCTATAACATCCGTGTGGCCCGCTCCAAGAAACCGGACGGTCCTTACTATGATGCAGAAGGCAATCCAATGCTCGACGTCCGCGGCAAAGAAGGCACATTCTTCGACGACCGCTCCATCGAACCATATGGCGTCAAACTCATGGGCAGCTACACTTTTGAAACAGAAAATGAAAAAGGCACCGGGTACGTTTCACCAGGCCACAACTCCGCATACTATGACGAGAAAACCGGGCGTTCCTATTTAATCTTCCACACCCGCTTCCCGGGCAGAGGTGAAGAACACGAAGTCAGAGTCCACCAATTGTTCATGAACAAAGACGGCTGGCCGGTAGCAGCGCCATATCGTTACGCAGGCGAAACATTGAAAGAAGTAAAACAAAAAGACATCACAGGAACGTACAAACTCATCCAGCACGGAAAAGACATCTCAGCCGACATCAAAAAAACCATCAACATCCAGCTCAACAAAAACCACACCATTTCCGGGGAAGTGACCGGAACATGGAAGAAAACCGGAAAAAACACAGCTGAGATCACATTAGCGGGCAAGAAGTATAACGGGGTATTTTTACGCCAGTGGGATTCGGTAAGAGAGAAGAACGTGATGACGTTTAGTGTGTTGAATGGCAGCGGTGAGGCTGTTTGGGGAACTAAATAAGATGAAAAAGCGCCTTCGAGGGAAGGCGTTTTTTTATGATTATTATTGACTAAAAGTAACAGTTAAGCACGAGGGGAAAATGTAAATGATAGTGAGATGAAAGACCTGAATGAAAAGTCCCTATTGTGATTATTCGCCCTCTTGTGAAATCGTAAAAACTGTATTTTTAGCAAATTAGAACCGCTATAACTCCCCTTAAGACAAATCTTTTTACCTATTTATCCAATATGACCCATCATGTAATATGAAAATAGTCTGTATTGTAAAGAATTGACACAGTTTGATAGAAACACGAGGTGTTGCGGCATGCATAGTGAAATGTTGTTACATTCGGTAAAAGCCGACTTACATGAAAAGCAGGAACAGATCCATCAATTAAAACGAGTGCTGCACGAAATCAGGCAAATCAAACACGAATTCTCCGAGGCCCAGCATCTCATTCACCGGCCTCATCTTAACCGGGAGGCATGGAGAGGAACACATGCTCAGCGGTTTGAAGATATTCGTGAAGGAATGAACAAAGCAT
Source organism: Bacillus sp. JS (assembly GCF_000259365.1). Taxonomy (NCBI): domain Bacteria; kingdom Bacillati; phylum Bacillota; class Bacilli; order Caryophanales; family Bacillaceae; genus Bacillus; species Bacillus sp. JS. The sequence continues at coordinate 3,943,858 of NC_017743.1, read as the reverse complement.
ATCAGCAAATCAAAAGCGATCAAGTCAGCGGAATCATCGAAAGCATAGAAGGAAAAATCCACTCATTAGAGAGCGATGTGTATTCCATCAGACACCAAATCACAAGGATAGAGCATGAAATAGAGAAGGAAAAACATAAAAAGTGAGGTGAGCACAAATGGCACAGGAAATTAAAATGGTGTATGGCACAGTGAAGCAAGGGCTTTCTCAGCTTAAGAATTCAGCTGAACTCAAATCCTCCTTGCCCGGCCATCTCTCAGGCAGAAACCATTTGAATGTTGTGAAGTCCATCGAGCAATTAAATGAGGACATCAAAGAGCTCACTGAAGCATATGCGTCTGTTCTGGCTAAGCATATCGCACAAACGGAAAGCGCGGTAAACGCCATGAAGGAAACGGATGAAAACATATCATCTTCCATGAAATAAAGCGCGGGAGGACAAGGGATTGAAAACATTAGATGTCCACGCTCTTCACGAGGGCATTCAGCATACGATTGAGAAACTGGACAAGCAAAAACAACAGCTGGAGAAGCTGGAAAAAAGCGTTGAGCATCTGGCAGGCATGAAGGATGCGCTGAAAGGAAAAGGCGGAGACGCCATCCGGACTTTTTACGAGGAGTGTCACAAGCCTTTTCTCCTTTTCTTTGGCATGTTTATCGACGAATACAAAAAAGTGCTGAAACAAACACAGCATGCGATTTCCTCTGTAGAATCTGACTCCCACGGCATGATCGCAGAGGCTTTTCTCTCACACGATGCGAGACATGGGGTCAAGCATGCACGAGAAGTGACAGAGCAGCTCACTGACGCAGTCAATCGCCAGACATCAGCCATCGGCCACATCGTCAGCTTGCCGACAGTCAATGATACCTTTTTCCGTATGGAAACAGAACAGGCTGAGCGGCTGATTTCAGACACCCTGCATAAGCTCTTTCAATTTGACGGCCAGCAAACCCAAGCACTAGAAGCCGCAAAATCAGATTTTCAAACGATGAAAAAATATATAGACCAGCTCGAAACCATGTATACCGGTCCGAAAATTGAAATCACAGGCTACAAAAGCGGCTCTATCCTGAAATCACAGGAAGAAGAAAACATCAACCAAACCTTCGTCGCGATTAACCCGCAAATGAAGCAGTCGGATGATTCACCGATGGAGATGATGCTGAAGAAACTGGAGAAACATAAGCAATCAAACGTTGGTTCTGTGATGATGGATGACAAACAACAGAAGATCGAGCGTGAGATTCATGCTGATGATAGTAACTTAACGGTATTACAGAAAGAAGCAGCAGCCCACCCGAAAGTCTATGGAGACATACGGGTGATAAATGATAAAATATATAATCATAAAGGATTAAAAAAGATAGATACGATAGAAGTGATTGACGAACTAACTCGTGATACTGCAAGCATCGACTACGTCGGCGGCAAATATTATGTATATGAAAACGGCCAAATTGTGAGAGAACTCTACGCTGGAGGGAAAAAGCGGCTAGAAGAAGTGTCTTACATTCCAGAGGATAAAGTAGGCGGAGCTAAGCCAATTGATTCGTTTCTTGCCGGAACTCAATATGAATTTATTGAGTGGGTAAGCCCTCAGGGTGCTGTTAAAAAATTGGCGGTCCGAGGCGGGAAGCGTGTTGTCACAGATGTGGCTAAACATGTAGTGAAGAAGGAAGTTAAGAAGGATGTTGGAAAGGCAGTTTCAAAGTATACTGGAAAGTATTCCACAAGTATCGATCATAAAGTTAAGGTAATTAAAAAACAAAACTTACAAGATTGGATCAGGGATTCGTTTACTGATGGTCATTATAGAACTGTAATTACAGAAGAGAATATAAATTTTTATAGAACCTTTGGTGGAAGTGCAAGAATTAATGGTTCATTTGTTACTACTAGTCCTGCTGGAAATAGAATCAATGCAAAAATAAATACAGCTTTAGTTCCGGATTGGAAAAATTCAAGAGAGTATGAAGCAGTAATAGAAGTTCCTAAAGGGCAAATACTAAATATCGGTAGAGTTGAAAAGCAATACACGAAAACAGGAACATTACTAAAAGGTGAAGGGGATCAAATACTCCTGCCAAAAGATTGGCCATCAGAATGGATAAAGGAGATAAGAAAAGTTCCAAGTCGATAAGGAGGATAAAAAGTTGAATAGCAAAGAAAAATTAACTATACAAGTAGAAAAAGTAATAAGTAAACTGGAAAGTGATTATAATAGTGAAATAAATAATGGTATATATCAACTGTTATATAAAAGATATCAAAATGCATTAGATATATTGGAGAAAAATAAAGATATTAGGGAAATTAACATTATTGGTGGGGTTAGGGGTTATATGGATAGTTTTAATGACTATGAAAATCCATTACTTGAGGAATTGTATAAAGCGGAAAAAATATTAAAAGAGTTATTGTGAAATTTAATTAAGAAAAACAATGGCTACATACATTTTATTACTAAAAGAATATGAAGATGATGAAACAGTAGTATACAAATTCGGGCCTAACGAAAATACTATGGGCAAAATGAAATTAAATAAAATAACTAGGAAGTTTTCAAAGTTAGAAGAAATTCCTGATAAAGATCTCCCGTCAACATTTTATTTTGATCGAGCTGCGCAAAGATTAGCTGTTTGTTTAGTAAGAGAAGGAGGTGTATTTCCAGAAAAAACAGCTTTTGAGTCTTAGCATATAATAAAACCTTGATTGACAAAACGTCTTTCAAGGTTTTAATCTGCATTCAATATAATAAAAACCAAAGAGGTTCTCCTATGATATATAAAGCGCTTGTTAAAGGAATTAATCCACATATCGAAGAGGAAGTGATCCTCGAAATAGAAGGGGTTGAATTTACAGGTTTTTCTTCTGTCTATCCTTATGAAATTGAAGTAGGGAAAAAATATCCTGTGTTAGTTGGTTTTACAATTTTGGATGAGTTAGTTATTCGTGAAAATAAAGAAAAAACAAAAGAATTAGAACGGATTGGATTAGGATATCAATATTATATTAGGGGAATTTTGCAAGAAGATTCAATTTATGCAGGAATCGTTCTTACTGATGAAGATCAGTATTCTTCTGAATATCCTCATTTAATTGGGAAAAATGTTGAGATGAAGGTTGACAGGATAAGTATAGAATTTTTAAGGGAGGCTGTTTAAATATAAAAAATAAAAGGTTTATAAACATTGGAAATTTAAATTCTTTTATGAAAAGGTTTTGTTTTTGAACATAATTAGGAAAAACAAATGAAGGAAACCTTGATTGACACTCCCATAAATAATAGCTGAAGAAATACATAAGGTGATTGTAGAGAGTGAAGAAGATAGATGAGAAATTTTTATTGAGAAAAATAAATGAATCATTATTAATCATTCAGATTGTTTTGCCCCTAGCAGGAATAGTTCTAACTATCACGACAATCTGGTTAGCAAATACCAATCAAGTTAACGATATAGAGTTATATGTAATTGCTGGTTTTTCATATGGTGTATTTTTCTTTTTGTTCCCTTTAGGTATTTATATATTTAGGAAAAGAATACTTATAAAAAAATTAAATGATTTAGACGGATATCAATAAGTTTCTAATACGTGAACGTACAGTCTAAGAGCCATTGGGTTGAAAAAAATCCATTCAAGAAAGTCATCCGGGAATAGGATTTGAAACTATTATTAGAAGGTCATTTGAAATTATGTTAAAAACATTAGAATGTAGAGATAAAAAGCCTATGAAAGTAGAATTTGATGTCTATACACCAATTAATATAGAATTTGGAAATTGGGATATATCAGAAGATAAAACGGTATACTGGAGAACCGGAGATTTTAAAAAATCATTAATTGAAATAGGATTTGCACAAAAAACAGGAGAAATTCGTTCTATTACATTAACTCTGTGTGAAAGTGTTTATAAATCTAAAGAATGGAATATTGAAAACATTGAACCAATAAAAGGGGTTCCTGTTCTTAGCGTAGACCGACAACGGAATGAAACGTATATCGATGAAAAAGGAATATTAAACGTATATATAACAGATAAGACAGTTTATATTCAATTTTCAGCTCATGAGATAGAAGCTCTTATAGAAAATAATCACGTATTATTTTGTTTGGATTGTGATGACAATATTTGTGGTGTCATTATAAACGATGTAGGAGATAATGAAATCAACATATTAGAACAGGCATTAAAATAATAATAAAGAAAAACCTTGAAGAGTAAACCTTTCAAGGTTTTTGACAATTATCATCTTTTTCTAGCAACAACAAATAAAAAGTTAAGGGGCAGTTTAAAAATGTTCACTACTTACAATGAATATGATTTATTAGAACTGTTTGATAGCGAGCCAATAATCGTGGTGAGTGACCCCCTTGCAGAAATATTTATGTACTCTATCCAAGATATGAAAGGCTTTAAACTGATTCTGACAATGGATGTATACGCTTTGGAGTGCAATCTAAGTCTCACCTTCAATGAGTTGCTTGTTTTTGAATCTAAGTTTATAAATGTTACTCAATTAAAGAGATGTAATTCTGATCTATTTATATATATTCATAACGAACCAAAGGTAAAGGTTATATTTAAAAAGCAACTTGGAATTACTTTTGTTTAACGACATATATGAAAGCAAGGACGTTAGAAAATGAAAATTGCCTTAACGAACCAAAGGTAAAGGTTATATTTAAAAAGCAACTTGGAATTATTTTTGTTTAATGACATATATGAAAGCAAGGATGTTAGAAATTGAAAATTGAAAATCGCCTTAAATACTTTCAAAGTACATCATGTAAATTACGATTGGAAAACTCTTTACGTTGGGTTGAAGCAAGGGTGGATAAACAAAATTGAAGTAATGAATTATGCTGTTGAATATTTGATGAACCATCCCGGTGTACAACAAGAAGAAATTCTAAAACTGGCTTGGGGAGACAAGGATGATATTGAAGAAGCCATTTTGAATATATTACGAGTTGAAGAAAATAGTTTCTATGCTATTGAAAAAAGAAAATGGAGATATGTTATTCTTCTTGAAGTAAAATCAAAGTATAGTGATCATGCAATTGAACTTTTGAGCAAGCTTGCAGAAGTTTATGCAGATATGAATTACCCTGAAGATATGGAGGGTTTTATTCATTATCATCCTTCTAATAACGGATGCAACCCGCATTTACATTCCTATGAAAAAAATATAAATAGATTATGCAATTTGTTTCAAGATTTTTTAGTAAAGGAGAAACAAAATATACAAAATGGCTTACCGTTATAAAAAATAGTCCTTATTGAGTAATAGCCTTAGCCAATACCAAAAATGAAAGCGTTGACATCTCGCAAATCTAGTGCTAAAGTATACCTACAAACAAATAAAACGACCCGTCAGGATTGTTACTGCGAAAGCAGGCAAAACCTAAATGGTGCAGGTGCAGGAGGAGACTCTCGCAATCTGTGTCGTTTAGGTTTTTTTTATTCTCTTTTAGGAGGTGATGCGGCAGTTGATACAAAAAAAGCTGGTGAAAGGCGGCCACCTTTCATCCAGCAGTCCCCCCATAAAAAGGAGGTATACACATGGATTATGATAAATTATCGAAAGACATATTACAACTCGTAGGCGGGGAAGAAAATGTTCAGCGCGTGATTCACTGCATGACGAGACTGCGTTTTAATCTTCATGACAACGCGAAGGCAGATCGCAGTCAGCTGGAGCAGCTGTCGGGGGTGATGGGCACCAATATCAGTGGCGAGCAGTTTCAAATCATTATCGGAAACGATGTGCCGAAGGTGTATCAGGCGATTGTGCGGCACAGCAATCTCAGTGATGAAAAGAGCGCTGGTTCATCCTCTCAGAAAAAGAATGTGCTGAGTGCGGTCTTTGATGTGATTTCTGGTGTGTTTACTCCGATTCTGCCTGCGATTGCGGGAGCGGGGATGATCAAAGGGCTTGTTGCGCTGGCAGTTACGTTTGGCTGGATGGCGGAGAAGAGCCAGGTTCATGTCATTTTGACGGCTGTCGGTGATGGCGCGTTCTACTTCCTGCCGCTCCTGCTTGCGATGAGTGCGGCGAGAAAGTTCGGGAGCAATCCGTACGTAGCGGCTGCCATTGCGGCGGCGATTCTGCATCCGGATTTAACAGCTCTGCTCGGTGCGGGGAAACCGATTTCCTTTATCGGTCTTCCTGTAACCGCTGCCACTTATTCGTCAACAGTCATTCCGATTTTGCTGGCGATTTGGATTGCTTCCTACGTGGAAAAATGGATTGACCGTTTTACACACTCGTCTCTCAAATTGATTGTGGTTCCGACGTTGACATTATTGATTGTCGTGCCGCTGACATTGATTACAGTCGGTCCGCTTGGCGCTATTTTAGGAGAATACTTGTCTTCTGGGGTCAATTATTTGTTTGATCATGCAGGGCTTGTGGCGATGATTTTGCTGGCGGGAACGTTCTCTTTAATCATTATGACGGGCATGCATTATGCCTTTGTGCCAATTATGATCAACAACATCGCTCAAAACGGACACGATTATTTACTGCCGGCTATGTTTTTGGCGAATATGGGGCAGGCCGGGGCATCATTTGCCGTCTTCCTTCGCTCCAGAAACAAAAAATTCAAATCACTCGCGCTTACCACGAGCATCACAGCGCTGATGGGGATCACAGAACCTGCGATGTACGGCGTGAATATGCGTTTGAAGAAACCGTTTGCGGCCGCTTTGATTGGCGGTGCAGCCGGTGGCGCGTTTTACGGCATGACGGGTGTTGCTTCCTATATCGTCGGTGGGAATGCAGGACTGCCGAGCATCCCTGTCTTTATCGGGCCAACGTTTATTTACGCGATGCTCGGTCTCGTGATTGCATTTGTGGCGGGAACAGCAGCTGCGTATTTGCTTGGATTCGAGGATGTGTCTTCTGACGGCAGCCAGCAGCCGGCAGTGCATGAAGGCAGCGGAGAAATCATTCACAGCCCGATTAAGGGAGAAGTGAAAGCCTTAAGCGAAGTCAAAGATGGGGTGTTTTCTGCTGGGATCATGGGAAAAGGATTTGCCATTGAGCCTGAAGAAGGAGAAGTGGTTTCGCCTGTTCATGGAAGCGTTACCACCATTTTTAAAACAAAACACGCAATTGGCATTACGAGTGATCAGGGAGCTGAAATTCTCATACACATTGGATTGGACACGGTTAAGCTGGAGGGACAATGGTTCACGGCTCATGTCAAAGAAGGCGACAAGGTCGCACCGGGAGATCCGCTTGTGTCCTTTGACTTGGAGCAAATCAAAGCCGCGGGATATGACGTCATTACCCCGGTGATCGTGACCAATACAGACCAATATTCGTTTTCGCCGGTGAAAGAGATCGGTAAAGTGCAGACAAAAGAAGCGCTGCTTGCTTTATCTTAAAAAACTGATGGGGTGATCAATATGAGTTCAAATGCAAAACGATTTCCAGAAGGATTTTTATGGGGCGGCGCGGTTGCTGCCAACCAAGTGGAGGGTGCTTATAACGAGGGCGGTAAGGGGCTTTCGACAGCTGACGTATCGCCGAACGGGATCATGTCTCCATTTGATGAATCAATGACTTCCTTGAATCTGTATCACGCCGGGATTGACTTTTATCATCGTTATAAAGAGGATATCGCTTTGTTTGCGGAAATGGGTTTTAAAGCGTTCCGTACATCAATAGCATGGACGAGAATTTTTCCGAATGGCGATGAAGAGGAGCCAAATGAAGAAGGTCTTAGATTCTATGATGATCTGTTTGATGAGCTGTTAAAGCATCATATTGAGCCTGTCGTAACCATCTCTCATTATGAAATGCCGCTCGGTTTAGTGAAGAAGTATGGCGGCTGGAAGAATCGCAAAGTCATAGAGTTTTATGAACGCTATGCAAAAACGGTTTTCAAACGCTATCAACACAAAGTGAAGTATTGGATGACGTTCAATGAAATTAACGTGGTGCTCCATGCCCCGTTTACCGGAGGCGGCCTTGTCTTTGAAGAAGGAGAAAACAAACGAAACGCGATGTACCAGGCGGCACACCACCAATTTGTCGCCAGTGCTCTCGCTGTCAAAGCGGGTCACGAGATCATCCCTGATTCGAAAATCGGCTGTATGATAGCGGCAACGACAACCTATCCGATGACCTCTAAGCCGGAGGATGTCTTCGCGGCAATGGAGAATGAGCGCAAAACACTATTCTTCTCAGATGTTCAGGCAAGAGGCGCGTACCCGGGATATATGAAACGCTATCTGGCAGAAAACAATATCGAAATTGAAATGGCTGAAGGCGATGAAGAGCTCTTGAAAGAACATACGGTAGATTACATTGGATTCAGCTACTACATGTCGATGGCGGCGAGCACTGATCCGGAAGAGCTTGCAAAATCAGGCGGCAACCTGCTGGGCGGAGTCAAAAACCCTTACCTGAAATCATCAGAATGGGGCTGGCAAATTGACCCAAAAGGCTTGCGCATTACGCTCAACACATTATACGACCGCTATCAGAAGCCACTGTTCATTGTTGAAAACGGCCTTGGCGCTGTAGACAAAGTTGAGGAGGACGGCACAATTCAGGACGATTACAGAATCAACTATCTGCGTGATCATTTAATTGAAGTGCGCGAAGCCATTGCGGACGGCGTTGAATTAATCGGATACACATCATGGGGGCCAATTGACCTTGTCAGCGCATCAACTGCGGAAATGAAAAAACGCTACGGCTTCATTTATGTGGACCGGGACAATGAAGGAAACGGAACATTAAACCGCATCAAGAAAAAAAGCTTCAACTGGTATCAGCAGGTCATCGCTACAAACGGAGAGAGTCTCTGACAACTTTTTGAAAACTCATGCGCTTCAATTGACAATAACGAAAAGCAGGCGGACAATAAAAGAGAAAGATGAACCACCCACAGTCCGAAAGGCGGGAAGAGCATGTTTAACAAAATGTTAGTTGCGATTGACGGATCAGGTATGAGTGAAAAAGCGCTTGATGCCGCAGTGCATTTGGCCAAAGAGCAGCAAGCGGAATTAAGCATTCTTCATGTGGGGAGAGAAGCCGTCGTCACGACTTCTTCTCTGACGGGAATTGTCTATGTGCCTGAACATTTTATTGATGAAATCAGGAACGAAGTTAAAAAAGAAGGCCTGAAAATCCTAGAGAACGCAAAAGAAAAAGCAGCCGGAAACGGTGTTCAAGCTGAAATCATTTATGCGAATGGCGAGCCGGCACATGAAATACTAAGTCATGCAAAAGAGAAAGGCGTCAGCCTGATCATCGTTGGCAGCCGGGGGATCAGCGGCCTGAAAGAAATGATGCTTGGAAGCGTCAGCCATAAAGTGTCTCAATTATCAACCTGCCCGGTTTTGATTGTTCGATAGATTTATTGAAAAAGCGCCCCTTGGGCGCTTTTTTTATCTATTAGAAAATGTAACTAATAATATATCTCGATGCGCACCATCTCTATTGGCAGTGCCGACCGGTGTAACCGCATGAAAGACCTTTTGCCCGAGAGCAAGTGTTTCAAGCGGGTCTGTCAGCCGCAGCACTTTATCAATTTGCTTAACAGATGGAGCAATTAAGTTATCTCCTCCGATAGCATCCTCGCTCAGCTGAAATAGATGGACGAAAACAAGCGGTTCATCGTCACGATGCAGCCAAATGGGTGAGCTGTATGAAGGCGCGTCAGGTGTCACTTGATATCTGACTTGGTGAAGCCCGACGATCACTTCTTTCTCCCAATCTACAAAATCGGTTTGGCGGGCCATTTCTACATTTGAATGTATCATTTGCTGCGTAATAGGATGCTGTAGAAACTCATCTGATATTTTTTCAAATTGTCTGACGATACCGCCATCATCATAATTATATTCTTTTGATTGGAAATATCCATTATCCGGATCTAATTCAAGAGTGTCGGAGTGAGGAGCCAAAATGTAGCGGGAATGCGCTCTGTAACGGCCGCCTCCTTTAGGGTCAGCTTTCAAAGCATCATATGTAAGCTGTAATTTGCGGACTGCGGCGTCTGTAGTTTTTTGCCGGTAGAAATCTGCTGGAATATACGAATAACCGTTTTCCTTTAAAAAAGAAGCATATTTAGAAATATCGGATGTCAACTCTTTTTGTACGTTTGAAACTTGAACCATATGAATCTCTCCTTAAAAAGTGATGATTTTTTTAGTAATTTCCTGTATGATAGAAAATGTGGAAAATAGAGGATGTAGTGCAATGCTAAATTATTTGTAATATATTGTCAAATAATAATATTCAGATTATTACAAATTACCAAAATGAAAAAAGGCAGAATGTAAAATGATGAAGAAAAAGAATATAATGATCACTGGGGCAAATAGCGGAATCGGCTTTTCGGCAGTAAAGCAATTTCTAACAGAAGGCTTTCGAGTCGTTGGAGTGGATATTCAAACGAATAAAATGTCAGAATTTATAGTAAACAGTGAGTTTCACATGGAAAAAGCAGACTTGTCTGATGTCCAGCAGGCGGAATCTTTGATGCCAAAACTTGAACAAAGCCGATTGATCCCGGATATTTTGATCAATGCAGCAGGGATAAGAGAAATCACCCCTGTTCTTGAATTATCGGCAGAATCATTCAAAAAGGTCATAGACATTAATCTCACGGCAGCCTTTATTCTTTCCCGAGATGCGGCAAGGCTGTGGTCAAAGCTGGGAAAACGAGGCTGTATAATCAACATCGCCTCTGTGTCCGGTCTGATGGCAGAGCCTGCGCGGGCTGCCTATGTGTCTTCCAAGCACGCGGTCATCGGACTGACGAAGCAGCTCGCTATGGAATTTGGATCAAAGGGGATCAGGGTGAATAGCATTTCACCGGGCGTGATCCAAACAGAATTAACGGAAGAGTATTTTCAAGACGATGAAATGGTTCAGCTGATCAAGGATAACCATGCCCTTCATACGTGGGGGCAGCCGAGTGATATTGTTTCCTGTATGAAGTATTTGGCTTCTGATGAGGCGCACTTTATTACAGGTTCAAACTTTGTCATAGACGGCGGCTGGACGGCCGGCAAGAAACTATAAAAAAGGGAAAAGCACCTTGCAGTTGGGGTGCTTTTCCCTATACATAACTGGAGGTAGAATACGCTTGATGCAGCAAGATCTCTCAATCACACCAAAACAAAAATCAACAGCCGTAATCAAAATGGTCATCTCTATGGTGATTTTCGGCTCCATTGGCTTTTTCTCAGAGCATACCAATCTGCCGTCATTTGAATTGGTCTTTGTCCGCTGCCTTTGCGCGACGCTATTTTTAAGCTTTTGCTGGCTGGCGTCCGGCCAATATAAAACTGAAAAATGGAGAAAGAGAGACGTGCTGCAAACATTGGCGTGCGGTTTCTTTCTTGTATTCAACTGGGTGTTCTTATTTAAGTCTTTTGAAGAAACGTCCGTTACAATTGCTATCTCCGTTTATCACCTAGCACCGGTGCTTGTTCTTCTCCTGGGAAGCATCATCTACAGAGAGAGACTACATGTCATCTCCGTCAGCTCCATTATCATCTGTTTTCTGGGAACTGCGCTGATTTCCGGGATTAACGGCAGCACTTCATTGACACAGCTGATGGGATCAGGGATCATTTGGGCCGTTCTCGCCGCACTGTTTTATGCGTTCACTACTTTATTGGGAAAAGGCATTCAAAACCTCAGCCCTTACACGACCACCTTCCTGCAAACGGGTTTAGGGGTTATCATCCTAATTCCGTTTATTCATTTCGGCGCTTTTGCTGACCTGTCTCAGGGAAACTGGATTATGGTGGTATCTACCGGTATTATTCATACGGGTATTGTATATTTGTTGTTTTTTGACAGTTTGCGATTTTTATCAACGAAATTTATTTCAATCATTGTATTTCTCGACCCCGCTGTCGCGATCGTGCTCGATACCGTCTTCACAGGTTTCCGCCCTGACCTCTATCAAACGCTCGGCATCGTGCTGATCTTTGCAGGCATGGCCTTGACGCTTGTCAGGAGGCGGGGGAAGGAGAATGTGGCAGCTGAAGGTACGGATATTGAACAAATCCAATAATGAAAAAATGTAAAAAGGCCTATGCGGCCTTTTTTATTTTAGGTCAATAGACTCTCGTTAATCCTTAAAATAAGATAAATTTTCTAGAAAAATATTGTAATAATATTTCAGTCTAGTTAAGATTATTGAGTAAATATTACTTTTATTACAGAAGGAGAGAGAAAATGAAAAAAAGAAAGAGGCGAAACTGTAAAAGGTTCATAGCAGCATTTTTAGTGTTGGCTTTAATGATTTCATTACTGCCAGCAGATGTACTGGCAAAAACCACAGAAGAAGAGAATGGAAATCGTATTGTTGCCGATAATCCAGAAGAAACTTCTCGGAAAGAACAGACTGAGGAAGCCATACCTTTTGATCCAAAAGATATAAACAAAGAGGGAGAGATCACCTCAGAAAGAACAGAAAATACAAAGCTCTATTATGAAGGTGACGGTGTCTATAAACAGGAAGTATACCTTGATCCTATTCATACAAAGGAAACACCGGATGCTGACTGGGAAGACATTTCTCCTGAGTTAAAAGAGTCGACAAGCAAACAAGTCGAGACAGAGAACGCTATTTTGAATTCAGATTTTCAAAAGCAAATGAAGAACGGGCTTTATGCGACTTTTGAGCATAATGACCATAAGGTTACATATTCACTTGTAGAAGCGAAAGGCCAGAATAAAACTTCACTTACTCCGAAAGATACCTCAGCAGATTATAAGACTGACAGTAATGAGATTGTATATCCGGATGTTTTTCCGAATATTGATCTTCAGACTTTCACATTCAATGAAAACATAAAAGAAGATTTAGTCCTTCATCAGTATGATGGATACAACACATTTACATTTCAATTAAAAACCGATTTGCAGGCTAAAGAGCAAGAGGATGGATCCATTGATTTTTCTGATGAAAAAGGCAAAGTTGTTTTTTCTGTGCCTAAGCCTTTTATGACGGATTCAAAACTAGATGAGCTTTCCGGCGAGGTTGAACGGTCAGACAAAGTCAGCTATAAGCTGGAAAAGAATGAAGAAGGGTATTTGCTTCATCTTACGGCAGACGAGAACTGGCTGAAAGACCCAGAACGCGTATATCCAGTATCTATCGACCCGTCAACTTCTTTATCTGTTTCATCGGACACGTTTGTCATGAGTGCCTACCCGACGACGAACTATTCGGCCTCCTCACAAAAATGGGATGCTAATTTAAAGGCCTATGTACTGAAAACGGGCTATTATGACAAAACAACAGGCACAAACTATGCGTTCATGAAATTTAACAACCTAAAACCAATTCAAAATATGACTGTCACTAAAGCTACATTAAAAACATACGTAGCCCATTCCTATTATGGAACAAAGGCAACCGGTCTTTGGCTGGATACGGTAAACAGCAATTATGATAATGGAAAAGTGACATGGAATACAAAACCGGCATCTAAAAATATCGGAAAAGCCGACGTCCATAAAGGACAGTGGGCGAGTTATGACGTGACTGCTGCTGTAAAGTCATGGAACTCCGGCGGGGCCAACTATGGATTTAAGCTTCATACAAACGGAAACGGCAAGGAATATTGGAAAAAACTAATTTCTTCAGCGAACTCCGCCAATAAACCGTATATTGAAGTGACGTATACCATACCAAAGGGAAACACCCCTACAATTAAAGCTTATCACAACGGCGATTCCACAGGTTATTTCGATATCAGTTGGAAAAAGGTTGAAGGCGCAAAAGGATATAAGGTATGGATCTACAATGGTAAGGAATATCAAGCGATTTCTGCAGGCAACGTCACGTCGTGGAGCACAAAAGGGAAAAAAATCTGGCCTACGAGCGCAGAAATTGCCTCCAAGAGATATAAACTGCATCTGGACGGCAAGGGTGGAGCTGAATTGGCATTAGATCCATCCCCGGTCTATAAGAATTCCGGCGGAAGCTATGCTACAAGCAAAAACTACTGGATTGGCGTCAGTGCAGTATTTGACCAAGGTGAAGGAGCGATGTCCGCACCGGCAAAGCCCGTTATCCCTAATGTAGGAAAAGCACAAGCACCATCAGCAAAGGGCTACAATAATGGGAATGCCACAGGTTATTTCGATCTTTCATGGAAAGCTGTATCTGGTGCAACCGGCTATAAGGTTCAGGTGTTCAATGGGAAAGGCTTTGAGACACTTGATCTGGGAAATCAGACGTCTTGGACCACCAAAGGGAAAAAGATTTGGCCGACAAGTGCTGAAATTAAGGCTGGGAAATATGCTCTACATCTGAAAGACGGCAATTGTGCAGAGCTGCCGATCAATCCCGGCCCAACTTATAAAAACGCCGGGGGAGATGGAGCCAAAAGAAATTACTCGTTTAAAATTATCGCATACAACAAAGACGGCGAAGCGATTGCATCACCGGCTGCTAACCCGGCACTTCCTGATATCGCTAAGCCAAAGAATTTAACTGGCTATTTGTATACAAATACAAAATCGAGTCAAACGGGCTATGTAAATTTGATATGGGAAAAGGTTCAAAATGCGAAAGGCTATAAAGTTAACATTTATAACGGTAAGGAATATCAATCCTTTGATGTGGGTGACGCGGATCATTGGACAACCCAAAATAAAAACATCTGGCCGACTTCTGAGGAAATCAAAGCTGGAAGCTATAAGCTTCATACCGATGGAAAAGGCGGGGAATTAGCCCTCGATCCATCACCTGTTTATAACAATGCAAATGGGAATTACAAAGGGAAGAAGAATTATTCTTTCACGCTTGTCGCCTATGATGCGAATGGTGAAACAATTCCAACGGCGCCCTTTAACCCAACGTTCCATGAAGGAGCAGAATTCCTTGGGACAGAAGAATACTGGTCTATCATTGATATCCCAAGCGGCCAGTTAAATGGTGCGACAGGCAATGTCATTGTGAATGAAGAAGATTTGTCAATTGACGGACGCGGTCCGGGACTTGGCTTATCGAGAACCTACAACAGTCTTGACAGCTCTGATCATTTATTTGGGCAAGGCTGGTATGCTGATGCAGAAACATCTGTCATCTCAACGGATGGCGGGGCAATGTATATCGATGAAGACGCTACGACACATCGATTCACGAAAAAAGCCGATGGCACCTATCAGCCGCCGACCGGTGTATATCTTGAATTAACAGAAACAGCTGATCAGTTCATATTAAAAACAAAGGATCAAACCAATGCTTATTTCAATAAAAAAGGCGGTAAGCTTCAAAAGGTAGTGGATGGCCACAACAATGCAACTGTCTATACTTACAATGACAAAAATCAACTGACCGCCATTACAGATGCATCAGGCCGCAAGCTTACATTTACCTATGATGAAAATGGCCATGTGACGTCCATCACCGGACCTAAAAACAAGAAAGTCACCTACTCATATGAGAATGATTTGCTGAAGAAGGTTACAGATACAGACGGGACTGTTACAAGCTATGACTACGATAGCGAAGGGCGCCTTGTCAAACAGTATTCAGCCAACAGTACCGAAGCAAAGCCTGTCTTTACCGAATATCAGTATAGCGGACACCGTCTCGAAAAAGCAATCAACGCTAAAAAAGAAACATATGTCTACAGCTATGATGCTGATAAAAAGACACTTCTCATGACGCAGCCAAATGGCCGGAAGGTACAGTATGGCTATAATGAAGCGGGAAATCCGATTCAGGTCATTGATGATGCTGAAGGGCTAAAAATTACAACGAATACAAAATATGAAGGCAACAATGTCGTAGAAGATGTCGATCCAAACGACGTGGGCACCGGAAAAGCAACGGAAAGCTATCAATATGACAAAGATGGCAACGTTACGTCGGTTAAAGACGCATATGGAACTGAGACATACGAATACAACAAAAACAACGATGTCACAAAAATGAAGGATACCGAGGGCAATGTCACGGATATTGCTTATGACGGACTGGATGCTGTATCCGAAACCGATCAGAGCGGAAAATCATCGTCAGCAGCCGTTTATGATAAATACGGAAATCAGATTCAATCCAGCAAAGATTTATCAGCTTCAACTAATATTTTGAAAGATGGAAGCTTTGAAGCACAAAAATCCGGCTGGAATCTGACTGCCTCTAAAGACAGCGGCAAAATTTCAGTCATCGCCGATAAAAGCGGAGTTCTTTCCGGATCAAAGGCATTGGAAGTCTTGAGCCAATCAACGTCTGCAGGAACCGATCACGGGTATTCCTCAGCGACTCAAACAGTTGAACTGGAGCCGAATACAACCTATACATTAAGCGGGAAAATCAAAACGGATCTAGCGAAATCAAGAGCCTACTTTAACATTGATTTGCGAGACAAAGATCAAAAACGAATTCAATGGATTCACAATGAATACAGTGCATTAGCCGGAAAAAATGACTGGACAAAACGGCAAATCACTTTTACGACTCCAGCGAATGCAGGAAAAGCCGTTGTGTATATGGAAGTCGATCATAAAGATAAAGATGGCAAAGGAAAAGCATGGTTTGATGAAGTCCAGCTGGAAAAAGGCGAAGTATCGTCAAGCTATAACCCAGTTCAAAACAGCAGTTTCACAGCAGCAATGGAAAGCTGGAATGTAAGCGGAGCATCCGTTGATTCTGAAGAAGGCTTTAATGATGAAGTATCATTAAAAGCTGCCCGGACCAGTGCGTCCCAAGCCGGATCAGTAACAAAACAAACCGTTGTCTTAGGGCAAAGCGCAAATGACAAACCGGTTTATCTCACACTGACAGGCATGTCGAAAGCAAGCAGTGTCAAGTTCACAGATGAAAAAGACTATTCTCTGCAGGCTAATGTCACTTACGCGGACGGCAGCACAGGCGTATACAATGCGAAATTCCCTTCTGGAACACAGGAATGGAACCGCGCAGCTGTTGTTATACCAAAAACAAAGCCGATCAATAAAGTCGATATCAGCATACTGTTCCAAAAGAGCGCAACAGGAACCGCGTGGTTTGATGATATCCGTTTGATTGAAGGAAGCCTTCTGACAAAAAGCACGTATGACAGTAATGGTAACTATGCGACCAAGGAAGAGGACGAACTAGGATACTCTACTTCAACTGATTACGATGAAACTGGTAAGAAAACGTCTGAAACGGATGCAAAAGGTGAAAAAACATCCTATACGTATGATCAGGCAGACCAACTGACAAACATGACGCTCTCCAACGGCACTTCTATCCTTCACAGCTATGATAAGGAAGGCAATGAGGTAAGCAAAACCATCCGGGCGGGAGCAGATCAAACCTATCAATACGAATATGATGTGATGGGCAAGCTTGTCAAAACAACTGACCCTCTGGGCAATGTGCTAGCAAGCGAATATGATGCCAACAGCAATCTGACCAAAACCATTTCACCGAATGGCAACGAAGTATCTCTTTCTTATGATGGAACAGACCGGGTGAAATCAAAGTCGTATAACGGTACAGAAAAGTACAATTTCACGTATGACAAAAATGGAAATGAAACGTCGGTCGTTAATAAAGAGCAGAACACCACAAAGAAACGGACATTTGACAATAAAAACCGTTTAACCGAATTGACTGACCGCGGCGGCAGTCAAACTTGGACATACCCTAGTGACTCCGATAAGCTGAAAACCTTCTCGTGGACTCATGGGGACCAAAAAGGAACGAATCAATTTACGTATAACAAGCTGGATCAAATGATTGAGATGAAAGACAGTACATCTTCCTATTCATTTGATTATGATGAAAATGGCAACGTCCAAACCTTTATTACGGGCAACGGCGGTGGAACAAGTTTTTCATATGACGAAAGAAACCTTGTAAGCTCGCTGCATATCGGTGACAAAAACGGCGGAAGCATTCTGACGGAAAGCTATGAATATGATGCCAACGGCAATCGTACAACGATAAACAGCTCAGCAAGCGGCAAGGTGCAATATGAGTATGGGAAGCTGAATCAGCTTGTCAAAGAAACCCATGAAGACGGTACTGTCATTGAATACACATATGATGGATTCGGGAACCGGAAAACCGTTACAACTGTAAAAGACGGCTCAAGCAAAACGGTGAACGCTTCCTTCAACATCATGAACCAGCTTACAAAAGTCAATGATGAAAGCATCTCTTACGATAAAAACGGCAACCGCACATCCGACGGCAAATTCACATATACGTGGGATGCGGAAGATAACCTGACAGCCGTTACAAAAAAAGGCGAAGACAAGCCATTCGCAACATATAAGTATGACGAGAAAGGAAACAGAATCCAAAAAACCGTCAACGGAAACGTCACGAACTACTTCTACGACGGAGACAGCTTGAACGTCTTGTATGAAACAGACGCGGACAACAAAGTCACAAAATCGTACACGTACGGGGACAGCGGCCAGCTGTTATCCTACACAGAAAATGGCAAGAAATATTTCTATCACTACAACGCACACGGCGACGTCATCGCGATCTCAGACAGCACCGGAAGAACGGTTGCCAAATATCAGTACGACGCATGGGGAAATCCAACAAAAACCGAAGCAAGCGACGAAGTGAAAGACAACCGCTACCGGTACGCAGGCTACCAATACGACGAAGAAACCGGCCTGTACTATCTCATGGCCCGCTACTACGAGCCAAGAAACGGCGTGTTCCTATCGCTCGACCCAGACCCGGGCAGTGACGGAGATTCACTAGATCAAAACGGATATACCTATGGAAACAACAACCCGGTCATGAATGTCGATCCAGACGGCCATTGGGTATGGTTTGTTGTCAATGCAGGATTTGCGGTATATGATGGATACAAAGCTTATAAATCAGGCAAGGGTTGGAAAGGCGTAGCAATTGCAGCCGCATCAGGATTTGTAGGTGGTGGAAAGTTAAAATTAACAAAAAAAATCGGAAAATGGGCCACCTCAAGACATTGGTATAAAGGAACATTTAAAACTAAAAGAAAGTCATTGGACTATCATCATAATAAACATATTGTGAGAAATGGTAAATCTTACAGTAAAAAGAGATATACAAAAGTTGCTAGAGCATTTTATAGATCTAATAAGCATTTACGCGAAAAAGTAATACTAGCTACTGGAAAAAAAGGTTACAGGATTAAGAATGGAAAAAGAACTGGTTATTACACAAGAAGTGGAAAGGTAGTTACATTTGTGAATAATAAATGGAAGAAAAAGAAAAAGCGTTAATTTTAATTTCTACAATATAGAAGGGCCTGAATATGGATGAAATTTTTTAAAAGATATAATATTGATCAAAAAACATTAGATGAGTTCAAAAAATATTATGTATTATTACATGGTCCGTTTCCAAATGATATGTATGATTTTGAAGAAGAAACAAATACTTCTTTAGATGAATTTTATGAATTTTTTGCCTTAATAACTGGAAGTTTAAATTATATAATTGAAGATAAAAAAATTCCTAGATATCAAAGAGAAATGTTAAAAAAAACGTTCTATGAACATTATCCTCATTTTAGGAATTATAAAAGTGATATTTTAAAATATCAAGAATTAAGTGAATGCTTAGAATTTCATGAAAAAATTAGGATTTTGATTAATAAGCTTATAACAGGAGGATGAATCTTTAAACTAAAATAATAAACAAAAACAGCTGTCAAGTATATTTGACAGCTGTTTTAATTAATTCGGGAAAGACACAATTTATTTTTACAGCGACAGTCTGAATGTGTATACTTTCACAAAAGCATACACATACGGTGATAGTGGACAACTGCTAGCATTCACGCAAAATGGCAAGAAATATTTCTATCACTACAACGCACACGGCGACGTCATCGCGATCTCAGACAGCACTGGAAAAACCGTTGCCAAATATCAGTACGACACATGGGGAAATCCAACAAAAACCGAAGCAAGCGATGAAGTAAAAGACAACCGCTACCGCTACGCAGGCTACCAATACGACGAAGAAACCGGCCTGTACTATCTCATGGCCCGCTACTACGAGCCAAGAAACGGCGTGTTCCTATCGCTCGACCCAGACCCGGGCAGCGACGGCGACTCATTGGATCAGAATGGGTATGCTTATGGAAATAATAACCCAGTGATGAATGTTGACCCTGATGGGCATTGGGCTAGATATCTATGGGAAGTAGTAAAAAGATCATGGAATGGCGCTCCAGGTAAGTGGGTTAAAAGGAATGTTGGTAAGGGATATAATGCATCGAAGAAATGGACTAAATCAATTATTAAAAAAGGTGCAAAAAGAATCGCGAAAAAAATCCCTTATAGAATTCATAAAGTAGGCCGTATTAAGGGGGATAAAGAGAAAGGCAGAGGTTATTGGGGAGTAATCTATTCGAAAAAGAAAAAGACCGGGAGATCTATATATAGATCTTTAGAGTGGCATACACCACATAATAATCATGGTTATCATTTACAAAGTAATAAGTTTTCTAGATATAAAGGGAAATGGAAAAGAGGCAGTGCACAATGGCGGTTAACAGTTTATAAAAGATAGAAAGGGAGAAGTAAATGTACTATTTTTATGAAATATCAACTCTTAATTACTATGATAGAATTGAAAAAGAATATAAAACAATAGAGCATATAATATTCGATATATTGAAAAATATAGAAGGTAACCAATATGCAATGTATGCTTACTCAGTTTCTAATAAGGATAGTAATGATTGTATATATTCTGCGAATTTAAAAACAAATACTTTGTTTAATCATAAAAAAATTTCTTTTATGAAAACATCAGCAGAAGAATACGAAAATACAATTGTTGCTCATGAGAATATCATATTGGTGAAAAAAGATGTTGAGTTAAAAGATATATTGAGCAGAGTTCATTTAACAGAAAAAACAATTGTTAGAGACTTACTGAACGTTGTCCTGTATCATATAGAAATTATAGATTCAGAGACTATCAAAATAGGTTCGGTAAATAGAGAGAATATTTTAAATATAATTTAAAAATGTTTGAAATAATAGATTAGGTTATGTTAATCCTTTTTGAATAATATATTTAGGCTTGTTGATAATCTATAATTTATCAACAAGCCTTTTATATACGGGTCATTACTAAATAGAATAGAAATTAGTTAGGAGATATAAGTAATAGAACAGTGGATTAATTACATTGACGGAGATGCAATGTTTTAAAGGTCGATTCTTTTGACACAAAACATTTTTATGCATATAAGATTTAGGAGCATAACCAATGAAAAAAATAAAAATGAATAAAATCATCAACACGGACAACCAAGATTGTTTTTTCCATGCCGATGCACAGGGGCGTGTCTACATTGGAAAAGGGTTGCAAGGTGATATCACCATTACAACCTATGATCCTTCCGGTGATGTTCGGGATTTTAAAGTGAAAGAGCAGATTGCATACAGTGATATTCTGCTCTTTCAACAATGTGCAGATGGCTATGTCTTCGTTTATTACGAATCGTATGAGCCGAAGGTAAAGGTTTTTTCAGAAGAGGGAAGGATGGAAAGTGCTTTTCACTTGCCTTCAGGGGTTTCCTGCTGTCTTTTGGATGAGAAACAACAGCTTTGGGTCGGTTTATGTGATGAAGGGATTTATCATGATGAGAATCCCAACGGCCATAGTGTGTGGTGTCTTACGTTAGATGGTCAGCAGAAGGAAATACACATTGATAGAAAGCTCGAAGAAATGGATGCGCCGGCTGTAGTTGATTGTTATGGGCTTACAGAAGTAAACGGATTGATTTATATGCTGTATTACGGAGATGCAGTCATTGCCGCATTTGATGAAACGGTCGTGAGACGAGTGTGGATTCTGTCGGATAAAGAGCCGGACTCAGAAGCATTTTATCAGCTTGCGATATCTGAAGAAGGTTTTTTGGTTGGGACGTTCAATTGTTACAGTGAAGAGCTCGAGTCGTCTCTTTATTTAATTTCTGCCGATGTGAGTCAAGAGATGAAAGAGATAACATGCTGTGACTCGAACGGTGAAGCCCTAGACGTTCAACAGCTGAAACTGACAAGTAACGCTGTTTACGCAGTGGCCTCTTCTGGTGTTTATAAACAGGATATCCAATAGGCGTAGGGATGAATGATGAATTGGCGCGCTTTAAGTCAGACAAAACAAGACCGCATCTGGTCAGAAGTGAACAAGCTCATAAAATGGAAACCCGGAAACAGATGTCATCACATCATCCTGCCTGATCCATATCGAGTGTTTGATATCTCAAGCGAGATGAGCAGTAAAGCTGGTCATAATGATGTGAGCGGAGTGCTGAGTGATTTAGAGACTTCTATTTTAAAAGGATTTCAATTATGTACTGGAAAGAACGAAGTAATGTACGCACTAGATTGGCAGCATGACGGATATACCTTTAGTCCTCATCAGGCAATGCCTAAGGATGAATTTGGCGAATGGCCTGTTCCCGTATTTCCAAATGGAGACTATTATTTCTTTTTTCATCAGGACTTCTCTTGGGGACTTTTGGGAGACCCGTGGAAATTGACAATCACTGTGTTTGGTGAAGAGCTGTTGGAGGCGATAGATCATGATCCGCCTATCCTGTTTCAAGATAAATGAGTTTGTTGCGGAGGGAGAGGATCAACGTGCTTCAAAAACTGAAAAAAAGACAGCGAGAGCTTGAAGAAATGCCGTACCCTGATGAATTGTACGGCTTTGAAACGGACATCTATGAGTTTTTTATGCTAGTTGATGGCAGTTTGGATTATGTGCTGTCGAATAAAAGGATGCCTCGGCATCAGCGGCGTTCGTTGGAGAAAAGCTTTTTTGAGCTGTATCCTGATATACTTCCGGAAATGATCAAAAACGATAAGGGTCTGTATCATCACATTCTCTTGTATGAACAAGTCAGGCAAGAGATTTGCGTTGCGCTATCCAACTGATAAGGGGAGATTTTATGGAAATAACCTCTATAAGCAGTATCTGCAATTTGGACATGATCGTTCTTAAGCCTCACCAAGTTGTTATGTCTTGTGAACTTGAAGATGCAGAGTCGTTTTATCGTTTTTGGGAAGGGCTTGCCTACGATCGAATCATGATACAGGTAATAACGACTGGTTCATTTATAGAAGGCCTGTCCGAGTACTTTGAAGGTTATGCTTACAAGGTGACGAAGCTGGCCAAAAGGGAATTCCGTTTCGAATCCGTAATACAGAAAGCAGACCGTGACATTGCAGGTTATCTCTTTCTGCTAGCTTCCATCAATGACGATGTTTTTCTGATCACTGATCCTCAACCGGATAAAAGTTATTTTTCAGAAGGGAAGCTCCAGTGTCTAACGGACTCAGGCGAACGGATCATGTGGTTTGAATACGATGCTGTAGACATCTATATGGTTGGCGGTAACTAAGAATAGGGGGAATTCATTTGACTATCACACAATACGAGAAATTGAAAAAGCATCTTTCTGATGAGGATACAGGTCCATTTACATTAAACGAGTTTTCTTTCTATATGAAAGAAGATGATCGTTATATTCAAATTCCTGTGTTTGAATTAAAACTATCTGCTCAAACCTGTGACATTCAATTGCGGTTTGAAAACATTAGTGCATCGAGGCTGGATGACCTTGAATCCATCGATGCGGTTGAGTTGGAGATTGAACCGACTGATGATCAATGGGAAAGACTCCGTTATTATGTGTATGACGAAGAAGACCAAATAAGCTTCTATTGCGGAGGTTGGGATGTGATCAAGTGTGACAAGAAGTCACACTGATTTTCCCCTTCTTGAGACTCCCCCCTCATTTTTATTCCAACGCCATTTTTTTCTCCCTTCAGTCATCATAAAGAAACAATCACCGAGTATGCATTAATGTATGCGTTTTCATAGAGGAGGGAATCTTGATGAAAAAATGGATTGTAGCGGTTTTTGTGATGATGCTGATGTTGTGTTTTGACGGGAATGAGAGTGTGAAGGCGGCGGAGCCGAAGGTGTATCAGTTTGATTTTGGGAGCGGTTCGGTGGAGCCTGGTTACATTGGTGTCAGGGCGTCTGATCGGTATGACCGGTCAAAGGGCTACGGCTTTCAAACACCGGAGAATATGAAGGATGTGGCGGCATCCGGGACTGGTGTGAAGAGTGATGCGGTTCAATTTTTAGCGTATGGGACGAAAAGCAATAACACGTTTCAAGTGGATCTCCCGAACGGCCTTTACGAGGTGAAGGTGATGCTTGGCAATACGGCAAGGGCCAGTGTGGCGGCGGAGGGCGTGTTTCAGGTCATCAATATGACGGGGGACGGCGCGGAGGATACGTTCCAAATTCCTGTCACCGACGGGCAGCTGAATCTGCTGGTGACAGAGGGAAAGGCAGGCACCGCTTTTACGCTCAGTGCCCTGAAAATCAAGAAATTGTCTGATCAGCCGGTGACGAACCGAACCATTTATGTCGGCGGCGACTCGACGGTGTGCAATTATTATCCGCTCAACAGCAGCAAGCAGGCGGGCTGGGGGCAGATGCTGCCTCACTATATCGATAAACACACCTTTCAAGTGAGAAACATGGCGTCTGGCGGACAGATCGCGAGAGGATTCAGAAATGACGGGCAGTTGGAGGCGATTTTGAAGTACATCAAGCCGGGGGATTATTTTATCTTGCAGCTTGGCATTAATGACACAAATCCGAAGCATAATGAATCTGAAGCGGAGTTTAAAGAGATGATGCGTGATATGATCCGCCAGGTGAAAGCGAAAGGAGCGGACGTCATCCTATCAACGCCTCAGGGCCGGGCGACCGATTTTACTTCTGAAGGCATCCATTCGTCTGTAAACAGATGGTACAGGGCCTCTATTTTGGCTTTGGCCGAAGAGGAAAAAACATACCTCATTGACTTAAATGTCCTCAGCTCGGCATACTTTACATCGATCGGTCCGGAAAAAACACTCGCGCTTTATATGGACGGAGATACGCTGCATCCGAACCGCGCGGGGGCCGACGCACTGGCGCGATTGGCTGTTCAGGAGCTAAAACGTCAGGGAATCGATGGCTTTTAACACGTCATTTTTTCGACAAAACACATACGCCTTCGTCAATTAGAGTATAATGAGAACATCTGCAAGAGACAGGAGTTTATACATGAGTCATTTTAAAAACTATCAAATCAGTCATGACATTTTACGAGCACTGGAAGGACTGGGATATACAGAACCGACCAAGGTGCAGCAGAGCGTGATCCCCGCTGCCCTTGAACGAAAGGATCTTGTCGTCAAATCTCAGACGGGAAGCGGGAAAACGGCTTCGTTCGGGATTCCTCTCTGTGAGCTGGCGGATTGGGATGAAAACAAGCCGCAGGCGCTTATTTTAACACCGACCCGTGAGCTTGCGGTGCAAGTAAAAGAGGATATCACGAACATCGGACGATTTAAACGAATCAAAGCGACAGCCGTATTTGGAAAGTCCTCCTTCGATAAACAAAAAGCCGAGCTTAAGCAAAAAAGCCACATTGTTGTTGGCACGCCGGGACGTGTTCTGGATCATATTGAAAAAGGCACGCTGCCGTTGGATCGTCTCTCTTATTTGGTCATTGATGAAGCGGATGAGATGCTGAATATGGGCTTCATCGAGCAGGTGGAGGCGATTATCAAGCATCTGCCGACTGAGCGCACGACGATGCTGTTTTCAGCGACGCTGCCGCAGGATATCGAGAAGCTGAGCCGTCAATATATGCAAAACCCGGAGCATATCGAAATCAAAGCGGCCGGCCTAACCACAAGAAATATTGAACATGCGGTGATTCAAGTAAGAGAAGAGAATAAATTTTCATTGCTGAAAGATGTGCTGATGACGGAGAATCCCGATAGCTGCATCATTTTCTGCCGAACGAAAGAGCATGTCAATCAGCTGACCGATGAATTGGATGACTTAGGATATCCATGCGATAAAATTCACGGCGGAATGATTCAGGAAGACCGATTCGACGTCATGAATGAATTTAAACGGGGCGAGTACCGTTACCTAGTCGCGACAGATGTCGCCGCGCGCGGGATTGATATTGAAAATATCTCCCTTGTCATCAACTATGATCTGCCGCTTGAAAAGGAAAGCTACGTGCACCGCACAGGCCGGACAGGTCGCGCAGGGAACAAAGGAAAGGCCATTTCGTTTGTCGCGGCCTTCGAAAAACGGTTTTTAGCCGACATTGAAGAATATATCGGATTTGAGATTCAAAAAATGGAGGCCCCTTCTCAAGAGGAAGTGGCTAGAAAGAAACCTGAATTTCTAGCTAAAATGAATGACCGGCCGGAAAGCAAAAAGGACAAAAGCGAAGAGCTGAATAAAGACATTATGAAGCTGTATTTTAACGGCGGAAAGAAAAAGAAAATAAGAGCCGTTGATTTTGTAGGAACGATTGCCAAAATTGATGGTGTGTCAGCTGATGACATCGGCATCATCACGATTATGGATAACGCCTCATACGTTGAGATTTTAAATGGGAAAGGACCTCATGTTCTCCAAGTGATGAAGAACACAACCGTCAAAGGGAAAAAGCTCAAGGTGAATAAAGCGAATAAATGATGAATGACCTGCTCCCAGTTAAAGGGGCAGGTCATTTTGCTGCTGGCTGACATCGGCGCTGGTCTCCTCCGGAACAAAGGCAAGAATCCCAATGCCAATCACAAACAAAATGATCAGGCTGAACACCGCAGTCGAGGATTTTCCGGTCAGCTGGGCGGTCACGGCAATGAGCAGTGGTCCCATAATTGAGGCGAATTTCCCGAAAATGTTGTAGAAGCCGAAGAATTCATTGGCGTGGCGCTTTGGCACAAGCTTGGCGAAATAGGAACGGCTGAGGGCTTGAATACCGCCCTGCGAGGTAGCGACAAGCATGGCCAGTATCCAGAAATCAATCGTTGTCTCCATAAAATAGGCGTACACGCAGACAATCATATAAATAACGATCCCAACGTACAGCATTGTCTTCCCCGTGAAGCGTTCTGCCAGTTTTCCGTATATAATCGAAAACGGCGCAGCGACCACCTGAGTGACAAATAGGATGATCAGGAGGCTTGAGGAACCGATCCCTAAATCTGATCCATAGGATGTCGACATCGTAATAATCGTGCCGACTCCGTCGATATAAAAGAAATAAGCGAGCAAAAAGAGGAACAGTGCCCGGTATTGCCTGATCCGTTTCATCGTTTGGCCGAGCCGCTTAAAGCTGTTGATGACGATATGAGGTTCTCTTTTGATGTAATAGCGCTGATGGACATGCTTGATCATCGGGATGGTGAACAGCCCCCACCAAGCAGCCGTTATAAAAAAGGACAGCTGGCTTGCAGCCGATACAGACATTGGAATTGTTTCTGCTTGAGCGAGCAGGATGACAGCAATGCTGATGATAAATGGAATTGTGCTTCCAATGTATCCTAAGCCAAAACCCCGTGCCGAGACGAGATTCATCCGTTTCTCAGGCGTGACGTCAACGAGAAAGGCATCATAAAACACATTGGCGCCGGAAAAACCGATAGCCGATATTGTATAAAACAGCAACAATAGCAGCCAATGTTCACTAGGGATAAAGGCGAGCATCGCGGTGCTGGCGACACCGGCAGACACAAAGAAACCGAAGAACTTTTTCTTGCACCCTTCATAGTCGGCGATTGTGCCTAAAATAGGGCCGAGCATCGCAAGAATAAACGTTGAAATCGCAATGGTATAGCCCAGATAGGCAGTCGATTGAGCGGCGCTGACACCGCTTTCCGCAGCCGCTGATTTATAAAATAACGGAAACACCGCGGTGGTCACGACAATTGAGTAAGCCGAATTTGCCCAGTCATATAACACCCAGCTGTTTTCTTGTTTCGAAAAACGTTTCATCATCAGAGCCCCTCTCCGGTAACGATACTTCTATTGTACGAGAAATGGGCCTGAAAAGAATGGAATGCACGTCAATTTTTACAAAATATTTATGTTTTTTCGCTTCAAATCATACTTTTGATTTATTGCTGGGGTTAGGTGCATCTGGTACCATTTAACTATATTTTATGGTATTTTCCAGAAGGATTCAGCAGAGAGGAGACAGAGCATGAGGCGAATAGGCTTGTGTATAAGCCTGCTGGTCACAGTTCTTGTGATGAGCGCATGCGAAAGTGAAGGTGAGGCTCAGACGTTCGCAGACTGTGATCAAAAGACAGTAAAACAAACCGCAGCCAAACCGATGAGCAGTAAGAAAAAGCAGGATTTCCAAGCCCTTGCAAGCGAAAGGCAGCTGGCCATTGTGTTCAGTTCCATGATCAAAGTGAGCGAAGCATTTGATTATGGGATCGGCAATCCAGAATACTTCGTGCGAAGCAGCATGACTGAAGAAGAAGCAGACATTGCGAAAGAGAACCTTGAATCGATTAAAATTGAAAGCAAATCGCTCAAAAAACAAAACAGCGAGGCGATCGCCTTGCTTGAAAAAACGCGAAATCAAGACATGATCCGCAGCGAAATTCAGCAGCTGACAGAAAATAGAGCCGCTTTTTTTGAGATCACAGGCCGTATGATCAACCTCATCAGTCAAGTCACACCGAAAAACGCGAAGACGACAAGACAGCAGCTGGATCAGCTGAAAAAACAATATACACAATACAGCGCTGAAAGCGTCAAAATCATAAATAGCATTGTCAAAAAGCAGAAAGCGGATAAGGCATTATTTGAACGCCACCTGGAGGCGCTGCTTCAAAAACAGCCCGGACAGCCGGTATTGAGTGAATTGTACTAACTGGTTCCCGTCTTTCCCTGATGATATTGACCTAGTGCAAAAAGGATGTACAATCAAGATATAGCCTGTTCTTAGTTGATTGGAGGGACATGTCATGAAAATTGCGAAGGTGATCAACAATAATGTGATCAGCGTGGTCAATGAACAGGGGAAAGAGTTGGTTGTCATGGGCAGGGGGCTCGCGTTCCAGAAAAAGTCCGGCGATGATGTCGATGAAGCCCGCATTGAGAAGGTGTTTACGCTCGATAACAAGGATGTATCAGAAAAATTTAAAACCCTTTTGTATGATATACCGATCGAGTGCATGGAAGTATCCGAAGAGATTATCAGCTACGCAAAATTACAGCTCGGCAAAAAGCTCAACGACAGCATCTATGTGTCGCTGACCGATCATATTAACTTTGCCATCCAGCGCAATCAGAAAGGGCTTGATATCAAAAACGCCTTGCTGTGGGAAACAAAACGGCTGTACAAAGACGAATTTGCCATTGGCAAAGAAGCGTTGGCCATGGTAAAAAACAAGACTGGCGTGTCTCTGCCAGAGGATGAAGCAGGCTTTATTGCTCTGCATATTGTCAATGCCGAGCTGAATGAAGAGATGCCCAATATCATCAACATTACAAAAGTCATGCAAGAGATTTTGAGTGTTGTAAAATACCATTTTAAAATTGAATTCAATGAAGAATCGCTTCACTATTATCGGTTCGTCACCCACTTAAAGTTTTTCGCGCAGCGTCTTTTTAACGGTACACATATGGAAAGCCAGGATGATTTTTTGCTGGAGACAGTGAGAGAAAAGTATCATCGGGCGTATGACTGCACGAAGAAAATCCAAACCTACATTGAGCGGGAGTATGAGCACAAGCTCACCAGTGACGAGCTATTGTATTTAACGATTCACATAGAGAGGATAGTCAAACAAGCATAATGAGAGCGCTGACATTTTTATTTTCGTGTGTTCGTTTTTTCTTACATTTCAATATGATGATGGTAGGATTGTTACTGATAAAGCAGGCAAAACCTAAATTACAATGAGTGCGGATCATTTATGTCTGGGCTAATGGTAATTTAGGTTTTTATTTTTTTAGAGGGAGGGTGATCATAGCAATCAGTAAGATTCGTTATTATCATTATTTTGACCGATGTTCCCTTTTAAAAGAATCATGTAAGATCAACATAGAAAACGCTTTCAATGGAAGGGGAATGCCAATATGCCTTATCTGAAACGAGTGTTGCTGCTTCTTGTCACTGGATTGTTTATGAGTTTGTTTGCAGTCACTTCTACTGCCTCGGCTCAAACAGGTGGATCGTTTTTTGACCCTTTTAACGGCTATAACTCTGGCTTTTGGCAAAAAGCAGATGGTTATTCAAATGGAAATATGTTCAACTGCACTTGGCGTGCTAACAACGTATCAATAACGTCATTGGGTGAAATGCGTTTGGCGCTAACAAGTCCATCTTATAACAAGTTTGATTGCGGGGAAAACCGCTCTGTCCAAACATATGGCTATGGACTATATGAAGTCAGAATGAAACCAGCTAAAAACACAGGGATCGTTTCATCGTTCTTCACTTACACAGGTCCGACAGATGGAACCCCTTGGGATGAGATTGATATCGAATTTTTAGGAAAAGACACAACAAAGGTTCAATTTAACTATTATACAAATGGTGCAGGAAACCATGAGAAGGTTGTGGATCTCGGGTTTGATGCAGCCAATGCCTATCATACGTATGCGTTCGATTGGCAGCCAAACTCTATTAAATGGTATGTCGATGGGCAATTAAAACATACTGCAACAAACCAAATTCCGACAACACCAGGAAAAATCATGATGAACCTGTGGAATGGCACGGGTGTCGATGAATGGCTCGGTTCCTACAATGGTGTAAATCCGCTATACGCTCATTACGACTGGGTGCGCTATACAAAAAAATAATGTACAGAAAAGGATTTCCGCCAGCGGAAATCCTTTTTTGATTAAAACGAAATAATCCCGATCAAAAGCGCCGCAATCGTCATCACAATCGTTGTCCCCACGGCCCATTTAATAGTGAATTTTTGATGGTCGCCAAAGCTGACGCCTGCCATTCCGACTAATAGATAGGTGGAAGGCACGAGCGGGCTGAGCAGATGCACGGGCTGACCCAGCAAGGAGGCCCTTCCGATTTCAGCGGCGTCTATTCCGTAAGCGGAAGCGGCTTCGGCGATGATGGGAAGGACACCGAAGTAAAAGGCGTCATTCGACATGAAAAAGGTGAAGGGCATGCTGACGATCGCAGTGATCAACGGCAGATGCGGACCCATGGCGTCAGGGATGAGTGAAACGAGAGAATGCGCCATGGCATCCACCATTTTTGTGCCGGAGAGAATGCCTGTAAATATCCCTGCCGCGAACACCATTGAGACAACGTTTAACGCGTTACCCGCATGCGCCGAGATTCGTTTCTGCTGCTCTTTGACATTTGGATAGTTGATCATCAAGGCGATGGCGAACGCGGTCATAAAAAGAACAGGGAGCGGC
Source organism: Bacillus sp. JS (assembly GCF_000259365.1). Classification (NCBI taxonomy): domain Bacteria; kingdom Bacillati; phylum Bacillota; class Bacilli; order Caryophanales; family Bacillaceae; genus Bacillus; species Bacillus sp. JS. The sequence continues at coordinate 3,912,600 of NC_017743.1, read as the reverse complement.
AGCAGGCTGGTGATCAGAGCGGCCATCAGAGCGATAGTCAGCAGCAGGTTAAACCATTGGAGAGCGGGACGCTTCAGCGGCATAGCCTCTGGATCGGTAGACGGTGCGTGATCAATCGAAATGACGCCGAGCCGCTTCCGCTCTTTCTTTCCGAGGATATAAGCAACGGCGATCACCCAGAGAATACCGGCGACCATGGCAGGAATCAGCGGTGTGAAGACCTCTGACGTGTCCAATTTTAAGGAAGCCAAAACCCTCGCAGTCGGCCCGCCCCACGGGATAATATTCATAACCCCCGAACCGAGCATCGCTATTCCCGCTAACACCAAACGATTCATGCCGAGCCGTTTGTACAGTGGCAGCATCGCCGCAATCGTAATCATATAGGTTGTTGTCCCATCTCCGTCCAGCGAAATGGTCATGGTCAGAACCGCTGTGCCTACGGCGATTTTTAACGGGTCTCCTTTGACAAACGATAAGATTTTGGCAATGAGAGGATCAAACAGGCCTGAGTCGATCATAATGCCGAAATACAGGATGGCGAATAACAGCATAATCCCGGTAGGAGCGAGGTCTGTAACACCCTGAATCATCATCTCGCCAAGATCTTTGCCAAATCCGCTGATCAGGGCAAACACAACAGGAACGACAATCAAAGCAATAAGTGCGGAAAGCCGGTTAGACATAATAAAGTACATAAAAACAATCATCATCACAAAACCGAGTATGGCAAGCATGATATGACCTCCCCTATTCAACAGCTTTTTTCGTAAGCGCTTCCATAATTTCTTTCTGTAAAGAAGGCTTATTTCAAATGTGTATGACCTCATCCTGATATGTAGACCTAAAATCCTATTGAGCGGATTGGCAGTTTATCTGAAGAACGCCACGGGTAAATGTGCTGTAGAATGTTTCGTTTTAAAAAGGGGGAATAGACATGAGTAATGATCAAAATAAACGTGTAAATGAACACTCAAAGGACGAGCAGCTTGAACAGTACAGGGCCGATAACAGCGGGAAGAAAATGACGACAAACCAAGGCTTGCGGGTGTCGGAGGATGAGCATTCGTTAAAGGCTGGGGTTCGCGGCCCGACCCTAATGGAGGATTTTCACTTCCGGGAGAAAATGACGCACTTTGACCATGAGAGGATTCCGGAGCGCGTTGTGCATGCGCGCGGGTATGGCGTGCATGGCTTTTTTCAGGTTTACGAGCCGATGACCGAGTACACACGGGCCAAATTTCTTCAGGACCCTTCAGTGAAGACACCGGTATTTGTCCGTTTCTCTACGGTTGCGGGTTCTAAAGGCTCCGCAGACACGGTGCGGGATGCCAGAGGCTTTGCGACAAAGTTTTATACTGAAGAAGGAAATTATGACCTTGTGGGTAATAACATTCCGGTGTTTTTCATTCAGGACGCGATCAAATTTCCGGATTTGGTTCACGCGTTTAAGCCTGAGCCACACAATGAAATGCCTCAGGCTGCGACTGCTCACGATACGTTTTGGGATTTTGTCGCCAATAACCCTGAGTCTGCTCACATGGTGATGTGGACGATGTCAGACAGAGGCATTCCGCGCAGCTACAGAATGATGGAAGGCTTCGGCGTTCACACGTTCCGTTTTGTCAATGAGCAAGGAAAGGCGCGTTTCGTGAAATTCCATTGGAAGCCGGTGCTCGGCGTGCATTCTCTCGTATGGGATGAAGCGCAAAAAATTGCCGGGAAAGATCCCGATTTCCACCGCCGCGATCTGTGGGAAACGATTGAAAACGGCGGCACGGTTGAATACGAGCTTGGCGTGCAGATGATTGACGAAGAGGATGAATTCAAGTTTGATTTTGATATTCTTGACCCGACCAAACTGTGGCCGGAAGAGCTCGTGCCAGTGAAAATCATTGGAAAAATGACGCTGAACCGCAACCAGGATAATGTGTTTGCGGAAACAGAACAGGTCGCATTCCACCCTGGAAATGTCGTGCCGGGCATTGATTTTACAAATGACCCGCTTCTGCAGGGGCGGCTTTTCTCTTATACAGATACACAGCTCATCCGTCTTGGCGGCCCGAACTTCCATGAGCTTCCGATTAACCGGCCGGTATGTCCATTCCATAACAACCAGTATGACGGCTATCACCGGATGACGATCAATAAGGGACCTGTCGCTTATCATAAAAACTCTCTGCAAAACAATGATCCGTCGCCTGCGACAGCTGAAGAAGGCGGATACGTCCACTATCAGGAAAAAGTCGAGGGCAAAAAAATCCGCCAGCGAAGCGACAGCTTCAACGATTATTACTCACAGGCGAAGCTGTTCTGGAACAGCATGTCTCCAGTGGAGAAGCAACACATCATTTCTGCTTTCTGCTTCGAGGTCGGGAAGGTCAAAAGCAAGGACGTCCAGCGGCAAGTCGTTGATGTCTTCAGCAATGTCGATGAAGATTTGGCGCAAGAAATCGCCAAAGGAGTAGGCGTGGCGGCGCCCGCGAAGCGTAAAGCATCTAAAGAAATTCTTACTTCGCCTGCGTTAAGCCAAGCCCGTACAGTGAAAACCGCGTCAACAAGAAAAGTCGCTGTACTTGCTGGAAACGGATTTCATGAAAAAGAGCTGCAAACAGTGCTGGATGCTTTAAAGAATGAAGGAGTCATAGTGGATATCATCAGTCAAAATCTAGGGTATATGACAAGCGACAGCGGCCAGCAGCTTGAGGCCGGCGGCACGTTTCTGACTGTTGACTCTGTTCTGTATGATGCCGTCTATGCCGCAGGAGGGCCGGAGTTAAAAGACAACAAACAAGCGATGGCATTTATCAGGGAAGCTTACAATCACTACAAGGCGATCGGTGCGGCAAATGAAGGAATTGACCTTCTTCAATCCTCTGTCGGAACAACAGAGGGACCAGGCATCGTGACGGCTAAAGATGAATCTGACTACACCGCATTCAGCAAGACATTTATTGATGCGGTTGCCGCTCATCGCCATTGGGATAGACGAATTTGATCGGCTCCTGTATCTTAAAGAAAGATACTTTTCATAAGGAGCATGACAAATGAACGAAAAACAGCTCGCTGAAGCTTACGAACGCGACGAAAATATGATGATTTTGGTGTTTGCCCAATGGTGCGTGAACCATGACCTTGATCCGATGGAGCTGTACGCCAAAGCGTATCCGCAGCAAAAGCTGAATGAAAGCTTGAAAAAAACCATGGACGATCTGGTCGTGCCAAAACACGAAGCAGAGCACATTCCGAACCAGACTGTCATTGCGGTATTAGAGATGTTCGGAAATACAGATTTGGCACAAGCCGTTCATGAAGCGATTTCCGGGCGATAAAAAAGAGACATTCTGTGTCTCTTTTTTAGTGGGAAAAATCATGCTGTTAGACCTAGAAACTTCTTTCGACTTAATCAGTCTATAAAAGTGTGAATTGCTTAAATAAGGGAATGATAAACAGCGACATCAAAGGAGGAGATCGAATGAAGTGGAAAAACATACTGAAAGCTGCGGGGATTGCAGTCTTGCTTTTTTCCGTATTTGCATATGCGGCCCCATCTTTAAACGCAGTTCAAACGAAAAAACCGACTGTCAGCACCCATACGTACAAAAAAATCAAGGAATTAAAGTATCCACAAGTGCATCACATCGGGAATGCCGCTTTTGAAAAGAAAATCAATCAAGAGCTGAAAGCCTACATTGAACAATCGTATCAGGAATATCTGAAAAACAAAAAAGCAGGTGAACAACAAGGCTTCAAAACGGAATATCAAACATCCTTCAGCGTCAAGTACAATGCGGCGGGCAAGCTCAGCATTCAAACGCTCAATTATATCTATTCAGGCGGTGCCCATGGTTTAACGTCTGTTCAGTCTTTCAACTATGACTTGAACACACAAAAGCGCGTGACGCTGAATCAGATTCTGAACACCAAAACAAAAGTCAGCAAAACGAGAGATTATCTGTATAGTTATATCAAAAAACACGATGAGCTGTTTTTCCCTGATGTAAAGAAAGAGGATATCACCCTGAACCAAAACACAATGTTTTACTTTACGGCAAACGGGATCGCCATCGTCTTCGGCCAGTATGACTTGGGGCCTTATGTAGCAGGAATTCGGGATGTGCAGGTTCCAGCCTCTATTTATCAATAATCAAAAGAGCCATATCCGAAAAGGGATATGGCTCAATGTTTCTACCACACAAACAGGCCGACAATAGCAGCACTTAATAAAGATACCGCAATTCCGCTGACGAGGAGCTTCCACACGTTTCTCCCGATGACCGTTGACTTTTCTCCGTCAAGGATCGAGTTGTACGTGCCGTAAATCATGCCGACCGTACTGAAGTTTGCGAAGGACGTCAGGAATGTCGTCGCCACCGCAACGGTGTGAGGCGGAAGGGATTTGAGATTGTTTTTCAAGTCAAGCATCGCAACAAACTCGTTCGTTGCCAATTTCATGCCCATCAACTGAGCAACATACATCGCATCATGCACTGGCAATCCAAGCAGGAATGCGAACGGACTGAACAGATAAGCAAAAATCGTCTGGATGGTCAGGCCGTGTACGAAAACGCCAAGAATGCCATTCACTGCTGACGTTAGTGCGACATATCCGATCACCATGGCCAGGATTACGATAACCATGTTCATGCCGACAAGCATACTGTTAGAAATCGTAGAGAAAAAGTCTTTCTTTTCTTCTTTAGGCGGTGTATAGATGATATCTTCATCCTCCGGCACGTGAACAGGGTTCAGCAGGTTTGCGATAATCAGCGCATTTAAGCAGTTTAAAGGAATCGCTGTAAACACGTATGTTGCCGGCACCATTGACAGGTAAGATCCGATAATAGAGCCGCTGATGCTGCTCATGCTCATTAAACCGAATGTAAGCAGGCGGTTGTTATTTAATACCGTAAGCTGCTGGCGGATGACCGCAAGTGCCTCGGTATTTCCCAGGAACATCATTTGAATAGAGAAAAAGCTTTCTAATTTCGGCAAGCGGGAAGCCTTTGAAATCACCCATCCGATTTTATCAATCAGCCAAGGCAAAATTCCGAAATATGTTAGAATATCAAAGAATGTGACGATAAAGATAATTGGAAGAAGCGCACTAAAGAAAAAGTCTACTGTTTCATTCGCCATCACTGACGGAAAGGCAAACGCGATACCGTCACTGGCGCAAGCAATCAGCCAAGTGAAGAAATCACCAATTTTACCGATGGCCCAGCTTCCGACTTTTGTTCCCAGCATAAACCAAGTAATCAGCAATTCCAGAACAATTAATGTCATGATCGGGCGCCACTTGATTTTCTTTTTCTGCGGAGAACATAGGAATACAACTGCCATAATCACAATGAGACCAACAAGGTTTAGTAAAAAGTACATGATAGCAACTCCTATGAGGGTTATTATGGAAACAAAAAAAGCTCTTATCCTTCACAAATTCTGGAAGTGCAGAAAGTGTGAAAAATAAGAGCAAACAGAAAAGAACTTGTCCTTTTCAACTCGTTCAAATTTATTCAAACTTTCTTGTAGTCTAGTTTTTTACGGTTACTAGGTAGAAACAATCAGACCATATTACTGATCATATACAAGAATGTCTTTTTCTAAGATGATAGCAGTATTTTATCCTTTCACTTTTTGAAAATCAACCTTTTTAACTATTTTCACAATAATAAAATTTATATTCTGAAATGAGAAAATAAAGGAAAAACATGCTGGATTGCTATGTTGATATGATTTTGACAGGATACCAGCATGTCAGTACTGATTTTTCTTCACGATAAGGTTCCAGCTCCTGGAGATTTGTTGTATCATGGAAACGGGGAAACCCATACAGCAAAAAGGGAGTTTTTTTCATGATTATCCAATTCATTCGTTATAGATAATGACAGGTGTAGACAAACTGCCAGACCTGGCCAATTTTTGAGATAGGCCTAGGTTTATTTGTCTATGCCTTTTTCATTTATCTAAAAATGAATGAATGAGGTGTTTTTTATCATGAAGCAAACCGTTGATTTCAGCTTGTTTCGATGTCCGCTCTGCGGTTCTTCCATGGATGCGGCATCAGGAAAAAGCTTGATTTGTACAGAACGGCGGCATACATTTGATTTATCTCGGCACGGCTACGTGAACTTCCTGACGAAGCCGGTCAAATCCGGTTACGGTGCCGAGCTTTTTGAAGCGAGAAGCAGGCTGATTGGAGAATGTGGTTTTTTTGAGCCGCTCCATGATACGATAGCAGAACTCATCAGCCATCCCAAATCTGGTCAAGAGGCATTCACCATCCTGGACAGCGGTTGCGGTGAGGGTTCTCATTTGAATGCGCTTTGCGGGTTTGATTATTTAGGGAAAGAAGCGATGGGAATCGGCATCGATCTTTCGAAGGATGGGATTGTAAAAGCTTCTAAGGCATTCAAAGATCAAATGTGGGCGGTTGCCGATGTGGCACGTGCTCCATTTCATGATCGCCAATTTGATGTTGTTTTATCTATTTTTTCGCCATCCAATTATGCAGAGTTTCATAGACTGCTGAAGGATGATGGCATGCTCATAAAAGTAGTGCCGCGAAGCGATTATTTACTAGAATTACGGCAATTTTTATATACTGATTCACCGAGGCGTACGTACTCTAATGCGGCAGCTGTTGAGCGTTTTACAGCACATGCGGCGCACAGCCGTCCTGTCAGGCTCCGCTATATCAAAACGCTTGACCGGCAGGCGATCCACTGGCTTCTCAAGATGACGCCGCTTGCCTGGTCGGCGCCGAAAGACCGAGTCAGCCTGCTGAAAGAAATGACATCAGCCGATATTACGGTTGATGTTGATATCCTGATAGGAATGAAATGAATGGCAGAGGAAAGCTCCGAAAAAAGGGGCTTTCCTTTTTTAATCGGAATAGTTGGCCCACACTTCTCGTACATATGGAAAGGGGACGGAAACAGCCGATGCGGACAGGTTTTGTAAACGCTTTCTAGTTGGAGGAAATGGGGGATGTGTGTGGAACTGATCATCATTCTATTGGCGTTAGGTTTGCTGATGTTTACGGCGTATCGGGGATTTTCTGTCATATTGTTTGCGCCGATTTGTGCGTTATTCGCGGTGCTGCTGACAGATCCAAGCCATGTGCTGCCTTTTTTCTCATCAATTTTTATGGAGAAAATGGCGGGGTTTATTAAGCTGTATTTCCCAGTTTTTTTGCTCGGTGCGATTTTTGGAAAGGTCGTTGAAATGGCCGGACTTGCGGCATCGATCGCGAAAACGATTGTCAGGCTTGTCGGGGCAAAAAGAGCGATACTTGCCATTGTGCTGATGGGCGCTGTCTTGACGTACAGCGGCGTCAGCCTGTTTGTTGTCGTATTTGCCGTATATCCTTTTGCGAAAAACATGTTCCAAGAAGCAAACATACCGAAACGCCTCATCCCCGGAACGATTGCTTTAGGGGCATTTACGTTTACGATGGACGCGCTTCCGGGAACGCCGCAAATCCAAAATGTCATTCCGACGGCGTTTTTCAAAACAGACATTTATGCCGCCCCTTGGCTGGGTTTGATGGGCGCAGTGATTGTGCTGGCAGCTGGGATGCTCTATTTGGAATCAAGGCGGAAAAAAGCGCAGGCATCTGGCGAGGGTTATGGCGGTTTTGATTCGCAGAATGCTGCGCCTGAATCGACTGAGTCCCGTGCTAAACCGGACAAAAGCCCGATTCGGGATGCACTTGCCTTTGTCCCGCTTATTCTTGTCGGTGCAGTGAATAAATGCTTCACCATTTACCTGCCAAAGTGGTATCCGAATGGATTTGATTTTTCCTCCATAGGATTAAAGGAGTTCGGCAGGCTTGATATTTCTTCAACCGCTGCCATTTGGTCGGTGGAGATTGCTTTAGTGATCGGCATCATCACAACGATTTTATTTGATTGGAGAAGCGTGTTTGCTCAAATGAAGGAAGGGCTGAATGAAGGGATCGGCGGAGCCTTGCTGGCATCTATGAATACGGGTGCCGAGTATGGGTTCGGCGGCATTATCGCCGCGCTGCCGGGGTTTCATAAGCTGAGCAGCGGAATTTCTCATACTTTTACCGATCCGCTTGTCAATGGCGCCGTTACGACAACTGCGCTGGCGGGAATCACCGGCTCGGCTTCAGGTGGTATGGGCATTGCGCTAAGCGCGATGTCAGAGCAGTACTTACAGGCTATTCAGGCTTACAATATTCCGCCAGAGGTGATGCATCGAGTCATTTCAATGGCGTCAGGCGGGATGGACACACTGCCGCATAATGGCGCCGTCATTACGCTTCTGGCTGTGACGGGACTGACTCACAGGCAATCGTATCGCGATATTTTTGCGATCACGCTCATCAAAACGGCTGCCGTATTTGCTGTGATCGCGATTTACAGCCTGACCGGCCTAGTGTAAGAGAAAACGAAAGGGGCATCAATATGGGAAAAGTGTTGTCATCTACTAAAGAAGCTGCGAAATTGATTCATGATGGAGATACGCTGATTGCGGGAGGGTTTGGGCTGTGCGGCATTCCTGAACAGCTCATTTTGTCGATAAGAAATCGAGGAGTAAAGGATTTAACCGTTGTCAGCAACAATTGCGGAGTCGATGACTGGGGGCTCGGTTTGCTTTTGGCTAATAGGCAAATCAAGAAAATGATCGCATCCTATGTCGGTGAAAATAAAATTTTTGAGCGACAGTTTTTAAGCGGAGAGCTTGAGGTCGAGCTTGTTCCCCAAGGAACGCTCGCCGAGAGAATTCGTGCAGGCGGTGCGGGCATACCGGGATTTTATACGGCGACAGGCGTCGGCACCACCATAGCTGAGGGAAAAGAACATAAAACATTCGGCGGCCGGACTTATGTGCTGGAGCGAGGCATTACCGGCGATGTGGCGATCGTCAAAGCGTGGAAAGCGGACACCATGGGCAATTTGGTTTTTCGGAAAACGGCGAGAAATTTCAATCCCGTTGCGGCCATGGCAGGCAAGATCACGATTGCCGAGGCGGAAGAAATCGTGGAAGCGGGAGAGCTCGATCCAGATCATATCCATACGCCGGGAATTTACGTACAGCATGTCGTGCTTGGCACGAGCCAAGAAAAACGGATTGAAAAGCGAACAGTTCAGCAAGCATCGGGAAAGGGTGAGGCGAAGTGAAGGAAGCGAGAAAACGGATGGTCAAACGGGCTGTACAAGAAATCAAGGACGGCATGAATGTGAATCTCGGGATTGGAATGCCGACGCTTGTCGCAAATGAGATACCCGATGGCGTTCACGTCATGCTTCAGTCAGAAAACGGCCTGCTCGGAATCGGCCCCTATCCTTTGGAAGGGACGGAAGATGCGGATTTGATCAATGCGGGGAAGGAAACAATTACCGAAGTGACGGGCGCTTCTTATTTTGACAGCGCTGAATCATTCGCGATGATAAGAGGCGGGCATATCGATTTGGCTATCCTTGGCGGAATGGAGGTCTCGGAGCAGGGTGATTTGGCCAATTGGATGATCCCGGGCAAAATGGTAAAAGGGATGGGCGGCGCAATGGATCTCGTCAACGGGGCGAAACGAATCGTTGTCATCATGGAGCATGTCAATAAGCATGGCGAATCAAAGGTAAAAAAAACATGCTCTCTTCCGCTGACAGGCCAGAAAGTCGTGCACAGGCTGATTACGGATTTGGCTGTTTTTGATTTTGTGAACGGCCGCATGACACTGACGGAGCTTCAGGATGGCGTCACAATTGAAGAGGTTTATGAAAAAACAGAAGCGAATTTCGCTGTAAGCCAGTCTGTACTCAATTCTTAATGGGAAGGTGTTTGACATGAGAAAACAAGTCGCCTTGGTGACTGGGGCTGCCGGCGGAATAGGATTCGAAATGGCAAGAGAATTCGCCCGTGAAGGCGCCAGCGTCATCGTTTCAGACCTCCGTCAGGAAGCATGCGAAAAAGCAGCCTCCAAACTTGCAGAAGAAGGCTTTGACGCGGCGGCCATCCCGTGTGATGTGACAAAGGAAGCGCAAGTTGCTGATATGGTGGACGCCATCCAAAAACGATACGGCCGCTTGGATATTTTGGTGAACAATGCCGGTATACAGCACGTCGCCCCGATTGAAGAGTTTCCGACAGAAACCTTTGAACTGCTGATCAAGGTTATGCTGACGGCGCCCTTTATTGCAATGAAGCATGTTTTTCCGATCATGAAAAAACAGCAGTATGGCAGAATCATTAATATCGCGTCTGTTAATGGCTTAGTCGGTTTTGCGGGAAAATCCGCTTATAATAGCGCCAAGCATGGCGTCATTGGACTCACAAAAGTCGGGGCGCTGGAAGGCGCGCCCCACGGCATTACAGTCAATGCGCTCTGTCCGGGTTATGTCGATACCCAGCTTGTCCGCAATCAGCTTAGCGATCTATCAAAAGCAAGAAATGTCCCTTACGACTCGGTACTTGAAGAGGTCATTTTTCCGCTTGTGCCGCAAAAACGGCTTCTTTCCGTCAAGGAAATTGCGGATTATGCCGTGTTTTTAGCAAGCGAGAAGGCGAAGGGCGTCACTGGGCAGGCTGTCGTTCTTGATGGGGGCTACACCGCACAATGACAGAAAAACACACTTGCTCCGAATGGAATCAAGTGTGTTTTTCTTTGCTTATTTCCAAACATCATTCGCGATCTCAACTACATGGCGGAGCTTCGCCCATTGCTGTTCTTCAGTCAGCTTGTTGCCTTCCTCAGTTGAAGCGAATCCGCATTGAGGGCTGAGGCAAAGCTGGTCTAAGCTGACATAACGGGACGCTTCTTCGATACGGCGTTTCACGTCATCCGGATGTTCAAGCTCACCGAATTTAGATGTCACTAAGCCAAGGACAAGCTGAAGATCAGACCGTTTCACATAACGGAGCGGCTCAAATCCGCCTGAGCGTGAATCATCATACTCTAAGAAAAGGCCGTCAAGATTCAAGCCGTCAAAAATGGTTTCGGCTGCTGCGTCATAGCCGCCTTCTGCTGTCCAAGTGGACTGGAAGTTGCCGCGGCAAATATGCATGGTTACCGTCAAGTCATCCGGACGGTCTGCAATCGCGTCATTAATGGATTTCGCAAACAGCTGGCGAAGCTCGTCAGGCGTTGTTCCGAACGCTTCGATTTGTTTTAAGCCTTTTTCTGATAAGAAAACGGCCCACGCCGTATCATCAAGCTGGAGGTAGCGGCAGCCTCTGTCATAAAACGCTTGAATCGCTTTTTTATATGCTTTGGATACATCATGCTGGAAAAGATGATAGTCGTTTTTATACGCATCCTTTTCCAGTTTTCCGCGGAAAAACAGCATATTCGGGCTTGGAATCGTCATTTTTGGCGTCGCGTCACCGGCAATGCTATGGAGAAATGAATAATCTTCAAGCATTGGATGAGTTGAAAAATCGATATCACCTGTGACTTTAATGCCGCGTGCTTTTGTCTGTACGTTATGGAATTGGATTCCGTGCTCAGGAGTAAACGGCTCAACGCCATCTAAGTTTTCAAGGAAATCAAAGTGCCACCACGCTCTGCGGAATTCACCGTCTGTCACGACGTTCAGGCCGGTTTCCTTCTGTTTCTCCACAATGCGGATGATTTCATCGTTTTCGATCTGGCGAAGCTGCTCAGCCGTCATATCGCCGGCCGCTTTTTGCAGCCGCGCTTTTTTGACGGGCTCAGATCTCAGCAGGCTTCCGACTTGATCCGCGCGAAACGGCGGTTTTTTTCTTTGAAGTGATTTTTGTTCTGCGGGTGTTGTTTGTTGTGACATGTTGTCCATTCCTTCTTTCCATTCAAATATAAAAAAGCTCTTCCTTTGGATAAGGAAGAGCTTGCGTGACAATCTCAACCTTATCTTCAAGAGCAATCATTGCTCTAAAGGATTTAGCACCATTCTGTTAAACAGCGGTTGCCGGGTATCGCAGGGCCAGTCCCTCCACCTCTCTTGATAAGGAAAACCTTTTTATGAAATTTTCTGATAGTATCTATTATTCACACATTTTCTGTTTCTGTCAATGATAGATTATCTCCACACATCGTTGGCGATGTCGATGACATGGCGAAGCTTGGCCCATTGCTGTTCCTCTGTCAAAAGGTTGCCTTCTTCTGTAGAGGCGAAACCGCACTGCGGGCTGAGGCATAGCTGATCCAAGCTGACAAAACGCGCCGCTTCATTGATACGGCGTTTCACATCCTCTGGATTTTCAAGCTCGCCGTATTTCGATGTGATCAAGCCGAGCACGATTTGCAGATCCTTTCGTTTCACAAAACGGAGCGGATCGAAGTTTCCGGAACGGTCATCGTCGTATTCCAAAAACAGGCCGTCAAGGTTTAAGCCGTCCAAAATCGTCTCCGCTACAGCGTCGTACCCTCCTGATGCCGCCCAGGTTGAGCGGAAGTTGCCGCGGCAAATATGCATTGTGATCGTTAAATCATTAGGCCGGTCTGCCACTGCATCGTTAATCGTTTTGGCAAACAAGGCGGGCAATGTTTCTGGATCGCCTCCGAGTGCCCGGACAACCTCTCTGCCTTTTTCCTCAAAGAAGAGAGACCATGACGTATCATCAAGCTGGAGATAACGGCAGCCAACATCATAGAAGGCTTTGATTGCCTTTTTGTACGCTTGGGCCAAATCATGAAAATATTCCTCTTGATCGTCATAGATGCCTTTATCCGCCTTTTCGCCAAAAAACAGCATATTCGGGCTCGGAATCGTCAGCTTTGGTATCGCGCCCCCGGCAACTTCATGTAAAAATTGATAATCAGCAAGTGCTGGGTGGCTCGTAAAATCGAGTTTTCCCGTCACTTTGATGCTGCGCGCTTTCGTTTTCGCGTTATGGAACTGAATCCCCTCAGCCGGGATGAAGGGTTCCACTCCGTCAAGTCCTTCCAAGAAGTCATAATGCCACCAGGAACGGCGGAATTCCCCGTCTGTTACCACTTCAAGACCGATTTCTTTTTGTTTTTCCACGATGCGGGTGATTTCTTGATTTTCGATATCACGAAGCTGTTTCGCTGTTATCTCACCTGCCGCTTTTTTTTGCCGGGCTTCCTTCACCGTAGCGGAACGAAGCAAACTGCCGACGTGATCGGCGCGGAAAGGTGCTTTGCGTTGTTTTTCTGTTTTTTGTCCTGTAACATTCGTTTGTTGGGCCATGTTATTCGCCTCTTTCTGAATTATTGAGCATGTAAAAAGCTCTTCCTTTGTGTAAGGAAGAGCTTGAACGATCAAATCTCCGCCTCATCTGCAAGAACGCAATGTTCTTAAGGATTTAGCACCATTCTGTTTGAAACAGCGGTTGCCGGGTATCATAGGGCCAGTCCCTCCACCTCTCTTGATAAGGTACAACTTCATATTTAAATTTCAATTATCTTAATATTATTACTTTTGGATCAATTGTCAATGCTTTTTAGAAAATACTTTCATCTTCATCGTTATATAAAACCATATCAAGCACGATAGCAATGGCAGTGCAAATCAGAACATCTTCCTCGTTTGCAATCTGCAAATGATAGGAATCACCCCAGCTGAGCCACTTTTTGCTCACTGACATCCGGACATTTTCCCCGTCCGTCAGCTGGAATTCATCCCTCCATAAGTCACCATCGATTTCCCAGTTAAGGCCGGAAATCACAAATTTCGGTTTGAAAAACGTTACTTTCTTCGTTACCTCACAAACTGTTTTCCCACCAATTGAAATCTCATAGCGCGGCAATAAAGACATGAGTTTTTGTTCTATGGAAACGAGCGTTTTCCCGGATGAATCTGTCATTTGTAATGAGTCCCCTAACGAGAAAAAACGCCCCTCCACCTTGAAGATTTCTTGTTCATCCCGGTCATAAATGTGGAATGCATCTTTAAATGAGAACATTTTTTGTTTCATAAATAACTCGATCATTGCAGAAGTCTCCTTTTGGATTTGCCTTGTATGAAATTACGGATAGAGGATAAAAAGGTTTCAGGCTCTATCTCAACATAATTTTAAAAGGCTGCGTCATTCCGCAGCCTTTTCGTTTGAAATATAGAATTAGGAAAGATGCATCCGGCGTTTTTGGCGGATAGCGTCAAGGTCGATTAGGTTGTTGTGATGAGATGCGGCTGCTGGAAGAGGGCTTGTCTTTTGCGGTTTGCGGCGATTGTCCTTGCTGAAAGAAAAAAGAAGATAGCCGCATAAAGCGATGATAATAAATAGGATCATATTACATACCTCCCAAAAAAAGTTTTGGTACTCTCTATTGTACGGATAAAAAGTCAAAAAGTATTCAAAAAATTCTAAATCAAATAAAAATAAATAACTGCCCCTCAAAAACAGTCTAACCTGATGACCTGAAAATAGTCTTGCATTATGGTGATTGTTCTTGTTGATGATTGGTTCTATAGTTACTATCGACGATAAAATGAATTCCTTTATATAACTTTTAACCTAAATTAAAGTAATTCAAATTACCTGTTTTTGGATGCCGTCATCTTTCTTGATTAGTTTATACCCTATTTTGCGGAATTGAACACAAAAAACCCAAATTACGGAGCATTTGGGCGGTACGAGAGAATGCGGATTTTGTTTTGGGGATTTGGATGTCTGGTCAGAAGAAGCGTTTGAACATTTTTCTGATTTTTTGAAATGGGCTGGATTTCTTTTGCGTGTTAAGCGGCCTGGAAATGATCCATTTTTTCAATAGGCTCTTTGCAGCAATTGCATGTTTTGTCATTGTTTTTCCTCCTCATTTGTTGATACTTGTTTTACGGAGGACGTGTTTAAAATGTTTCATTTTCACATAAAAAAAACCAGCCCTTTTTTGGACTGGCTTTTGGCATTACGCTTGCTCTTCAAACAGCTTTGCAATCTCAACGATGACATTTACGGCTTTGACCATGTTATCAGCTGAGATGTATTCAAATTTGCCGTGGAAGTTTTCCCCGCCGGTAAAGATATTTGGCGTCGGGAGTCCCATGTAGGACAGCTGCGATCCGTCGGTGCCGCCGCGGATAGGGGAAATCTTCGGTTCGATGCCGAGGTTTTCCATCGCTTGCTTGGCAATGTTGACGATTTCGATGACAGGTAAAATTTTCTCTCTCATGTTGTAGTACTGGTCGTTCATATCCAGCAAAATCCGGTCTTGCCCGTATTCGTTCTGAAGTTCTTCAACGGCGCGCTTCATTGTTTCTTTTCTGCTCTGGAAGTTCTCTTTGTCAAAGTCTCTGATAATGTAGTGAAGCTTTGTTTCCTCTACGTCTCCTTGAATCGACAGCAGATGGTAGAAGCCTTCATAGCCTTCTGTATATTCAGGCGCTTCGTCTGCCGGCAGAAGGCTGTTCAGCTTCATCGCGATTTTCGCAGAGTTGATCATTTTCCCTTTTGCCGTTCCGGGATGTACGTTGTTGCCTTTAATCGTAATTTTCGCGGCAGCGGCATTGAAGCTTTCGTATTCAAGCTCGCCGAGCGGGCCGCCATCAACCGTGTAGGCAAAGGATGCATTGAACCGTTTCACATCAAATTTGTGCGGTCCTCTTCCGATTTCTTCATCAGGCGTAAAGGCGACTCTGATTGTGCCGTGCTTGATTTCTGGGTGTTTGATGAGGTAATCCATGGCTGTCATGATTTCAGCGATACCGGCCTTATTGTCTGCGCCGAGAAGGGTGGTGCCGTCTGTGGTGATGAGTGTGTGGCCCTTATAGCCAGACAGCTCAGGGAATTGATCAGGTGACAGGGTGACCTGCAGCTGTTCGTTAAGAACGATGTCATTACCATCATAGCTTTCGATGATTTGCGGATTCACGTTTTTGCCGGTAAAGTCTGTAGCGGTGTCGACGTGAGCGAGAAAGCCGATTGTCGGCACGTCTTTTTCAGTATTGGAGGGGAGCGTCGCCATGACATAGCCGTTTTCATCAATGGCTGCATCCTGCATGCCGATGGACTTCAACTCATCAACGAGCATGTTTCCTAATGTCAATTGGCCGGGTGTGGAAGGGCAGGTGTCAACGGATTCATCGGACTGTGTGTCGACTTTTACATATGTAGTAAACCGTTCAATGATTTCTTCTTTCATTTCCAATCATCTCCTTTGTCTTATTTTATCATGGCGGGCTGAGAGATTTCTATTGCACAATACCGTTTCGAATGGCAAAAACGACAGCCTGTGTCCGGTCTTGGGCATTGCATTTATGCAGGATGCGATGCACGTGGGTTTTCACAGTGCTTTCACTGACGAAAAGCTTTTCAGCAATATCCTCATTTCTCAGCCCGTAGGCCATTTGCTGAAGAACCTCGAGCTCTCTTTTGGTGAACGGCTCTGCCAGTTCTTCGACCTGAGTTTGCTGTTTCGCCCGAAATGTCTCACTAATAATTTTAGCGGCCGTGACTGTGCGGAAAATCGCCTCGCCCTTGGCCGCAGCGCGAATCGCATCTATCAATTCTTCAGGAAGCGTATCCTTCAGCAAATAGCCGACTGCGCCTGCACGGATGCCTTCAAATACATATTCCTCCGTGTCAAAGGTCGTTAAAATGACAATCTTTGTATCTGGAAGGGCGGACATGATGTCTTTCGCCGCTTCGATGCCTGAGTAATGCGGCATCTGGACATCCATGAGGATGACGTCAGGTTTTGTTTGTTTTGCGAGTGCTATAATATCGTGACCGTCGCCGGCCTCGCCAGAAACTGTCATATCCGTCTGGGCGTTGATGACGTACCGGAAGCCTTCACGCACAAGCGGCTGATCATCGGCAAGCGCGACGCGTATTTTATCTTTGTTCATCTTTTTGCTCCTTATTCGTTGTCGTGAGCGGCAATGACAGCTCAATTTGCAGGCCGCTCGGCTGCACGGCGCTAAAGGTAAGGGAACCGCCTGCTTTTTCAGCGCGTTCTTTCATTCCTGTCAGGCCAAATCCATAAGTAAGGCTGCCGGTGAATTGTCCGTCGTCGGTGATTGTGACATAGAGATGGGTCTCGTCGTTAGAAATGACAGTCGCCGCATGAGAAGCGTCAGCGTGACGAATGATATTGGTCAGCGCTTCCTGCAAGATGCGGTAGATCGTTTCGCTTACGTTTTGAGGCCAAGACTCTTCTGACAGGCCGGCAGTGTTTAAAGAAACGTGCAAGCCGCTCCGTTCTTCCACTTGATGAATAAGCCCCCGCAAAGCGGTAAGACCGACCATTGATTCACTACGGCCCATTTGGTGAACGACAGACCGTACTTCTTGAAGGCATTCTCTGGCGACACTCAGTACATTTTGAATGACTTTTTCTGAATCCTCCTCGCTGCTTTTGAGGATATAGGGAAGAGATTGGAGCTGAACAATCACAGAAGTCAGCTCATGGCCGATGCTGTCATGAATGTCTCGCGCAATTCTTGTACGCTCCTCGAGGACCGCGTACCTTAATGAAAGAACAGATGCCTCCTGCAGCTCTGCATGCGCTTTCTGGAGTTCTTGATGAGCATGCTCCAGCTGCACATGCATTTTCGCCAATTCAGCATGATTTCGCTCAGCCTCCTTTCTCGCTTCTCGTCTGAAACGCATGGAGGAGAAGAGGACGTACAACCCGATCATGATCGAGATGTTGCTGACGATATCGTCCCACCTGGTGTCAAAAACAGTATACAAAAAGAAAACATTGCCCCCAATTAGGCACACTGTAAAGATCAAAGACAGCCGTGCAGGGAGCTTTATGGCCGCATAAACCATTAAAAATACGAGTAAGAAAAAGGCGGCTCCCTGCTCTTGTCCTGAAACAGCCCAAAGAAAAACGGTCAGGAGCCAAAGCCCGACGAATATGCTCAAATGAACAGCAGCGGATGCCACATAGGGAATGACCCAAATGAATGCTAAGTAAATCGCAAATACAAATGCCAGCAAAATGGGATCAGTTTTGGCTGGGTGAGATAAAAACTGTATGCAATTCAAAATGAGAATAAGGCTCGGCACAAGCTTCTTGTAGTGCCGAGCCGGAGATAGTCCGTTCATGCTGGTCCTTCTTTCAGTTATTGAATGGATACTTTGCCAGCGGTCAGCCGTCTGTATGCTTTATAAAGCATAATGTTACGGGCTGTGATGGTGCCGAGGGGAATGAAGAACATAGAGTGAATAATGGCAATAAACATTTCGTTGCTCTCAGGAAGCCATGTTCTCGCGGCCATGCGCAAAGAAAGTATCACTAGAATGAGAATAACACTTCCAAGGGAGCCGCGTGAAGTGACCTTTCCGGTTTCCGGGTGAATCCGCACGTTTACCATCTTTCCAATGCCAAACCCGCAGGCCAGCCCGATCAGTAATAAAATGCCGCTGATCGCCACATGTAATACGGAATGAAAATACGCCGGCTGAAACGATGCGGATACGCCCCATAAGAGCAGCAGCGGAATGATCAGCAGCTTCCCGGGTCTGACAGTTCTCTCCCGGTACATCGATAAAACAATAAGAATAAAGACAATAAAAATATAAGGCCTCATCGCCATGTCATCAAATCCTTTCTGCATTAAGCATAGCGAAAATAGGAAAGAAAAACGTCAACCGGCAGATTGATTTTTCAGCTGCTAGACTTGTTCGCGCTGCATAAAGGTATGAAAATGCTGATAATATATGAAGAAACTATTAATAAACGATTAAACTTCTTGAAAATGGATGTGGACCGGTTCTAAACACTATATAATGAAATCAGGTCATTTTTTAGGAGGGTTTACATCATGGCAATACTTGTTACTGGCGGTGCCGGATACATTGGCAGCCACACATGTGTTGAACTATTGAACAGCGGCTACGAGATTGTTGTTCTTGATAATCTGTCCAACAGTTCGGCTGAAGCGCTGAACCGTGTAAAGGAGATTACAGGAAAAGATTTAACGTTCTACGAAGCGGATTTATTGGACCGGGAAGCGATAGATTCCGTTTTTGCTGAAAATGAAATCGAAGCTGTGATTCATTTTGCGGGGTTAAAAGCAGTCGGTGAATCTGTTGCGATTCCGCTCAAATATTATCATAACAATCTGACAGGAACGTTTATTTTATGCGAGACCATGGAGAAATACGGCGTCAAGAAAATCGTATTCAGTTCATCTGCGACAGTGTACGGCGTTCCGGAAACATCGCCGATTACGGAAGACTTTCCATTAGGCGCGACAAACCCTTATGGACAGACGAAGCTCATGCTGGAACAAATATTGCGTGATTTGCATACAGCCGACAACGAGTGGAGCGTTGCGCTGCTTCGTTACTTTAATCCGTTCGGTGCCCATCCAAGCGGACGGATCGGTGAAGACCCGAACGGGATTCCGAATAACCTCATGCCGTATGTGGCACAGGTAGCCGTCGGCAAGCTTGAGCAATTAAGTGTATTCGGAAATGACTATCCGACAAAAGATGGGACAGGCGTACGCGATTATATTCACGTCGTTGATCTCGCAGAAGGCCATGTCAAAGCGTTGGAAAAAGTATTGAACTCCACTGGGGCCGATGCATACAACCTTGGAACAGGCACAGGCTACAGTGTGCTTGAAATGGTCAAAGCCTTTGAAAAAGTGTCAGGGAAAGAGGTTCCGTACCGTTTTGCGGACCGTCGCCCGGGAGACATCGCCACCTGCTTCGCAGACCCTGCGAAAGCCAAGCGGGAACTGGGCTGGGAAGCGAAACGCGGCCTTGAGGAAATGTGCGCTGATTCCTGGAGATGGCAGTCATCTAATGTGAATGGGTATAAGAGTGCGGAATAAAAAAGGAGGCCTTCTCTATTGAGAAGGCCTTTTTTAAAGAACAAGGGTGCCTGTTAAGGGCACCCTTGTTAGCTATTATTTGACTTTTACAATAACATCATTACTAAATTTGAGTTTCCAAGTTCCTTTTGCATAAGCTTCCTTGTCCACTTCAAATGCTTTCACATCTGTTACTTTAATATTAGGATTTAGATCACTTAATATTTTAGAGTTGTCAACTTTTGTCTCGGTTGCATAGGTTGAAGAAGCATCGATATCTGCATCATAAGAAGTGCCATCAGCATCAACTAATTTAACAGTTGGAATTGAAAAAGAGCTAATCGGTTTTTTAGATACGTTTTTAACTGTGTATTGAACAGCTACAATTGTACCACCATCAGATGCTTTCTTTTCAATATATTGAGTACCGACAGAATCTCTGTCCTCTACCTTTGTAACTGTCACTTCAGTTTTTTCAGTTTTTACGGTATCACCGATATTGTATGTTTTTTCAGTTTCTGCTTTGCTGCTGCTTGATGTTTTGGAAGTGGCTTCTGAACCGCCTCCGCCGCCAATCATATTACCGATAATAATGATGACAACAATTGCGAGAATAAACGTAATGATTTTATGTCTCATAAAAAAGTTACGTTGATCCTTACCACAGTTAGGACATTTTTTTACACCCTTTGCAATTTCTTGACCGCAAGCTTTACAGGGTACTAGTTTTCCTGCCATTTCATTTCCTCCTATGTAATTAAATGTACAAAACATATGTACTATAATGCCTATATTATTTCACTTAGTCAATATAAAATTATGAATTTCTTATAATTATTATCATATATAGTTAAATTTACTTGTAAAATATATGCTTTTTTTCTTATCGGTTATATTTTCTCTTTTTTAATAGATAAATCGTTTTTTCTTTCAGTCTATCTGATGAAATCTCCGCAAATACCCCTTGAACCAATTCGAGCTGTCCCGTATAATGCTAATATTGGAAAGTGAAAAGGATATGATCAAAACAGTGGTTTTCTAGGGTTCCGCAATGCAAATTGGACTGTGACCGAGAGAAAACACATAGCAGCTTGGCTGTTATGACACGGTGGGATAAAAGCCCAGGAGTTTCTGCTCTTTTTCGAGAGCGTTCTCCTGGGTTTTTTTATTTGCTAGAACAGAACTATGAGAAGGAGTGTTTTCGTGATGAAAAAGAGAATGCTGGATGTACTTATGCTTGTGATTGGCGCTTTTTTCTTCGCGCTTGCGGTTAATTTATTTGCGATTCCCAATGATCTTGGGGAAGGCGGAGTCACTGGGATTACGCTGATATTGTATTATCTGTTTCAATGGTCTCCCGGTGTCACGAACTTTATCTTAAATGCGTTTTTGCTTTTAATCGGCTACAAGTTTCTGGATGGAAAAACAACCGTTTATACGATCATTGCGGTCGCGGCAAATTCGCTTTTTCTTCATCTGACACATGGGTGGAGCATTCCATCTGATGAATTGATTATTAATACGATTTTCGCAGGTGTATTTGCGGGAGTCGGAATCGGCATGATTATCCGGGTCGGCGGGACGACAGCCGGTTCCGCGATTCTGGCCAGAATTGCTAATAAATATTTAGATTGGAATATCAGTTATGCGCTCTTGTTTTTTGATTTAATCGTAGTATTTAGCTCTTATTTTATTATTGGTGCGGAAAAAATGATGTTTACGATCGTGATGCTGTATATCGGTACGAAAGTGATGGACTTCATTATTGAAGGTTTGAATACGAAAAAAGCCATTACGGTGATTTCGGAAAATAAGAGTGAGATTGCAGAGCAGGTAAATACCTTGATGGATCGGGGCGTGACGATTTTATCAGGGAAGGGAAATTATACGGGCCAATCAAAAGAGATTTTATATATCGTCATTAACAAACAGGAGCTGTCCATGCTGAAAAAAATCATTAGAAGCTGCGACAAAAAGGCGTTTGTGATTGTTCATGATGTACGCGACGTGTTTGGTGAAGGATTTGTGGACATATCAAAATAAAGAAAAATCCCTCTGTACTTGAAGCAGAGGGATTTTTTCGTTTAGAACGGATATTTGCGGTATTGCTTCTGGATCGAAATCCATTTCGTCACGGTAAATTCCTCGACGACCCACGGATTGCCGAAGCGGCCGACACCGCTTGCTTTGTTTCCGCCAAAGGCAATATTCGGTGAATCATTGACGGACTGGTCGTTGACATGGGTCATGCCGCTGTCAATTTGCAGGGCGAGCTTTTCGCCTTTTTCTAAATCAGAAGTGAAAACCGCAGAGCTGAGGCCATACTCGGTATCATTTGCCATGTCAATCGCTTCCTGATCGCTGCCGGCTTTGATAATGGTTGCGATTGGGGCAAACAGCTCCGTTTGGGCAATTTTGCTGTTGTTGTCCGCGCCGACAAAGACGTACGGCGTGAGTACGTTTCCGACACGTTTTCCTTCAACCGCAAGCTCTATGCCGTCTGCCTTTGCCTGCTCAATGATCTCCAGCGCTTTCTCGATTTGGCGCTCGTTGATCAGCGGGCCGACAACGGTTTTCGGATCGGTTTGATCGCCGTACGGAAGCTGTTTGACACGGGAGGTGAATTTTTCTACAAACTCATCGTATACATCCTGATGAACGATGATCCTATTGATAATCATACAGATTTGTCCCTGGTGAATAAATTTACCGAAAATCGCGGCATCGACAGCACGATCGACATCCGCATCTGAAAGGACGGCAAATGGATTGTTGCCGCCAAGCTCAAGAGCCATCCGTTTGAAGGCACGGCCGGCGATTTCACCGATGTGGCGCCCGACTGCGGTTGATCCCGTAAAGCTGATTAATCTCGGGATTGGATTGGTGAGCATGCCGTCCCCGATTTCCTTTACATCCGCCAGCATGACGTTAAGGACACCAGCAGGAAGACCAGCGTGCTCAAACGCTTTCGCAATGATGGTTCCGCCGGAAAGAGCGGTTTGGATATCAGGCTTGTGAACAACGCTGTTTCCCAGCGCAATCGCGGGCGCAATTGTTCTCATAGATAAATTCATCGGAAAATTAAATGGAGAAATCGATGAAATGACACCGAGCGGAAGGCGGTAAATCTTATTGATTTTCCCCTCAATGTCGGATGGAACTTCTTTGACGCCGCCTAATTCACCAGTATACGTTATGGCTTCATCTAAAATGGCAATCGTTTGTTCCAGCTCAATCGTTGATTTAATAATCGTTCCGCCAGTTTCGCGGGCAATCATCAAGATGATGTCATCGCGGTTTTCCTGTAAAAAGCCGCGCGCTTTTTGCAGCACGGCTTTTCGGTCTTCCGTCGTGCTTTTGGCCCACTCTTTTTGGGCTTTCTGTGCAATGTCAAACGCATCCTCCAGCTGTTTGCCCGTTGCCAAAGATGCTGTTGTGATCACAGACTGGTCATACGGATTCAAAATGTCCTCCGTACGTCCGCTTTCCCCCTCAGTCCATTTTCCGTTGATAAAACTTTTGTTTAACGTTTCAAAACTCATAAGATGACCCTCCTTTTGGTCCCGCATATCCTCTTCTATTTCCGCTGACGCCAATATGTAAACGAATGAGGTTCCCTTTCAGTTTTTCGTCTATCTATACTGGATATACTCTTTTTTAGTGGAGAACATGTGTATTTCGCCTTATACTGAATATACAGATTCTTGCATAAGAGAGGAGACTCTATGAAATCGCTGCTGGCTATTTATCCCGGTTCGATTGTGTCTGAGGAGCTTTGCATAAGGGAAGGCTGTCTATGTTTTTTTGATGAGAGCAGTCAGAGATACATCTCCATTCCGAAAACAGAGATCAGCGAAAAAGAGGTATTGGTGCTGCAGTCATTTTTGACGGCTGCGGATGAGGGCAATCAATTGTCTGTGAAATCAGTGGAGGAAAACAAGTGGTTTTCGTTCCTTTTTTCAAGAGGAGAATTGCCGGAGAACATAAAGAAACGGACAAGGTTTGTTCACTTTCATTTATTCGGCAAAATAGACAGGCCGTCCTTTACGGAAGCGGTACGCCATTTTTGGCCGGTGTCTTTTGTGATTGTGTGGATCCATGAGGACAGAGGCGTCATTGTTGAGCAGGAAAGTGAAGCGGCGGCGGAGAAGGACGAACTGGAATCGCTCGCTAAGGTTCTTGAAGGTGATTTCTACTTCAGTGTCCGTTTTTACGCGGGAAGATTTTACGAGCCGGATGAGTTTCTGCGAAAACATTACGCTCGTGAACAGGCGTATTTTCTGTTTGCTGAAAAACGGCTGCCTCAGGTGCAGAGTGTGACCTTTGAGATGATTTTTCCTTTCATATTATTAGAAACAGAAAAAGAAAAATTGGCAACGCTGCTATCTGAAGAAGCTGAGCTTTTATTTGGAAGTGAATCTGAGCTAAGGAAGACCATTAAGCTGTTTATTGAAAACAATTCAAACGTCACATTAACAGCGAAAAAGCTGCATCTGCATCGCAACAGTCTGCAATATCGGATTGATAAATTTATTGAGCGGTCAGGGATAGATATCAAATCGTACAAAGGCGCGCTTCTTGCCTATTTTATCTGCCTGCAAAGTGAAAGTTCAGAATAAATTGGAAATATGCACGAAAAAGGGCTGGGTGATTTTATGAACGCTGCCCATTTTAGCGGGAGAAAATTGCTGTTACACTCAATATAAGAAAGCGTTTACAATAACAAAGGGGGATGTTAGATGGCTGAATTGCGGATGGAGCACATTTATAAATTTTATGATCAGAAGGAACCGGCGGTTGATGACTTTAACCTTCATATTGCCGATAAGGAATTTATCGTATTCGTCGGCCCGTCCGGCTGCGGGAAGTCAACGACGCTGCGAATGGTCGCGGGACTTGAAGAAATTTCGAAAGGCGATTTTTATATTGAAGGAAAACGGGTTAATGATGTAGCGCCAAAGGACAGGGATATCGCAATGGTGTTTCAAAACTACGCGCTCTATCCGCATATGACGGTCTACGATAATATCGCGTTCGGGCTGAAGCTTCGGAAAATGCCGAAGCCAGAAATTAAAAAAAGAGTAGAGGAAGCCGCTAAAATTCTCGGACTTGAGGAATATTTGCACCGTAAACCGAAAGCGCTGTCAGGAGGACAGAGACAGCGGGTCGCGCTTGGGCGGGCAATCGTGCGGGATGCAAAGGTGTTCCTGATGGATGAGCCTTTGTCAAACCTGGACGCGAAGCTGAGGGTGCAAATGCGGGCGGAGATCATTAAGCTCCACCAGAGACTGCAAACCACAACGATTTATGTGACGCATGACCAGACAGAAGCGCTGACGATGGCGACACGGATCGTAGTCATGAAAGACGGGAAAATCCAGCAGATCGGGACGCCGAAGGATGTATACGAGTTTCCTGAAAACGTCTTTGTCGGCGGGTTTATCGGATCACCGGCGATGAACTTTTTCAAAGGAAAGCTCACGGATGGCTTAATCAAAATCGGTTCTGCGGCATTAACCGTGCCGGAAGGAAAAATGAAGGTGCTGCGTGAAAAAGGCTACATCGGCAAAGAGGTTATCTTCGGCATCCGTCCTGAGGATATTCATGATGAATTGATTGTCGTGGAATCGTATAAGAACTCCTCGATTAAAGCAAAAATCAATGTCGCAGAGCTGCTCGGTTCAGAAATCATGATTTATTCGCAGATCGACAACCAAGACTTTATTGCGCGGATCGACGCCCGCCTCGATATTCAATCAGGCGATGAGCTGACGGTTGCATTTGATATGAATAAAGGCCATTTCTTTGACAGTGAGACAGAAGTGAGAATTCGATAAGATCAGCAAAACCGGACATGGAGACATGTCCGGTTTTTTGTTCTTTGTTTGCGAGGTTTACGGAAAAAACGGCAGCGGGTAGTGGTTGGTAAGAAAGGGGAGATAGAGATGTGGAATGCGGCAATGTGGGGCGGGATATCGGGCTCTGCTGTACTGCTGGGCGCGCTGGCGTCCATGTTTCTTCCGATTCGCAAACAGATCATCGGCTATATTATGGCTTTTGGCACAGGTGTATTAATAGGCGCGGCCGCTTACGAGCTTCTTGGGGACGCAGTAGCAGAGGGCGGAATCGTGTCGACAGGCGCGGGATTTATTGCGGGAGCTGTTGTGTTTACGATTTTTGACTACGCGGTTTCCAAACGGGGCGCGTCACAAAGAAAAAGATCGGGACAAACAGCTGCCGGCGGCGGAATCGCCATTTTTATCGGCACAATCATGGACGCTGTCCCAGAATCGATTATGATTGGCGCCAGCCTTCTCGAAGAACAATCGGTCAGCTTTCTTTTGGTGATCGCCATTTTTATCAGCAACATCCCTGAAGGGCTGTCCAGTACAGCAGGACTGAAAAACAGCGGGTACTCGAAAACGAAAATTATGCTGCTTTGGGCCGCGGTGCTCGTGATTTCAATTCTTGCCTCATGGTCAGGATTTTTCTTTCTCGACGGCGCTTCTGAAGAAATCATGTCAGCGATTGCAGCATTTGCGGGCGGAGGCATCATTGCGATGATTGCTTCAACGATGATGCCTGAGGCGTACGAAGACAGCGGTCCGATGACAGGTTTAATCGCCGCACTCGGCCTGTTAACCTCGCTGGTTTTGAATCAGTTTTCTTAAATGTGAGCCGGTCATGATTTCATGTCCGGTTTTTTGCTATTGAAAATCTCAGAAACAGACCGATGAAAAAGGAGGAAGAAATAGACAGAAAGCAGGGAACCGATGAAACGTTTTATCTTAAGCATCTTTCTTTTGGGAAGCTGCTTGGCTCTTGCGGCTTGCGCTGATCAAGAGGCGAATGCAGAGCAGACGATGCCCAAAGCGGAACAAAAGAAACCGGAAGAAAAAGCAGTACAAGTTCAGAAAAAAGAAGACGATACAGCCGGATGGATCAAAACAGAGACACCGGCAAAGCTGCCGATTTTGATGTACCACAGCATTTCCTCAGGAAACAGCCTTCGTGTCCCAAAGAAAGAATTCGAAGCGCATATGAAGTGGCTGCACGATAACGGCTATCAGACATTAACGCCAAAAGAGGCGTATCTCATGCTGACGCAGGATAAAAAGCCGAGTGAGAAATGCGTGCTGATTACGTTTGATGACGGCTACACCGACAACTATCAAGACGCGTATCCGGTGCTGAAAAAGTACGGGATGAAGGCGACGATTTTTATGATCGGCAAATCGATCGGACATAAGCACCATCTGACAGAGGACCAAATGAAAGAAATGACACAGCACGGCATATCGATTGAAAGCCATACAATTGACCACCTTGAACTGAATGGGTTAACGCCTCAACGGCAGCACAGCGAGATGGCAGATTCGAAAAAACTGTTTGACCACATGTTTCATCAGAAAACCACCATCATCAGCTATCCGGTAGGGCGCTACAATGAAGAGACGCTGAAGGCCGCCAAAGAAACGGGCTATCAAATGGGCGTGACGACAGAACCGGGCGCGGCTTCGAGAGACCAGGGAATGTACGCCCTCCATCGCGTGCGCGTGTCCCCAGGCATGTCGGGCTCGGCTTTTGGCGCGTACGTCGAATCAATGAAATAAAAAAAGGAGGCGCTCAATCGCCTCCGCCACCACATCCGGAATCGCTAAAACCCCCGTCACTGCTGCATCCATCATGGTGTGAGCCATTGTCTGAATAGCCGAAATACCCGCTGTCCGCCTGCTGGCGGCTTTTATGCTCCGATGGCTGCGGCTGAATGACTGAAAGAAAAACAATAATAGATATAAACAATAAGATGATCACAATCACTTCTCACCACTCCCTTTTTTCACCATATTTGTTATACGGATGAAACGCTGACCGGTTTCATTTCAAAGTGATCGATTCTTTCAGGCGGTCTCTGAGCCAACGCTTCAGCACCCCGTGTCCTTTGTTTGACAATAAAGTGCCGACACGCCAATACATAGGAGGATGAGGGGCGAACTGAAAATCAATCAATCTGAAAAGCCAGCTTTTATCCCGGGTGAGAGAGTCAATTTGAAGCTCGTCTTCATCTGCTTCAGCGCTATAGGCACTTTGTTTCTGTATGTCCTCATCCTGCCGAACCGCCAAGACCCTCAAGGCTTCAGCCATTTGTTTGTAACCGCCCTCCAGCAAGGATGCGCCAAGGTTGTCAGCACGCACCTCCATCCATTGTGAACAAAAGGATTGATAGAGCTGAAACAGGACAATGATTGCCATAATGAAAGCCCAAAGCGCAATTTTGTGGGCCTCGGGGTGGATGATATGCTGCTCAAACAAGAGGATAATCCCAACGACAGCTCCAAGATAGAGAAAACGCAAAATCTGTGATGACAGTACATCACGTTTTTTAATATGAATCGCCTCATGGGCCAGAATGCCTTCAATGACACGCAGAGGCAGGGTTAGTGTGGCGCTTGTCAGAATGACCATTGACCTTCCGACATTCATGCCTACAGCCATTCCGTTGTAATCATCACTCTCCGTTTCGTATATGCGGACATGGGAAATGCCGGCCTTGCGGAAAATCTCGTCAGCCGCTGCCTGTACATGCGGATGATGACAGGGCTTGGCGTCCATCGCCGCCCGCAACACACGGTCTGACATATACATGTTGAATACCCAATACAGGATAACCGCTGCAGCCATGATCCATGGAGAGGCGTGTAATGCGTATAACACGAGCACCAATAAGGCGTAAGCGGATATCCCTTTTACGCTGGCGGCAAAATAAAGCTTCCCGAGCAGCCGCTTCACATTTTTTCTATGATAAAACGGCAAAACAGAAATTACATTGTCCACATTGATTTCTTCATCTGCGTATTCTCGGAAAATCGTTTTCCATTTTTGCGGTTCCTTCACCGTCAGAAACAGTGTTTCGCCGGGAAGAGACAGTTTAATGACTTGCTGAAAGCTTGTTGTCAAATCTAAACGTGATGAATACATCGTCATAAGCGGATGGAGCTTTAAGAGATCAGCCGTAGATTCAAGCTGAATGTCCTTCAAATCGGAAAGCGGATATGTACGGGTTTCATAGTGTGAGCTGATATGCAATTTTTCTAAGGCTGCTGAATAGAAAACCTTTACACTGAAAACATTCAGTATTCGCTTCACCAGTGCTCCTCCACCGGAGATCATGCCGAGAAGGATTACATATTTGAGAGGGCTTGGGTCAGGTCCATAGATGAAAAAAATAACAGCCCCTGCAAACACAATGGCGGTCAGCGTAATGTCTGACAGGAGACGTGTTTTGTTTCTGGCAAGCTCGATTTCCTGCCAGTCTCCCGAAGGTTTTTCCGCACGTTCTGAAACAATGAGATCCATTGCGGTCCAATAGCAGTAGAACATTGTCGCGATTGAGACAATGCCGTCCATGAATGAGAGATGAGAGAAGATGTAAACTGCAGCGCCAACCCATAGCACAATATCAATCCAGAAGTCTATGGCCGGAATGAGTTTTGCAGCCAGGGCTGATATCAAATAAAATCCCAGGCCGAGAAGCATAAAGAGAAATAGATGAGTTCCCATAGGCATGCCAAATTCCTTTCTATCTAGTATTTCCAACTATTACTATAGCATGGGATGGGAACTTGCAAAAATACGGACATGCAAAAAGCAAGCTCTTTCGTTTTCCGAAGAACTTGCTCCGAGGTGTATCAATAAAATTGGTGCAGCAGCAATAAGGTTAAGGATACTGTAATCGCTCCCCCGATGCGGGTAGACACCTGGGCGAACGGCATCAGCTCAAGCCTTTCCGCCGCGCTTAAAATAGCGACGTCACCGGTGCCGCCTTGCCCTGAATGGCATGCATTAATAATGGCGGTTTCAATCGGATACATGTTCAGCCATTTTCCGGTGAAGAAGCCGACGGCCATCATGGTCACAACGACAGACAGAATTGTAATGATATTGCTGAGGTTAAAAGCAGCGATAAGCTTGTCCCACGGCGTCATGGATACCCCGATCGCAAAGAGCAGCGGGTAGGTCACAGCTGTTGAAAAGAAGCGGGATACTCCAAACGCGCCATTTTCAATTGAGGCAGGCGCCAATCTGAACAGCTTGATTAGAACAGCCAGTAACAGCATGGCAACGGGTGCCGGAAATCCGAAAAAATCATGGGCGAGCATGCCGACTAAGTATAAAGAAACAGCAAGGATACCGCCTGACGCAAATAAAGAAAGGTTGAACATGTGCTGACCGCTCTGTGATTCCTCCAGCCCAGGGGACTCTTCTTCGGAGCGGTCCACTTTGCCGTTTCCAGTCCATTCCGGTTTTTTCTTTCCAATTCTGTTTAATAAGCCCGCTAGAATAATCGCGCACAGGCTGCCCAGCATAATCGATGGGAGAACAAGTGCAAACGCTTCCCCTTGAGAAATGGGCATGATGTCAGAATAGCCAATGGACAGCGGAATAGCACCTTCTCCGACTCCTCCGGCCATGATAGGAATAACGATATACAGCAGTGTATGCTGAAATCCGAGTCCGAGCAAAGTCCCGACAGCCAGTCCGACAATAGCGGCTGTGACAGAACCGACAATAAGCGGAATAAAGATTTTCATAAATGCTTTTACGAGTGTTTCTCTTTTCATGCCGAGGATGCTTCCGACGACAATACCGGCGATAAACAAATATAGAAAGTTTGAGTTTTCTGTAAATTCTGTTGTGGATTTGACGATATCATTAGGCAGCAGGTGATAGTACACGACAGCGGATGGAATAAAAGTAGCTAGGATGGCCGGGCCGCCGATAGAACGAACAATCGGTATCGATTTGCCGATTTGGGCAAAGGTAAACCCGAAAAACGCCATGACGGCAATGGATGTCAGAATGTCACTTTTTACATCGTGATGCATAACAAAAACAGTGATTAATATAAACAGCAAGGCATACACAGGAAGCGGTATGATGCCTACTTTTATATTCATGGCTTTCGCAAACCAATTCTCTTTTCGAACCCCTTCGTGAATTGTATCCGTTTGCAATTGCATGTGTGTTTGAAGCTCTCCCATTGAAAAACCTCCCCTATTCTTGATGCAGTGAAATTGTTCACTATGTTAAGTATACTAAAAAATTGAAATTATTAATATATTAAAAATTTACTATTCAGCTTTTCTCCTCTTGCCGGCTTAAATGGAAAGAGGCATTCTGACTAAAATCGGTTTATGACGGAATGCTGAGACTCGAGTGCTGAAGCGGGTGTGAGCATTTTGTTCGCAAGGAACGATGTGTTGATGTACGATGATAAAGGGTCATTTATCCTAGCAGCCGACATAAATAAGCAACAAAATAGACAAAAAACCGTCACATAGTATGGGACTTTTTAGGTGTTTTAGACTTTATTTTTGATATGAATCGTTGTAAAGTACTTAATATGAACCAGTCAGAGATTGTGTCATTTTGTCAGTCTAGCAATCTTGCATCATATTGGACGACTTTTTGACACATTTGTGAAATATTGAACAATATTTTTTCGTCTATTTTGTGAATTACTGATCAAAGTTTTGGTTCTATTTGTGAAGTGGTGAGCAAATTACTAGTTTCAACCGGAAATGGAGGAGAAAGCATGAGTGAATTGGTATTAGCCCGCATACAATTTGCATCTACAACGTTGTTTCATTTCTTGTTTGTGCCGATGTCTATCGGGCTTGTGTTTATGGTTGCGTTGATGGAGACTCTTTATCTTGTGAAGAAAAATGAGCTGTATCTCAAAATGGCAAAGTTTTGGGGACACTTATTCTTAATAAATTTCGCAGTCGGTGTTGTAACGGGGATTTTGCAAGAATTCCAGTTTGGACTGAACTGGTCTGATTATTCCCGTTTTGTCGGAGATGTATTTGGCGCTCCACTTGCGATTGAAGCCCTATTGGCGTTTTTTATGGAATCTATTTTTATCGGATTATGGATATTTGGCTGGGACCGCCTGCCGAAGAAAATTCACGCTCTCTGCATATGGCTCGTATCATTCGGAACGATCATGTCATCTTTCTGGATTTTAACAGCAAACTCCTTTATGCAGGAGCCAGTCGGCTTTACGATCAAAAACGGCCGCGCGGAAATGAATGACTTTGGCGCGCTGATCACAAACCCTCAGCTTTGGGTTGAATTCCCGCACGTTATTTTCGGTGCGCTTGCCACCGGGGCTTTCTTTATTGCCGGAGTGAGTGCTTTTAAACTATTGAAGAAAAAAGAAGTGCCGTTCTTTAAGCAATCTTTTAAACTCGCAATGATCGTTGGCCTTTGTGCAGGTCTTGGCGTCGGTCTTAGCGGACACATGCAGGCTGAGCACTTAATGGAATCACAGCCGATGAAAATGGCTGCCAGTGAAGGCCTGTGGGAAGATAGCGGTGATCCTGCTGCTTGGACCGCTTTTGCGACGATCGATACAAAAAATGAAAAAAGCTCAAATGAGATCAAAGTTCCTTATGCTTTGAGCTACTTGGCTTATCAGAAATTCAGCGGAAGTGTCAAAGGGATGAAGACACTTCAGGCTGAGTACGAAAAAATATACGGAAAAGGCGACTATATTCCGCCGGTCAAAACGACATTCTGGAGCTTCCGCATCATGGTTGGCGCAGGCGTTGTCATGATTCTTGCAGCGTTAGGCGGCCTTTGGCTGAACCGCCGCAAAAAGCTTGAAAACAGCAAATGGTATTTGCGCATCATGATCGCTTTGATATCCTTCCCGTTTCTTGCGAACTCCGCGGGCTGGATTATGACAGAAATCGGGCGTCAGCCTTGGACGGTTATGGGCTTGATGACAACGGCTCAATCCGTGTCGCCTAACGTAACAGCGGGCTCCTTGTTATTCTCAATCATCGCATTCGGTGTGATGTACATGATTCTGGGCGCGCTGCTTGTCTTCTTGTTTATCCGTGAGATTAAAAAAGGTGCCGAGCATGATGATCATCATGAAGTGCCTGTATCAACAGATCCATTTAGTCAGGAGGTATACCATGGCATCTCTTCATGATCTTTGGTTTATACTCGTTGCTGTATTGTTTGTAGGATTCTTCTTTTTGGAAGGCTTTGATTTCGGGGTCGGCATGGCGACCCGTTTTCTTGGCCATAATGAATTAGAACGCAGAGTGCTGATCAACACGATCGGGCCGTTCTGGGACGCGAATGAAGTGTGGCTTTTGACTGGCGCGGGCGCCATTTTCGCGGCATTCCCAAACTGGTATGCAACGATGCTGAGCGGTTATTACATTCCGTTTGTCATTGTGCTGCTTGCGTTAATGGGCCGCGGGGTCGCGTTTGAGTTCCGCGGCAAGGTGGATCATTTGAAATGGGTAAAGGTTTGGGACTGGGTCGTTTTCTTCGGCAGTCTGATTCCTCCGTTTGTGCTTGGTGTTCTGTTCACGACATTATTCCGCGGAATGCCGATTGATGCCGACATGAACATTCACGCACATGTATCTGATTATATCAATGTATATTCTATACTTGGCGGTGTGACGGTAACACTTCTTTGCTTCCAGCACGGA
Source organism: Bacillus sp. JS (assembly GCF_000259365.1). Classification (NCBI taxonomy): domain Bacteria; kingdom Bacillati; phylum Bacillota; class Bacilli; order Caryophanales; family Bacillaceae; genus Bacillus; species Bacillus sp. JS. Next base: position 3,879,401 of record NC_017743.1, on the reverse strand, counting down.
TTAATGTTTATTACGCTGCGTACGATTGGTGATTTGCAAAACCGCGCCCGGAAAATGGCACAAAAGATAATGGGTGTTGTTTTTGTAGCGGTTCTTGCCTTCGCGGCTCTTTCTGCGTATCAGACAGACATGTTTACACGCCGCGGAGAAATTACCATTCCGCTCGTTGTTTTGATTGTCATCTGCTTTATGCTCGCGGCTGTATTTATCCGTAAGAAAAAAGACGGCTGGACATTTGGGATGACAGGCGCTGGTCTTGCGCTGACCGTGGGAATGATCTTTATTTCCCTATTCCCTCGCGTAATGGTCAGCTCGCTTAAAAGCGCATACGATTTAACAGTAGCTAACGCTTCTTCCGGTGATTATTCGCTTAAAGTCATGTCAATTGCAGCATTAACGCTATTGCCGTTCGTCATCGGCAGCCAGATCTGGAGCTATTATGTCTTCCGGAAGCGCGTCAGCCATAAGGAGCCTATGACTTATTAATGGGAAAAGACCTGTTTCGATATAAAGGAATGAAGCGGATTCTCACCGTGATTACTTGTTTAACGCTGATTCAGACAGCCGCTATTATTATGCAGGCAGAGTGGCTGAGTGAGGCCGTAACCGGACTGTTCAATGGGGAGGGCATTGCCTCCCTGTTTCCGGTGATCGGCTTTTTCCTCATCGCTTTTATCGCCCGGCACGGGGTGACGGTGGCGCGCCAGAAAATCGTCTATCAATATGCCGCCCGGACAGGAGCAGATTTGAGAAAAAGTTTTCTTGATCAGCTGTTCCGTTTAGGCCCCCGCTTTGCAAAGAAAGAGGGGACGGGGCAAATGGTGACGCTGGCGATGGAAGGCATCAGCCAGTTCCGCCGTTACCTGGAGCTGTTTCTGCCGAAAATGGTCAGTATGGCGATTGTGCCTGCGGCGGTTGTCATTTATGTGTTTTTCCAGGATCGTACGTCGGCCGTCATTTTAGTCGCAGCGATGCCGATTCTAATCATTTTTATGATTCTCCTTGGCCTTGTCGCGCAGAGAAAAGCGGATCGCCAGTGGAAATCCTATCAGAGACTTTCCAATCATTTTGTTGATTCTCTTCGCGGGCTGGAGACATTGCGTTTCCTAGGTTTGAGCAAGTCACACAGCAAAAATATTTTCTACGTGAGTGAGCGTTATCGCAAAGCAACAATGAGCACACTCCGGGTGGCGTTTTTATCATCATTCGCCCTCGATTTCTTCACGATGCTGTCGGTGGCGACAGTCGCGGTGTTTCTGGGCCTGCGCCTGATTGACGGCGATATTTTGCTTGGTCCCGCTTTAACGGCGCTTATTCTGGCGCCTGAGTATTTTCTGCCGGTGCGGGAAGTGGGGAATGATTATCATGCAACGCTGAACGGCCAGGAAGCAGGAAAAACCATTCAAGAGATTTTGTCACAGCCTGGTTTTAAAGAAGAGACGCCGCTTCAGCTCGAGACTTGGGGTGATCAGGATGAGCTGAAGCTGTCAGGCGTGTCAGTCGGCCGTTCGGTGTCTGATATTGATCTGTCTTTCAAAGGTAAGAAAAAAATCGGCATTATCGGTGCAAGTGGTGCCGGAAAATCAACATTAATTGATATCCTCGGCGGATTTTTAGAGCCGGATGGCGGGATGATTGAGGTGAATGGCACAAGCCGGTCCCATTTGCAGGACGGCAGCTGGCAGAAAAATCTTCTGTACATCCCTCAGCATCCGTACATTTTTGATGATACGCTTAGCAATAACATTCGCTTCTACCACCCAAGCGCTTCGGCAGAGGATACAGTCCGTGCCGCTGCTGCGGCGGGTCTGACGGAGCTGGTGGATAAGCTTCCTGACGGATTAGAGGGGCGGATCGGGGAAGGCGGCCGGGCGCTCAGCGGCGGACAAGCACAGCGTGTCGCGCTGGCCCGCGCCTTTTTGGGAAACCGCCCGATTCTGCTGCTGGATGAGCCGACCGCCCATCTTGATATCGAAACAGAATATGAAATAAAAGAAACGATGCTGGATTTATTCGAGGATAAGCTCGTCTTTCTCGCGACTCACCGTCTTCACTGGATGCTTGATATGGATGAAATTATCGTGCTTGACGGGGGCAGGGTTGCGGAAATCGGGACTCATGATGAACTGCTGAAGAAAAACGGTGTGTACACCAAACTCGTGAAGGCACAACTGGGGGAAAGAGCATGAAGAAAGAAGAATGGATTCTGCCGTATATTAAGCAAAATGCCCGCCTGTTCGTTCTGGTTATCTTTTTGGGCGCGGTGACGATTTTTTCTGCTGCTTTCCTCATGTTCACCTCAGGATTCTTGATTTCTAAAGCGGCGACAAGGCCGGAAAACATCCTGCTCATTTATGTGCCGATTGTCGCTGTCCGCACCTTTGGGATTGCACGGTCTGTGTCGCGATATGTGGAACGGCTCGTCGGCCATCACATCATTTTGAAAATCGTATCTGACATGCGCGTCCGCCTTTACAATATGCTTGAGCCGGGTGCTTTGATGCTGCGTTCCCGTTTTCGCACAGGGGATATGCTCGGCATTTTGTCTGAGGATATTGAACATTTGCAGGATGCTTTCTTAAAAACGATTTTTCCTGCGATCTCAGCCTTGCTCCTGTATGCTGTGTCAGTGATAGCGCTCGGCTTCTTCTCTTGGCCGTTTGCCATCTTGATTGCGCTGTATTTGTTTGTTCTTGTTGTATTGTTTCCTGTTGTGTCTTTGCTCGTGACGAGAGCGAGGAATGCGAAGCTGAAAAGCGGACGGAATGTACTGTACAGCCGTTTGACAGATGCCGTGATGGGTGTCAGCGATTGGATGTTCAGCGGACGCCGGCATGCTTTTATTGATGCGTATGAAAAAGAGGAACATGATTGGTTTGAGCTTGAACGGAAAAAACAACGCTTTACAAGATGGCGGGACTTTGCTGCGCAATGCCTTGTCGCCGGTCTTATTTTGCTGATGCTCTTTTGGACGGCGGGACAGCAAGCGGACGGCGAGCTCGCTAAAACGATGATTGCCGCTTTTGTGCTTGTGGTGTTCCCGCTGACGGAAGCCTTTTTGCCGCTTTCGGATGCCTTAGGCGAAGTGCCGGGCTATCAGGATTCTATCAAACGCATGAACAGGGTGGCTCCTCAGCCGGAGGCATCACACACAGAATCAGGGGCACAAACGCTTGATCTCCAAGATGTTACCCTGTCCTTTCGTGATGTGACGTTTTCTTATGACAACAGCGGCCAAGTGCTTGACAACTTTTCCTTTACGCTGCGCCAAGGAGAAAAAATGGCGCTGCTTGGCCGAAGCGGCTCTGGGAAATCTACGTCGCTTGCATTAATCGAAGGCGCCTTAAAACCGGACTCCGGTTCTGTGACGTTAAACGGAGTGGAGACAGCGCTGTTAAAGGATCAGATTGCTGATGCGGTGGCTGTGTTAAATCAAAAACCGCACCTGTTTGATACAAGTATTTTGAACAACATCAGGCTCGGAAACGGAGAAGCAAGCGACGAGGATGTGCGCCGTGCCGCAAAGCAGGTCAAGCTGCATGACTACATTGAGTCGCTTCCTGACGGATATCATACCTCTGTACAGGAAACGGGCATCCGTTTTTCCGGTGGAGAGCGCCAGCGGATCGCACTTGCGCGGATCTTGCTGCAGGATACGCCGATCATCATCCTTGATGAGCCAACGGTTGGTCTCGACCCCATCACTGAGCGTGAATTGATGGAAACGGTGTTTGAGGTGCTGAAAGGAAAAACGATTTTATGGATTACACACCATCTCGCGGGAGTGGAAGCAGCCGATAAAATCGTATTTCTCGAAAACGGCAAAACGGAAATGGAAGGAACCCATGAGGAGCTGTTGGCGGCAAACGAACGATATCGCCGCCTGTATCACCTTGATGTTCCTGTAAAATAGAAGACAGCCCTAAAAGGCTGTCTTTTTTGTTTGAAAAAGAAAAGGTGCAGGAAAAATAGGAAGAGAAAGCAGAGGAGGGATAGAGATGAATGTTCCATTTTGGACGGAGGAGCATGTGAGGGCCTCGCTCCCTGAAAGAGATGCCGAGAGCCATAAAGGCACGTACGGTACGGCCTTGCTGCTGGCGGGAAGCGACGACATGCCGGGCGCGGCGCTTCTGGCGGGGCTCGGGGCCATGCGGAGCGGTCTCGGCAAGCTTGTCATCGGTACGTCTGAAAGTGTGATCCCGCTGATTGTTCCTGTTCTTCCTGAGGCGACCTATTGGCGTAACGGCTGGAAAAAAGCGGCGGAGGCTCAGCTTGAAGAGAAGTACCGGGCAATTGCCATCGGATCAGGTCTTCCGCAAACGGAAAGCGTACAGCAGGCAGTCGATCATGCACTTGCGGCGGATTGCCCTGTTGTTTTGGATGCCGGAGCGCTGGCAAAGCGCACGTATCCGAAACGGGAGGCGCCCGTCATCCTTACGCCGCACCCGGGCGAATTTTCCCGCATGACAGGAGTGCCAGTGAACGAGCTGCAAAACAAAAGAGCGGAGCATGCAAAGGAGTGGGCGGCTCGGCTGCAGACTGTCATTGTATTAAAAGGAAATCAAACCGTCATCGCGTTTCCTGATGGCGACTGCTGGCTCAACCCAACCGGAAACGGGGCGCTCGCCAAAGGCGGAACCGGTGACACGCTGACGGGCATGATATTGGGGATGCTCTGCTGCCATGAGGACTCAAAGCACGCCATATTAAACGCAGTCTATCTGCACGGCGCGTGCGCCGAGCTCTGGACGGACGAGCATTCCGCTCATACGCTGCTTGCTCACGAGCTTTCTGACATGCTGCCCCGCGTGTGGAAGCGATTTGAATGATAAAAAAGCTGTCTTCATAGAGAAGACAGCTTTTCTTGATACCCCGCCCGTTTTTTCAGACGCGGTTTCATTAATACATAGTAAAGCACAGAAGGCACGGCCAGGCCGACAATCCATGCGATGTCTCCGCCGCCAAACATTTTGGCTAGCGGTCCGATGTAAAAGGTTGTATTGATAAACGGAATTTCCAACAAGATGGACAGAACGAACGCAATCGTGGTGATCCAATTGACCTTTCCATAAGGCCCGTTTACATCGAACATGGCTTTGACTTGATACTTTCCGTGGCGGACAAAGTAGTAATCGACTAAATTGATGGCCGTCCATGGAATTAAGAAATAACTGATGAAAAAGATGAAACTCAAAAACAGCTCCATAAAATTGCTTTGCCCCAGCAGGCTTAAGACTGTGCCGACAAGCGTGACACCCAGGATCATGGTGATTCTGACTTTGGGCGTGACTTTTAATTTCAGAAACGGCTCCAGCGTTGTTGTCGTGGACATGAAAGCTCCATACAGGTTAAAAACATTGATTGCCATTTGTCCAAATAACACAATGATCAGCATAATAAATGAGAAGGGGCCGAACAATTGGACAATCTGGCTTCCTGAGTTTGCCGTAAAGTCAGGAAGTGCAGTTGTCAGCAAAGCGCCGAGCAGCATCATCCAGATGGAGCTGACAGATGTACCTGCATAGCTGTACCAAAATGTTTTTGAAGCCGGTGTTTGTACTGGCAAATATCTTGAATAATCGGCAACATACGGCGCGTAGGCAAGCTGCCACGTCGCAACTGCGCTGACTGCCACCAAGAAAATGGGCAGATCAACTGCTCCAGGAATCCAGCTGCCTGCCGGAATAGGCAATTGAAAAATAAGAATCGTTGCAGCGAAAAACACAGCAAAAGAGGTCCAAGAAAGGATTTTTTGCATTTTGTGAATCAAATCATGGCCGAAAATGGTGAGTAAAAAACATACGGCGCTTAAGCCTATAATGCTCCATGATCCCGGGATGGGAACAAAGCTGCTTAAGGTTCCGGCCGCCAAAATCGTGCTGCTTGCGAAGAAACCAAGGTAGATAAACATGACTAAGAAGAGGGGAAGAATCGCTCCAATTACGCCGAATTGGGCACGGCTTTGAATCATTTGCGGGATGCCAAGCTGAGGGCCTTGCGCGGAATGAGACGCCATAAATATGGCACCGATTAAGGTTCCGCAAATAATAGCGGCAACACTCCAAAACAAATTAAGTCCCATTGCAACGGGAATCGTGCCGGTCACTAACGTGGTGATATGCATATTAGCCCCGAACCATACGGGAAATAAATCTTTCGCTTTACCATGTCTTTCTTCATTCGGAATATATTCAATCGTTCGCCTTTCTACTTTCAATGCATCGTCCTCCATATTGGATGTTTTTTTGAAATCGACATAAAGTCATAGCTTAACAGACTATGAGGGGGTTTACAAATAAGGATATGCAGCCAAACGTCTGGGAAGCCTGATCTGTCAATGGCTGAAAAGAATTGTAAAAAAAAGATGAACGCTTTTAAATCCGGTGTCGTCACATAAGGCAGAAAAACAAAAAAAGGGGGGATCGCGGCCATTGGATACACACGAAGAACAGCAGCTGATACAACAGGCGAAAGAGGGAGACGACGAAGCGTTTACAGCTCTTTTCCACTATCATTATTCTTTTTTATATAAATATTTGCTAAAACTTTCTCTTCATCCTGACCTCAGTGAGGAGCTCGTTCAGGAAACCTTTTTGAAAGGGTACATTCATTTAAGAAGCTTCCAGGGCCGTTCCAAATTCTCCACGTGGCTGATTTCTATTGCATCCAGGCTCTACCTCGATCACCAAAAAAAGAGAAAGAGAGAATGGAAACGGAATCAGGCGGTTACGGAGGAAGCAATCCGCAAGATCAAGTGGGACGTGTCAGTGAAAGGAGCAGAATGGAGCGAAACGCTCGATCTGTTTTCAAAGCTGGACCCTAAACTGCGCACGCCGGTTTTATTAAGGCATTACTACGGCTATACCTACGCCGAAATCGGGCTGATGCTGCAGATCAAGGAAGGCACGGTGAAGTCCAGAGTGCATAAAGGGCTCCAGCAAATCAGAAAGGAGTGGGACGATGAATAAAGAAAAGGTATCTCTTCATTTAAAATCAGAATTGCAGAAAATTGATGAAACAGCCAATCCCTCTATACCGAATCAAAAAGAACTGCTTTACCAGCTGTCACAAATGAAAGCTGAACGCAGAAGAAAACTGCTAAAAGAGATCATTTTATTTGTATTCTGCGCGCTGATGGTTGTGAGTGCGGCGATCCTGGCATTCACTCAAGCTCCTGCTGTGTTTATTGTACTTCAGGTTTGTGTGCTTGCTATCCTGCCGATTTTGATTGTGACCGAGAAAAAAAGACAGCTCGGGGAATGCGAGGTGGAGCGCCGATGACACAAACAGAAATTGTCATCACGGTTGCGGCTTGTCTCCTCGTAGTGGCGCAGGGAATCTTTTTATTTATTGATGCGAAAAAACGAAATCGCATGGCATGGGTTTGGGGGATTGTCGGATTGATTCAAGTACCGATGCCGCTGATTTGTTATTACTTATTTGTCATTAGGCCGGATCGGAAGAAAAGGGGGATCAAGCAATGAATATTTCTTGGGAAATGATTTTGCCGCTGATTGTATTACAGTTGGCTTTGGCGGTGTTTGCTCTCATCAGCTGCATAAAAGAAGAGCGGACAAACGGGCCAAAGTGGATGTGGGCTGCAATCATCGTATGTATCAATATTATCGGGCCGATTTTATTTTTCACCGTCGGCAGAAAGCAAAGGTGAATGGCATGCTGTCTATTGAGTCATTATGCAAAACATATCGGCATCATGAAGCTGTAAAGAATGTCAGTTTTCACGTAAATGAAAATGAGTGTGTCGCACTATTAGGACCTAATGGAGCCGGCAAAACCACGACTCTGCAAATGCTGGCCGGACTGCTTTGGCCAACCTCCGGAAACATTAAGCTGTTAGGGGAGAAAAAGCTGGACCGGTGTTTGATTGGGTACCTCCCGCAGTATCCTGCTTTTTATTCGTGGATGACCGCAAATGAATTTTTAATATTTGCCGGGCGACTATCCGGTCTTCCAAAGAAAAAGTGCCAAGAGGAGATCGGTGAGATGCTGGAATTTGTCGGTTTGCACGAAGCGGCACACAAAAGGATCGGGGGCTATTCAGGAGGCATGAAACAAAGACTCGGTCTGGCACAGGCACTGCTCCATAAACCGAAGCTTTTGATATTGGATGAACCGGTGTCTGCACTTGATCCGACAGGACGGTTCGAGGTGCTGGACATGATGCGGGAGCTGAAGAAGCATATGGCCGTTCTGTTTTCAACACACGTTTTGCACGATGCAGAGCAGGTGTGTGATCGAGTGGTGATTATGAAAAACGGTGAGGTTTCATGGAAAGGTGAGCTGCAGGAGCTGAAAAAACAGCATCAAACGAACGTTTTTACCCTTACAGTGAAAGAGAAGCTGAAGGGCTGGCTTGAAGAGAAGCCTTACATCTCAGCTATTGTCTATAAGAATCAATCCCAAGCTGTTTTCGAGCTGCCTGATATACACGCTGGCCGGTCCTTATTAAGTGATTGTATCCGGAAGGGATTGACCGTCACCCGTTTTGAACAGAAAACCGAGTCTCTCGAAGACGTCTACCTCAAGGTGGTGCACGCATGAAGGTAATGATAGCGCTATTGCAGAAGGAATGGCTGGAAGGATGGAAAAGCGGCAAGCTGGTTTGGCTGCCGATTGCGATGATGATCGTCGGGCTGACACAGCCGCTGACCATTTATTATATGCCGGACATCATCGCACATGGAGGAAACCTTCCTGATGGCATGAAAATCAGTTTTACGGTGCCCTCCGGGTCTGAAGTGATGGTCAGCACGCTTTCTCAATTCAACACGCTTGGCATGGCTCTGATCATCTTTAGCGTGATGGGCTGTGTAGCCAATGAAAGGAATCAAGGGGTAACGGCGCTGATCATGTCACGGCCTGTGACGGCAGCCCATTATATCGTGAGTAAATGGCTCACTCAAAGTGTGATCGGCATTCTGTCGTTCGCAGCTGGATACGGGCTTGCTTATTATTACGTCCGGCTGCTGTTTGAGGACGCATCATTCAGCCGCTTTGCCGCAAGTCTTGGCCTTTACGCGCTTTGGGTGATATTTATTGTGACTGCCGGCCTTGCCGGAAGCACGATATTCCGGTCTCTCGGAGCAGCTGCGGCTTGCGGGATCGGCTTCACAGCAGCTGTTTCCTTTGCTGTCTCACTATTCCCAGATTATGCGAAGTGGCTTCCGGCCGAGCTTTGCAAGCAGGCGGAGCATATCCTTCTTCATGGAGAGCGTGCAGATTTTTTCGGATGGTCACTCACTTTCTCCATACTGTGCATCATGCTTCTTGCCATGTTTTCTGTGTGGCGCTTCCAGCGGTATGAAAGCTATTAACTAATCATGTTACGTTTTTGCGCGAGCATCACAAAAAAGGCGGCAAATGCCAGCGACCCGGCTCCATAAAAAACTCCCGCAAGCCCGAAAAGCTGTGCAATTTTCCCGGCAAAAAGGGGTCCGAGGAAGATGCCTAGCGCATAAAATGATTGATAAAACCCCATCACTGACATTTTTAAACGGACAGAACTGATTTCGACGACATGGCTTAGCAGCAGAGGAAAAACGAAGCCGAGCGCCAGCCCGATACAGGCGTGTGTGATGCAAACCGTGAACAATGTGGCTGAATAAGGAACATATAGCAAGCAGACCCCGGTGACAGCAAAGCTAATGAGCATCACGGAGTAGGCGATAGGGCTAGTAAAGCGCAGAAACACAAAGCTTAATGTGGCGGCTGCGTGGGGGAGGAAAAAGGCGCTCATCACCCAAAGCAGCTCTGTGTCGCCCATTCCGAGCTGATTGATGTAAAGCGGCGTAAAACCAAACACTGTCATAAATAATACGGCATGAGCCGTCATAGACAAGATGGTGAAAAGCTTCAGCTTTGGCAGCCGCAATGTGTCTTTGATGTATTGATTGACATGGATGGTGTCGCGGTTCGCCGGAGGAGCAGACGGATCTTTAATAAAGCAGCAGATCACCAGACCTGCGGCAGAGGCTGCCAGCGCCATCCAAAAAGGAACCTGCCTCCCTAAATGGGCTGCGGCGAGTCCGCAGAACACAATGCTGACAAACTGAGGCATGACGGTAAAAAATTGCATGATGCCCATTGCTTTTGATGCATTGCCATTATTGAAATAATGTGCGTATAAAATGGTCGCCATCACCCACATAGAAGCAGTAATTCCCGCAAACAGCCGGGCGGCCAGCACGAAGAAGAATGAATCAAACACCAGAAATAGCAGGCTGCTTAGGACGGAAAAGCCGAACCCGGCAATTAACAATTGCTTGCGCAAAGAAAACAGGATATCTGACAGAAGGCCGAGCGGGAAGCGCAGAAGAATTTGCGTGACCCCGTAGCTGCCGAGAATGATGCCGATTGCGCCGTATGAAAAGTGCAGATCCTCCAAATACAGGCTGAAAACAGGAACGTAAATATAGCCTGAAAACCAGAAACAAAATACCATGCATAAAAAAACGGCGTGATCTAAAGCGCCGATTGTTCTTTTCTGAGGAATCAAGTCCTGCTGTAATTCCATTGTTCTCTCCACCCCTTTCCTTCCAGTACAACACAATTATTGAAAGCGTTTCAATAGAAAAATAAAAAACAGGACTTCTAAAAAAGCCCTGTTCGCTGTTTTTAATACGGATCAGATGGATGGCTCTCCTGTTCAGCCTGCTTTGCAGCTTGTTCCGTTTCAGTTGTGCCGATCGGCCCGTTGCTGTTGTTTTCGGAAGCTTTTTTCAGCCCTTCCGCGACGCGTTTTCCATAGTCAGGATCAGCTTTTGTGAAATTCTCAATCATCTGATCCTGAATTTCTTTTCGGCACGTAGAAAGCGTATTCACCAAATTCGTAATCAATTCGTTCCGTTCAAATTCAGTAAATCTCCGGTACGTTTCTCCAGCCTGTCCGAAGTTGTTTGTTCTGTCAATCGCTTCACGCTTTACATCACCTTCAACATGAGGGGTATGGTCTTTTCCATCCTGCTTCGCTTCATTCAGCCCGCCCATAATGGATGGCTCATAGTTGACGTGCGGGTTTTGTCCTTCTGCTCTATCAACCCGATATTGCATTTGCCCGCCTTCCTGGTTGGTGGCGACATGCTTTTTCGGCGAGTTGATCGGGAGCTGCAGGTAATTTGCGCCTACACGGTAGCGCTGCGTATCAGAGTAGGCAAACGTCCGTCCCTGAAGCAATTTGTCATCGGAAAAATCAAGACCGTCGACAAGCACTCCCGTTCCAAATGAAGCTTGCTCCACTTCCGCATGGTAGTTTTCCGGATTTTTGTTAAGCACCAATTTGCCGATCGGTTTCCATGGGAAATCGTCTTTATACCACAGTTTTGTCGGATCAAGAGGATCAAAGTCCAGTTCAGGATGTTCATCATTACTCATGATTTGGGCATACACTTCCCACTCCGGATAATCGCCATTTTCGATCGCGTCATATAAATCCTGTGTGGCATGGTTAAAGTTTTTCCCTTGGATCTCTTCTGCTTCCTTCTGTGTCAGGTTGCGGATACCCTGCTTCGGTTCGAAATGGTATTTCACGAGAACGGCCTTGCCCTCCTCATTTACCCATTTATAGGCATGTACCCCTGAACCCTGCATTTGCCGGTAGTTGGCCGGAATGCCCCAAGGCGAAAACAAGAAAGTGATCATATGCGTCGCTTCAGGAGACTGAGAAATGAAATCAAAAATACGTTCACCATCCTGGATGTTGGTCACTGGATCAGGCTGAAATGCGTGTACAAGATCCGGAAATTTCAGCGGGTCGCGGATAAAAAAGATTTTCAGGTTGTTCCCGACCAAATCCCAGTTTCCGTCTTCTGTATATAGCTTTACGGCAAAACCGCGCGGATCTCTCAATGTTTCAGGTGAGTGTTTTCCATGATTCACAGTTGAAAAACGGACAAATGCCGGCGTTTTCTTGCCTTTTTCCTGAAAGAGCTTGGCCCGGGTGTATGTTGAAATCGGTTCGTCTCCGAAGCTTCCGTACGCTTCAAAATACCCGTGTGCACCTGCTCCCCTGGCATGAACAACGCGCTCTGGGATACGTTCCCGGTCGAAGTGGCTGATTTTTTCGAGAAAATCATAGTTCTCAAGCGTTGTAGGCCCTCTGTTCCCGACGGTTCTCACATTTTGGTTGTCAGTAACAGGATGCCCCTGCCTGTTCGTTAAGGTATCCTCTGACTCATTTTTCCCGGACGTCTTATGAGAAAGCGCATCCTCGCTGCCCCGGGCATTTGATCCGTGCTGCTTGTTATGATGATCATCTTTCAATGGGTTGACCCTCCTTTTTTGAACGGTAACAATATTCCCTGAATGGAAAGATTTTAAAACAGCCGTTTTTTTTCATCTGCTTCGGGAATGGTACAATGTACAAAAATCGGTAAAAGGAGAGGTCGATTCGTGATAAGAGAAAAAAATCCGCTGCCCATCACGTTTTATCAAAAAACAGCTCTTGAGCTTGCCCCATCGCTTCTCGGCTGCCTTCTTGTAAAAGAAACAGACGAAGGCATAGCGTCAGGCTATATTGTGGAAACAGAGGCCTATATGGGGGCTGGGGACAGAGCGGCACACAGCTTTAACAACCGCCGGACGAAGCGGACTGAAATCATGTTTGCAGAAGCTGGGCGGGTGTATACATATGTGATGCACACTCATACATTGCTGAATGTCGTTGCCGCGGAAGAGGATGTCCCGCAAGCGGTATTAATCAGGGCGATTGAGCCGCATGAAGGCCAGCTGTTAATGGAGGAGAGAAGACCGGGCAGGAGTCCTAGGGAATGGACAAACGGTCCCGGAAAGCTCACAAAAGCGCTTGGCGTCACGATGAATGACTATGGGCGCTGGATCACGGAAGAGCCGCTTTACATTGAAAAAGGGTACACACCGGAGCAGATTTCAACCGGTCCGCGCATCGGCATCGACAACAGCGGGGAGGCCCGCGATTATCCATGGCGTTTCTGGGTGACGGGAAACAGGTACGTGTCGCGTTAGCATGTTTAAGGAAGAGGCAATCAGGGGAATGGTTGAGAAAAAAGAAGGGAGAATCGGAGCTTTGAAAAAGATGATCAAAACCGTTATCAAATGGGCGCCGCTCATTTACCCGATTGTTCGAAAAATCATGAAGGATCGAAAGGCATCTAAACAAAAGAATATGTCAACATCCAGAACAGCCGGCTGACCCCGGCTGTTTTTTTATGGGTCAGTTTTCCTCTCGTCCTCCGGATGTTCATTGACTTGCCATTCTCTCCATTATAGAATTTATATACATTTCGCATCCCTTCATCATCCTTTCTGCCTATTCACTGAATCCCTGCATCTACTAGATAGGAGGTTTTTCTCATGCTTCATGGGCGACTTCGTGATATTCTGCGCTTGCTGATGGCGGCTGAAGCCCCGTTGACAAGCTCGTTTTTTGCCGCACAATTAAATGTAACGACGCGGACGGTCCGCAATGATATAAAGGAACTGCAAGGTGTACTAAGCGGCCACGGTGCCTTTGTACAATCGGTAAGAGGCTCCGGCTACAAGCTCAGCATTAATGATGAGCAGACTTTTAGGGTGCTGCTGCAAAATGTGTTTCAGCAAAAAAAGGGCCTGCCGGTATTGCCGGAGGAGAGAATGGCCTATCTGATGAAACGTTTGCTGCTGGCGGATCATTACCTTAAGCTCGATGAACTGGCTGAAGAACTATTCATCTCAAAATCTACACTCCAATCGGATATAAAGGAAGTAAAGAAACGTCTGCTGCCTTACCGCATCGTCATGGAAACACGTCCGAATTATGGCTTCAAGCTGCGCGGGGACGAGGTGCAGATGAGGTACTGTATGGCGGAGTACATCGTCGATGAAAGAGAAACGGAGATGGATGTTTTGAATGAAAAGACTGATATTTTGCCAAAAGAAGAAATTGAGATCATCCGTTCCGCCATCCTGAAAAAAATGAGAAACGACCGCATTCCTCTGTCCAACTTGGGACTGAATAACCTCATTATCCATATCGCTATCGCCTGTAAACGGATCAGAACGGAAAACTATGTATCTCTTTTCCCTGAAGATATGGATCATATCCTGCATCAAAAAGAATACCAGGCTGCAGAAGCCATCGTAAAAGAACTGGAATCAGCGCTTGCCGTTACGTTTCCGAAAGACGAGACAGCGTACATCACCATGCATCTCCTTGGCACAAAACGAATGACACAATCACAATGCGGAGAGGACACATTTTCAATAGAAGAAGAAACCGATCAGCTGACATTTGCCATGATCAAAGCCGTTGATCGTGAACTGAAGCTCGGCATTCTGCATGACAAAGAGCTGAAAATCGGATTGGCCCTGCATGTGAAGCCTGCGATCAGCCGCAACAGATATGGCATGAATCTTCGAAATCCGATGCTGGCAGCGATCAAGGAACATTACCCGCTCGCTTTTGAAGCTGGGATCATTGCGGGGTTGGTGATAAAGGAACAAACAGGCATCGACATTCATGAAAACGAAATTGGATATTTGGCTCTCCACTTTGGCGCCGCGATTGAACGAAAAAAAACAGAAAGCCCGCCGAAACGCTGTATCATTGTATGCGCTTCGGGTGCCGGAAGCGCCCAGCTTCTGCGCGAAAAACTCCGTTCCCATTTCGGCAATCGGCTCGATATTCTTGGAACGGCTGAGTATTACAGTCTTGACCAAATATCCTATGAATCCATTGATTTTGTCATCAGCACCATTCCGATGAAAAAAGAGCTCCCTGTACCCGTACTGAAAGTTAACACACTTTTAGGCGGAACTGACTTTACAAAAATAGAATCCATTCTAAGTGATGACAAGGAAAAAGCAGATCGCTATCTAAGAAAGGAACTCGTTTTTTTTCAGGAGGATTTGCGCACAAAAGAAGAAGTGATTCAATTTTTAGGGCAGAAAGCGGTCGAATGCGGCTATGCAGATGAAGAAATCATAGATTCCATTTTTGAAAGAGAAGACATGTCGCCAACGTGCTTTGGCAATCTAGTTGCCATCCCGCACCCGCTCGTTCCGCAGACAAAAACTACGTTTTGGGCCGTTTGTACGCTCAAAAAACCGATCGATTGGGAGAATCAGCGTGTTCAATTTGTCTGTCTGCTTTGTGTCGAGAAGGAGAACACAACAGATTTGCAAAGCATGTATAAACTTCTGGGCAGCATTTTGGATGACCCGGCGGCGGTGAACCAGCTGATCAAATGCCGTTCGTATCAAGAGCTTTCGGATGTGTTTGACCAAAAAAAGCTGGGCTGACAGCCTGTATATACCTTTTTTCCGTTTCCTGCGGAAAAACCTTGAGTGTTTATGAAAGCGATTTCATAATATGATGATAGCAACAGCAGGATATAACAAGATTGATCAAACTCTAGGGGGTCTTTTACATGAATATATTACTCGTTTGTGCAGCAGGCATGTCTACTAGCTTACTGGTGAGCAAGATGGAAAAAAGTGCGCAGGAACAAGGAAAAAACTATACCATTTGGGCAGTTTCAGGCGATTCTGTACAAAATCATATCGATAAAGCGGATGTACTGCTTCTCGGGCCGCAAGTCCGTTATATGCTTCCGCAGCTCAAAAAATTAGGAGAGTCAAAGGGGGTTCCGGTAGACGTCATTAATACCGTCCATTATGGCACTTGCAACGGGGCGGAAGTGCTGAAATCGGCTGAACAGCTTGGAAATGTGTCATAGAAAGGGGCGGGCTATGTGAATAAAGTCAATCAGATCTTAGAAGAAAAGGTCATGCCTATAGCAGGAAGAATTGCAGGACAGCGTCATTTGCAGGCGCTGCGTGATGGTATCATCCTCACGATGCCACTGATTATCATCGGCTCCTTTTTCCTTATCATCGGCAATCTCCCAATCCCGGGATATGCTGAGTTTATGGCAAAAACGTTTGGCAGCTCCTGGTCTGAAAAACTGGCCTACCCAGTTGACGCCACCTTTGAAATTATGGGGCTAGTCGCCGCGTTCGGCATCGCCTACCGGCTCGCCGAGAAATACGGCGTCGATGCTTTGTCGGCTGGAGCCATTTCCCTTGCGGCATTTTTATTAGCAACACCTTATCAAGTGCCGTTTACACCGGATGGAGCGACGAAAGAAATCATGGTCGGCGGCGGGATTCCGCTTTCGCTCATGGGAAGCAAAGGCCTGTTTGTCGCCATGATTATCGCGATGGTGTCCACAGAGATTTACCGCCTCATTATCCAGCGCAATTTAGTCTTCAAAATGCCGGACGGCGTTCCGCCGGCGGTAAGCAAGTCATTTGTCGCTTTAATTCCCGGCTTTGCCGTCATCTTTCTGATTTGGGCAGCCCGGCTGGCAGTTGAAGCGACACCGTTTGAAAGCCTTCATAATATTGTAAGCGTTTTACTGGGAACTCCGCTTTCCATTCTTGGAGGAAGTCTTGGGGGAAGCCTTGTCGCCGAAGCCGTCAAAATGCTTTTATGGGCCTGCGGACTTCACGGCGCCAATATTGTCGGCGGCGTCATGGCACCGATTTGGTACGGTGCAATGGATGCCAACCGAATTGCGTTCCAAGCAGGAGAGGAGCTTCCTAAGATTTTCACCCAGCAATTTTTCGATATCTGGGTCAATATCGGCGGAAGCGGCGCGACATTGGCACTGGTTGTCACGATGTTCCTGCGTGCCCGAAGCAAACAAATGAAACAGCTCGGAAAACTTGCGATCGGCCCGGCCATCTTCAATATTAACGAACCGATTATATTCGGAATGCCGATCGTCATGAACCCAATGCTCTTACTTCCGTTTATCATCACGCCGCTTGTCACAGTGACACTCACGTACATCGGAATGAGCACCGGCCTTGTCGCCAAACCGGCGGGTATCGCAGTGCCGTGGACCATGCCGCCGATCTTTTCAGGCTACTTGGCGACAGGAGGAAAAGTCTCAGGCGCGGTCATGCAAGCCATTAATATTGCCGTATCCTTTGTTGTCTACTATCCATTCTTCAGAATGTGGGATAAGCAGAAGCTGAAAGAAGAAAACGATCTGGAGCTGGTCCAAACACCTGCTGCATCAGATGACAAGGAAGCGGCTCTGTAGAGAAAGGAAGTGAATCGCGTGAATGAGAAAATGGAACAAATCATTTTTCAAATTATCCTTCACGGAGGAAACGGAAGGAGCTCCGCAATGGAGGCCATTGCCGCAGCGAAAAGCGGCGACGCAGAAGAAGCGCGGAAAAAGCTTCAAGACGCTGCTGAAGAATTGTCAAAAGCCCATCACTATCAGACAGAGCTGATCCAAAATGAAGCGGGCGGAGATAAAACGGAAATGACGCTTCTGATGGTTCATGCACAGGATCATTTAATGAATGCAATGACAGTGAAGGATATGGCTGCAGAGATCATTGAGTTATATGAAAAAATCACCGAGCAAAGGGGAGCAAGCATATGACAAAAGGATTGAAGATTGTAACGATTGGCGGAGGTTCAAGCTATACGCCCGAGCTAGTGGAAGGGTTCATTAAACGGTATGATGAGCTGCCTGTGCGTGAATTATGGCTCGTCGATATCCCTGAGGGCGAAGAAAAGCTGAATATTGTCGGCACACTCGCCAAACGGATGGTTGAAAAAGCAGGCGTCCCGATTGACATTCATCTTACGCTCGACCGGAGAAAAGCTCTGAAAGACGCAGACTTTGTTACGACTCAATTCCGTGTCGGACTTTTGCAGGCAAGAGCAAAGGATGAGCGCATTCCACTAAAATACGGAGTAATTGGCCAGGAAACAAACGGTCCGGGAGGCCTGTTTAAAGGATTACGCACGATTCCGGTCATCCTTGAGATCGCAAAGGATTTAGAAGAGCTCTGCCCGAACGCTTGGCTTGTTAACTTCACAAACCCTGCCGGCATGGTAACAGAAGCCTTGCTTCGCTACTCCAACCTGAAGAAAGTCGTCGGTCTTTGTAATGTTCCAATCGGCATTAAAATGGGCGTAGCCAAAGCGCTTGATGTAGATGTGGACCGCGTAGAAGTCCAATTCGCCGGACTGAATCATATGGTGTTCGGGCTGGATGTTTTCTTGGACGGCGTAAGTGTGAAAGAGCAAGTCATCGAGGCGATGGGTGACCCGAAAAACGCGATGACGATGAAAAATATCTCAGGCGCCGAATGGGAACCGGATTTCTTAAAAGCGCTCAATGTGATCCCTTGCGGCTATCACCGTTACTATTTCAAAACAAAAGAAATGCTGGAGCACGAACTGGAAGCATCACAAACGGAGGGCACCCGCGCTGAAGTCGTGCAAAAGGTCGAAAAAGAGCTGTTTGAGCTCTATAAAGATCCGAACCTTGCGATCAAACCGCCGCAGCTGGAAAAACGGGGCGGAGCTTACTACAGTGATGCAGCATGTAACCTAATCAGCTCCATTTACAATGATAAACATGACATTCAGCCGGTGAACACGATCAATAATGGTGCAATAGCGAGCATTCCAGACGATTCCGCAGTTGAAGTAAACTGTGTGATGACGAAAACAGGCCCTAAGCCAATTGCTGTCGGCGACTTGCCGGTGTCTGTCCGAGGCCTCGTCCAGCAAATCAAATCCTTTGAGCGTGTCGCGGCAGAAGCGGCAGTTACAGGTGACTATCAAACCGCCCTCCTTGCCATGACGATTAACCCGCTTGTCCCATCCGATACTGTGGCCAAACAGATTTTAGACGACATGCTGGAGGCGCACAAAGCGTATCTGCCGCAGTTCTTCAACAAAATTGAAGCGTAAAAAAAGCCGGCCTGTAATGGGCCGGCTTTTTTCTTACTTGCTTTCAGTCAGCGCTGCGACTTCGGTCGTCCATCCGAATTCGTCTGTGACAGCGCCTTTTTGAATGCCTGTAATCGTATCATATAATTTTTTTGCGATTTCCCCTGTTTCACCATTGTTAATTGACAGTGTTTCACCCTGCCAAATCAGCTCGCCGACTGGGGAAATAACGGCTGCTGTACCTGTTCCGAAGGCTTCTTCAAGGATGCCGTCTTTATGGGCTTGGATGACCTCGTCGATCGCAATTTTTCGTTCTGAAACAGGAAAGCCCCAGTGCTTAAGCAAGGTAATGACAGAATTGCGCGTAATGCCTTCCAGGATGCTTCCGTTCAGCATCGGTGTTACGATTTCACCATTGATTTTGAAGAAAATGTTCATGCTTCCGACTTCTTCGATGTATTTCTTTTCGATTCCGTCCAGCCAAAGCACTTGTGAAAATCCTTTCTCTTCGGCTACCTGCTGCGCTTTTAAGCTTGAAGCGTAGTTCCCAGCGGTTTTGGCATTTCCTGTTCCGCCTTTTACCGCACGGACAAATTCACTTTCAACAGCGATTTTGACAGGCTTAATGCCTTCTTTGTAATAAGAGCCGACCGGAGAAAGAATGATCAAGAGCTTATACGTGTGAGATGCCGCAACACCAAGAAAAGGCTCGGTTGCGATGATGAACGGACGGATATAAAGGGATGTGCCCTCCGCATTCGGAATCCAGTCTTTATCGATGGCGACAAGCTGCTTTAAACCTTCAAGAACCTGTTCTTCATCAATTTGCGGGATGCAGAGGCGGTCGTTTGATTGATTCAGGCGTTCCATATTTTTTTCCGGTCTGAAAAGCAGGACATGGTCATCCTCTGACACGTAAGCCTTTAACCCTTCAAACACGGTTTGGCCGTAGTGATAGACCATCGCGGCCGGATCCATTGATAAGGATTGATAAGGAATGATTCTTGGATCGTACCAACCTTTATCTGCCGCATAGTCCATTACAAACATGTGGTCTGTAAACACTCTTCCGAATGAAAGCTGATTTGGGTCTGGTTTCGGTTTTTTTGTTGATGTCAATTCAACGCGAATCGTTTGTTTAGTCATGGTCAATCTCCCTGCTGTTAAATTGTTTATATTATCAAACTTATTTGAAAATAATTTATATTCTATTGTATACCTTCAACAAATATTCGCAATAGGTTTGCTCAAATTTGTAAGAAATTCATAAGAAAAAAGCAGGAGAAATCATTTCTCCTGCGAGTTCATTTGCTCGAATACCCTGTCATAATCGGTGCGAGTGGCATTTCGAAGACCTTCAACACGTTCATTTGTAATCTCCTGTTTGCCTTCCTGCAAGCCATCCAAGAAATATTGAACATATTCTTCAGTTGAAATGCCCCGGTACGTCAGGCCTTGTTTATCGCGCGATTTTTGGTTTAAGCCCGTGTCCACCATAGGAGGCGCCATTTCAATCACTTTCACGCTTGTATCGCGAAGCTGGTGTCTGAGCGTAAGCGAGAACGAGTGAAGTGCCGCTTTTGTTGCACAGTACACCGGATAAACAGCTAACGGGTTAAACGCAAGCCCGGATGTAACCTGAACGATTGCCGCCTCGGGCTGCTTCATCAAATGAGGCGTAAAAAGAGCGGATAAATGGACAGGCGCTTGGAAATTAAGTTCAATTTCGTCTCCGTCCACAAAAAGCTCCTCTGTCCCTTTTTTAAAGTCAATTTCCTTTTGAATGCCGGCGTTGTTGACGAGAACATTCAGGGCCGGAAATTCCTTTAGCGCCCATTCAAACAATGCTTCCCGCTGCGACCGGTCTGCCACATCACACTGTTTTGTATGGATGTTTGGGAGCTGCTGCTTCGCTTCTGCAAGGCGTGCCTCGCTGCGTCCGCAAATGATGACTTCATTGCCGAGCTCCAGCAGCCGTTTGGCCAGTTCAAGCCCGATGCCAGCAGAACCCCCTGTGATTAAAATCGTATTGCCTGTCATCTTCATTGGATGTAACACCTCTTAATTAAGTTGGCTGTGATTCCTTTACTATTTCAAATCTTAGCAGGAAATATACAGCCGCGTCCTATGAGATGCTCAGGATGAAGTGACTTTACCGGTTTTATAAAATTCGTCAATTGCTTTATCGACATACACCCAGCCTTTCCAGCCAATGTGGATGGTGTCTTTCATGAAATACGGGTCATATTCATGCCCTGAGAAATCAGCAACCTGGAAGCCCTTGGCTCTGATTTGTTTATTTACCTTTTTGTAATAGTCAGTGCGTCCTTTTTTCGGGAAGCCTGTGTAATCGTACCATTTTCCGTTAACTGGAATAGTGACAAACATAGGTTCTGCGCCCGCATCCTTCAGGATATCCAGCATTATTTCAAAGTCGCCGTATTCCGGTGATACAGCATACGATCTTCCTTTGTTTTTCCCTTTCAGCTTTTGCACTTTTGGCTTCAGCTTTTTATAGACAGGGTTGTCGATACGAAAATCGTTAGACCCGGAGTGGCGTTTGCCCGATTGATCCGCCAGTTTATTCAGTTCAGACCATGATTTATCCTTTACTGACTGCGAGATATAACGCTTTGGTCCGGGTGTTTCTGTCGTTGAATAATACAGATCTTTCTTTTCCAGCATGCTGTAATACACTTTCGCCGCCGGCTTTAGCGCGTTCACTTTCCACGTCTGGCCGTTTACGATTGCTTTGCACAGCTCGGAAAGAATCGCGTCGTTTTGCACAGCCTTAAAGCGCAGCATGCGTTTCATCATTTTCTTTTTTATTTCAGGATCGATCTGATCATTAAACGCCAAATCAAGCCCTTGCAGCGCAGAATAGTTCGGCGCGAAATGCTGTTCATCAGACCCGCGTTTAATAAACCATTGCGGAGACACGATGAATACGATTTTTTTGCCCTTCAGCTGATCCATATGGGCAGCGAAGTTTAAAGAATGAATCAATGATTGAGACCCGCCTTTGCCGACAAGGTATGGCGTGAATCCCTCATTGTTTACCTGAAAATAATTAGATGGATGGAACTCGTCCAGCCGGGAAAGCTCAGAAGATCCGTAAATCGGAAGATATGTCGGATCTTTGAGCATCTGATCTTGTAAATATAGCCCTTGAAACATACTCGGATTCAAGGCTGTTGCTGACTCTTTCACACGCTTATCGGTGATGAAGCCTGTCAGCCATGAAGATGGAATTGCGATGGCGCCTGCGAATAGAATAAACGCCAAAATAATTGGACCGAAAAAACGCTTTTTCATTATTTCAACTCAGACAGCTGATTTACAATGTTGTTAGGGGTATTCCAAACGTCCCGGTCAAATTCAGTGATCGGCACTAAAATATCAAAACGGTTTTCAATCGCAAGCAGCAATTCTACTGTTCCAAAAGAATCAAGCAAACCTTCTTCAAAAATTTCAATATCAGGATTTTCCTTTACGATGTCATCCTGGCAAACCTCTGCTAAAACGTCTAATACCTCTTGTTTAAAATCCATAGCTTTCTAATCTCCTTTAATGGTGGTGATGAAATGGTTTTCCTGAGAAAATATAAAACCCGAAGCAAACGAAATGGAACGTGATCACAATAGCGAGAATGGTTGTCCAGCGGTTGGACGGCAGCCATTTATATTTCTTATTCCACTTCTCGAAAAAGTTGTAACATGTCATCAGCACGGCGTGATAAAGGCCGTAGATGATATATTGCGGCGCAAGCCCGTGCCAAACCCCCATCAGCATAAACAGCAGGAAATACCCGATGTTTGAGACAGCCATGCGGTTTTTGATCCACTTTTTCTTTGTCATCCAAAATACGAATCTCATAAACACATAATCTCTGAACCAAAATGACAGAGACATATGCCAGCGATTCCAGAAATCTTTAATATTTTTACTGATAAACGGTTTATTAAAGTTTTCTGGAGATTTAATGCCCATAATGTAGCTGACCCCGACGGCAAACATCGTGTAGCCGGCGAAATCAAAGAATAAATACATGCTGTAGCCGTACATGTACAGCAGGTTCCCAAGAATCTTATTGTGCGTGATTGCGTGAAGATTCATGATGAAGTACGTATTGATCGCGTAGCCGATAATAAATTTATACAGGAAACCGATGAAGATTTTATGGATCCCCGTATACAGCAGGTCGGCGTATTCTTCTTTCGTCCAAGCCTTTTGTTCATCCTTGACGAACCGGCGGTATCTGTCGATCGGACCGGAGGAGATCGTCGGGAAAAACAGGATGAAATACAGCAGGCGGTGCAATGGCAGCTGTTCTTTCAGCAGTCCGTCTCTTGCTTCCATAATCAGCTGAACGCCTTTAAAGGTTAAATATGAGATCCCTAAAAAGCTGATCAGGTTATGCGGCGGATGATGCGGCTGCGGGTGTGAAAGAAACGGCCAAATTTTTGACAGAAATAAAGGCAGAATCGACGCGATAACAGCCCCGCAAAACACAAAGCCGCTGTTCGCTTTCTGCCGGTATGCCAGATAGCCGCTGACCAAGAGCACCTGCCATATTGTAAACAGGCACAGTGCAATGACCCCGTGTAAGTCGTGCGAAAAAATTAAAGCCAATATAATGATAGATATGAACATGTTGTATGCTTGAAATCTTTTTCCGTTTAAGCCGAGGATGATCGTCGGCAGGAGAAGAATGCCAAGCAGTATAAAGAATAAAAACGAGCTGTAAGGCGTCATACAAGAACCTCTTCGCCAATGCGTTTTCGGTCAATTTTTCCGTTTGCCGTCATTTGAATGTGATCCTGATAGATAAATTTTCTTGGGATCATATATGCCGGAAGAGAAGCGGCAAGCTCTTTTTTAATAGCGCTTGTCAGCTGGAATTCCTTCTGGAAATCATGCTCCTCAGGCACAATAGCAGCGATCAGGTACTCAACTGTTCCGTTTGGCTGATAAGGAATCACGACAGCAGAGCGAACATACTGTGACTGTCTGACATGAAACTCGATTTCCTCCAATTCCATTCGGTAGCCGTGAAGTTTAATCTGAAAATCCAAACGCCCTTGGCAGAAAATCTGACCGTCTTGAATAAAGCCGGCATCGCCAGTCCGGTATGCCCACTGGCCTTCATGAGAGAAAAACGCTTTTTCCGTCAGTTCCGGCTCACCAAGGTAGCCTCGGCTTACGCTCGGCCCTGCAATGACGATTTCCCCTTTTTCTCCATCAGGAAGCGGCTGTCCCTGTTCATCCATAATGAAAATGTTCATATCTGGTTTGGCGAAGCCCACTGGAAGCGATTCGCTGCGGCTGATCACGTCATCTGTAATTTCAACCGATGTGACAGCCACTGTCGCTTCAGTCGGGCCGTACGTATTAAAAATCTTTGCTTTCGGAAAACGCTCAAGCAGCGCTTTTGCCACAGAAACCGGAAGAACCTCTCCGCAAAACATAAATGTGTCCGCACCAGGCAGCAGGTCCTGTGAAAAACCCGGGTCCATCAAGCACATTTGCACAAAAGAAGGTGTTGATGTCCACACATTCAGCCCGGACTTCTTCAGCTCTTCAAATAAGATTTTCGGCTTATTCACAGCATCCTTTGTCACGCAATGTAAAGTCCCGCCTGATTGCAGGCACGGATATAGGTCCATGACAGATAAATCAAATGAGAATGGCGCTTGGTTTAAAAATGTTTTTCCGCCGTTGACTGGGAAGTCTGCACAAATCCAGTCTGTGAAGCTTTGAAGGTTAGAAGCGGAAATCTGCACGCCTTTCGGATTTCCTGTGCTTCCAGAAGTGTAAATGATATAAAACGTTTCGTGTTCTTTGACCCATTGATCTTCGGTGACAGAGCCGCCTTCGTTTTCCAACAGTTCTTCCGCTGAAACGGCTTGAATCTGCTGGCTGACTGCATCAATTGGAAGTCCGGCTGCATGGATCAGCAACTCTGCTCCAGAGCTTTCGATAATTTTCGCAATCCGTTCAGCCGGAATGGACAGATCAACCGGAATATAAGGATGTCCCGCTTTGACGCTTCCCAAGAAGGAAACGATCATGTGCGGCTCCATATGGCCGTAAACAAGGATAGGAGATTTCTTTTCCCCAGAAATGCGTTTTTGGATCGCGGCAGCCGCGCGGTCAGACTGCTCCCATAACTCCTGATACGTGAGCGACTGGCCTTGAGAGCGGAAGGCATCGGTTTGCGGATAAGTTTCCGCATGTGTTTGAATAGCATGTAAAAGTTTCATAGTTATTCTCTCTCCAATTAGAAATCGTTATAAATATATGAACCGGTATTCGCGGTGTGAAAACCATACATAAAAAACAAAACAAGCAGTATCATCAAATAAAAGCCTGTATGACATGTCCACTTGACAGCGGGTTTTTCATACAGCTGTTTCATTAATTGCAGCATATCAAAAATTCCCTTCCCGTTTTTTCGACAATCACATGATTATTTGACGATCAGATGCTCAAAAAGTTTCATTTTTTCCCTAAACTCCCTCAAATTAATATATCGGCGTCTGTTTTTAAAAATGAATCTTTATACCTGCAGGGGCAAGAATGGAATGTTTCGAGCTGATTCATAATAAAGGAAAAGATACATGGAGTCAAAAGATCTTTTTAACTTTTAAAAAGTGTAATGTACTTAAAAAAATTTTTCTGTACCTGTTCGATCAAGTGAAAGCAGAAACCTAATGAAATCGGGGCGGAAGCGTATAATAAGAAAGAAAACGCCTTCTTGCGGTATCTTGTGAAATAAGGGAGAAGTCATTATGATAGATAAGGAAGCAAAAGGAGTTTTTTATTAAGCTGCCGGCTGAAAAAAAGTAAGCCTTTTAATAGAAAGGAAGAGGAAGATGAACCAAACAAATAAGGGTGAGGGTCAGACAGCGCCGCAAAAAGAAAGCATGGGGCAGATCCTTTGGCAGTTAACCCGTCCTCATACGTTAACCGCATCGTTTGTGCCTGTGCTGCTCGGAACCGTTTTGGCGATGTTTTATGTGAAGGTTGATCTGCTGCTGTTTTTGGCTATGCTGTTTTCTTGCCTATGGATCCAGATCGCGACGAACTTATTTAATGAATACTATGATTTTAAACGCGGGTTAGATACAGCAGAATCAGTCGGAATCGGAGGGGCAATTGTACGCCACGGAATGAAGCCTAAAACGATTTTGCAATTAGCCCTCGCATCATACGGGATTGCCATTCTGCTCGGTGTCTATATTTGCGCGAGCAGCAGCTGGTGGCTCGCTGTGATCGGCCTTGTCGGCATGGCAATCGGCTACCTGTATACAGGCGGGCCGCTGCCGATCGCGTACACGCCGTTCGGTGAATTATTCTCAGGCATTTGCATGGGTTCGGTGTTTGTGCTGATTTCGTTTTTTATTCAGACAGATATGATCAACACGCAAAGCATTTTGATTTCGATCCCGATTGCGATTCTTGTCGGCGCGATTAATTTGTCAAACAACATTCGCGATATTGAAGAGGACAAAAAAGGCGGGCGCAAAACATTGGCGATTTTGATGGGGCATAAGGGAGCTGTTACTCTGTTAGCTGCGTCGTTTGCCGTCGCTTATATTTGGGTTGTCGGCTTGGTTATTACCGGTGCCGCAAGCCCTTGGCTGTTTGTCGTCTTTTTGAGCGTGCCTAAGCCGGTTCAGGCAGTAAAGGGCTTCGTCCAGAAAGAAATGCCGATGAATATGATTGTCGCAATGAAATCAACAGCCCAAACAAATACATTTTTCGGATTCCTGCTCTCAATCGGTTTATTGATCAGCTATTTCCGATAAAAAAAAGACCGCTCGTTTCGTGCGGTCTTTTTTTGTTACAATCGACCGCATTTTGTAAAAAAATTCATAGAACCTTGCAGCTGACAGGGACGTCTAGTACATGGACAGCGGATAAAGTTCCGTTAAAGGAGATGACGAAAATGGATTTATCTGTAACACATATGGACGATTTAAAAACAGTAATGGAAGATTGGAAAAATGAATTATTAGTTTATAAATTTGCGCTAGATGCACTCGATACAAAGTTCTCAATTATCAGCCAGGAATATAACCTCATTCACGGACACAACCCGATTGAACATACAAAGTCCCGTGTCAAAAGCTTTGAAAGCATCGTGAATAAGTTAATGAGAAAGGGCTGCGAAATTACGACGAGGGAAATGAAGGAGCATATTCACGACATTGCCGGCGTGCGCATCATCTGTTCCTTTATTTCTGACATTTATAATGTCGTAAATGTGTTGAAGCAGCATGAAGATTTGAGAATCGTAAAGGTAAAGGATTATATCCAGACACCCAAACCGAATGGCTACCGAAGCCTGCATTTAATCATTGAGATGCCTGTGAATTTAACGAATCGTGTGGAATACGTCAAAGCAGAAATTCAAATCCGGACGATCGCGATGGATTTCTGGGCGAGCCTTGAACATAAAATTTACTATAAATTGAACAATGACGTTCCTAAGCAATTAACAGATGAGCTGAAGGAAGCCGCGGAAATCGCCCATTACCTAGATGAGAAAATGCTGGGGATTAAGAAAGAAGTGGATTGATAAACAAAATGTTTTACAAAAGCGAAGCCTGACAGGGTTTCGCTTTTTTGCTTTGCTAGTACTTTTTATACCAGTATAAACTCACTTCTGTTTCCATGATTGAACCTGCTTTATCATGCATGAAGAAGGAGGTAAACATGAGCCATTCCATTTCATTATCGAGAGGTTTGATTTTTCTTATAGCGGTGACTTGCGGGTTTACTGTAGCTAATGTCTATATCAATCAAACATTGCTTGTCAGCATGGCAGGCACGTTTCATGTGACGCCGGCACAAGCGGGAATGATTGCTACATTGGCGCAGATTGGCTATGCGGCGGGGAACCTGCTGCTTGTTCCATTGGGAGATCTTTTTGAACGCCGCCGCTTCATTGTGAGCCTGCTATTTTTAGTGGGGGTTTGTTCGGCCGCTTCAGCGTTAGCTGTAAGCTTTCCATGGCTAGTCATCACAAATTTATTATTGGGATTCTTCACGATTATTCCTCAAATCCTTGTGCCGTTTGCGGCAGGTTTAGCAAATGACAGGAACAGAGGAAAAGTACTCGGAAACGTAGCCATCGGCTTGGTTTGCGGAATTTTAGGGGCGAGAGTGGTCAGCGGGGCGGTAGATGCCCATTATGGCTGGCGCGTGATGTATTGGGTTGCCTGTGCAGCAGCCGTCATCATTATGTTGATCATTCACTTCTGCTTTCCGAAGAGCAAAGGGACACATGCATTTCATTACGGAAAACTCATTTCTTCATTATTTCCCCTTTTGATCAAAGAGAAAGTGTTAAGAAAAGCATGTGTAAACCAAGGCTTCATGTTCGGCGCCTTCAGTTTATTTTGGACGGCGTTAGTGTTTATGGTGAGTGAACCTCCATTTTCGTTTGGCAGCCAGACTGCCGGAACAATCGGTTTGGTGGGAATTGGCGGAGCTTTTGCAACGCCGCTGATCGGCCGGATTATTGATCAAAAAGGAGCTGCTTTTTCCAACAAGCTTTGTATGTCTTTTACCTTATTGTCATTTGTTTTATTAATGGCAGGCCAGACTTCATTGATTGTGATTGTATTGGGCGCTTTATTCATCACCATGGGCATTCAGGCGAATCAGGTGGCGTGTCAGGCGGAGATTTTCCAATTGTCGGCTGAAATGAGAAGCAGATTGAATGGCATCTTTATGGTCAGCACGTTTTTAGGCGGCGCCTTGGGATCGTATGCAGGGGGTGCAGTCTGGATGCTGTTTCATTGGAACGGCGTTTGTATTATGGGGATGATCATGGTCGGTATTGCCTTCAGTTCAAGGATTACCATAAATCGTACTACTAAAAAAGCGATATTGGAAGGGAGATAGAAGCTGGTGCAAACAAGTGAACGTTTTAAAAAAGGGTTAGATATTCTGAAACAAATTGATGAGGAGAACTATGAAGCGATCGTGGACAATTTTAAACATTCCATCGCTCCGGACCTTGGTGTGCTTGCCGTGGAGTTTAACTACGGTCAGATTTTTTCAAGACCAGGTCTTGATCTGAAATCCAGATTATTAGCAACCGTTGCTGGATTGACTGCATTGGGCAATACCCAGCAGCTAAAATTCTATATTAACGGAGCCCTGAATGTCGGATGGACACAAGAAGAACTCATAGAAGTGATGATGCAGATGATTATTTATTCAGGTTTCCCGAATGCGCTGAATACCATTCTTCCTGTGGCCGCGGAAGTATTTGCAGAACGAAACAAATAATATAAAAACCTTCTCCTTTTTATGTAGAATACTAATAGGAAATTCTATGCAGAAGGAGAGTGTGTATGTGGACAGTATGGCAGAAAAACGGAAAGAGCTAGGGGAGTTTTTAAAACTTAAAAGAGCACAGATTTCTCCGCAAGAGTTTGGATTGCCTATGGGCACCAGAAGGAAAACGACAGGCTTGAGGAGAGAGGAATTAGCCCAGCTGTCCGGTATAGGTGTCACATGGTACACATGGCTTGAGCAGGGAAGGGATATTCGGGTATCTACACAGGTACTGGAAAGCATATCGAGAGTGCTCAAATTGAATTACGAGGAAAAACGCCATGTCTTTCTGTTGGCGGGCCATCATGTTCCTTTAGATGATCAGGATGAAGAAAATAAAAGCCTTCCTCTGGCTGTGCGGCACTTTATTGATCATTTAACCAATTGCCCTGTTTATGTGACTGACGAAAAGTGGGACGTTATTGCTTGGAACACAGCAGCTTGTGCTGTGTTCGGCAATTTTGGCCAAATGAGCAGAAAGGAAAGAAACGCCATATGGCGATGTTTCACCTCGAAGGAGTATCGGAATCTGCTTGACGACTGGGAAAGCCACGCCAAAAAACTGATCGCACAGTTTCGATCGACAGCCAGCCGGTTTCTTGGGGAAGCATGGATAAAAGAGCTGATCGATGAGTTAACTGAAAGAAGCCCGGAATTTAAAGAATGGTGGAACCACCATGAAGTATTAGGCACACACGCAGGAGAAAAAGTACTTCATCACCCGGCAGCCGGAACAATGGTGATGGAGCATATGACATTACAAATATATGACTCTCCTGATTTGAAACTGACCATTTATCGGCCGTTAGAAAAAGAAAATACAGTTGATAAACTGAAAGCTTTACTTATAGACGTCTAAACAGCTGATCATTATAAAAAAGACGGCACCCAAGTGCCGTCTTTTTTTATTTGATATCTTCATAAATGTCAGATGCTTTGGCCTTCATTTGTTTCTTAATGGTTTTCGGTTTCTTCTCTTTTTTCACAGCCTCATAGACAGCGGCTGTCACAAGATCGCCTGCTTGCTGGAGGCGGTCCTTGCTGATATGTTCGATCGAGTCTTCGGGGGTATGATACCATGGCTCAACTTCTTCTGTTTCCGGGTCTCCCCAAATAAAGTTGGCGGAATCAATGCCGGCTTCGTGGAATGGCACATGATCAGATGATCCTCCCTGTGTCAGAGACAGGCTGTCAAACCCTATTTTTTCAGCGGCCGTATGGCTGGATTCCCAAACAGCGTTCGATTGGCCGTCCAATGTGTTGACATACAGCTCAGACGCTTTTTCCCAGCTTGTGCCTACCATATCTAAGTTGAAGTTCACTTCGCTTCGTTTTAGCTCTTTTTCGGATAGATGATCTACATAGTGAGAGGATCCGAGCAAACCGAGCTCTTCAGCGCCGCAAGCGATGAAGCGGATTTCTTTATCAGATGGAACGCTTTTTAAGACACGCGCCATCTCCAGCATAACAGAGGTTCCTGAGCCGTTGTCATTTGCTCCGGGTGAAAAAGGAACACTGTCGTAATGGGCCGTCACGTACACAATGTCTGGATGTTTGATATTCTTTGGTTTTTTGATTCCGATGATGTTCTGGGAGGTTTGGTTTGTGAAAGCTTTTAGTTTTAAAGTGGCTTCTTTTTGCTGGGTAAGTGCTTCGCCGTCTTCTTTCTTAATGCCGACGACCGGAATGCCGGCTTTATTTCCCGACAGGTTTGGCGTCATAGGCACGAGGCTTTCTTTGTTGTTATAAATGATGACAGCTTTCGCTCCAGCGGCTTGGGCATTTTTGGCTTTCTCGTAATAAGTCAGGTCTCCTCTGGAAATTAAGGCGATTTTGCCCTTGGCGTCAGCGGTAAAGTCCTTTTGATAGCCCAAGCCTGCATTGTAAAGCGGAGCCGTTAGTCCTTGTTCCTCAGTCGGAGCCGAGCCGGACGCCGCTTGGAGAAGAATATCGCGTCCTTCTGAAGACAGCGTTCCCTCAAGGCGGTCAGGAATGTCGAATCGTTGAACCTTTACATCAAGCTTTAATTTTCTCATTGATGAGGCGATCAATAGGGCACTCTTTTTTTCAGCTGCAGTTCCGGCTATTCTGGGGCCGATTGCTTCACTTAGCTGAGAAATGGTAGAGTACGCATGCTTTGCTTTGAATGGAAGCTCGCGCTCGCTATCTGATAGTTGTACAGCGTGCGCCGCAGGAGTAACACTCTGTGCCGGCATGAGCAGTGTGCCGGCAGTTAAAACAGCCATCGTCATGACAGTCAAAAGCTTTTTCATCAAAAGTAAACCTCCCCTAAATATATGGTTGGGGAATATTTCGGGATGCTAAAGGAGTTTCCTGCAAGATGAAGAGCGTTTTTGAAAAGACAGTGCTTTATACCTGCAAAAAAACGCTTATGAATGAAGGGTCATAAGCGTTTCGGAATATCAAACTAATGGAGCTTTAAAAACTTGCGTTTGCCGACTTGGATGATCATATTCTCTCTTATCTCTGCTTTGGCGTGAACATCTGTTATTTTCTCTCCGTCGATGCGTACACCGCCGTTTTGAATCATGCGGCGCGCCTCGCTCTTCGAAGAGAGGAGTTCCAGCTTGACGAGCAGATCAATCATCGCTATCGTTTTCTCGCCTTTCCAGTTTACGGCCGGTATATCCTCTGGCAGGCTGTTTTCCTGAAAGACTGTTTTAAACGAGTGTTCGGCAGCTTCTGCTGCTTTCTCTCCGTGATACATTCGGACGATTGTTTTAGCTAAAAGCATTTTGGCATCACGCGGATGAACGGCGCCGGTTTCTAAGTCTTTTACGAGCTGTTTTTTCTCTTCAAGCTCTAAGTCTGTCGCCAGGTGGATGTATTTTTTCATCAGGCTGTCGGGCAGTGACATCGTTTTCCCGTACATGTCGTTTGGATGTTCGTCAATGCCGATGTAGTTGTGTTTCGACTTCGACATTTTCTCGACGCCATCCAAGCCTTCCAAGAGCGGCATCAGGATGACAACTTGTTTTTCTTTGTTGTATCGTTCTTGGAAATGCCGTCCCATGAGGACATTGAAATGCTGGTCTGTTCCGCCAAGTTCAATATCGCTTTCGAGAACGACGGAATCGTATCCCTGCATCAATGGGTAAAAGAATTCATGAAGCGAGATCGGTTTTTGCATGGCGATGCGTTCTTCAAAGTCGTCGCGCTCCATCAGGCGGGCTACCGTTATTTTCTCTGCTAATTCAATGACATCTTCCAGATTCAATGTTTTCAGCCATTTTGAGTTATAGTGAAGCTCGACTTTTTCTGGATCAAGCACTTTTCCGAATTGCTGAAAATATGTTTTGGCATTGTGCTGAACTTCTTCATCAGTCAGTTGCTTTCTGGCTGTCGATTTTCCGGTCGGATCACCAATTTTTCCTGTGAAATCCCCAATTAACAGCTGGACAATGTGGCCGTTTTCTTGAAATTGGCGAAGCTTATTTAACACAACCGTATGGCCCAAATGTACATCTGGTGCAGACGGATCTAATCCAAGTTTAATTTTGAGGGGTGTGCCTGTCGAAATCGATTTCACGAGCTTTGCCTTTAATTCCTCCGGCGGTATGACTTCGTGGGCGCCTGTCATGTATAGCTGAAGCTGTCTTTCGACTTCTTTTTGCTGTGCTGCTGTGAGCTGTTCAAATGTTTTCATCACTTTTCCTCCTTTTTTAAAACACAAAAAAGAGCCCATCCCGATAAGGGACGTGGCTCAATGCACGCGGTACCACCCTGGTTGAAGACATCGTCTTCCGCTCATTCGAATAACGGTTTCCCGTTCTTTGCTACTTTTAAGGTTCACAAAGAAAGCTCGGGGAGGTAATTCACGTTTGCCTGTGCGCCGGCTCGCACCTTCCGCCGGCTCTCTGGAACAGGGAGACAAACCCTACTGGATTCCCGTCAAAGCTTATGTTGTATGAAGATTGTCAGCTACCTTTCTAAGCAGCCCTGTCAATGTTTTCTGTTCGTCCTTTGTCATTCCCGCTATGAGCTCTGTTTCCCCTTTGTGAAACTCAGGGTAGAGTTCTTCGATCGCTTGTTTGCCGGAATCGGTGATGGAGACAAACACGAGTCGCCGATCTCTTGTGTCGATGCTTTTACGGCAAAAACTCTTTTTTTCAAGTGTTTTGATCACGTTGCTTGCTGTAGCTGTAGATATCCCTGACAGCTCAGCGATTTTTCTTGTCTCGAGCGCTCCCCATACCCATAGATCATAAAGAATGGAGAAAGCGGTCCAAGAAAGGTTATAGGAAGAAAGAACCTCAGTCTCCATTTTGACACGGAGCCTTTGTGCAGACCGATACAGATTCGTAGCGATCGAAATGGCTTCCAGGTTGAGTGACTCGACGGGCATTTGTTTGAGCTTAGAAAGTGTATCGTGTTCTTCCTTCCGAAGCTGCTGATGTTGATGTGAACGTTCCATTTTTTAGGCCTGCCTTAAATTATCAGAATCATTAGCTATGAAACGAATTGTAACAGAGTCTGATGTGAACTTCAAGCCCATATATCAGTTGTATAAAAAAAGCCCAAACAACGCCAAAATAAACAAAAACCCGCAAACGGGGGTGCAGTTTTGCAAAAGTATATTCAATCCGTCTATAAGCATGATCCGTTTCATCTGTTTTCGACAGAGCATGTGGTAACGCTAGCGATTATCGCTCTTTTAGCCATTCTGTTGTTTCTGTTTCAAGATGGGATTAAACGGTCTAAGGCCAGCCGGTTTTTGCGTTTTTTGTTTGTGTTTCTTTTGCTTGGTTCGCAAATCGGCTATCAAATATGGATGATCGCCACAGGCAGGTGGTCAGTGCGCACTTCATTGCCTCTCCAGCTTAGTGACCTGTCGGTGTATTTGTCAGCCATTATGCTAGTGACAAAAAGCAGGAAGCTGTTTGTATTTTTGTTTTTTGCCGGCATTGGCAGTTCGATTCAGGCTCTTGCCACTCCCGACCTCGGCATGTATTCTTTTCCGCATATCCGATATATCCTCTTTTTTATTTCGCACGGGTCCGTGTTTTTATCCTGTCTGCTGATGGCGGTGATTGGCACATACAGAATGGGCCAGCGCTCGTTATGGGTGACTGTCCTGCTTGTTAATGTGTACGGCGTCTGCATTTACCTGATTGATCGATGGCTTGGCGCGAATTATATGTATTTGACGAAAAAACCGGGAGGATCCTCTCTCTTGGATGTTCTCGGGCCATGGCCATGGTATATCGTCTCGGCTGAAGCCATCACGATCGCCAGCTTTTTCATTCTTTATTGGCTTTATCGCATCTTCAAAAAATGACACCTTTTTTGTTGTATCACACATTCTGTTTTAAAAAATGTCGGAGAACGTGTTTATTTTTTTGAAAAAGGGTATGTAACTTGTACAACAAAAAGGGAGATGAATACCATTGAGGAAAGATGAAATCATGCATATCGTATCATGCGCAGATGATAATTATGCTCGTCATTTGGGTGGGATGTTCGTTTCTTTATTGACTAATATGGATCAGGAGAGAGAGGTTAAATTATACGTCATTGATGGCGGAATTCAGCCTGATAACAAAAAAAGACTGGAAGAAACTACTTTGAAATTCGGCGTGCCGATTGAGTTTTTAGAAGTGGATACCAACATGTATGAACATGCTGTAGAGAGCAGCCATATTACAAAAGCAGCGTATTACCGCATTTCGATTCCCGACTTAATTAAGGATGAAAGCATCAAACGAATGATTTACATCGATTGCGATGCGCTTGTCCTAGAGGATATTTCAAAGTTATGGGACTTGGACATTGCGCCATACACCGTTGCCGCTGTTGAGGATGCGGGGCAGCATGAACGCCTGAAGGAAATGGACATCACTGATACAGGGAAGTATTTTAACTCAGGTATCATGATTATTGATTGTGAGTCTTGGAGAAAGCAAAACATCACAGAAAAAGTCATCAACTTTATCAATGAACACCCAGACGAAGATTTTCTTGTGCTGCACGACCAAGATGCACTGAATGCGATCTTGTATGATCAGTGGTATGAACTTCATCCGCGCTGGAACGCTCAAACCTATATCATGTTAAAGCTGAAAACCCCACCGACTCTGTTAGGGCGGAAGCAATATAATGAAACAAGAGAAAACCCGGCAATCGTGCACTTCTGCGGCGGAGAAAAGCCTTGGAACTCCAATACAAAACATCCATATCGCGATGAGTATTTCCATTACATGTCGTATACGAAGTGGAATACGATCAGCAATCCGGCGATCAACCAATAATATAGATATAAAAAACGCTTTTGAGATGATCAAAAGCGTTTTTTTGTTTGCTTCAGCGTGCGACTGACCGTTGGTAGAACCGCTGAATATGCATGGCGATGTAGCACAATTCTTTTTCAGGAAACTCAAAGCCGTATTCCTTTTTCACAAAGGTGCCGATGCTAAGGGCGCACAGGAAAGCATCCTTAAACCTCTCTTTAATGATGTCGATCATTTCTGTGTCCAACTCATAAATGGATTCGCCCGCTTTGATATGCTGAATGGCAAAGCGGAGATGGGTCACGAGCCGTTCATAAGAGATGGTATCTTCCACGATATTGATAGACAGCTGAATTTCAATAATCTCGATAATATCACGGATCATTGTTGTAATATCTAGCGTTTGGGTCATATCGCCGGCATTGTTTCTTGCTGTGTGGATATGCATGGCGATATTGCCGATCTCATCATCAGGAATGTGAATCCCCAGTTTATCTTTAATCAGTGCTCTGGCCCATAAGCCGATCTGGAACTCCTTCGGATAAAGGACCTTGATTTCATTCAGCAGCGGATTTTTAATGACCATCCCATTGCTCAGGCGTTCAATCGCAAAGGAAAGATGGTCTGAAAAAGCGACATGAATGCGCTCATTGATTTTGATGTTCAGCTCTTTTTCGGCATGAGAGATAATTTGCTCAGAAATCTGAATATGGTCTTCAGGCAATGTTTCTAAAATCTCTTCGAACTGCTTATAGTCAGCTGTATCTTTTCTGATAAAGGTTTTTTCTATTTTTGACGGATCAACAATATCATTCTTCTTTTTGTCGAACCCAATTCCTGCACCCAAGAGAATCTTCTCTTCATTTTGATCCTTTACGACGATAGCATTATGATTTAAGATTCTTTTAATTTTCATAGCTTTTTTGTCCTTTCATCCCCCGTTTTATGAATGAAAACGAATAAATCCAGTTATTCTGTCTCTTCTTTAAACCCGAGAAACAATGTAGCTATAAAAGCAGAGACGGCGGCGATCAAAAAACCGATCATATAATGAACAAAATTCGCGGCGCCAAACGGCAGCACAATTGAAATCATCGGAATGCCTGTCAGCCCGTAGGAATTTGCCACAACTTGTACCGCAACTACGTACGCTCCGCCAATAGCACCGCCGATGGCTGCACCGATAAAGGGACGGATCAGTTTGAGATTCACCCCGAATACAATCGGTTCAACAATGCCTAAAAACGCGGTCAGAGAAGCGGGGAGCGCAATTTTTTTCAGGCTTGATTGTTTCGTTTTGAGGAATACCGCAAGCCCCGCTCCGCCCTGGGCCACATTCGCCATCGACCATATCGGCACTAAAAAGTTGACACCGACATGCGGATTCGCAAGCAGCGTTGCTTCAATCGCATAAAAGCTATGATGCAAGCCAGATAGGACGATAGTAGAGTAGATGCCGCCGAAAAGGGCTCCGGCGGCAATGCCGGCGTGATCATAAATATAGACTATCGATTGTGTCATGATTTGGCCGACGATAGAAGCGGCGGGATTCATCACAATCAGCGCGAGGCACCCTGTCACCATGACCGTAATAAAGGGAATGATCACGACATCAAGTGACTTCGGCACAATCGCTTTTAATAGCTTCTCAATTTTGCTCATGACAAAAACGGAGAGAAGAATCGGTATGATGGAACCCTGATAGCCCATCATCGGGATGTGAAGCCCCCATATATCTAAAGAAGACGGGGTTTTGCTGCCGAGCATAGACGGGTCCAGCAGATCAGGGTGCGTCAAAAGCCCCGCGATCACTGCCCCTAGATATGGGTTGCTGCCAAATTGCCGTGCGGCACTGAAGCCGACTAAAATCGGCAGCAAAATAAAGGCTGTGCTGGACACGAGGTCGAGCATTTTAATCCATGGGCTGCCGGCAGCGAACCAGTGAAACACCTTAATCATGCCAATCAGCCCCATGAGCAGGCCGCTTGCTGTTATTGCCGGAATAATCGGCACAAAAATATCAGACAGTGTTTTCGCAAAAGCTGCGGCAGGGTTCAGCTTCCGGCTGGCTTTTTTCTGGTGAACAGGCTCTTCAGAAGGCGCGGCCTCCCACACTTGAACGACTTCTTTATATATTTTGTTGACGACGCCTGCTCCGAAAATAATCTGGAATAGTCCGTATCGGAAAAAGGTGCCCTGCACACCTTGCAGGTTCTCAATGGCACGTATATCAATTTTCGTCTCGTCCTTTACATCAAAACGAAGACGGGTCGTACAATGGCTGATGCTGATAATGTTGTTTTTTCCTCCTGCTAGCAGCAGTAAGTCTTTTGCAATCTCATTATGCAAGCAATCAAAACCTCCTTTGCTGAAGAAAAGTCGGCTTGTTCATCGTATCAAATGAAAAGTTGACAATCAAAATGAAAAAAGTGAGAAATACCGGTTGAAAATGGCAAAAATGCCCGCGTCGGTGACGGAGCATTAGTATAGGAATTGTTGTCCAAGGCGCCGTTATGAGACCAACACGAAAAGAAGAGTTAAAATGCCCTGCTTTTTTAGGCACTAATACTCCCTTTGCATCATTGGGTCTTGCCTGCCTGCCCAGTCACAATCCCGCCATATGTGGTGATAACTGTAATAACGTTCATTTTATGCTGTTCATGGCTGTATAGCAATAGTATGAAAAGCCTGTGCGATGGATGGGAAAAAGGTTGTGTGCGGTGTTCTAAGAAGATAAAAACCCTTTAAGACCTGGTATGCAAGTCTTAAAGGGTTTTGGTTACTTTTTCGCTTTGACGGCGTTCAGCCGTTTTTGCAGCTTTGTTTTTTCATTGGATGCTTTTAATTGGTTCACTGCAGACTGAGCGGATGTCTTCGATTTCTTTGTTTTGTCTTTCTCCGCTTTCTTTACCCTAGCTTTTGCCGTTTCGACTTTTTTTGCTTCAGCTGCCGCCACTTTTTTCTTCACTTTGTCTAACCGTTTTTGCAATGCTGTTTTGTCCTTGCCTGATTGAAGCTGATTGACAGCTGATTGTGCTTTTGCCGCATTTGCATCAGTTGATGTCTTTTCAGCGAAGGAGACGGATTGCTGCGCTGTTTTCAAATTGGTGCTTTTCACTTTGGCAAGGCGTTTCTGCAGGGACGTTTTTTCTGAACCTGCCGGCAGCTTGCCAACTGCTGATTGTGCGCTGTCCACATCTGTTTTCTTTTTGCTTTTCTCCGCTTTCGCAACTTTGTCTTTCGCCTGCTTTGATGCGATGTAGCGTTTAACTTGGTCTAACCGTTTTTGCAGGTTCTTTTTGTCTGTTCCGTTCGGCAGCTTGTTAATGGCAGGTTGGGCTGTATCAACGGTTTGCTGTGTTTTGTACTTTTCTGCCTTTGCGACTTTGTCTTTCGCATCTTTTACATTTCTGTATGACTGTACTTTATCCAGTCTTTTTTGCAGGGCAGTTTTGGCGTCGGAGTCCGGCAGCTGGCTGACGAGTTCCCGCGCTTTGTCGATATCGGTTTGTGCTTTTGATTGTTCCGCTTTTTTCACCGCTTGCTCTGCTGCCGCGTACGCTGAATCTGTTGCCTGTGCTTTATACTGGATTAAGCCGTAGCCAAATTGCTGATCGCGGCCTGCGGTACCAAGATCAACGATGTTTTTCCGCATTTCCTCACGAAGCTGGACGTTTGTCTCGGCAGGATCACGCTGTTTTAACAAGGCAAACATGGCAGCGGCGTGCGGTGTCGCTTGGGATGTCCCGCTTCCTGTCGCATAATATTGGTTTACGTAAGTGCTCGTGATGTTTGTTCCCGGCGCTGAAAATTCAACTTCATCTCCAGTTGTTGAGAAGGAGGCAAGCTGATTCTTTTCGTTTGTTGCCGAAACCGCAACGACACTGCTGTACGCCGCCGGATAATTCACCGGCTTTCCGTTTCCGTCATTCCCGCTTGCTGCAACAAGCAGAACGCCTTGTTCATATGCTTTGTCCACGGCGTCATGAAGGATTTTGCTGTCTGACGTCGTGCCAAGGCTCATATTGACGATGTCCATCCTGTTTGCGATCGACCAGTCAATTCCTTGGAGAAGGCTTTGAAGATCCCCCGAGCCGTTCTGATCAAGCGCTTTAACCGCGTATATTTGTGCTTCCGGTGCGATGCCGTCAATTCCGTAGCCATTGTGCTTGGCTCCGATAATCCCTGCGACATGTGTTCCGTGGCCGTTATCATCTTTGTAAGAAGAGGTATAACTGACAGCTGAATACCCGCCGGCAATCGACAGGTCATCGTGGGGGGAGATTCCGCTGTCAATGACGGCAATTTTGACACTTTTTCCTGTCAGTCCTGCCTTCCAGGCCTGTTTTACCTGAATGGGCTCAAGGTTCCATTGCTCGAAGTAGTCAGAGGTGTCAGCGCCGTCTGACAGCACTTTGAAATCTGTGCTGTCTGCTGCGGTAAAGGATACGTTATTTTCTACATACAAAATATCAGGATCCTGCTTTAATTCTTTTACTGTCTCCTGATCTGCTGTGACTGCTACTGCGGGAAGATGCTTATACTGTTTTTCAACATCAGCATCGCTGTCCAGGATGGTTTCCTTTCCGGCCTTGTTTTTATAAACCACAATGACCTCTTTCTCGCTGCTGTTTTGCGCATGAGCGAGAGGGCCTATGGCGAGAAAACTGAAAAACAGAGTGACTGATACAACAAGTTTGCAAGACATGTTTTTCATGATTAATCTCCTTTTTCTATGATGTTTGATATATATATCGGAGAAAAAAAGAGAGATTGATAGTAAGAAGGAAAAAAATTTTCATAGGCAGGGTTGTTTAGCAAAATGCAGATTTTTTCCGCAGGAAGAGGAAATTTTCCAAATGAATTTGTAAGCGTTTTCAAAATAAGATAAAGAAAACATTGCGGAGGTTGTTCACAAAGCAATGAGAAAAGGGGGCTTTTCAGATGAGCGCATTCACTCGGGTAATGGAAGAAAAAATAATGCCTGTCGCCGGGAAAATTGCCGGACAGCGGCATCTCAGCGCTTTGCGTGACGGAATTATCCTGACCATGCCGCTGATTATTATCGGGTCTGTCTTCTTGATTTTAACGAGCCTGCCGATTCCGGGGTATGCTGATTTCATGGCGAGTGTGTTTGGGAAGGAGTGGGCTGATAAGCTCGGATATCCCGTCAATGCTTCGTTTGATATTATGGCGATGATCGCCGCTTTCGGGATCGCCTATCGGCTGGCAGAAAGCTATGGTGTCGATGCCCTTTCTGCCGGAGCGATTTCAATTGCCGCATTTCTATTGGCAACACCGTTTGAGGTGCCGTTTACCCCGGATGGCTCAACGGAGTCCATCATGGTAGGGGGCGGAATCCCGATCACGCTGCTCGGCAGCAAAGGCTTATTTGTCGCCATGCTGATCGCTTTGTTTTCAACCGAAATCTATCGATATATTATTCAAAAGAATATCGTTTTCAAAATGCCAGACGGTGTGCCGCCTGCGGTAAGCAAATCGTTTGTCGCGCTGATCCCGGGCTTTATCATTGTGTTTCTCGTGTGGCTGGCGCGTCTTCTGATTGAAATGACACCTTTTCAGAGCCTGCACAATGTCGTAGGAGACCTGCTTGGCACACCGCTTTCCATCCTCGGCGGCAGTCTCGGCGGAAGCCTGATTGCTGAATTTGTGCAGATGCTGCTTTGGTCGTGCGGGATTCACGGGGCTTCCATCATTGGCGGAATCATGGCGCCAATTTGGTACGGCGCGATGGATGCCAACCGTCTCGCCTTCCAAGCGGGCGAGGCGCTGCCGAGCATTTTTACGACTCAGTTTTTTCAAATTTGGATCAATGTCGGCGGAAGCGGAGCGACGCTGGCGCTTGTCTTGACGATGCTTGTCCGGTCTCGCAGCAAACAAATGAAGCAGCTTGGCCGATTAGGGATTGGGCCCGCGCTTTTTAATATCAACGAGCCAATCATTTTCGGCATGCCGATTGTCATGAACCCGCTGCTCATTGTTCCATTCATCATCGCGCCGCTCCTCACGATTACCGCAACTTATATCGGCATGAGCACCGGATTGGTGGCGAGGCCGGCCGGAATCGCCGTGCCATGGACGATGCCGCCGCTCATATCAGGCTATTTGGCGACAGGCGGCAAGGTCTCGGGCGCCGTTATGCAGCTGGTGAATCTGTTGATCACCTGTGCTATCTACTATCCGTTTTTCAGAATATGGGATCATCAAAAATGGCGGGAAGAGAGTGCGGTTGAATCCGGAGATAAGAATGTGACGTGATAGACGATCAGCCTGTCATAGGGCTGATCATCTTCTTTCAAACGAATGGAAATGTTAAAATATGTAAAGGAGGTGCGCATGTTAGATTATATATGGTTCGATGACGAATCACCGATCTTAAAACAAATACCTGTTGAATACTCATCAGCTGCTCTTATTTTTTCTCCTTTTATCCAAATGCCTGAAGGATGGGAGAAAGCAAAGAGAAAATATGATTACGAGCATATTTATCCAAACGATGATGAAATAAGAAGAAAAGGCAAGGCTGTTTCCTGGGAGAAGGTTATGTCCTCTTGCGGCTTGCAAACACATGCTGAGCTGGCGCTGGCTTTAATGACATCGATAGGCGCATTAAGGGACGAGTGCGCGAGAGAGGATTTGGCTGAGCTTTTACATGAAAACATAAATGGAGACCTCTATTATCCCAGTGAGGATCATATTTCAAATTTCCACATTCCGGGTTTGATAAAGGTGTTAGGTATGAACGGATCTAATCGGTTTTATTACGCAGAACCGATTGTGGAAAACAGCGGCTTTTTGGACATAACTGAGACGAACTTGCGAACGGTTCTTGATGAAGCCGCGACAGAGCTCGTTTTGACTGATGAGAAAATGGACTTTGTGTGTATGAGTGTATATGACTCATTCATTAATGTCTTTTTAGCAAAAGATAAAAACATCAATGACCTGGTTCAGCGTATGGACTGGGAAGCGATGGGTTGCGATGAGTCGACGCATATCAGTTGGTACAGATAAAAAAGAACGTACATCACAAAATGTACGTTCTTTATTTTTTACCGCTGAAAGAACTCAATCCACTCACCGTCAGGGCCTTCGATATAGAAATAACGGTATCCGTTTGGAAGTGTTGTGATCTCCTCGTCAATAAATTTCGCGTTCATTCTTTCCGCTTTTGTATATTCAGCCGCGATGTCATCCGTCAGCAGGGCAATGTGGTGCACTTTTCCTTCGGAGGGAAGCTCACTGCTGTAGCCTTGAATCAATTCGATTTCTGTTTCCGGGCCGTCTTCAAAGCCGAGAAAAGCAAGCTCGATTACACCGTTCGTGTGCGTGATGCGATCCTTCAATTTCATGCCGAGTACCTCTTCATAAAATGTGATGGACGCGTTAATATCTCTTACCATGATGCCTGTATGGTCAATTCGTTTTGGCATGCTGCTCCTCCTCGAAACTCTTTTTGTCTATCGTAGAAAAACCTTTCCTTTCTGTCAATGCAGACATCTTGGCGTTTTGTGGTACGATAAGAGAAAGCAAACAGAAAGAGGACGACATATATGAAGCTACTCACCCTAAAGAAAGCACACGCTGCCAAAATCAAAAAAGGCTATCCCCTTATCGAAAAAGAAGCTCTCGCAGGGAGTGCGGGGCACATGAAAGAAGGAGACCTCGTTGATATCGTGTCTGAGAGCGGCGAGTTTCTCGCGCGGGGCTATTATGGCCTGCAAAACAAAGGGGTCGGCTGGACGCTTATCCGCAATAAACATGAACAGATTGACCAAGCCTTTTTTCTCACCAAATTAACAAAAGCGGCCCAAGCGCGCGCCAAACTATTTGAGGCTCAAGATACAACGGCCTTCCGCCTGTTCAATGGTGAGGGCGACGGTGTCGGGGGCGTCACCATAGACTATTATGACGGCTATCTGCTGGTACAATGGTACAGCAAGGGCATTTACACCTTTAAAGACATGCTGATTTCCGCTTTGGATGAGATGGATATTGATTATAAAGCGATTTACGAGAAAAAACGATTCGACACGGCTGGACAATACGTTGAAGACGATGACTTCGTGAAAGGGAAAAGAGGCGAGTTCCCGATCATCATCCAGGAGAATGGCATTCAATACGCGGTGGATCTGAATGAGGGTGCCATGACGGGCATCTTTTTGGATCAAAGACACGTGCGCAAGGCAATCAGAGACCGCTATGCAAAAGGGAAAACAGTTTTAAATACGTTTTCTTATACGGGTGCATTCTCCGTGGCAGCGGCGCTTGGCGGAGCGGAGAAAACAACAAGCGTGGACGTGGCAAACCGAAGCCTGGCCAAAACGATCGAGCAATTCAGCGTGAACAAGCTGGATTACGAAGCGCACGACATTAAAGTGATGGACGTGTTTAATTATTTTTCATATGCTGCAAAAAAGGATTTGCGCTTTGATCTCATTATTCTCGACCCGCCTTCCTTTGCGCGTACAAAAAAACGCACCTTCAGCGCGGCTAAGGATTATAAAAACCTGCTGAAGGAAACGATCGCCATCACAGCTGACAAGGGTGTCATTGTAGCCTCTACAAACAGCAGCGCCTTTGGCATGAAGAAGTTCAAAGGCTTTATCGATGCCGCCTTTAAAGAAACAAATGAACGCTACACGATTATTGAGGAATTTACACTGCCGGAGGATTTCAAAACGATTTCGGCATTTCCGG
Organism: Bacillus sp. JS; assembly: GCF_000259365.1. Lineage (NCBI taxonomy): Bacteria > Bacillati > Bacillota > Bacilli > Caryophanales > Bacillaceae > Bacillus > Bacillus sp. JS. The sequence continues at coordinate 3,835,340 of NC_017743.1, read as the reverse complement.
AAGGCAACTATCTGAAAGTGGTCTTTATGCAGAAAAAATAACGAAAAAGCTGCCCTTTTCGGGGGCAGCTTTTTTATGTAGAAATGATCTGCTGGACGCGGCCGATACGGCCATCTTCAAGCCGGACTTTAATGCCGTGCGGATGAAAGCTTGATTTCGTCAAAATATCCTTCACTGTCCCTCGCGTCAGTTTTCCTGTTTTTTGATCCTCTTTCAATACAATATCAACCTGCAACCCTTTCGAAATGCTGTTTCGCTCTTGCCCGTTCATAACGCTCATCCTTTCTTTTATTCATTATAGTCATTATGGTTTAAAAGTAACAGCCGGCTGATGAAGTGTATTTTTGTTTTTTTCAGCCTTCATTAAATATAATGTCAAGCCAAAGCCTGCTATGCTCAGAATGCCAAAAAGCAAGTAGACTGCGAAGATCGATACGTAGTCAAAAATATACCCGCCCGCAAATGTGCAGAACCAGTTGCCGAACCCGTTGCCGATGGCGGCGTACATGGTCAGCGCCGTCGCTTCAACGTGTCTTGGAGTAATCTTTTTCACATATTGAAGTGCTGCCGGGATAAATAAACCGATGGCCACTCCTTGAAGAAAGACCGTCGCATAAATGATCCATAGTGAAGGCGCCGTGAAATAGAGCGCCCACCTGAATAATGAAACCCCGCCTGACAGCATAATGACGTTGAGCAGCCCCATTTTATCTATAAATGTTTGGGCAAATCGCATAAATGGTATTTCCGAAATGACGCCGATAAAAAATAAAATGCCGATAGCGGAAAGTGACGCGCCGCTTTTGTCCAGAAAAAGACTAAAATACGTATTGTTTGCTAAGTTTGGAGCAAATGTCGTAAAAGTGATGATCATAAAGATGAGGAAGGTTTTGTTGCTGATAAGCTCCCGGAATCCTTTGCGGATATTGACTTTTGTTTTCGTTTTCTGCTGGCCCGGCATTTGAGAAGCCAATATGGCGGCAATGCATAGAAAGGCACAGCCGAAGATAAAGATCACATGAATGGGATACAGCTGATTCGTCACCTGTCCCATCACAAACACCGCGACGCCGAAGCCGAGAGAACCAAACAGGCGGATTCCGCCATAATTGCCGTTTGTTTCTTGTGTGTACCTTAGTGAAATGCTGTCCGAAAGTGGAATAATCGTGCTTTGAAAGGCTGCAAAACAGGCCGCAATCAAAATAAACAGAGGAAAGCTGTCAAATGCAATATAGCCTAGTCCAATGATGCCTGTGATTGATGTGCAAACCGCCAGCAGGCTTTTCGTTTTTTGTGTATAGTCGCTCAGCATGCCCCAAAATGGCTGAAAGAAAATCATCACAATCGGGCCCAGTGACATGATCAAGCCGACCTGTGATCCGCTTAAATGCTGTTCCTTCGTTAAATACATACTGAGTAGGGGAATCATGCTGCCCGTACCGAGAAAAGCAAACAAATAAAATCCTTTTAACGCGGCATAATGCCGTCTCACCTGCAAGTTGTGCATCAGGGTGCCTCCTTTGGGTATCCACAAATACATTATATTGGAATTCGCCAGCTTTTCAATAAGTGGAAGCACATAAAAAAACTGCCCTTGATAGGACAGTTTTACATAAATGAAAGCAAAAACGGCGCCGCGCAAAGCGTCATAATCGCAGCTAGGATCATCGACACGCTTGAAATCGTGCCGGACACAGAGCTGAGCTCAAATGCTTTTGACGTTCCCGCTCTGTGCGCGCTTGTGCCGAGCAGCACGCCTCGTGCGATTTCGTTATCAATGCGGAAATAGCGGATGACCATCGGGCCGATCTATCATCTGAGGAATGAGTTTCCTATTAAAAAAGTAAAAAAAATACAAATTAATATTTGACAAATGGAAACTATATGTATATAATCCTTATATATCTAGAAAAAAGGAGCAATTTAATAGTGAAAATGAAAAGCATATTTACATATTCTCTCGGGACAATGGTTCTTTTGTCTGGTTTAATTACCACTAATGCACTAGCTAAAGGGGACACAAAAGACTCTAATTATTATCTCGAAATGCCAAAAGGGTACCATGTTAATGCATATACGTCAGCAAGGACCAAGTATAATGATTCTTCTGTATATCAAAAAAACTCTTGGATAGGTAAAAGTCGCACATTACGTTTATGGATTGTTGATAAAGATAAAGAAGATACTATATCAGGCGGTCACTACGTAGATATTACTAGTGGTCAGCATAAGAACATTCCAAGTGCTGCATATGAAAAGAGAGGTAAGACTTCTGTTAGAATAGCTGGAGAAGTCAGAGGCACTCCAAACGCTGTTGTTATTTCGGCAAAAGGAGTATGGAGTCCCGATAGTCGACGATAGGATAATTTCACAAATAACTAGAAAGAGTTTTAATCTTTCTAGTTATTTGAATTGGAGGTTTTTTTTTGTTTTACCAACTGTTAAAAAATAATATCAAAGATGTTTTTGGATCGAATAAATACAAATTCTCCTTATTAATCATGATTCTCCTTTTTGGGATAGATATTTTTGTGTCTGTCTATCAAAAATTCAATATGCCTTATTTTGATAAGTCTCATTTGAGTTTTTCTCTATATTTCTGGCTTGGTACAAATGATTCGGTTATTAGCGGGATGTTAATATTATTATTTGCTTTAATTTCTTGTTTACCTTATAGCACCAGTGTATTAGAAGAAAAGAAAAGCGGTTATTTTCAATTTGTTATGACTCGCAGTTCTGCAATCAAATATTTTGTAGCAAAATTGATAACATCATTTATTAGCGGCGGTTTCTTGTTTGTTTTTCCATTTTTATTATCATTTATATTAATGGCAATAATGTTTGGGAATAACTTAACAAGCGGACAATTTGTTGAAAACTATCATCTGTTTCATCAAATTGCGAAGTATCATCCGAATATATACATGTTAATATATATATTCATATTGTTTTATTATGCAGGATCTTTTGCAATTCTAGGCGTATGTCTATCTACTTTTTTAAAGAATAGGTATTTAGCATATTTGTCTCCATTTCTTATTGTTTTAGTTCTAGAACCTGTATTTGAAATTTTTTATCCGCAGTTATCACCAATATTATTAATGAATCCTATTCAATCAATTACAGGAATTTCGGTATTTTATGTTTTAGCAGTGCCATCTTTCGTTTTAATCGTATCTTTAATAGGCTGTTTTATTGGAATGAAAAAATATGTCCAGAAATAATTTTTTGTATTACATTCTAAAAATAAATCGCAAAAAGATTGTATTAAGTCTTATATCTTTAATGTTGTTGAATATGAGCGTGTTTTATAATAATACAATTAACGAAGTAACAAATATTAGCTTAATTAGAGTGCTTTCTAATATATTAGGCTCACCTACAAGTTTTATAACAGTGTGTATTTTTTTATTAAATATGAATAGCTGGCATTTTTCGAATTACGTTGTTTCGCGCTTCAAAATCAGAAAGATTTTTTTTCGATTTTTATTATTGCTTGTTCTGTTAAGAACTACTGTATTTTTAGTATTATCAATTCTAACAACGATCCTTACTGCATTAATTTTAAAACCTGATATGTTTATGAATAGCCTCCAGATGGTTAATAAAAATGAAATCATGCAAATCATATTTTTGTTAGTAGGATGGTTACTGATTTTATTTATTGTGCAACTGATTATTTTAATGTTTGAATTGATCTCGCCTACTTATGGAACTTTAATTGGTTCAGCTGTTGTACTTTTGATTTTATTTAATGATATATACGACTCTTTTTCTATTTTATTCATTCAAGCAATAGCTTCAACCTTTGATTATTCACTTTATACGTTGTTTTATGATAGGTTGTATCTTTTGATTGTAATTGTTTTTCTGACCTTAATTTGCTTGAAATTAACAAAATCTTTTCAAACATTGAGGAGATAACAAAGAATGTATTTATATGACATGAAAAATGTTTGGAGACAAAATAAATGGCCATGGATTTTTTGGCTTGTTGTAAATATTTTTTTGCTGTTTCTAATTGTTAGCAGCCTTCAAATAATTGATATTAAATCAGTTTGGGAGTCAATAATGGGAAATAGAGTTTTTTCTTTACCTTTTCCTTATTTCTTTATTTGCGGCTTTTATTTGTTATTAAACGGCAATTATTTATATTATCAACGAAGCAACATGATTTCTCTCACCCTTACTAGATTTACATCAAGAGAACGTTGGTTATTCGGTAAACTGCTTTACACTATATTATTATGTTTTATTTATTGTCTGTTACTGATTTTATTAGTGCATATAGCGGTTTTTTTAAAACATGGAAGTTTTCACTATAACAGTGCTACAATCTACACCTTTTTTACAGTGTTCTTAACATTTGTAATTTGTGGTATATGTCAGTCTGTATTGACCTTAAGGATAAAACCTATTCTGTCCTTCATTATAGTTTACGGCTTGTTGATACTGCCAGTTTGGGTAAACATTCCTTTTCCAGGTAAATACTCTTTTGTTAGTTACGCGTTTGGGCAATATGTTCCTCATAGTTATTTGCTTTTCTTTTTTCTTACAATCTTAGTTTGGGTATTTTTAGCGATAAGGAGAATTGGTCGTCAAAACTTTTTCTAAAGGAGAACACTATGTCTTTTTTAACATTAGAGAATGTAACAAAAACATTGAATTCCAACAAGGTAGTAAACAATGTTTCGCTTCAATTAGAATCAGGAAAAATATATGGATTTAGAGGCTCTAACGGTTCAGGAAAATCAATGCTTTTCAGAGTTATCTCTGGACTCCTAGTGCCTGACAATGGTGTTATTACTGTAAACGGGGAAATTTTACATAAGGAAATTTCGTTTCCAGAGAGCATGGGAATTGTTATTGAAAATCCAGAATTTGTTCCTCATTTAACTGGTAAACAAAATTTAAAAGTACTTGCATCTATAAAAAAGAAGGCTACAGATGCAGATATAGACCATGCCTTAGAAGTTGTTGGTTTGGACAAGAATGACTCAAGGAAATATAAGAAGTTTTCATTGGGGATGAAACAACGATTAGCTATAGGCCAAGCTATAATGGAAAGTCCGGATCTCCTTATACTTGATGAACCTACAAATGCACTGGATGAAGCAACGATTGAACGAATTAAGACATTTTTGAACGAATATAAAAAAAGAAACAAGTTAATTCTTATTTCAAGTCACGATAAATATTTTCTAGAATTAATTAGTGATGAAATATATGAAGTGAAAGAGGGGAGCGTAACTGCTCCTAGTAATATTGATTAATGATAAAAAATATAAAAACACCATTTCTTATTAACTTAGAAATGGTGTTTTTTCTTACATAAATGAAAGCAAAAACGGCGCCGCGCAAAGCGTCATAATCGCAGCCAAGATCATCGACACACTGGAAATCGTTCCGGACACAGAGCTGAGCTCAAATGCTTTTGACGTTCCCGCTCCGTGCGCGCTTGTGCCGAGCAGCACGCCCCGGGCGATTTCGTTATCAATTCGGAAATAGCGGATGACCATCGGGCCGATCACTGTGCCGAACAAAGCGGTTAAAATCACAAACACGGCAGTGACGGCAGGCATTCCGCCGATCATTTCAGATACGTTCATCGCGATCGGCGTTGTCACTGATCTCGGGACGAGGCTGTCAATTAAGCCGGTGCCGAGGTGAAGCCATTTCGCAATAAGAGCGGTAGAAATAATCGCGATGCATGAACCGACGGCCACATTCAAAATAATTTCCACTGCGTATTTCTTTAAAACAGGGAAATATTTATATAGCGGGATCGCGAATGCCACGGTGGCCGGCTGAAGCATATCGGTCAGCAAACCGCCGCCGAGATTATAGGACTCGTACGGGACATTCACCAGCAGCAGCAGACCGACTAACACAGCGGGCGTCAGCAATAGCGGCGACGTATAAACACGCGGAAAGCGTTGATAGACCTTTTTTGCTCCTAAATACACCAAAACCGTTAAAAACAAACTTACAATTCCGATGAACACGTATGCTTTTTCTCCTTTCTCTTTGCAATGAGTTGTGTAAGCGTTCCTGTAGACACCATCACGACAAACGTGCTGATGATGACAACAAGCAGAATGCTGACACCAAATTTCGACATAATGTCTCCGTATTCAATCACTCCGACGGCAGACGGGATAAAAAATAAAAGCAGCTCCCCGAGAAGCCACGCTGCACCAAGCTCTATCCATTCCAGCTTGATGATGTTAAAGTGCAATAATGTGAAAAGAATCACAATCCCTATTATACTGCCGGGAATATTTATATGAAGAAGGGCTGTCACCCAATTAATCAGCCTAGCAAATATAAATAACAGAGCGATTTGAATAACGGTTAGCAACAGTTTTTTCATATTGATGCCTCCCTTATATTCATATTGTACATAAGGTCTCGCTATAGGTAAAATATATATTAAGAATAAGAAGTATTCCTTTTGTCTATAGAAAGGGTGAAGCACATGGATATCCGCCATTTAACATATTTCTTGGAAGTCGCCCGTTTAAAAAGTTTTACGAAGGCTTCCCAATCCCTTTATGTTTCTCAGCCGACGATATCAAAAATGATCAAAAATTTAGAAGAAGAGCTCGGGATTGAACTGTTTTACCGAAATGGCAGGCAGGTGGAACTGACAGACGCCGGCCATAGCATGTATGTGCAGGCGCAGGAAATTATTAAATCATTTCAAAACCTGACGTCAGAATTAAATGATATTATGGAAGTCAAGAAAGGGCACGTACGGATTGGACTGCCGCCAATGATCGGCTCGGGGTTTTTCCCGAGAGTGCTCGGCGATTTCCGTGAAAACTATCCGAATGTCACCTTTCAACTAGTCGAAGACGGTTCTATAAAAGTCCAAGAAGGTGTCGGGGACGGCTCTCTTGATATCGGCGTTGTGGTCCTTCCCGCAAACGAAGACATCTTTCATTCGTTTACAATCGTAAAAGAAACCTTAATGCTTGTCGTTCACCCTTCCCACCGGCTGGCTGATGAGAAGGAATGTCAGCTGCGTGAGTTGAAGGACGAGCCTTTTATCTTCTTCAGGGAGGATTTTGTCCTGCACAACCGAATTATGACGGAATGTATCAAGGCTGGATTCCGGCCTCATATCATTTATGAAACCTCACAATGGGATTTTATTAGTGAGATGGTGTCAGCCAACCTTGGAATCGGGCTTTTGCCGGAACGAATTTGCCGCGGACTTGACCCGGAAAAAGTGAAAGTCATTCCGCTTATCGATCCGGTCATCCCTTGGCATCTCGCCATTATTTGGAGAAAGGACCGCTACTTGCCGTTTGCCGCCAGAGCTTGGCTCGAACATACGAAATCGTATTTATGGGACCCGAAAAAAGATAGTAAAGGATGATGCAAACATGGATGCACAATCAGCAGCAAAATGCCTGACTGCTGTTCGCCAGCATAGCCCTCTGGTGCACAGCATAACCAACAATGTTGTAACGAATTTCACAGCAAACGGCCTGCTCGCGCTCGGCGCATCGCCCGTTATGGCGTACGCGAAAGAAGAGGTTGCCGATATGGCGAAGATTGCGGGGGCACTCGTTTTGAATATCGGAACGCTAAGCAAGGAGTCAGTCGAAGCGATGATCATCGCGGGAAAATCAGCCAATGAACATGGCGTCCCCGTCATTCTTGATCCTGTCGGTGCCGGAGCAACACCGTTCCGAACTGAATCGGCACGTGACATCATTCGTGAGGTGCGCCTTGCTGCAATCAGAGGAAATGCGGCGGAAATTGCCCATACCGTCGGTGTGACGGATTGGCTGATCAAAGGTGTTGATGCGGGTGAAGGCGGAGGCGACATCATCCGGCTGGCTCAGCAAGCGGCACAAAAGCTAAACACGGTCATTGCGATTACTGGTGAAGTCGATGTCATTGCCGACACATCAAACGTATATGCCCTTCATAATGGCCACAAGCTGCTGACAAAAGTAACAGGCGCCGGCTGCCTGTTGACTTCCGTTGTCGGTGCGTTTTGCGCTGTGGAAGAAAATCCATTGTTTGCTGCTATCGCTGCTATTTCCTCGTATGGAGTCGCAGCTCAGCTTGCCGCACAGCAAACAGCTGACAAAGGTCCAGGAAGCTTTAAGATTGAATTGCTGAACAAGCTTTCGTCTGTTACTGAACAAGACGTCCAAGAATGGGCGACAATTGAAAGGGTGACTGTCTCATGACTCGTATTTCTCGGGAAATGATGAAAGAGTTATTATCTGTTTACTTCATTATGGGGTCAAACAATACGAAAGCTGATCCTGTCACAGTTGTACAAAAAGCGTTAAAAGGCGGTGCCACCCTGTACCAATTCCGTGAAAAGGGCGGGGATGCACTGACTGGAGAGGCTCGGGCTGAATTTGCTGAAAAAGTGCAGGCAGCCTGCCGTGAAGCTGGTGTTCCGTTCATTGTCAATGATGATGTGGAATTGGCTCTGAAGCTGAAAGCTGACGGTATCCACATCGGCCAGGAAGACGCAAACGCGAAAGAGGTAAGAGCTGCCATAGGTGATATGATTCTCGGCGTTTCCGCCCATACGATGTCTGAGGTGAAGCAAGCCGAAGAAGACGGAGCGGATTATGTCGGACTCGGGCCGATCTATCCGACTGAAACGAAAAAGGATACGAGAGCGGTACAAGGGGTATCTCTTATCGAAGCAGTCCGCCGCCAAGGCATCAGCATTCCAATTGTCGGCATCGGCGGCATCACAATAGATAATGCCTCACCTATTATCCAAGCGGGGGCCGATGGTGTCAGTATGATCAGCGCCATCAGTCAGGCGGAGGATCCTGAGGGTGCCGCACGCAAGTTTCATGAAGAAATTCAAACGTATAAAACAAGAAGATAAACGTTCTTCTTCCTTCAAAAGGCTGTTCTATAAAGGACAGCCTTTTTGCTTTATATCAAGGTTTTCAGACCTTCAAATTTTAATTGACAAAGGACAGGAACTGGCTATGATTATGTTATACAATGATAATCATTTTCAGTTATAGGAGGAACATGATGGCTCGAGGGCTGGCACTTATTTTATTCAGCTTGTTGATGGTTTTCGGTTCTGCGGCACACGCGGAAGATGATCCGATCGCTGCATTAATTCAATTAAACAAGCAAATGATCAAATCCGTACAAGACGGAGATATAGACTCGGCACAACAAACGTTTGAAACCTTCAAGGCGAAGTGGAAAAAAGAAGAACCTTCTATTAAGAAGGAAAACCTTTCTTCTCACAGCGAAATGGACGCGAATATCGCAATGATTTCTCTTTCTTTTATCAATCAAGATGCAGACAAGCTCAAAACACAGCTTGAAGAGCTTTCGTCTCATTTAGAAACCTATCAGCAGGCTGTCGTGCTGAAAAAGACATCCTCAGGTCAATCAAGGGCATCCTTAACAGCCTATATACACAGCTTGAAAGACACGAAGCAGTTAATAGAAAAAAAACAATTGGATGAAGCGTCATCCGCAATCGACAATTTAGTTACATCCTGGCTCGCCGTAGAGGGAGACGTCGTTTCCCAATCGAAAGAAGTCTATACGACATCAGAGGAAAATCTGGCGTTGATGAAAGCTGAGATCGGCAGCCATCCCGAAAAGGTATCAAAGCAAATTGACGAAATGATTCAATTGCTCGAGCCGATCGCTTCAAGCAGCTACAGCTGGTGGGACGCGGCGCTGATCCCGATTCGTGAAGGAATGGAGGCCCTCCTTGTCATCGGAGCGCTGCTAACCATGACAAAGAAAGCGCGGGTCACGCGCTCTTCGGCATGGATCTGGGGCGGGGCGTCCGCCGGCATGGTTGTTTCCTTAGCAGCGGGCATCGGTGTCACGGTTTTGTTCTCCTCCAGTGTATTCGGAGAAAACAATTTCTTGCTTGGCGGTGTTACCGGCGTATTGTCCGCTGTCATGCTTTTGTATGTCGGGGTGTGGCTGCACAGAAACACCTCAATGGATAAATGGAGAGAAAAAATCAATATCCAGAAGTCACAGGCACTGAAAAAACGAAGCCTGCTTTCCTTTGCGCTCATTGCATTTCTGGCCGTTGTAAGAGAAGGTCTCGAAACGGTCATCTTTTTCATCGGGCTTGTCGGGAAGCTCCCGCTTACTGAACTGATCGGCGGAACTGCCGCAGGGCTTATCGTTCTCGTTATCGTCGGTGTTCTGATGATCAAGCTCGGAATGCGCATTCCATTGAAGCCGTTCTTTCTTCTATCAATGGCGGTTGTCCTGTATATGTGCGTGAAATTTCTCGGCACCGGCGTTCACAGCCTTCAGCTGGCGGGCATTCTTCCGTCTGATGCAGAAAGCTGGCTGCCATCTGTATCGGTGTTAGGAATTTATCCGTCCGTGTACAGCACGATTCCGCAATTGCTGATTTTACTCTTTTTATTGATTGCGCTTGTTTCAGAAGCGGCAAAACATTTTACAAACGGAAAGGAACTGACAAAATGAATTTCACAAAAATCGCTGTATCAGCCGGATGCATCCTTGCGCTGTGCGCGGGCTGCGGAGCCAACGACACATCTTCAACTAAAGAAAAAGCTTCATCTGAGAAAAGCGGGGTCACCAAAGAGATCTCCGCTTCGGTAAATAAAATGGAAACCATCATTTCCAAGCTGAATGACTCAGCGGAAAAAGGAGACCAAAAAGAGATTGAAAAGAAAGGGAAAGAGTTAAACAGCTACTGGCTTTCCTTTGAAAACGATATTCGCAGCGACTATCCATTCGAATATACAGAAATCGAAAAGCATCTTCAGCCAATCTACACAGAAGCGCAAAAAGACAAACCGGATACAGCAAAAATCAAGACAGAATCCGAGTCACTGAAAGCATCCTTAGAAGACCTGACAGAAGCAAAGAAGAGCGGCAAAAAGGCTAGCGATCAGCTGGCAAAAGCAGCGGATGAATATAAAGGCTATGTCAAAGAGCAGAGTGACCAGCTTGTCAAAGCTACTGAAGCATTTACAAGCGCTGTGAAATCCGGCGATATCGAAAAATCTAAAACGTTATATGCGAAAGCGCGTGTTTATTACGAGCGAATCGAGCCGATCGCTGAAAGCCTTGGAGATCTTGACCCGAAAATCGATGCACGAGAAAACGATGTTGAAGAAGGAGACAAATGGACAGGCTTCCATAAGCTTGAGAAGGCCATTTGGAAGGATCAAGATATTTCCGGGGAAAAGGCAACAGCTGACCAGCTTCTCAAAGATGTAAAAAAGCTTGACGGTTCAATTCAATCACTGAAATTAACACCTGAACAAATTGTAGCAGGCGCGATGGAGCTTCTGAACGAAGCCGGGATTTCGAAAATCACGGGAGAAGAAGAGCGCTACTCACGAATCGACTTAGTCGACCTTATGGCAAATGTGGAAGGCTCCGAAGCCGTTTATCAAACAGTGAAAAGCGCGCTTGTAAAAGATCACTCCGACTTGACGGAAAAACTGGATACGGAATTCAGCGAATTTGAAGTTTTAATGGCAAAATACAAAACAAATGATCAGTCCTATACGTCTTATGATAAATTAAGTGAAAAGCAAATCAGAGAGCTGAGCACTAAGCTGACGACTCTTTCTGAAACCATGTCGAAGATTGCGAATGTGCTATAAAAGGAGTTTTGTAACATCATGAGCGATGAACAAAAAAAGCCAGAACAAATTCACAGACGGGACATTTTAAAATGGGGGGCAATGGCGGGGGCAGCCGTTGCGATCGGTGCCAGCGGACTCGGCGGACTCGCTCCGCTTGTGCAGACCGCGGCTAAGCCATCGAAAAAGGATGAAAAAGAGGATGATCAGGTCGTTCCGTTTTACGGAAAGCATCAGGCCGGAATCACGACTGCCCATCAAACGTATGTCTATTTTGCTGCGCTGGATGTAACAGCAAAAGAGAAAAGCGACATCATTACATTATTTAGAAACTGGACAAGTCTCACACAGATGCTGACGTCTGGCAAGAAAATGTCGGCTGAGCAGAAAAACCAATATCTGCCGCCGCAGGATACAGGTGAGTCTGTTGATTTACCCCCTTCCAACTTAACGGTCACATTCGGATTCGGGCCTGGCTTTTTTGAAAAAGACGGAAAGGACCGCTTCGGGCTGAAAAGCAAAAAACCGAAACACCTGGCCGCTCTTCCAGCGATGCCGAATGACAACCTGGATGAAAAGCAGGGAGGCGGAGACATCTGCATTCAAGTGTGTGCAGACGATGAGCAAGTGGCGTTTCACGCGCTGCGCAACCTGCTAAATCAAGCGGTCGGCACTTGTGAGGTCCGCTTTGTGAACAAAGGCTTTTTAAGCGGAGGAAAAAATGGTGAAACACCGCGCAACCTCTTCGGGTTCAAAGATGGAACAGGCAATCAGAGCACGGAGGATGACAGCTTGATGAACTCGATCGTGTGGATTCAGTCCGGTGAGCCTGACTGGATGACGGGCGGCACCTATATGGCTTTTCGGAAAATCAAAATGTTCCTTGAGATATGGGACCGCTCTTCCCTCAAGGACCAAGAGGATACCTTCGGCCGCAGAAAAAGCTCAGGGGCGCCTTTCGGACAGAAAAAGGAAACAGATCCCGTGAAGCTGAATCAAATTCCGTCTAATTCGCACGTCAGTCTAGCGAAATCTACTGGAAAACAAATTTTGCGAAGAGCTTTCTCTTACACAGAAGGACTTGATCCGAAAACCGGCTATATGGATGCAGGTCTCCTGTTTATCAGTTTTCAAAAAAATCCCGACAATCAGTTTATCCCGATGCTGAAGGCTCTTTCGGCAAAGGATGCGTTAAATGAATATACACAAACAATCGGTTCTGCTTTATACGCATGTCCAGGCGGCTGCAAAAAAGGAGAATATATTGCCCAGCGCTTGCTGGAATCATAAAAGAAGCCTAAATTGGCTTCTTTATTAAAAAAAAAGTTGTAACTTTAATTGTTACAGTTTAAAATCAATTTATACGAAAGGAGAATTATCATGACAGTACACATCAAAGTTTATTCAGATTACGTCTGCCCATTTTGTTTCGTTGGAAAAGCCGCTTTTGAAGAAGCGATAAAAGGAAAGGATGTTGAAGTCAAGTGGATGCCGTTTGAACTGCGCCCAAGCCCATCCCCTCAGCTTGATCCGGTCAATGATCCTTCCAAACAATACATGTGGCAGACATCCATTCTGCCAATGGCGGAGAAATTAGGAGTCGAGATCAATTTTCCAAACGTTTCGCCCCATCCGTATACAGATCTCGCGTTTGAAGGCTTCCATTTTGCGAAGGAATTCAATAAAGGACATGAATACAACACCCGTGTCTTTCAGGCATTTTTTCAAGAGGGCCAAAATATCGGCGACATTGACATCTTGACGAAGCTCGCCGAGGAAGTGGGATTAGACGGAGAATCATTTCAATCAGCACTGGAAGCAAGAACATATCAGGACGTGCAGCGCCAAGCCTTGAAGCACGCGTATGAAGAGGCTGACATCACAGCCGTTCCAACCTTTATTATTGGCGACACTGTCATTCCGGGTGCGGCCGGCAAGGATGTATTTGAAAAAGCGATTTCTGACGAGCAGAAGAAAAAGTAAGGAAAAAGCTCTCGATAAAGAGAGCTTTTTTACTCCTGTTCCATATGAATGCCAGTATGCGCCTTCACCTGTATTTCTGCAAACGTATCTTCATCAATTGTTTTATCAGACGACAGCACCGTTCCGAGCCACGCGCCGAGGAAGCCAAGCGGGATGGAAATAATCCCTGGATTAGACAGCGGGATGAGCGGATCGCCGGTGAAAATAGCACCTCCGGCCGGGTCCCACACGCTAGGGCTCATCGACACAAGCACAAGCGCGCTGATCAGGCCTGTCAGACTCCCCCATAAAGCGCCTGACGCATTGAATCGTTTCCAAAAGACCGTAAACACAATCAGCGGGAGATTTGCGCTGGCGGCTACCGCAAACGCAAGGGCAACAAGGAACGCCACATTTAAGGACTGTGCAAAAATCGCTAGGAGAATCGAGAGCACTGAGACGGCGATTGAAGCCCATCTGGCCGCTTTCATCTGTTCTTTTTCAGTTGCCTCTCCTTTTCTGATGATCTGGCTGTAAATATCATGGGCAAATGCTGAGGCGGCAGACAGCACCAATCCTGTCACGACAGCCAAAATGGTAGCGAAGGCAATGGCTGATACAAACGCGAATAGGAAGTCTCCCCCGAGCGCTTTTGCTAAAAGCGGAGCCGCCATATTTCCCGCTTGATCAGCTGCCGTAATCGCGTCAAAACCGACAAATGCAGCAGCGCCAAAGCCGAGAAACACCGTCATAATGTAAAACACGCCGATAATCCATGTCGCTGACACAACGGATGTACGGGCCGTCTTGGCATCCTTAACGGTATAAAACCGGATCAAAATATGCGGAAGCCCGGCGGTTCCCAGCACGAGTGCCAAGTTTAACGATAAGGTTTCAAGCGGCACCTTGTATTTATTCCCGGGATTCAAGAAATCAGCGCCAAGCGGAGTAGCCGTTTTCATCTGTTCAAACATGGTATTAAGGCTAAAGCCGAATTTTGAAAACACGATGATCGAAATCACGAGTGTGCCGGCCATCAGCAAAACGGCTTTAATAATTTGAACCCAGCTTGTCGCGATCATGCCCCCAAACACGACATAAATGGTCATCAGCACTCCGACGATGAGAACCGCCGCGGTGTAATCCAGCCCAAGAAGCAGTTTGATCAGCGCGCCCGCCCCCACGAGCTGGGCAATCATATAAAAAGTAGAGATGGCAATGGTGTTGAGCGCCGCAACTCCGCGGATTTTCTTTTCTTTAAATCGAGCGGCTATCATGTCTGCCATTGTATACTTTCCAAGATTCCGAAGCGGTTCCGCCACGATATACAAGACAACGAGATAAGCCACAAGAAAACCGATGCTGTAAAAGAAACCATCAAATCCATATAACGCAATCATTCCGGCAATCCCAAGAAACGAGGCGGCAGACATGTAGTCACCCGCAATTGCCAGTCCATTCTGAACACCGGTGAGCCCGCCGCCCGCCGTATAAAACTCACTTGTCGTTTTTGTCTTCTTCGCGGCAAAATACGTGATAATAAGCGTCAGGCCGACAATCGCCAAAAACAATAAAAAAGCGGTCATATTCATGTCTGTTCACCCTTTAGATCTTCTTTTAAAGCGCTTACATACCGATCGAAATGAGCTGCTCTTCGGGAATACACCGTACTCAGTATCCAAGTCATGGCGAATTGGGCGATGGCGAACAGCCAAGCCCATGAAACAGCTCCAATGGCCGGCGCATTCAAAAAGGTGAAATAAGAAGTCAAAACAGGAAGTGAAAAATAAAAGACAAAAAAGAAAATCGCAGAAGGAACAATAAAAGCACGTTTCTGCTTTAAAAAAGCTTGGAAAGACGGCGTTGCAGCAATCTGTTTGTAATCAGCTTTGTACATGGCTTTCCTCCTTTTATTCGCTATACGTAAGCAAAAAGGTACACCAATAGGTATGTACTGAAAGTCTGATTTATGCGTTGAACTATACCTGGAGGATGAAAAAAGAAGGAAGTCGTGAAGAGGTGAACACAGTGGTATAAAGACAGGCGAAGGTTTTCAAGCTCGGCCGTGTATAAACGAGTTTGCTTTCAAAACCTCACCGAATGCAGCTTCTTCTCAGCAAAGCTGCTGTTTATCAGAGCACGGTTATCATATTCGCATCACCTCTTTATGACAATGCATGTGCCAAGAGGTGATCGCATCACCGGCTGTCTGTCGTAGTTAGCTGACACACCGTTTGTCCTCAAGCTACTAAGCGCAGCAATGTGCTTTCGAAATAGAGGATATGGTGAAAACTCAGATCAGGTGATAGAAAAGCCAGAGGTAAATAGATCCGCCTGTTCGGATTAGTCTTGGCGGACGGTTTTTTTGTGGTTTTTCTTTCTCGATGCTGCTTCAGATTCTAAAAACTGCCTCACATCATGAATGCCTAATCCAATGGATCTAGCTTCTTGAATCAACATATGCCAACCTTTGTCCAAATCTTTTTTAACATGAGTTTTCATAGTAACCTCCAATTGTATAAAATGTTTTCCTGCAACATGCGGGCAATAAAAGACAAGCCGGCGCGATGATGAGGCGAGTACAACAAATTTCACACATAGTTGCTCGGTGTTCACAAACTGAAGGAAAAACCACCTACCTATTCCCTAAAAAAATGACTAATATAACCAATGGATCTTAATTATAATAATAAACAATTAAATACTGACTGGATAGTATGTAAATGAAAATAAATCAATTAGCCTATTAAAAATGACCCCTGGGAAACCGAATAGCATAATCGTTCAAAGAAATAAATACCGCTAAAGATTGATCCGGTGTAAGATAAGGGTAATCATTACCGCCAGGAGAAAAATATGAAAAAAAACAAATTTCAAATCAAAAGAGAAGCAACATTTGAAAGTTTTATAGAAGCTGGCGTGAATTTGTTGATTGATCGAGCGTATGATCCGGTTTCTGTAGAAGATATCAGCAGAGCCGCCGGATACAGCAAAGGAGCGTTTTATGTTCATTTTGTCAGCAAGGACGATTTTCTGCTGTATCTTCTTGAAAAACGCCAGATGAAAAAAAAGATCATTATAGGGTACCTTGATCAAATGGAGCGGGAATCAGTGAAATCGCTGACATTGGACGAGGCTGCAAAACACGCTGCAGAACTGCTTTATTCCTATTACATAAATAAACCGTCGTGGGACATTACCTCGTTTGCCATGAACATGCCGACATATAAAGTCTTACAGAAATGCAAGGCCTATGTCCGGCTGTACGAATTGTGGGTGGAAGAAAATGTGTTGTTTATTAATTGGCTGAAGGAGAGAAAGCTGATTGACGCCTGTATTGATCCGGAATATACGGCTAAAATAATATGTGCAGTCCTCGACGGAATCATCAAACAATCATATGTATTGGGCCAGCCCGCCACCTTCCGCAGCTTTTTAGACGCACTTTCGGCATTTTTCACCTTAGACAGAGAGCACGAGAGGCCAAGAATTTTGAAAAGTTTTTCAGAAAGCGAGGAACATCAGTGAAGTATAGAGAAATGATTATGTATGTCATTATGGGGGTTTTCACAACCATTGTGAATATCGCCAGCTTTTATATATTGGTAGAGATGATGAATATGGATTACAAAGCCGCCACTGTCGCTGCTTGGATTTTGTCCGTGCTGTTTGCTTACATAACAAATAAATTATATGTGTTTCAGCAAAAAACACATGATCTGCAGAGCCTGCTGAAAGAGATCACTGCTTTTTTCAGCGTTCGGGTCCTGTCTCTCGGCATAGATTTAGGCATGATGATCATTCTTGTCGGCCAGTTCAATACAAATGAAACCTTGGCCAAAATACTCGACAACGCAGTCATTGTTGTCGTCAACTATGTTGCGAGCAAATGGCTCGTCTTCAAAAAAACAAAAGAAGAAGGGGTATGACAGAGGACAGCAGCATATGATCTACCGTTTTCTCTGAAGAAATAAAGGGAATAAAAAATAAAAACCAGAAAGGTGATTGCACATGCGGGAAGAGCTAAAGGGGATATTTGCAAGTGTATTCGGAGAAAAAGAGGGGTTACGGTTTTTTTTCGCACCTGGAAGAGTGAATTTGATTGGAGAACATACAGACTATAACGGCGGGCATGTATTTCCGTGCGCGCTGACAATTGGTACATATGCTGCTGTTGCAGAAAGAAACGACGGACTTGTCCGGATGTATTCAGATAACTTTAAAAACGCAGGCATCAAGGAGTGCAGCCTTGGCGACATTCACTATCAAAAAGAAGACGACTGGGCGAACTACCCGAAAGGCGTTATTTATGAATTTCAGCAGAGGGGCTATTCTGTTCCCCATGGCTTTGACATTGTATTTTCAGGAAATATTCCAAACGGGGCGGGGCTGTCGTCGTCCGCTTCTATTGAACTGCTGATGGGAGTCGTCCTCCAAAGCTATTTTTATCCTGAAATAGATGCGCTTGAGCTTGTGAAAATGGCGCAGCATGCGGAAAACCACTTTATCGGCGTCAATTGCGGGATTATGGACCAATTCGCAATTGGAATGGGGAAAAAACATCATGCGATGCTGCTGAACTGCGACACGCTTGACTATGAATATAGCAAGCTCGATGTCTCTGGCCTCGCGCTGGTCATCGCGAATACGAACAAAAAAAGGACATTGGCAGACTCAAGCTATAATACGAGACGCCAAGAATGCAACGATGCATTGCTTGATCTGCAAAAAGGACTCGATATTGCCTCGCTGGGCGACGTCACGCCTTCTGATTTCGATGCGCATTCCAGCCTGATCCAAAATGAAACGAACAGACGACGGGCAAAGCACGCTGTATACGAAAATCACCGTGCCATCAAGACAGCCCATATGTTCAAAGAAAACAATATAGATGAGATCGGGCGTTTAATGAAGGAATCCCATCTTTCATTGAAGGATGATTATGAAGTAACATGCCCTGAACTTGATGAGCTTGTGTTTGCGGCGTGGGATCACGAAGGTGTAATTGGATCAAGAATGACGGGTGCGGGCTTCGGCGGCTGCACCATCAGCATTGTAAAAGATGCGTTTATTGATGATTTTATTCAAACAGTTGGAGACAGATATCAAGAAAAAACAGGGCTCCAAGCGGATTTTTATGTCGCTGATATCGGAGAAGGTGCAAGAGAACTAAAGGGGGAGTGACACATGAGTATTGTTGAACATCTAGAACAGCTGCTTGAGTATGGCCTAGAACGAAAACTGATTTCAATCTGGGATCGGGAATATACGAGAAACCGTCTTTATGAAGCGCTGGGCATCACGCATCCCGAGCCGGTCTCCAGCATCTCTATTAAGCAGTCACAAAGCCTTCCGGACTTACTCGCTCCCATTTATAAATGGGCTGCGGAAACCGGCCGAATGGAAGCGGATACAGATACGTACCGTGACCTGCTTAGCGCAAAGCTGATGGGCTGTTTTGTACCTGCTCCATCCGAGGTCATTCGCAAGTTTGAAGAAACAAAAGCATTATACGGTCCAAAACAGGCGACAAAGGAATTCTATCAATATTCAGAGGATGTCTATTATATACGGACAGACAGAATCGCCAAAAATGTTCATTGGACAGTGCCGACCGAATATGGCGAGCTGGAAATGACCATTAACCTATCCAAGCCTGAAAAGGACCCGAAAGCGATTGCGGCTGCAAAAGAGCAGGCGCAGACAAATTATCCGATGTGTTTGTTGTGTAAAGAAAATGTCGGGTTTGAGGGAAACGTGAACCATCCAGCCCGGCAAAATCACAGAATCATTCCAGTCATCCTTCAAGACGAACAATGGTTTTTGCAATTCTCGCCATACGTCTATTATCCAGAGCATTGCATCGTCTTAAAAGGTGAACATGAACCGATGGAGATCAGCAAAAAAACATTTGAAAGGCTGATGTCATTTCTTGGGCAATATCCGCATTATTTTATCGGTTCGAACGCGGATCTCCCGATTGTCGGCGGCAGCATCCTAAGCCATGATCATTTCCAAGGCGGCGCACATGACTTTCCAATGGCACGTGCAGAAGCGGAAGACGTTTATGACTTAAATGATTATCCCGGCGTGTCGCTGGGCTTAGTGAAGTGGCCGATGTCTGTGCTCAGGCTCCGAGGAGACAAACCGGATCGTGTCGCTGAAGCTGCTGATCATATCTTCCGCACGTGGCAAACGTATTCTGATGAAAAAGCCGGCATTTCCGCCTATACAGGCGATACGCCCCATAATACAGTCACACCGATTGCGCGGCGCAGGGGAGACCTGTACGAACTCGATATCGTCCTGAGGAACAACCGGACGAATGAGGAGCATCCATTAGGAATATTTCATCCTCATCAGGAAGTCCACCATATTAAAAAAGAAAATATCGGCCTGATTGAGGTCATGGGATTGGCGATATTGCCTGGCCGCTTACAGGAGGAAATGAAAGAAACGGCAGCGGCGCTATGCTCTGCTGATCCGAAAACAGCCTTAGAACAAAATCCGCTCACGGCAAAACATAGTGAATGGGCTCTTCGAATGATGGAAAAAAGAACCATAACGAAAGAGAATGCAGATCTAGTCATAAAGGAAGAGCTGGGACATGTATTCGCTCGCATTCTTGAACACGCCGGTGTATTTAAGCAGACAACAGAGGGAAAACAGGCCTTCAGAACGTTCATCGATCAGTTGGGCGCCAAACCAGTCAAAAGCCTCAACCGCTAAGGTTGAGGCTTTTTCGATTTTTATGGCAAAACAAAACACCCAAAGCGCTGACGCCTCGGGTGCTGTTGCATTTATCCTCTTTTTCTGGTTAACAGGCTTACTAGAAAGACAACAATGGCTGCGCCGATTACCGCTGGAATAATGGCGAATCCGGCTAGGTGCGGCCCCCATGTTCCAAGCAGCCCGTGACCGATCCAGGCGCCAATAAGACCTGCGATCATAGACCCAATAATTCCTCCGGGCATATCTCCTTTTACAAATAGGCTTCCAAGCCATCCGATAATAATAGCTACGATAAGTGAAATAAGAAAACTCATCATGCAACACATCCTATTTTTATTATTTGCTTATATCATTCCTCATTTTTGTATAAGATAAACAACTGGATGCTCTCTTTGAAAAATGCGGACAATTCAGAGCATATTGGCTCTTCATTGAGCCTTTTCTTTCAATATTTGATGCGTTAAAATGGTAACCATGTGAAAAGATGCTAGACAAGGAAAAAATAATTCCTATCTAGAAAGTTTAACAAAATGAAACTTTTGATTGACCTAAGTTTTTTATTGTGGTAAACCTTAATTTGTCAGAATTAGTTCTTCATCATCTTTCTTTACTTTATATGCGGAAATAACTAGAAACTTTTCATCTTAAGCGATAGATGTGAATAAAGTTGGAGCAATTTTTGTCGATTTTATGACATTTAAGCGAAAATGGGATGAAGTTTATAAAAAAATAAAGCTAATAAGTGAACTTTTTGATAGCATAACAAAGTAGAGAAAAGATTTTGAGGAAGTATGCACTTCAGATTTATTACATCAATAGGAAGGATGGTGATCTTCTTGTTCAGAGCATTAAAACCGTTGCTTGTATTAGCGCTGTTAACTGTGGTTTTCGTCCTTGGGGGATGCAGCAATGCTTCAGTACTAGATCCGAAAGGGCCTGTAGCTGAACAGCAAAGTGATTTAATCCTGTTATCTATCGGATTTATGCTGTTTATCGTCGGGGTCGTCTTTGTTCTATTTACCATTATTTTAGTAAAATACCGCGACCGTAAAGGCAAAGATAATGGATCTTATAACCCAGAAATTCACGGTAACACGTTTTTAGAAGTAGTCTGGACAGTGATCCCAATTTTAATCGTCATTGCACTTTCTGTGCCAACAGTACAGACGATATATTCGTTAGAAAAAGCTCCTGAAGCAACAAAAGACAAAGAGCCTCTTGTTGTTTACGCTACTTCGGTAGACTGGAAATGGGTATTCAGCTACCCTGAACAGGATATTGAAACGGTCAACTACTTAAACATTCCTGTCGACCGCCCGATCTTGTTCAAAATCTCATCTGCAGATTCAATGGCTTCGCTATGGATTCCTCAGCTTGGAGGGCAAAAATATGCGATGGCCGGAATGCTGATGGATCAATACTTACAGGCTGATAAAGTGGGTACTTACGAAGGCCGCAATGCGAACTTCACAGGTGAACATTTTGCAGACCAAGAGTTTGATGTGAATGCAGTCACAGAAAAAGACTTTAACAGCTGGGTGAAAAAGACTCAGAACGAGGCTCCTAAGCTGACAAAAGAGAAGTATGATGAATTGATGCTTCCTGAAAATGTGGACGAATTAACGTTCTCTTCTACTCACCTGAAATACGTTGATCACGGACAAGACGCTGAGTACGCGATGGAGGCGCGCAAACGCCTTGGCTATCAAGCCGTTTCACCGCACTCTAAAACAGATCCGTTTGAAAACGTAAAGAAAAACGAATTTAAGAAGTCTGATGATACAGAAGAATGATATTGATCAGGAAAGGAGGAAGCCCGCATGAAAATGAAATGGGACGAATTTTTCGTAACTGGTGACCCATTAATTCTGGGCGCACAAGTTTCCATTGCGCTTTCAACCATTGCCATCATTGTTGTACTGACTTACTTCAAAAAGTGGAAATGGCTTTGGTCTGAATGGATAACTACTGTTGACCATAAAAAACTCGGAATCATGTATATTATATCTGCTGTAATTATGTTATTCCGCGGCGGTGTCGACGGTCTGATGATGCGTGCCCAGCTAGCGCTTCCGAATAACAGTTTTTTAGACTCAAACCACTATAATGAAATTTTTACAACTCACGGTACAATCATGATCATCTTCATGGCGATGCCGTTCTTAATCGGTCTTATCAACGTTGTTGTACCTCTTCAAATCGGTGCTCGCGACGTTGCGTTCCCTTACTTGAACAACCTGAGCTTCTGGACGTTCTTTGTAGGTGCGATGCTTTTCAATATTTCATTCGTAATCGGAGGTTCTCCGAACGCAGGCTGGACGAGTTATATGCCGCTTGCAAGTAACGACATGAGCCCTGGGCCGGGTGAGAACTACTACCTCCTCGGACTTCAGATTGCCGGTATCGGTACCCTGATGACAGGGATCAACTTTATGGTAACAATCTTAAAAATGAGAACAAAAGGCATGACATTAATGCGTATGCCAATGTTCACATGGACAACACTGATCACAATGGTTATTATCGTGTTTGCGTTCCCTGTACTTACAGTAGCATTAGCACTTTTATCATTTGATCGTTTGTTCGGCGCTCACTTTTTCACATTGGAAGCAGGCGGTATGCCGATGCTTTGGGCTAACTTGTTCTGGATTTGGGGACATCCTGAAGTATATATCGTTATTCTTCCGGCATTTGGTATTTTCTCAGAAATCATCTCAAGCTTTGCAAGAAAACAATTGTTTGGTTACAAAGCGATGGTTGGTTCTATTATCGCCATCTCTGTATTGAGTTTCTTAGTTTGGACTCACCACTTCTTCACAATGGGGAACAGTGCGTCCGTTAACTCATTCTTCTCAATTACGACAATGGCAATCTCAATCCCAACTGGGGTTAAAATCTTTAACTGGCTCTTTACGATGTATAAAGGCCGAATCAGCTTTACAACACCTATGCTGTGGGCGCTTGCGTTCATTCCTAACTTCGTTATCGGCGGGGTTACAGGGGTTATGCTTGCGATGGCAGCAGCGGATTATCAATACCATAATACGTACTTCCTTGTATCTCACTTCCACTATGTGCTGATCGCGGGTACTGTATTTGCTTGTTTCGCCGGATTTATTTTCTGGTATCCAAAAATGTTCGGCCACAAGCTGAACGAAAGAATCGGAAAATGGTTCTTCTGGATCTTTATGATCGGTTTCAATGTATGTTTCTTCCCTCAATATTTCTTGGGGCTTCAAGGCATGCCTCGCCGTATTTACACATACGGACCAAACGATGGCTGGACAACATTGAACTTTATCTCAACTGTCGGAGCTTTCATGATGGGTGTAGGATTCTTAATCCTTTGCTATAACATCTACTACAGCTTCCGTTACTCTACTCGTGAAATCAGCGGAGATTCATGGGGTGTGGGACGTACGCTTGATTGGGCGACTTCTTCTGCGATTCCGCCGCATTACAACTTTGCGGTGCTTCCTGAAGTCAAATCTCAAGATGCATTCCTGCATATGAAAGAAGAAAAAACTGAATTATACCCTGAAAGCAAATTCAAGAAAATCCATATGCCAAGCAACTCAGGCAGACCATTCTTTATGTCTGTTGCCTTCGGTCTTGCAGGCTTTGGACTTGTCTTTGAATGGTACTGGATGGGCGTAGTCGGATTGATCGGAGTCCTGCTCTGCATGGTTCTGCGTTCATTCGAATACGACAACGGCTACTACATTAGTGTTGATGAAATAAAAGAGACGGAAAGAAAGATTTCCGAATAAGGAGGCGTGAGTTATGGAACATGCAGAACACGGCAATTCTAACGCGCCTATGGAATATCAATCTGAAACCGGCAGACTTAATATACTCGGGTTTTGGATCTTTTTAGGGGCAGAAATTGTGTTGTTCTCAACACTATTTGCAACCTTCTTCGTTCTTAAAAACAGAACAGCTGGAGGTGTCTTGCCAGACGAACTTTTTGAAGTCAATCTGGTAATGATTATGACGTTCTTGCTGCTTATCAGCAGCTTTACCTGCGGGATCGCTGTTCATGAAATGCGCCGCGGAAGTTTAAAAGGCGTCGTCATTTGGACAATTATCACTCTTCTTCTCGGTGCCGGCTTCGTCGGATGCGAGATCAACGAGTTTGTTCACTATGTACATGAAGGAGCGGCACTCAGTACAAGTGCGTTCTGGTCTGGATTCTTTGTTTTACTTGGAACTCACGGAACTCACGTAACAATCGGTATTTTCTGGATTACAGGAATTCTGATTCAGTTGAAGAAACGCGGCTTAACTCCGCAAACTTCATCTAAAATCTTTATCTCAAGCTTGTACTGGCACTTCTTAGATGTTGTATGGATTTTCATCTTTACAGGTGTCTATCTCATGGGATTGGGGGGTCTGTAAAATGGCAAACAAATCTGCTGAACACAGTCACTTTCCATGGAAGCACATTGTAGGTTTTGCACTGTCTATCGTTTTGACCCTGCTGGCTCTATGGGTTGCAGTGTATACTGACCTGAGCTCATCAGCAAAACTTTGGATTATCTTCGGTTTCGCCTTCATTCAGGCGGCGCTGCAGCTTCTCATGTTCATGCACATGACAGAGAGCGAAAACGGCACAATCCAAGTCGGAAACACGCTGTTCGGATTCTTTGGCGCGATCGTTATCGTACTTGGCTCCATCTGGATTTTCGCGGCTCACTATCACCATGGTGACCACATGGACGGAAATCCTCCTGGAGGCGCTAAACACTCAGAGCACTCAGGCCACAACGAATAATACAAAAACCCTCTTCGTGAGAAGAGGGTTTTTTGCTGTCTTCAGCTGCTTCGCTTTCTGCGAAGATACGGAAGACCGTAAATGATAAATGCGGCGATATGAGCGACAATGACGTTGACGGCAAACAAGATAATCATGAGAGTGTGTCCTAGTGGAGAAAGGCTTTCTGTTGCGTAAAAGAAGAAGAATACCCACATTAAGATGATTGGCGGAATAGCTGAGAGTGCGACTTTTTTGTTATCAAGCCAAATAAAGAGAGGCGTTGCGCTGGCAACCAATAAGTAAGCGAAAAACATGTCCATCATACCCGTCTCCTTTCATTTTGTGATAACGTTTACAAAAATGAAATAGAGGAACTGAGTTGTGTCTGTTTTGTGATTGTTTTTTGAACATTCTGTTACAATTATTATACCATGTTTTCCAGAAATTGATACGTATTTTTGCAGAAATGGACTGCATCTATCGTCTTATTTTTTTTGCTTAATTTGCTAGGAGAATGTATGGGCACCGGGCTCTAATGTTTTAGTCTCTTTTGAGAACGGAACACATCATCACCTCCTTTTTTTAATGATCTCTTTCGAAATGGAGTTTTTTTTATTTGAAAAGTTTTGTGTCAATCGAAACATTTCGGTTTATCATACGTCATATGTCGTGTAGCTGAAAAGCGCCACAAGTGCGGAAAAAACTTAAAAGGAAGCGAGCTTCACGTGTCATCTTGAACGTGGTTCATGTATAATAAACATTAGTGATTTTCCGATGAAAATGTAAGGCGGGATAGAATGAGTCGATATAAGAAACAGCAAAGTCCCTTTTACCAGGGGGATTTGATTTTTATATTTGGTGTGTTTTTTATTATAAGCGTATTGGCGATTTATGCTGCCGGTCAGTTTGGGCAGTATGGAGATAATGCCTGGACGAAACAAATTATTTATTATGCTTTGGGGGCTATTGCCATTTCGGTACTGCTGTATTTCGATTTGGAGCAGCTTGAAAAATTGAGTTTATATGTATTTTTATTCGGGATTTTGCTTCTTTTGATATTGAGAGTCAGTCCTGAGTCTATTGCACCAGTGAAAAACGGTGCAAAAAGCTGGTTTCAGTTTGGTTCTGTAACGTTACAGCCCTCTGAATTTATGAAAATTGGGCTCATGATGATGGTAGCCTCAGTGATTTCAAAAGCAAGCCCTAAAAAAATCCGAACGCTCAGAGATGATGTGCATCTTTTGCTTAAGATTGCAGGTGTATCGGTAGTGCCGATCGGACTTATCCTTCTTCAGGATGCTGGTACAGCCGGGATATGTATGTTTATTGTGATTGTCATGATCTTTATGTCAGGAGTAAACTGGAAGCTGATCGCAATCATTGGTGGTTCTGGTATCTTACTTATTTCTCTTATTTTATTAGTGATGATTAATTTTCCTGATGCTGCTAAATCAGTTGGGATTCAAGAGTATCAAATAAAGAGGGTAACATCCTGGGTTTCTGATACAAATGGAACAACTCAGGAAGATGCAAATAGCAGCTGGCAGGTTGATCAGGCTGTTATGGCTATCGGCTCAGGCGGCATTGTCGGAAATGGCGTTCACAATTTGAAGGTGTATGTACCAGAAGGACAGACCGACTTTATCTTCGCCATTTTGGGTGAAAGCTTTGGCTTTATAGGCTGTGCAATTGTTGTCATTATGTTCTTCTTCTTAATCTACAGGCTTGTCGTTCTGATAGACAAAATACATCCGTTTAACCGTTTTGCTTCCTTCTTTTGCGTTGGCTATACGGCGTTAATTGTCATCCACACATTCCAGAATATCGGAATGAACATCGGCATTATGCCTGTTACCGGAATTCCGCTGCTGTTTGTCAGCTATGGGGGAAGCTCGACGCTTGCAACGCTAATCGGTTTCGGGATTGTGTATAACGCGAGTGTGCAGCTGACGAAATACAGAAGTTATCTCTTTAATTCTTAAGATGAAGACAGCCTTTTCAGAGGTTGTCTTTTTTTTGTGCAGAGCATTTCACTTTTGGGAATACTTTTTTTCGGATATGATAAAAAGAGATAAGGAGGTTCTTGTGATGAATAACACAATCGAAACCATTTTGAATCATCGGTCAATCCGGTCTTTTACTGATCAGCTTTTGACAGCTGAAGAAATTGATACATTAGTGAAAAGTGCGCAGGCTGCGTCTACATCCAGTTATGTGCAGGCATATTCGATTATCGGGGTTTCTGATCCTGAGAAAAAACGTGAGCTGTCTGTGCTTGCTGGGAATCAGCCTTACGTTGAGAAGAACGGGCACTTTTTTGTATTTTGTGCGGATTTGTACCGCCATCAACAACTGGCTGAGGAAAAAGGGGAACATATTTCTGAGCTGCTCGAGAATACGGAAATGTTTATGGTTAGCTTGATTGATGCGGCGCTCGCAGCGCAAAATATGAGCATTGCGGCTGAATCTATGGGGCTTGGCATTTGTTATATCGGAGGCATTCGGAATGAGTTGGACAAGGTGACAGAGGTGCTGCAAACGCCTGACCATGTGCTCCCGCTATTCGGGCTGGCAGTAGGTCATCCAGCGAATCTATCCGGCAAAAAACCGAGACTGCCAAAGCAGGCCGTTTATCATGAGAATGCGTATAATGTGAACGCAGACGATTTCCGTCATACTATGAATACGTATGACAAAACCATTTCTGATTACTATAGAGAAAGAACAAACGGACAGCGGGAAGAAACGTGGTCCGATCAAATACTGAACTTTATGAAGCAGAAGCCGCGTACGTATTTAAATGACTACGTGAAAGAAAAGGGCTTTAATAAAAACTAAAGCTAACCTCTCCGTCTAGGAGGGGTTTTTATGTTTCACGTGTAACATATTCCGACAAATAGGGACATGCTTTCACAAATAAACGGCGAATGATGGGAGACACTGATAAGCAGTGTGAGCGGCTTTGAAGAAAAATTAGGGGATCAGTGATACGATGAGGATGAGGTGGTAGGGATGGTTTCATTAAGTATATTAGATCAATCTCCAGTATCAGAGGGCTGCAATTCAGAAATGGCCTTACAGCAAACCGTTGCGCTTGCTCAAGCTGCTGAGGACCTTGGATATAAGAGATTTTGGGTTTCTGAGCATCACTTTTCAAAACGGCTGGCAGGGTCTAGTCCTGAGGTGCTCATCAGTCATATAGCGGCGAAAACAAAGCGAATCCGCGTTGGATCAGGAGGAGTTATGCTGCCGCATTACAGTGCTTATAAAGTAGCTGAAAACTTTCGTGTTCTGGAGGGGCTGACACCGGGAAGAATTGACCTGGGGCTTGGCAGAGCACCGGGGGGAATGCCGATTGCATCATGGGCGCTGAATGACGGCGGTAAGCGCAATTCTGATCAGTATCCGCAGCAAATTAAGGAGCTGACCATGTATTTGCATGATTTGGCGGATGACAAACACCGTTTTCCGAATCTGACGGCTGCGCCGCATATTTCAACTGCTCCGGATGTATGGCTGCTAGGCTCTTCTGGAGAAAGCGCGCTGCTCGCCGCGGAATCTGGCGCTGGCTATATGTTTGCCCATTTTATCAATGGAGAAGGCGGAGAGGATACTGTCAGACAGTATAAGAGACGATTCAAACCGTCTGTGTTAGGAGATACGCCTCGAGCGGCAGTTGCTGTTTTTGTTCTTTGTGCTGACACAGAGGAGAAGGCAGAGGAGCTTGGGGCTGTCCTCGATTTTACGCTTTTGGCGGGAGAGCAGGGGATTCCTTTAGAGGGAGTTCCTTCGTATGAAGCTGTTCGGGGAAACTCGTATTCTCCTTATGAAGAGAGACGAATTGCTGATAATCGAAATCGAATGATTGTTGGTACGAAAGAACAGGTTAAGGAGCAGCTGCTAGCTTTGAGTAAAGCGTATGAAACAGAGGAAATCATGGTGGTGACCATTACACATCATTTTGAAGATAAGCTCCGCTCGTATCGTTTATTGCAGGAGGCGTTAGCTGACTGATCGTTAAAAAGCCCTGCCAATCGGCAGGGCTTCTTCTTATTCAACAGTGAAAGGCTCTTCGGTCAAAACCTGGCTTGATTTGCCTTTGTTCGCGGCATAGGCGAGCAAGTAATACTCTCCGGTCGGAAGCTTGGTTCCGCCATTAATCGTGCCGTCCCAGTCAAAGTACTGATAACCTTTATCTTGATTTTTATAAATGCCTGCTTGGCCTGCGAAATCAAGATTGCTGTCATAGACGAGGAACGCCAGCTCTTCCGCTCCCGCAGGAAGGTAGGTTTCAATTTGATAGGTGCCTTGTACAGACCCTTCACTGACGGAGACAGATGTGACTCTCGGATAATCGGGCTCTTTCACAATCAGCAGTGTAGGTACCTTAGCGACCGTTTTTCCGCCTTCTCTGACGATAACTGTACCTTCATAGGTGCCTGCTTTTGTTTTCTTCGTATTGACTTTTACTTTTGCAGTGGCTTTTCCGGTTTGATGTGCCGGAATCACAACACGGCTTGTCCCGGATGTGGAGATGCCGCTGCCATTAAATGAATATTCCAGTGTGTATGACTTTCTAATGGAAGATTGATTTTCAATCGTAAACGTTTCTTTTTTCGTTTCATTTCCGTTTTCCTTCAAGAATGTGCCGTATGAATAGCTTCCAGGTGAGACGAGCGAATCGGCTTTGATCGCGTTCATAATTCTTGCGCTGCCCGCGCCTTGGGCATTATGCGGATATACTTCCCCATCGCCATCCTTTAAAGTGACGGCGGTATTCATGATGGCAGCTTTAATCTGTTCAACGCTCCATTTTGGTTTGGCTTGTTTAATGACGGCAACTGCTCCGGCGATATGAGGCGATGCCATGCTTGTTCCTTGTTTTGATCCGTAGCCGTAAGGATGCTCAGGATTGTGTGTTGGGATCGTGCTGACGATATTGACGCCTGGCGCGGAAATATCAGGCTTAATCATCCACGTATCCATAACAGGGCCGCGTGATGAGAAATCAGCCACTTGTTCACCGAGCGCTTTTGAGACCGTCAATTTGAATGTTGTTTTTGTCTCACCAGCCTTCAGGGCGCTGACGAGTTTTTCGCCGTCTTCTAATGAAAGCTTAATCGTTGGGACAGACATGCCCGGCACATTGGCTTCAATTTCTCCAGAGAAGTTGTTATACACAACCATGCCGATGGCACCGGCCTTTTTAGCGTTATCCGCTTTATCCACAAATGCAATGCTGCCTCGTTTGACAACGGCGACTTTGCCTGTCAGGTCTTTTCCTTCAAAGTCCTTTGCTTCGCCGATTCCCGCTTCGACGAGCTCAACTTCTTTGTTATTGAGTGCTTTGACTTCGTCCTCCTTGTTATAGCCCATCACTTTTGCTGAAGAGTAGGAGCCGAATTTGACGGCGTATTCATTGAGCGGCAGCTGAGTCGCACCGACAGAAATCGCTTCTCTTGATGTGCCAGGCGATCCGACTGTCCAGCCGTTCGGTCCGCTGTTGCCGTTTGATGTAACAGCGACAACCCCTTCTGACATGGCCCAGTCAAGTGCTGTGCTTGTCGCCCAGTCCGGGTTGTTTAAAGAGTTTCCGAGAGACAGGTTCATCACATCTGCTCCGTCCTGTACAGCGCGTTCCACGCCCGCAATGACGTTTTCCGATGTCCCGCTTCCACCAGGGCCTAACACACGATAAGCAAGAAGTGTGGCATCAGGCGCTACACCTTTAATCGTTCCGTTTGCAGCCACAGTTCCGGCTACGTGTGTGCCGTGGTCCGTTGCACCGCCCCTTGGATCGCCGGTTGGTGTTTCTTTTGGATCGTAATCATTGTCCACAAAATCGTATCCTTTATATTGTCCAAAGTTTTTCTTCAGATCTGGGTGATTGTATTCAACCCCAGTATCGATAATCGCCACCTTGACGCCTTTTCCTGTGTAGCCTAAATCCCATGCATCGTTTGCTCCGATATAAGGCGCACTGTCATCCATTTGCGGAGATACGGCGTCTTCGGAGATCGTGACGTCTTTATCCTTCATATTGTCTGTTTTATACGTGACGTTCGGGTATACTGCCTTCACGTCTTTTACCGCGAGAAGTTTTGGAATCTCATTAGCTGGGAGTTTCATAGAGAAGCCTGAGAATACCTGCTCATATTCCCGGTTTACTTTTCCGTTTTTCACCGCTTTGATTGCTTTGTTTTTTGCTTTTGTGCGAGCGGTTTTCAGCTTGCTTTTCGATTGGCTTTCTCCAGCTTCCTTCGCTTCTGCCAAGGATTTTTCTTTTAATTCCACTATAACGGTTGTTTTTTTGCTTGTTGTCATATCGATATCACCGAATATCTCGGCTTTTTCCAGGTCAGCCGACGTTTTTGAAGACGGCGGTGCTGCCTTGACGCCCGTAACACCTGTGGATAACGTAAAAAATAAGACGAAACTGACAAGCAGAAAGCGAATGATCCCCTTTTTCAATGTGTTTCCCCCTTTGTATTTAGAAAAAATGTGAAAGATCTAGTATATATTTCTTGAAAATTCAAAAAAATCCTTGTGTCATTTGGACCATTTATTGGATTTTGTTTGTGTATAAGGAAGGAGTTATACACAGAACCCTGTGCATAAGTGAATAAACCTGTGTATATATATAGTTGGGAATAAATGTTCGTATACAAAATATAGATAGAGTTTGTGGACATGTGGATATCTCTTGTGATTAAGTTGTTCTTATCTTTGGGATAACTTGTGTATAAAGTTTTCAAAGCCGTTCTCCAATTTTCATTTCAATTCTTTCAGCTTTCAACAAAACTTCTAAAAACTAGTTGGTTTTTTCACTCATATTGTGACAAAGAATTCTCTTTCCACGGTCTATTATAGAGTCATGAGTTTTGCTAGAGCTGCTAGTTTGCGAGAAAAGAAATCGGCCGTCTTTTCCTGCGGGCTGCGGCTGAGAAAACGGGCTGCTAAAAAAGGCTGCCTGCCAAAAAGAAGCGGAGGGATGTTTTTCTATGAAACGTTTGCTTGTATCTTTACGGGTGTGGATGGTCTTTTTGATGAACTGGGTGACGCCGGACAGAAAAACTGCGGCTGCCGCGGTCTACTCGGCTCAGCGTACATACCAAAGAAAGGCGGCGGTGCAAGCCGCGGGACTTGTTTCGTTTTATGAATGGCGGATGGCTGTGAATGAGGAAGAAAAACAGAAAGCGAAAGCCGCCGCGCTTTATAAAAGAAGGTGTTTGCAAGCCTTCAAGGAATCGCCAAAGCAGGAGAGAGCGGGCCCGCATCTTTACATGGCGGTCAAAAGGAGGTAAAATCCCAGTCAAAAGCAAATTGGCGGGAGAGATAACCTCTTGAAAATCTATAAAGTATTAAACAACAATGCGGCTTTAATAAAAGAGGATGATCAGGAAAAAATCGTGATGGGACCTGGAATCGCTTTTCAAAAAAAGAAAAATGATCTCATCCCTATGAATAAAGTGGAAAAAATCTTTGTCGTGCGCGACGAGAATGAAAAATTCAAACAAATCCTGCAAACACTGCCGGAGGAGCATATAGAGATAGCTGAAGATATCATCAGCTATGCGGAAGGGGAGCTCGCGGCGCCGCTGAGCGACCACATTCATATCGCGCTTTCTGACCATTTATCCTTTGCGATCGAAAGGGTTCAAAATGGGCTGCTTGTGCAGAATAAATTGCTGCATGAGATAAAAGCGCTCTATAAAAAAGAATACGAGATCGGCCTGTGGGCGATCGGACATGTAAAAGAGACATTAGGCGTGTCTCTGCCTGAAGATGAAGCGGGTTATATTGCCCTTCACATCCATACGGCCAAGATGGATGCGGAGAGCATGTATTCAGCGCTGAAGCATACGACCATGATCAAAGAAATGATAGAGAAAATAGAACAATACTTTAATCGAAAGGTGGATGAAAACAGCATTTCCTATCAACGCCTTGTCACGCATTTGCGATACGCGGTCAGCCGGTTGGAATCAAATGAAGCTCTCCATCATATGGACGAGGAGATGCTTTATTTCATCCAAAAAAAGTATTCATTTGCCTATCAATGTGCGCTGGAGCTGGCGGAGTTTTTGAAAAATGAATATCAATTACAGTTGCCGGAATCCGAGGCCGGCTATATCACGCTGCATGTCCAGCGTCTTCAAGATCTCTCGGAATAACCGCTTTGACTTGCAGGGAGTGATCTCTGGAAGTTTTTTTTATTGATCAGGATTGAGTGTGTAGTACATCCAGCCCATCATGACCATTCCCGCGGTCAGATTCCCGAGTGTAACGGGAATTAAGTTTCGGACTGCTCCCATCAGTGTCACTGTATCAGGGTGCTCGACCAAAAGTGAGATGGCGAATGTGCACATATTGGCAATGCTGTGTTCAAAGCCGGAAATAAAGAAGCAGAAAACGAAAAGCATCATGGTAAAGAGCTTTGCGCCTTCCCCTTTGAGAGCCATTGGAATGAAAAAGGCGAGGCACACAAGCCAATTGCACAGCAATCCTCTGAAAAATAGTTCGGAAGCCGGCGGCTCCATTTTGTGTTCTGCCAGATGAATCAAAAAGGAATGTACGGAAGACTCCTCAAAAAGCCCTGTCGCGCTGATCAGGATGGCAAACAAAATAGCGCCGATTAAATTGCCGGCATAGCTTGATATCCACAAGTACAGGGTGTCGCGCCAGCGGAGTTTTTTTCGGAGCGCGGTATAGGTGAAATAAAAGGTATTGCCGGTAAATAAATCTCCGCCTCCGTAAGCGATCAGCACAATAGCGGCCCCGAAAGTGACAGCGGCTGCCGGAAAGGCAAATGGAGAATCAGCCATATAGAAATAACTGCCGGTTTTACTTGCGGCTGTAATGCCAAAACCAATAAACATACTGGCCAAAATGGACCGAAGCACATAACGGATTTTGCTTGAAGCGAATATGTTTTGTTTTTTCAAAGCGTACTGTTCAACCTTTTGCAATGCTTGAGTTTCCATGGTCTTTTCCTGCTTTCTATCATGATTGAGCATAGTATAGCATGATATTGTGAAATATTTCACAAATATTTTTTACGAATTTTTGTCTACATGTTTTATCAAACTATTTAACTAAAAAGTAGTTGACGAAAACGCTGTCATGTTTTATGATGAAAGCGTATTCTCAATCTGAATAAGCGGGATTGTGACTGGTAAAGCAGGCAAGACCTAAAATTTGCGAAATGAAAAAAGGATCACTGTGTCCTTTATTCGTTGGCGAATTTTAGGTCTTTTTTGTTTAAATAAAAGGGGGAGAAACAGATGGATTACAAAGAGACTGCAAAACGCCTCATTGAGCTTCTCGGAGGGAAAGATAACATTATCAGCGCGGCTCATTGTGCAACAAGACTGCGTTTAGTGATGAAAGATGAATCAAAGATAGATCAAGCACAGGTTGAAGAACTTGATGGTGTCAAAGGGGCCTTCAGCAGCTCTGGCCAATACCAGATCATTTTCGGAACAGGCCTTGTGAATAAAGTATTCGATGCTTTTTCTAAAGAAGCTGATATTGAGCGTGAGGAACACGTCAATCATCAGGATGCGGCAAAAGAAAAGCTGAATCCCGCTGCGAGATTTGCGAAAACGCTTTCTAATATTTTTGTCCCAATTATCCCGGCTATTGTAGCCAGCGGTCTATTAATGGGATTGCTGGGTATGATCAATGCGTTTCATTGGATGAGCAAGGATTCTGCGGTTTTTCAGCTGCTTGATATGTTTTCAAGTGCAGCATTCATTTTCTTGCCGATTCTAATTGGAGTAAGCGCTTCAAAAGAATTTGGCAGCAACCCGTACTTGGGAGCGGTCATTGGGGGAATCATGATTCATCCAAACCTTCTGAATCCATGGGGTTTGGCTGAAGCGACACCTGATTATATGCATCTTTTCGGATTGGATATCGCGCTTCTAGGCTATCAGGGAACTGTCATCCCAGTTCTGCTGGCGGTTTATGTAATGAGCAAGGTAGAGAAATGGACAAGAAAAGTGGTTCCGCATGCGGTAGATTTGCTTGTTACACCTTTTGTTACTGTAATTGTCACCGGGTTTGTTGCTTTTATCGCGATTGGCCCTCTGGGGAGAGCGCTTGGCTCCGGGATTACGGTTGCTTTAACTTATGTGTATGACCATGCCGGTTTTGTTGCAGGGTTGATTTTCGGGGGCACGTATTCACTCATCGTACTGACAGGTGTTCATCACAGCTTCCATGCGATTGAGGCGGGGTTAATTGCAGATATAGGCAAAAACTACTTGCTGCCGATCTGGTCAATGGCGAATGTCGCACAGGGTGGGGCCGGCCTTGCCGTCTTCTTTATGGCCAAAAAAGCAAAGACAAAAGAAATCGCGCTTCCGGCAGCATTTTCCGCTTTTCTCGGCATTACTGAGCCCGTCATATTCGGAGTTAACCTTCGCTACCGAAAACCGTTTATCGCCGCGATGATCGGAGGCGCATTGGGCGGTGCTTATGTCGTCTTTACTCATGTTGCTGCAAACGCTTATGGGTTAACGGGTATTCCGATGATCGCCATTGCTGCACCGTTTGGCATGGGCAACTTGATCAACTATCTGATTGGAATGGCCATTGCGGCAGTGTCATCGTTCATTGCAGCATTTGTCATGAAGATCAATGAGGATGAGGGGAGAAAAAAATGACAGCACATGATCAGGAGCTTCGTCGCCGGGCTTATGAAGAGGTGGAGAAAAAAGAGCCTATCGCTGACAGCGATCCGCATCGCCAGCATTTTCACATCATGCCGCCGGTTGGGCTGCTGAATGATCCGAATGGCGTGATTTATTGGAAGGGCACCTATCATGTATTCTTTCAGTGGCAGCCGTTTCAGACGGGGCACGGCGCGAAATTTTGGGGGCATTATACGACACAGGATGTTGTGAATTGGAAGCGGGAAGACATTGCGCTTGCTCCGAGTGATTGGTTCGATAAAAACGGCTGCTACTCGGGCAGCGCTGTCCCGAAAGATGATCAGCTCTATTTGTTTTACACAGGAAATGTCAGGGACCAGGAGGGAAATCGGGAAACGTATCAATGCCTTGCTGTTTCTGACGACGGGCTGTCTTTTGAGAAAAAGGGTGTTGTCGCCCGCCTTCCGGAAGGATATACGCCCCATTTTCGCGACCCGAAGGTATGGGAGCATGAAGGTACATGGTATATGGTGATTGGTGCGCAAACGGAAAATTTGAAAGGGCAGGCTGTATTGTTTGCTTCTGATAACCTGACAGAGTGGCGATTTCTTGGCCCGATAACTGGCGCGGGATTCAACGGGCTGGACGATTTTGGATACATGTGGGAATGCCCTGATTTGTTTACCCTTCAAGGATCTGACGTGCTGATTGTCTCGCCTCAAGGGCTTGAGGCTGACGATTTCCTTTATCAGAACGTGTACCAGTCAGGTTATTTTGTCGGGCGTCTCGATTATAACAAGCCTGAACTGAAGCATGGTGATTTTAGGGAGCTTGATCAAGGTTTTGATTTTTACGCGCCGCAAACACTTGAAGATGATCAGGGCAGACGAATTTTGTTTGCATGGATGGCTGTGCCTGACCAGGATGAAGGATCTCATCCGACGATTGACTATCACTGGATTCACTGCATGACGCTGCCGAGACAGCTGACGCTATCAGGCGAGAAGCTGATTCAGCAGCCGCTGCCTGAGCTGAAAGCCATGCGCAGAAACGAGAAGAAATTACAAATCCACATGCACGAATCATCTGGCACACTTCCAGTGGAAAACCCTGAAAGAGCTGAGATCTTGCTGGAAGACATTCATACGGAGTCCGGTTTTTCAATCAGTATCCGCGGAACGGCTTCGTTTTCCTTCCATAAAGACGAGGGAATTGTTACGCTGGAACGGACGAGCTTCGACGGAAAAAGAACAGAGTCGAGACATTGCCGCATCAAGGATTTGCATACCGTGCACATGTTTATCGACGCATCCTCTGTTGAAATCTTTATCAATAACGGAGAAGAGGTCTTTAGTGCGAGATATTTTCCTTTCCCGGGAAATCATGAAGTAACAGTCAGTTCGACCGGGAAATCTGAAATGAATGTCAGAATTTGGACACTTATGTAGAAAATCCTTCTATTTTCTTATGTGAAATCTAAGCCATCTGTGCTATTCTTCAACGATAACCTACTATTTTTTTCTGTAAAAGGAGTTGTTTTCTTGAATATACATGAACAGAAGATAACACCGGCATGTTTGGAAAAGGCTGCGGACCAAGTTGAAGATAAGCGGGAAGAATATAAGGATGTGCTGCTTCAACTGAAAAAAATGCTTGGCGGAACAACACCGCACAGTGAAACGGCGGAAATTCTCACGCGGGCATATGAACAAATGAAGGAATATGCACTTTTTGTTCAGTCGATAGAAGCATTTTTGAGGAAATCTGCAAATAATTTAAAAATCAAATAAACAGGCTGCCGAGGGGATCGGCAGTTTTTTCTGTGAAAAGTCTTCGGTGATTTAAAAGCGGCTGCCTCTCAGTAAGGCAGCCGCTTTTTTTATGATTGTTGATTCAGGCGCAGCGCAGAATGCTTCGTAGGTCCGACATACTGGTTTAACGGGAAGGATTCTTTAATGGCAGCTGTGATGAATTCTTTCGCTGCGTAAATGGCTTCTTTGACTTCCGCACCTTTGGCAAGCTCCGCTGTCACGGCTGCTGAGAATGTACAGCCTGCGCCATGTGTATAAGGCGTATCGATCATTTCGCTTTCAAGGACTTCCGCTGTTTCACCGTCATAGAGAACATCAACGGCTTTCTCATGTTTGAGTTTTCCTCCGCCTGTAATGACGACATATTGAGCGCCGAGTGCATGAATTTTTTTCGCGGCTTCGATCATATCGTCAACTGTTTTTAGTTCATCCATGCCGCTGAGCTGGCTGGCTTCAAACAAGTTTGGCGTAATGACAGTGGCTAGCGGAGCCAACTGCTCACGCAGGGCTTGGGCATGCTCTGGATAAAGGACTTCATTAGCACCTTTGCAAACCATAACCGGGTCAATTACCACATTTTTTAATTGTTTTTCTTTGATTGTTTTTGCTGCAAGCTCGATAATGTCAACGGTTGGCAGCATTCCTGTTTTCATGGCGTCCACACCGATGCCGTCCGTAATTGTTGCAAGCTGGGCGCGGATTGTATCCGTATCGATCGGGAATACCTGGTGGTCCCAGCTGTTATTCGGGTCCATCGCAACGATCACCGTTAAGGCGGTCATCCCGTATACGTTTTTTTCTTGAAATGTTTTTAAATCAGCTTGAATCCCAGCACCGCCGCTGGAATCTGAGCCGGCAATGGTGAGTGCTTTATGCATAGACATGTCTTGAACCTCCATCATGTTTTGTCTTTCATTATAGTTAGATTTTCTCTGTATCACAATATAGAAGGCTTAGCAAATCATCTGGTATTCTCAACGTCACCTTTCCTGTTTCAGTAGAATATTCCCACTGATCTCCCGTGCAATATATGTTTTAATAGTACATGACTATGAAAATGAGAAGGAGAGCATCATGAAGATTTCTATCGTAATTGTGACCTATAATCGGATTCCGGCTTTGTGTGAGCTTTTGGAGTCGATTTCCCGCCAGACCTTGAAGCCGCATGAAATTATTATTGTGAATGATGCGGGGGAATCGGTCGTGCCAGTCAAAGCACTGTATCCGGAGCTGCCGATTGCTGTCATCAATTTAGAAAAGAACTCGGGGCATGTGGCTGCGAGAAATGCCGGTGTAAAAGAGGCGTCTGGCGATTGCATTATGCTGTGTGATGATGATGATTTCTTTACGCCAGGGCATGTGGAGAGAATGGCGAAGGAAATAGAAACGGCAGATTTCGTTCATTCTGATGCGGAAATTGTCTCGTTTGAAGAGAAAAACGGAACAAGATATCCTGTTTCACGGAAGCTGTTTGCTTATACCGCTGACTATGAGGATATGAGAGTGTTCTCTACATATGTGCCGTCGGGCAGCATGTACAGACGTTTTTTGCATGATGAAATCGGGTATTTCGATGCTGATGTGCACAATTATTGGGACTGGGATTTTTATTTACGCGCGGCCAAGGATTACCAGGTGAAGCGTGTCCCTTGCGCCAGTGTGATTTATGCCTTCAGTGACGCGGGAGACAATCAGTCTGCGGACCTTGGCGCCAAGCGGAAGCAATATTTGGATCGGTTAAGTGAAAAGCACGGACTCGGAGAGCTGCCGACGAAAAACTTTGCCGTCCTGCTTGAAGAGCCTGAGATGAAAAGGCGGGAAGCAAAAAGTGAAATGGTTTGGGATGGCGAACCTGTTTATTCCAGACTTCATCGTTCGTAAGGAGGCCTGAATCTTGAAACAGCTTTTACAAGACAGCTGGTGGGATCAGCTAAAGGAAGAGTTTGAGAAACCGTATTATCAAGAGCTCAGAGAAATGCTGAAGCAGGAATACGCGGAGCAAACGATTTATCCGGACAGCCGGGACATTTTCAATGCGCTGCATTATACGTCCTATGATGATGTCAAGGTCGTCATTCTGGGGCAAGATCCGTATCACGGGCCGGGACAGGCTCAAGGCTTAAGCTTCTCTGTAAAGCCGGGTGTAAAGCAGCCGCCTTCGTTAAAAAATATTTTTCTTGAGCTGCAGCAGGACATCGGATGCAGCATCCCAAATCACGGATCGCTTGTGAGTTGGGCAAAGCAAGGGGTTCTTTTGCTGAATACTGTGCTGACAGTAAGGCGCGGACAGGCGAATTCCCATAAGGGAAAAGGCTGGGAGCGTCTGACAGACCGGATTATCGATGTGCTGAATGAAAGAGAGCGGCCGGTTATCTTTATTTTGTGGGGACGGCATGCTCAAATGAAAAAAGAACGGATCGACACGTCCAAGCATTTTATCATTGAATCAACGCATCCCAGCCCGTTTTCTGCAAGAAACGGATTTTTCGGGAGCAGACCGTTTTCCCGGGCGAATGCCTATTTGGAGAAAATGGGAGAGGCACCGATTGATTGGTGTATTAAGGATTTGTAAAAAGCGCAGGTGATCTGCGCTTTTTTATTTGAGTATTTTTCGAATCATTCGCAGCCCGTTTTTGGAGGAAGGATAACGAAATGCGAAGTCGAAGCGGTTCGTTTGTTTGACGATGCTTTTTTTGTGCGTAAACGTGTTAAAGCTGTCAAATCCGTGATAGCTGCCGATGCCGCTTTCCCCGACGCCGCCGAATGGCAAATACGGTGTCGCGACGTGCATTAACGTATCATTGACACAGCCGCCGCCAAACGACAGATTCTCTAAAACAGCGCGCTCAGTTTCTTTGTTTGTGGTGAAGAGATACAGGGCGAGCGGCTTTGGGCGCGATTGGACTTTCTCAATGACTTCCCCGATATCACGGTATGTAAAGAGCGGAAGAATCGGCCCGAAAATCTCCTCCTGCATCACTGGAGAGTCATCCTTCACTTGATCTAGAATCGTCGGAGCTATTTTGTGGTGATCAGGATTAGATTGTCCGCCTGTAAGCGGGACGCCATCATTCAGAAAGCTGAGCAGCCGCTGATAGTGACGTTCGCTGACAATTTTGCCGTACTGCGGATTTTGTTCGGGCTGAGGGCCGTAAAATTCACTGATCGCACGCTTCATTTCTTCTGTAAGCTTCGTTTTGATGTCTTCATGAACAAATAAATAATCCGGTGCGATGCATGTTTGTCCCGCATTTGTAAATTTCCCGAAGACGATGCGTTTTGCGGCAAGCCGTATGTCAGCATCCTTATGGACGATGCAGGGGCTTTTTCCGCCGAGCTCCAAGGTTACGGGAATTAATTGTTTGGCGGCGGCCTCCATGACAACTTTTCCCACGGCTACGCTGCCTGTAAAGAAAATGTAGTCAAAGGGCTGCTGTAATAATGCCGTGCTGACGTCGGGCCCGCCTTCTGCCATAGCGACATAATCGGTCGGAAAAACACTGCTGATGAGTTTCGAAAGTGAAGCGGAAACAGCCGGCGTATATTCTGACGGTTTGAGAACGACCGTGTTCCCCGCCGCAATGGCTCCAATCAACGGGGAAAGCGCCAGCTGCAAGGGATAGTTCCAAGGCGCAATCACCAAAACGGTTCCATACGGCTCAGGGATGATGATGCTCTTGGAGCCTAGATGAGTCAGTGGCGTTTTGACTCGTTTCGGCTTGGACCATTTTTTCAGCCGTTTCATGACAAAGCTGATTTCCTCCAAGATGATTCCGATTTCTGTTGAGTACGCTTCTTGCTCAGATTTGTGGAGATCCTGGTAGAGAGCGGCTATGAGATCGGCCTCATGAGTTTTGACGGCTTGTTTCAGCTTCTGCAAAATGTTCAGTCTCGATTCAAGCGGTCTCGTATGTCCCGCTGCAAAATAGGCTTTGTGCTTGCTGATGATAGAGGGGATGCTGTTCATTCCGTCTCTCCTTTTTGTAAGGTATGGTGATTTATTATGTGAAAAATTTCTTCTGCTTGTCAATTGCGCAAGGTTTGTCAGAAAAAATAACAAACTCATTTCTGCGTTCGCGGCAGGAATTTGATAAAATGCAGGAAGATAACATTTATTTTTTGGAGGGTGCTTCATGAACATTCATATATCTGCTTTGATTCAAAAGATGGAAGAAGAGCTGAAAAAAGCAAAAACGGCTGAACGAGATGAGGAGCTGAAGCGTTATGTAGCGGTTGTCCGTTCTCTGTGTGATGTCGTGCTTGATCAGCCGGAGACCGCGAGCGCGCCCCGCATACAGCCGAGCGTTACGCCAAGTCCTGCCCCGCCGCCATCGACAGACCAGCTGATGATGGAAAAAATGATGGGGAGCGCGGGATTAAACAAATATCGAAAGCAAGAAAAAGAGAAGCAGGAAGAGGACGGAAACGGAGAGTCTTTATTTGATTTTTAAAGAGAGAGGTTGAGCTTACGTGAAATTGGTTCTTGGCGCGCTGCAATGGACAGCGTTTATCATTGCTGCGGCGATTGTTGTTCCGGTGGCGGTTGCCCAGTCGTTTCATCTGGATCACTCGGATTCTGCGAGATTGATTCAAAGCACTTTTTTTGTACTGGGAATTGCTGCCGTCATTCAGTGTTTGAAAGGCCACAGACTGCCGATCAATGAAAGCCCCGCCGGTTTGTGGTGGGGAGTGTATACGATCTACGCAGGGCTGACGGGAACTGTGTTTGCGACATATGGAGACACACTGCGGGGGTTGCAGGGAGCTCTTCTTGTAAGCGCTGTATGTTTCTTTTTGTTAAGTGTTTTCAAGGTCATTGACAGACTTGCAAAATTGTTTACTCCGGTTGTAACGGGCGTCTATTTATTGCTTCTTGTCATGCAGCTGAGTCAGCCCATTATAAAAGGAATTCTCGGAATCGGTTATCGACAGGACGGGGTGGACGGTCTTGTATTTGGTCTGGCGCTTGTTGTGATCGCTGCCGCCTTTATAATGACAAATTCGAACATCATGTTTTTTAAGCAATATTCTATTTTATTAGCTTTGTTTGGCGGATGGGTGCTGTTTGCGGCTGCCGGGGCGGCAAAGCCGATTGAAATGCCGGACCGGATGTTTCAGCTGCCATCCCTGTTTCCTTTTGGGACTCCGTTATTTAACAGCGGCCTGATCATTACTTCTATATTTATTACCATCTTGCTGATCGTGAATATGCTGGCGAGCATGAAGGTCGTGGACATCGCCGTGAAAAAATTCAGCAAACAGCCTGATGGAAAGCATCATGAACGCCATGCCGGTTTTGCCGCTTCATTCAGCCATTTGCTTAGCGGCTTGACGGGTGCCATTGCACCGGTTCCGATTTCGGGAGCCGCAGGTTTTATTGAAACAACCAAAATGCCTTCTAAAAAACCGTTTATGCTCGGCAGTATTCTGGTTATCGTGATCAGCGTGATCCCGTTTTTTATGAATACGTTTGCGAGCCTGCCGTCACCCGTGGGATTTGCGGTGAATTTTGTTGTTTTCTCCGCAATGGGCGGTCTGGCCTTTGCCGAATTTAATTCATATGAGAAAGAAGAATTAAAAAGGGTGCGGTCTGTCATCGGCATCTCGCTGCTGACAGGGGTCGGTATCATGTTTGTTCCTGAAACTGCGTTAAAAGGATTGCATCCGGTATTTATTTCTCTGTTAAGCAACGGGCTCGTATTAGGGACGCTTGCTGCAATAGGGGCTGACCAGTTCCAGCTTTGGCGCAGGAGAAAATCCGACAATCTCGTGTCAACGGAGAACAAACATTGAATTTTGGTGCAGGTGCGATAAGATAAATGATATGAGTTTAACGAAAAGGCGGGAGAGATAGATGAAAGTTTTTATCATATTAGGGGCCATTAACGCCCTGCTTGCTGTGGGGCTCGGAGCATTTGGCGCTCACGGATTAGAAGGGAAAATACCTGATAAATATCTTCAGGTTTGGCACACAGGCGTGCAGTATCATATGTATCACGCTCTGGGGCTTTTCGTTGTCGCGTTTCTGGCTGATAAATTATCCGGCATAGGCAGTGTCACGACAGCCGGATGGCTGATGTTTGCGGGAATCGTGCTGTTCTCCGGAAGCCTGTATATTCTAAGTGTGACGCAAATCTCCATTCTTGGCGCGATCACTCCGCTCGGCGGTGTGGCGTTTATTATTTCTTGGATTATGGTTGTTGTCGCAGCTGTCAAATATCTCTAAACAAAAAAGCCAATCCTCATCATATGAGTGATTGGCTTTTTTC
Organism: Bacillus sp. JS; assembly: GCF_000259365.1. NCBI lineage: Bacteria > Bacillati > Bacillota > Bacilli > Caryophanales > Bacillaceae > Bacillus > Bacillus sp. JS. Next base: position 3,791,543 of record NC_017743.1, on the reverse strand, counting down.
TTATCTTGGCGAATAGGACGCCATGGAATATGGATACGTATAAGCAATTTCTTCATCAAACGTAATGTAATCGAGATAGATTGTCAGGAGCAGATAGCGTGTTCCTGATTTCGGGTCGCTGATAATAATGTGATCCCGGCCCGCTGCTTCGATGACGCCGCGAAAGATCTTCGAGCCCCATTCCTTGCTGTTTTCAAATGTCATATAAATGGTGGCCGTTTTTCCCCGATTCAGGCGCAAAATATTTTCGATGTAAGATTCCTCAACAGGCAGCATGCCGGGAACGCTTTGGCCTGGTGCTGATGGTGTAGGCCCCGAAGGAATTTGAAACCCGCCGCCCTGCTGCTGGCCCGGGAATCCAAATCCCTGCTGTCCTTGCTGTCCCTGCTGCATTGGCATCATTGGCTGCATCCCCATCGTCTGCATTTGTGACCCTTGGCCTTGCTGCGGGTAAGGGTTGGCGCCAAACTGAGGCTGATACCCCTGCATATTATCAAATCCCTGCATTTGCTGGTATTGATTTTTTTTCGGTTTCATATCGTTCCTCCTTTTTATGAAAGCCATTCAAAACATGTTCTGGATGTATAGGTGAACGCTCCGCGATGACTCACCTCCGATGGAAAACGATCTTAGTCGCTGGTGCGATTTTTATCTCTTTCACCTTATGAGGCTGATGCTTGGAATATGCTGAAAAAGAACAGCGGACGGATCAGATTTCACTCTGGGCAGCCGCTGTTTTTCATAGACATACACAAACTTTTCGCATATTGGTTTGTATCCCTAGCGCAACTTGAGCGTAAGCAACATAAGATAACGATAGTTTCAGGTGTGAAGTTCCAAGAAGGAGGTGTAGGATTTGCCGAAAGTGTCAGTCATTATGACGAGCTATAACAAAAGCGATTATGTGGCAAAGTCCATTTCTAGCATACTCTCACAAACGTTTTCAGATTTTGAATTGTTTATTATGGATGACAACTCCAATGAAGAGACGCTGAATGTAATCCGTCCTTTTTTGAATGATAACCGAGTGCGTTTTTATCAAAGCGATGTATCTGGAGTAAAGGAAAGAACAGAAAAAACAAGGTACGCGGCACTGATCAATCAGGCAATTGAGATGGCGGAAGGTGAATATATCACCTATGCGACGGATGACAACATCTATATGCCGGACCGGCTCCTGAAAATGGTGCGGGAGCTCGATGCCCATCCTGAGAAGGCTGTGATTTACTCAGCCTCCAAAACCTATCATTTAAACGAGCATCGCGACATTGTAAAAGAAACGGTCAGGCCTGCCGCTCAAGTGACATGGAACGCGCCGTGCGCCATCGATCATTGCTCGGTGATGCACAGATATTCGGTGCTTGAGAAGGTGAAGGAGAAGTTTGGCTCCTATTGGGATGAAAGCCCGGCGTTTTACCGTATAGGAGATGCCCGGTTCTTTTGGAGAGTCAATCATTTTTATCCGTTTTACCCGCTGGATGAGGAGCTGGACCTGAATTATATTACCGACCAATCGATTCACTTTCAGCTGTTTGAATCAGAAAAAAACGAATTTGTCAGGAACCTGCCTTCGCAGCGAAATTGCCGAGAGCTGCGTGAATCATTAAAAAAGCTTGGAATGGGGTGAGAGCTTGTCGGCCTATTTAAGCAATTATTGGGTGCTGTACCGGAAGTATGTCGAGCTTTTTGACAAACTTCGCTACAAAGGGATTCCGCTTGGGCTTATCAGTAATTTTTATCAATACATCAGCCCTGAGCTGAGGGTGATGATGGAAGAAGAACCGGAGTTATTCGGACCGGTGGATCAGCATATTGATGAGGGGCAGATTCAGCCGTTTTTTGAAGAAAGAATCCAAAACATCGTTAAAACAAATGACGAACCTGTTAAAGGAAAAGTCATTTTGCACTTTGATTACCTGCGTTTTTCAAACGAAAATTACTATCAATTTGATCCTGAAAAAACCGCTGTTCTGGCCAGATGGAGTTTGCCGCATTATTGTGATCTGCCTGTGATTAGCAAGCGGGAGATTGCGGAATCATGCCAAAAAGGCGATTCGAAGCCTTATCTCGAAACAGCCTGTTCGATTCTCGCCCCTTATGATGACCACCCGGCATTTGGTGATCAAGCGTTTCGTGACCGGCTTTTCAAAGACATTCCTTTATTTATAGAAGCCATTGATACAGTTGATGCGCTGTTTGAACAGGAAAAAATTTCAGCAGTTATTGTCGGCACGGCAGAAGATATTTACAGCAGGGTGCTTGCTCTCATGTGTCAAAGGAAAGGGGCCGTCAGCATTTGTCTTCAGCATGGCGCGTTGATGGGAGATGAAGCCTTCATTCCTGTTTTTACAACCTATCAAGCAGTTTTCGGTGCGTATGAAGCAGAGTGGTTCTTACGAAAAGGCTGTAAACCCGAGCAGATTCTAGTAACGGGACATCCCCGCTTCGATCAGATTTTTAACAGAACACCAATGGATATGTCCATATTCTATCGAAAACTTGTTTTTCACCCGTCTAAAAAAATTGTGCTCATTGCCACTCAGCCCTTTTCAGAAGATTTTTATTCCGGTGTGCTGGAAGGGCTTTCTGATCAGAAGCAGCTGCAAATCATCATCAAACCCCACCCGTGGGAAATTGGGAAAAACAAGCTTGATCTGTATCACGAGGCAGCGAAAAAACATCAAGCATGCAGAGTCATCAAAAAGGAGCTGGACCTTTATGACTTGCTGCCGTATGCTGATGCCGCAGTGACGCAAACCTCGACAGTCGGTCTTGAAGCCATGCTGTTTCAAAAGCCTGTGCTGATCGGAAAATCATCCGGAAATCGCTCATATCCGTACTATGAATCTCTGGGCGATTTTATGTTTGACCAGCCGGATGAACTGGCGCGCACCTTGGTAGAGGTTCTTCGAAGCCCCGACGTGCATCAAAAAGCGGAAGAGGCGCGTCTGGCATTCATAGCGGCTAATTATCCGGTGGCAGAATCAACAAACGCTTTATTTACGGAACTGAAAGCCAAAACAGGGGTTGATTATAGGCGGGAAGATACTGAATAAAATGATAGGAGCGCAAAGAAATGGTGCAAAAGAGAAATCATTTTCTCCCTTACTCATTGCCGTTAATCGGTAAGGAAGAAATTCAGGAGGTTACTGAAACGCTTGAATCGGGATGGCTCTCCAAAGGCCCGAAGGTTCAGCAGTTTGAAAAAGAGTTTGCCGCATTTGTCGGGGCGAAACACGCCGTGGCGGTGAATTCATGTACCGCAGCTTTATTTTTGGCTTTGAAAGCAAAAGGAATCGGTCCTGGGGACGAGGTCATTACCTCTCCGCTTACGTTCAGCTCGACCGCCAATACGATTATTCATACAGGAGCGACGCCTGTGTTTGCGGACATTGACGAAAACACGCTCAATATTGACCCGGTAAAGCTTGAGGCAGCCGTCACACCGCGAACGAAAGCAGTTGTACCTGTCCACTTTGGCGGGCAGTCCTGCGATATGGATGCGATTTTGGCAATTGCCCAAAAACATGGTTTATTCGTGCTGGAGGATGCGGCGCATGCGGTATATACGACTTATAAGCACAGAATGATCGGTTCGATCGGGGATGCGACGGCATTCAGCTTTTACGCCACCAAAAACCTGGCGACAGGGGAAGGCGGCATGCTCACGACAGATGATGAGGAGCTTGCTGATAAGATTCGGGTGCTAAGCCTTCACGGCATGAGTAAAGCCGCATGGAACCGTTATTCTTCAAATGGCAGCTGGTACTATGAAGTCGAATCGCCCGGCTATAAGATGAATATGTTTGATTTGCAGGCGGCTCTTGGACTTCATCAGCTGAAACGGCTGGATGATATGCAGAAACGGAGAGAAGAGATTGCCGGCCGCTATCAAACCGCTTTTCAGCAGATTCCGGGGCTGATCACACCGTTTGTTCATGATGACGGCAGACACGCCTGGCATTTATATGTTCTGCAAGTTGATGAAAAAAAGGCTGGGGTTACGCGAAGCGAAATGATTACGGCTTTAAAGGATGAATACAATATCGGCACGAGCGTTCATTTTATTCCAGTACACATTCATCCGTATTATCAAAAACAATTTGGATTTAAGGAATCGGACTTCCCGAATGCCATGAATTACTATAAACGAACCCTTTCCCTCCCGCTTTATCCGTCAATGTCTGACGACGATGTACATGATGTCATTGAAGCTGTGCGGGATATCGTAAAAGGGGCTGGTTAAGTGTATACGGTAAAAGAACATGTCTCCAAAGAGGCGATTGAGGAATTTCTCCAAAGCAGACAGCTTACATTGGATGTTCCGTATCAATTTTCCCTCGGCCTTTTTGAAAACAGCAGGCTCCAAGGCGTATTGCTTTACGAAGATTCTTTGTGGGAAAGCAAGGTGCTTCAGAAGAAAGTCATGAATGTCAAACTTCTTGCGGCGAACAGCACCGGGCAGCTGAAGAGGCTGTTTGAAGCTTTTTATTCTGTACGCCAAATGGATGAAACGGATTTTATCTTTGTCCGTGTTCCGGCTGAAGATATCGGAGCCGCGCATGTGATACAGCAGCAGCCGTCCTCTTACTTTGTCGGCAGTTTGCTGAAGCTGGCGATGCCTCCGTCTTTTTATGACAAAACCCCGCCATTTTTTGAACTGGGTCCGCCTGAGCCCGGAGACACAGAAGCGATATGTGAGCTGGCCCGAGACTCGTTTACAAAAAGCAGATATTTTCAGGACCCTCATCTCAGCCGCGATGCAGCAAACAACATTTTTCAGGAGTGGACACGAAACAATCTGAATGGAAGGGCGGCGGTTAATATTGTCGCTAAACACAATGGCGAGGTCATCGGCTATCTTCAGGGCTTATCAAGGGATGATGAGTGCATTCTCGATTTGATGGCTGTAAAGCCGGGATTTGAAGGAAAACGTATTGCCTTTCATTTATTGGCGAATCTCATAGAACAACCGGAGACCCAGAAGCATAGAACGGTAACAGCGGGGACGCAGCTTCACAATGTAAGGGCGATCCGCCTTTATGAACGAATGGGCTTCACCGCTGAACAATCGTATTACTATTATCATATTTGGCCGGGCAAGGAGGCGAAATAATGGCAAAGTTTCAGATTGCGAATAAAACTGTAGGCCATGACGCTCCTGTATTTATTATCGCCGAGGCGGGGATTAATCATGACGGGAAGCTTGATCAGGCTTTTGCGCTGATAGACGCCGCGGCGGAAGCGGGAGCGGATGCTGTGAAATTTCAAATGTTCCAGGCTGATAGGATGTATCAGAAAGATCCTGGTTTGTACAAAACGGCAGCGGGCAAGGACGTCTCTATTTTTTCTTTGGTTCAATCTATGGAAATGCCCGCTGAGTGGATTTCACCGTTATTGGATTACTGCCGCGAAAAGCAGGTAATCTTTTTAAGCACGGTATGTGACGAAGGGTCAGCCGACCTGCTTCAGTCCACCTCGCCGAGCGCTTTTAAAATCGCATCCTATGAAATTAACCATCTCCCGCTGCTCAAATATGTTGCCAGGCTGAACAGGCCGATGATTTTCTCTACAGCCGGAGCTGAAATCTCTGACGTTCACGAAGCTTGGAGCACCATCAGGGCAGAGGGAAACAATCAAATTGCCATAATGCATTGTGTGGCGAAATACCCCGCACCGCCGGAGTACAGCAACCTTAGCGTCATTCCGATGCTTGCCGCCGCTTTTCCTGAGGCGGTGATAGGCTTCTCGGATCATAGCGAGCATCCGACAGAAGCGCCATGTGCCGCGGTTCGGCTTGGAGCAAGATTGATAGAAAAGCATTTTACGATCGATAAAAATCTGCCGGGTGCCGACCACTCGTTTGCATTAAATCCGGATGAATTGAAAGAAATGGTCGATGGCATCAGGAAAACGGAGGCTGAGCTGAAACAGGGGATCAAAAAGCCGATCTCTGAAAAACTGCTTGGCAGTTCATACAAAACAACAACCGCCATCGAAGGTGAAATCAGAAATTTTGCATACAGAGGCATTTTTACAACAGCTCCGATTCAAAAAGGTGAAGTCTTTAGTGAAGACAATATCGCAGTGCTTCGGCCCGGACAAAAGCCGCAGGGACTGCACCCGAGATATTTCGAACTGCTGACCGGCGGTGTTCGGGCTGTAAGAGACATCCCGGCCGACACAGGCATTGCCTGGGATGACATTTTAATGAAGGACAGCCCGTTTCATGAATGACATTCTCTTTATCATTCAAGCGAGAATGGGTTCAACAAGGCTGCCGGGAAAAGTGCTTCGGCCGCTTGGATCGGATCGTTTACTTGATATTCTCGTTCATCGCGTCCGGAAAAGCGCGTTTTACCAAAAGGATCGGGATAATCTTGTCATTGCCACGTCTGACAAAGAAACCGACGACATATTAGAGGCGCATTGCATCAAACATGGCTATCGCGTTTTCCGCGGGAGCGAAGAACGTGTTCTCGATAGGTTTGTCAAGGTCATAGAGGCTGTCAAACCGTCAGTTATCATCCGGTTAACGGGTGATAATCCGTTTGTTGATCCAGAGCTGCTCGATGTAATGATTAAGGCGCATTTTGATCAAGGCGCGGATTATACGTATCTCCTGAATGCCCCATTAGGGATTTGCGGCGAAGTGGTCAACGCCAACCTGTTAATTGACATCAGCCGTATTCAGGCTTTGGAGGATCAATATCAGGAGCATGTCACGTTATATGTGAGAGATCACCCAGCTCTTTATCACGTCCAGTTTTTAGAAGCACCGGAACGGTTTCGCGCCCCTCAATACCGGTTGACCATTGATACAAAAGAAGACTATGAATTAATAAAGGCCCTCTATCAAAAAGCAAGCGAGCGCCCCGATGTATCAGCCTCTGAGCTCATCAGCATTCTGAACCGAAACTCTGATGCGGCGATCGAACGAGAGGATGACTAGCCATGCGTGTTGGGATCGTTGCAGACGGTGGCTATGAAAAGGGAATGGGCCATGTTGTCCGGATGAAGAGACTTGCGGAAGAACTCAAACAGAGCTGCTTGATTACGTTTTACACGAATCAGGAGTCTGAAGCGTTTCTTCATGAAGAGCATTGGCGTGTCATCGTAAAACCGGACCTGCAGCAGCACGAATTTATTCTCCGGGAAATAAAAAGCAAGAAGTTTGATTTGCTTTTATTTGATATTCTAGGTGCGCCTGCAGAGCTGTTAAAGAAAATAAAGACGGAAACAGATGTGAAAATTGTTCTTTTTGAAGAGAAAAATGGTAAATCGATTCAATATAGTGACGCGGTCATTAACGGCATTTACGGTGACATCAGGAGCAGGGTGTACGTTCAGGGAAACACACGCGTCTATGAAGGCCCGGACTATCTTATTCTTCACCCCGCCTTTCAGGCCGCAAGAGAGAATTACACACTTAAGAAAGACTGCCGCACTATCCTTGTTGCATTAGGAGGAAGTGATCCGAAGCAGCTTATTTTTAAAGTGCTGGCTGCCGCTGATCAAGTCCCCGCCATAAAAGACAAAAACATGATGTTTGTGATGGGGAGCGCTTCACCGCATCAAGAGGCAGTCCGAAGGCAGATCGAAAAGAAGCCGCAGTACAAGGTGATCGAACAGACAAATGATATGGCGGGTTTGATGAAACAAGCGGACGCAGCCATTGTCGCCGGCGGCATCTCACTGTATGAAGCCATTTGCATCGGCGTGCCGTGCCTTGTTCTCTCTCAGGTTGAACATCAAACGACAACAGCCAAAACATTTGCCGAGCAAGGTGCCGCTCTTAATCTTGGCTTGGGTGAGCTTGTACCGGGTGAAACACTCATTTATCAGATGTCGCGCATTGTGAGCAGCTATCCTCTTCGCCTTTCTTTGCACAAAGGAGGAAGGCCGTTCGTGGATGGAAAAGGCATCAAGCGGGTAACAGCTATTCTTCAAGAATTACATGAACAAAAGGTATAAAAATGCATGTAAGGAAGTGTTAATGTGAAAGGTGTTATTTTAGCCGGAGGAAACGGCTCACGCCTTATGCCCTTAACGAAAGCCGTCAACAAGCATTTGCTTCCTGTAGGGCCGTATCCGATGATATATTGGTCGATTATGAAGCTGGAGGAAGCCGGAATAACAGACATTTTACTCATCAGCCAAAAAGAGCATATGCCGCAATTTTATAAACTGCTTGGAAACGGGGAAGAGCTTGGCGTTACAATCACTTATCAGGTACAGCCTGCAGCATCGGGCATTTCGGATGGGCTGTCTTATGCAAAGCGCTTTACGAAAAAAGAGCCTTTCATTTTGTTATTAGGTGATAATATATTTGAAGATTCATTAAAGCCTTATACAGAACGGTTTGAACAGCAGGGGAAAGGGGCAAAGGTGCTGCTGAAAGAAGTGGATGACCCGGAACGCTTCGGAATCGCTCAGATTGATGAAGAAAACACACGGATTCGTTCCATCATCGAGAAGCCCAAACAGCCGCCGACCAACCTTTGCGTTACCGGCATTTATATGTATGATGCGGAGGTATTTTCGTATATTGAACAAATATCACCATCAAAGCGAGGCGAGCTGGAAATCACCGATGTGAATAATCTATACATCGAAAACAGCCAGCTTACGTATGATGTGTTATCAGGCTGGTGGGTAGATGCCGGAACTCACGAATCGCTTTATCTCGCTTCCCAGCTTGTACACAAGGCTTTACAGAAAGGACAGGACGAAAAGTGATGGCAAAATCATATTTAATTACGGGCGGGGCCGGCTTCATTGGGCTCACGTTTACAAAGCTCATGCTCAGGGAAACGGATGCGCGCATTACCGTTTTAGATAAACTGACGTACGCCAGCCACCCGGAAGAAATGGAAACATTGAAGCAAAACAGCCGCTTTCGCTTTATAAAAGGGGACATCAGCGTTCAGGAGGATATCGACCGCGCGTTTGACGAGACCTATGACGGGGTTATTCACTTCGCTGCAGAATCGCATGTGGACAGAAGCATTTCCCAAGCAGAGCCGTTTATCACCACAAATGTCATGGGGACTTACCGATTGGCGGAAGCAGTTTTGCAAGGCAAAGCCAAGAAGCTGATTCATATTTCAACGGATGAGGTGTACGGGGATTTAGAAGCGGATGATCCAGCGTTTACAGAAACGACGCCGCTTTCTCCTAATAATCCTTACTCAGCCAGCAAAGCAAGCTCTGATTTGCTCGTATTGTCTTATGTGAAAACCCACAAGCTTCCGGCGATCATTACACGATGCAGCAACAATTACGGCCCTTATCAGCACAGCGAAAAAATGATTCCGACGATTATCCGTCATGCGAAGCAAGGCCTGCCGATTCCGCTGTATGGAGATGGACTTCAGATTAGAGATTGGCTGTTTGCGGAGGATCATTGCCGCGCCATCAAGCTGATTTTAGAAAAAGGAACCGTAGGCGAGGTGTATAACATCGGCGGCGGAAATGAACGCACGAATAAAGAGCTTGCGAGCATCATCATGAAGCACCTGGGCTGTGAGGAATTGTTCGCCCACGTGGAAGACCGAAAAGGGCATGACCGGCGCTATGCAATCAATGCATCAAAACTGAAAAATGAACTGGGCTGGCGGCAGGAAGTGCCATTTGAAGAAGGCATTGCGCGTACGATTCAGTGGTATACAGATAATGACCGATGAGAAGGTGATCTGATTGAAAAAGGTATTGGTGACTGGGGCGGGAGGACAGCTTGGACTGGAACTGTGCCGCCAGCTGAAGCAAGCCGGATACGAGGTCATTGCGTTAACAAAGAAGATGATGAACATTGCTGACCAGCGCTCAGTACGGCATTCGTTTGGCCATTATCAGCCGGATATTGTGGTCAATACCGCCGCGTTTACGTCGGTTGATCAATGTGAGAAAGAGCTTGATAAAGCGTACTTGATCAACGGAATCGGCGCTTATTATACTGCGCTAGAGGCAACCCGCATCGGCGCTCAATATGTTCATATCAGCACAGACTATGTATTCGATGGGAAAGGAAACCAGCCTTACAAGGAAAACGATCCCCTTGATCCAAACACCATCTATGGCAAAAGCAAAAAGCTCGGAGAAGAACTGATTCGTTTGGCAACAAAAGACAGCACGATCATCAGAACATCATGGGTGTACGGACATGGCGGCAGCAATTTCGTTCATACCATGCTGAAGCTTGCTGAAACGAAACAAGAGCTGCGGGTTGTCAGCGATCAAATAGGTTCGCCGACTTATACGAAGGATTTAGCAGAAGCGGTCATCAAGCTGTTCAGCCATCCGCCGGGCATCTATCATGTCAGCAATTCAGGCATATGCAGCTGGTATGAGTTTGCGAAGGCGATTATGGAAGAAAGCGGGCTGGCTACAGTCATTTTGCCTGTCACAACAGAGGAATACGGGAACAAAACGCCACGCCCGGCATACTCTGTGCTGAGCCATCGGGCTATTGAAGAAGCCGGCATCCGCCCCCGCCACTGGCGGGAAGCGTTACGGGAGTATTTGCAGGAAAGGAGCAGTGCGCATGATTGATGGAGTCAAGGTGAAAAAATTGACGAAGCATAGCGATGACAGAGGCTTTTTTGCTGAGCTGGTCCGGGATGATGAGAATCTTCTTGAGCATTTCGGGCAGGCCTCTTGGTCGAAAAGCTATCCGGGTGTGATTAAGGCATTTCATTATCATGAGAAGCAGGATGATCTCTGGTTCTTCCCAACCGGTCACGCTCAGGTTGTCCTCTACGATCTTCGAGACGACTCAAAGACAAAAGGAGAAACGGACGTCTATTATATGGGCGAAGACAACCCGATGCTGTTATTAATCCCAAAAGGGGTGGCCCACGGATACAGAGTGCTGGGAGAAACGCCGCTGACAATTATCTACTTTACCACCATGTCGTATAATCCGGATCAGCCTGATGAAAAAAGAATTCCGTGGAATGATGAGACGATCGGTTTTAACTGGAACACTGAATTCAGATAAAAATAGGAACGTGATCAATCGAAGAGCAGAGGCATCTTCGACTTTTTTTGTCCTTTTTTAAAATAGGATAAAAGATAGAAATCAGAAGGTATAAGTTACTAGAAAAAGAGTGGTAAATCCTCCATTTGAACCTTGTATAAACAGGAAGGAATTCACAAGTGATTCCAAGTGTTAATATTCCTGAAAAAGCATTTACTTCCATGGAAAATGATGATAGATTAATTTTTAAGAAAAAGAACTGGTAATTCGCGAATTGCAAAAAAACGCTTTTTCTGCAGAGGACGCTCTGGCCAATTTCAACAGTGATTTGAGGAGGAAATGCCATGTTAAAAAGAACTTCATTCGTATCTTTATTATTGATCAGTTCAGCTGTCTTACTATCAATCTTGCTTCCTTCAGGCCAAGCTCATGCACAGTCTGCATCAATCGAGGCAAAAACGATCAACAGCACAAAAGAGTGGACCACTTCTGATATTGAAGTGACATATAAACCAAATGCGGTGCTTTCTCTCGGAGCGGTAGTATTTCAATTTCCTGACGGGTTTCATGCTACGACAAGAGATTCAGTAAATGGAAGAACACTGAAAGAAACACAGATTTTAAACGATGGAAAAACAGTCAGACTCCCGCTTACGCTTGATTTGTTAGGCGCATCCGAATTTGACCTCGTCATGGTGCGCAAAACTCTTCCTCGCGCAGGCACTTACACGATTAAAGGCGATGTAGTAAACGGTTTGGGAATCGGCAGTTTTTATGCTGAAACGCAGCTGGTGATTGATCCCCGTTAATCGATAGATTTGTAGTCAGAGACTGAGATGTTTTCAGTCTCTTTTTTTTGTGGATTCAAAAGCTGGTACGGATCTTGCATGATCATATGGTGAATCCAATGAAGAAAGGAATTGGCGGGCTGATTTTTTAAAGCGCTTACATTACAGCCGGCCAAAAAAACAATGAGGTGAAAAAGATGTCAGCAAAGCAAGTCTCAAAAGATGAAGAAAAAGAAGCTCTTAACTTATTTCTGTCTACCCAAACGATCATTAAGGAAGCCATTCGGAAGCTGGGTTATCCGGGCGATATGTATGAACTCATGAAAGAGCCGCAGAGAATGCTCACTGTCCGCATTCCGGTCAAAATGGACAATGGGAGCGTCAAAGTGTTCACAGGCTACCGGTCACAGCACAATGATGCTGTCGGTCCGACAAAGGGGGGCGTTCGCTTCCATCCAGAAGTCAATGAAGAGGAAGTAAAGGCATTATCCATTTGGATGACGCTCAAATGCGGGATTGCCAATCTTCCCTACGGCGGCGGGAAGGGCGGTATCATTTGTGATCCGCGGACAATGTCATTTGGAGAACTGGAAAGGCTGAGCAGGGGGTATGTCCGTGCCATCAGCCAGATCGTCGGTCCGACAAAGGATATTCCAGCTCCAGATGTATACACCAATTCGCAGATTATGGCGTGGATGATGGATGAGTACAGCCGACTGCGAGAATTCGATTCTCCGGGCTTTATTACAGGCAAGCCGCTCGTTTTAGGCGGATCGCAAGGACGGGAAACGGCGACGGCACAGGGCGTCACGATTTGTATTGAAGAGGCGGTGAAGAAAAAAGGGATCAAGCTTCAAAACGCACGCATCATCATACAGGGCTTTGGAAACGCGGGTAGCTTCCTGGCCAAATTCATGCACGACGCGGGCGCGAAGGTGATCGGGATTTCTGATGCCCATGGCGGGCTCTACAACCCAGACGGCCTTGATATCCCTTATTTGCTCGATAAACGTGACAGCTTCGGCATGGTCACCAATTTATTTACTGACGTCATCACAAATGAGGAGCTGCTTGAAAAGGAATGCGATATTTTAGTGCCTGCCGCGATCTCCAATCAAATCACAGCCAAAAACGCACATAACATTCAGGCGTCAATCGTCGTCGAAGCAGCGAATGGACCGACAACCATTGACGCCACTAAGATCCTGAATGAAAGAGGCGTGCTGCTTGTGCCGGATATCCTGGCGAGTGCCGGCGGCGTCACGGTTTCTTATTTTGAATGGGTGCAGAATAACCAAGGATATTATTGGTCGGAAGAAGAGGTTGCAGAAAAATTGAGAAGCGTCATGGTCAGTTCGTTCGAAACGATTTATCAGACAGCGGCAACACATAAAGTGGATATGCGCTTGGCGGCTTACATGACGGGCATCAGAAAATCGGCAGAAGCATCGCGATTCCGCGGATGGGTGTAATTTTCGGATTTGAAGCCGATGCAAAATAATTTTGCGTTTTTCTTTGTGGGAAGAGCAAAAACCGCAAAAATAATTTGCTTTCAAGCTCGGAAAAAGAGAAAGGTGATCACCTGTTAGACAAATTTCTGTTCGATTCAACAAGTTTTTTCAGCAAAAGACAAGAAAATGGCATGATTCTTGCATTTTTATTCATATGCGAAGATATATTTCATAACACGAGGGGGACTACATATGACAGTCACATACGCGCACGAACCATTTACAGATTTTACAGAAGCAATGAATAAAACAGCATTTGGGGAGTCATTGGCCTTTGTAAACACTCAGCTTGGCAAGCATTATCCGCTTGTTATCAATGGAGAAAAAATTGAAACGGACCGCAAAATCATTTCTATTAACCCGGCTAACAAAGAAGAGGTGATTGGGTACGCGTCTACAGCGGATCAAGAGCTTGCTGAAAAAGCGATGCAAGCCGCATTGCAGGCATTTGAATCCTGGAAAAAACAAAGACCAGAGCACCGCGCGAATATTCTCTTTAAAGCAGCGGCTATTTTGCGCAGAAGAAAGCATGAATTTTCAAGCTATCTTGTGAAGGAAGCGGGAAAACCGTGGAAGGAAGCGGATGCGGACACGGCTGAAGCGATAGACTTTTTAGAGTTCTACGCGCGCCAAATGTTAAACCTTAAGGAAGGGGCTCCGGTGAAGAGCCGTGCTGGCGAGTTCAATCAATATCATTACGAAGCGCTTGGTGTCGGCATCGTCATTTCACCATTTAACTTCCCGCTTGCAATTATGGCGGGAACAGCGGCGGCAGCGATTGTGACAGGAAATACGATTCTCTTAAAACCGGCTGACGCAGCACCGGTAGTGGCAGCAAAATTTGTCGAGGTCATGGAGGAAGCGGGCCTGCCAAACGGTGTTCTGAATTACATTCCGGGAGATGGAGCGGAGATCGGTGATTTCTTAGTTGAGCATCCGAAGACACGATTTGTCTCATTTACAGGTTCCCGTGCAGTCGGCTGCCGGATTTATGAGCGAGCCGCCAAAGTGCAGCCGGGCCAAAAATGGCTCAAACGGGTAATTGCTGAGATGGGCGGAAAAGACACAGTGCTTGTCGACAAGGACGCTGATCTTGACCTTGCTGCATCCTCTATCGTGTACTCAGCATTTGGATATTCAGGACAGAAGTGTTCTGCGGGCTCCCGCGCGGTTATCCATCAGGATGATTATGATGAAGTGGTGGAAAAAGCTGTGGCGCTGACCAAAACGCTGACTGTCGGCAATCCGGAAGATCCTGATACGTATATGGGTCCCGTGATTCATGAAGCATCCTACAACAAAGTGATGAAATACATTGAAATTGGCAAATCTGAAGGCAAGCTATTGACCGGCGGAGAAGGCGATGATTCAAAAGGCTACTTTATTCAGCCGACGATCTTTGCAGATGTTGATGAAAACGCGCGCTTAATGCAGGAAGAAATTTTCGGCCCGGTTGTTGCGATTTGCAAAGCGCGTGATTTCGATCATATGCTGGAGATTGCCAATAACACGGAATACGGATTAACAGGCGCGCTTCTGACGAAAAACCGTGCGCACATTGAACGGGCGCGCGAGGATTTCCATGTCGGAAACCTATACTTCAACAGAGGCTGCACCGGAGCAATTGTCGGCTATCAGCCGTTCGGCGGTTTTAATATGTCCGGAACAGATTCAAAAGCAGGCGGTCCCGATTACTTAATTCTTCATATGCAAGCCAAAACAACGTCTGAAGCTTTTTGATTTGAGAGAAATCAAATCGTGCGATTCTTGAGCGAATCGCACGATTTCAACTTTTTGATCAGGAGGACAATTTATGCAGTATACAAAAATCAGTCACATGAATCCGGCTGAAAGAGTGGAGGCGCTGACTGCATCTCTGGTCAGCCTCAGCAGTGTGAACGGCACCGTTGGAGAAGGGACAAAAGCGGATTTTATCAAAGAAGTGATCACGAGCTATCCTTATTTTCAGAAACACCCCAGTCATGTGTGGGAACAGGCCATTCCCAATGACCCATACAATCGCAAAAATATTTTTGCGTTTATTGAAGGATGTGGAGAAAGCCGAAATACAGTCATTTACCATGCCCATCTTGATACAGTCGGAATTGAAGATTTCGGCCCTTTAAAGGATATCGCTTTTGATTGTGAGAAATTGGCGGAGTATTTCAGCCGCTATGAGTTCGATCAGGATGTTCAGCGGGATGCCAAATCAGGCGATTGGATGTTCGGAAGAGGATCTGTCGATATGCAGAGCGGCATCGCCGTACATTTAGCCAATCTCCTGCATTTTTCGGAGAACCTTGAAACATTGCCGGGAAATGTATTGTTTATGGCAAATCCCGATGAGGAGAGCCAGCATTCGGGCGTGCTCGCCAGCATTTCAGAGCTGAACCGGCTAAAAAAAGAAAAACAGCTTCACTATCTGGCTGCCATTAATACGGATTTTATTACCCCGCTTTACGATGGTGATCAGACAAGATATATCTATACTGGAGCCGCGGGAAAACTACTGCCTTGCTTTTACATTTACGGCCGTGAAGTCCATGTTGGCGATACACTGGCAGGGATTGACCCGAATTTCATTTCAGCTGAAATCACAAGCCGTCTCCACAATAACATTCATCTGGCAGAAAAGGTTGAAGGGGAGTTGGTTCTGCCCCCATCCTGTTTGTATCAGCGTGATAACAAGGAATCCTATAATGTGCAAACGGCTGTCAGCACAAGCTTGTATTTCAATTGTTTTATTTATGAAAGAACAGCAAAGGAAATGATGGATTTGCTTATTGAAGTCACTGAGGAAGCATGCCGGGAAACAGAACAAGAATTATCAGACTATTATGAAGAATATGTAAAAAGAGCCAACCTGCCAAAGAAACATTTATCATGGGGCATCCAAGTGTATAGTCTGGAGCAATACTTAGAAAAGCTGAGAAACCGGGGAATTGATCCCGAACAGTGTATTGAGCAGACATTCAAAGCCAACGAGCACCTTGAACTTCGTATGAGATGCTTTCAGGCAATCGAAGAGCTTCAAAAGCTTGACCCCGATCAAGGCGCAAAAGTCATTCTATTTTACGCACCTCCTTACCTGCCGCATAACTATTTGAAAGAAGATAGCACAAGAGATCAGCTTTTGCAGCATGTGATTAAAGAAGCGGCTGACAAAACCGCTGAATCGACAGGCGAAACATTTGTCTTCAAAAAGTTTTTCCCCTACTTGGCAGACGGCAGCTTCTTATCGCTGCACGAAACCGATGACGAAATTGATTCTTTTATCAGAAACTTCCCTGGGTGGAATATGATTGGAACCATTCCGTTTAAAGACATACGCAAGCTGAATATTCCATCCATTAATATGGGCGTGTATGGAAAAGACGGCCATAAATGGACGGAACGAGTCTATAAACCATACACATTTCATGTATTGCCTTTCCTCATACAACAAACCACCGTCCATCTTTTGCAAAGCTACCGGATGACCATCACGGCAAAAGAATCAAAGGAGGAAGGATGATGCAGAATCATAAAAATGAATTGCAGCGCAGCATGAAAAGCAGGCATTTGTTTATGATTGCTTTGGGAGGGGTGATTGGAACAGGGCTGTTTCTAGGCTCCGGCTTTACCATTAGCCAGGCGGGACCGCTCGGCGCCATTGCCGCGTATATTATCGGCGGATTTTTAATGTATCTCGTCATGCTTTGTTTAGGAGAATTGGCTGTTGCCATGCCGGTGGCCGGATCGTTTCAGGCCTACGCCACTAAATTTCTGGGACCGTCAACAGGCTTTATGATCGGCTGGCTGTATTGGTTCAGCTGGGCGAATACAGTAGGTTTGGAGCTGACGTCAGCAGGCATTTTGATGCAAAGGTGGCTGCCCTCCGTTCCGATTTGGATATGGTGTCTCGTGTTTGGGATTGTCATCTTTTTGATTAATGCGCTGTCTGTCAGAAGCTTTGCGGAAATGGAATTTTGGTTTTCAAGCATCAAAGTGGCGGCGATCATCTTATTTATCGTGATTGGCGGAGCCGCTGTGTTTGGCTTGATTGACTTTAAAGGCGGACACGAAACACCCTTTTTGTCTAACTTTATGACTGACAGGGGACTTTTCCCTAATGGGGTGCTGGCCGTTATGTTTACGCTGGTCATGGTGAATTTCTCCTTTCAGGGCACGGAGCTTGTCGGCATTGCGGCAGGGGAAAGTGAAAGTCCGGAAAAAACACTGCCAAAGTCCATTCGGAATGTCATTTGGCGCACGCTGTTTTTCTTTGTGCTGGCAATGTTCGTCTTGGTTGCCATTCTTCCGTACAAAACGGCGGGCGTTATTGAAAGCCCGTTTGTAGCGGTGCTCGATCAAATCGGCATCCCATTTTCGGCAGATATCATGAACTTTGTCATCTTAACGGCGATTTTATCTGTTGCCAATTCGGGTTTGTATGCGGCGTCGCGCATGATGTGGTCACTTTCATCAAATCAAATGGGCCCCTCCTTTCTCACCAGACTGACAAAAAAAGGCGTGCCGATGAATGCCCTGCTGATTACCCTCGGCATTTCCGGCTGCTCGCTGCTGACAAGTGTCATGGCCGCAGAAACAGTGTATTTATGGTGTATCTCAATTTCGGGCATGGTGACAGTTGTTGCGTGGATGTCCATTTGTGCGTCGCAATTTTTCTTTCGCAGACGTTTCCTCGCTGAAGGCGGAAACGTGAATGATCTGGAGTTCAGAACGCCGCTTTATCCGCTAGTCCCGATTCTCGGATTTTGTTTATACGGATGCGTGTTGATCAGCCTTATTTTCATTCCGGATCAAAGGATCGGCTTGTACTGCGGCGTGCCGATCATTATTTTCTGCTATACGTACTATCATCTGAGCATCAAAAAGCGTATCAAACATGAACCGGCAGAAAAAGAACAGGCAGAGGCGCAATAGGAAAAGCTCTCCGGGAGACCGGAGAGCTTTTTGGTATGTTAAAATCAGTTGATTTTCAAAATGAAACGAGGAAATCTATATTGAGATTTAAATGAAAATAATTAAAAATGTAAAGGTTTCGTTCGAATTGTAAATGATGAAAAAACAATGCTAAACTATAATACAACTTTATGATAAGAAGATTATGGAAGAGGTGTTTGAGAAAGAATGAACAGCAATCAAAACAATGACATCAAAACAAAACATCATTTTCCGCTATTGTTAGCACTGGCTTTAACGATGGGGGTATTTGCGGCCGGATCAGAAGAGCTTGTGATCTCACCGCTGCTGCCGGATTTAGCAAAAGCCTTCAGCTCAGATGTCAGTGTCCTTGCATTATCTATCAGTATTTACGGCATTATGATTTTTATCGGTGCGCCGCTTTTGGTTCCATTAGGAGATAAATACTCCAGAGAACTGAGTTTATTGGCCGGGCTTATGATCTTTATCATAGGAACAGTGATATGCGCTTTGAGTCAAAATATCTTTTTCTTCTTTTTAGGCCGGGCGCTATCGGGATTGGCTGCGGGAGCATTTGTGCCGACCGCTTACGCAGTTGTCGGTGATCGTGTCCCTTATACATACCGAGGCAAGGTGATGGGGCTGATCGTTTCAAGCTGGTCGCTGGCGCTGATTTTTGGAGTGCCGCTCGGATCATTTATCGGCGGAGTCCTGCATTGGAGATGGACATTTTGGATTTTCGCCTTGATGGGCGTTTTCGTCGTCCTGCTGATTCTCCTTGAAATGCGCCGTCATGCCCAGCATCAAACAAGCGGCGAGGAAGAAAAAGAAGAGCCGGCAGGAACATTCCGGGATGCGCTGAAAGTCCCGCGTGTACCTGTTTATATCACGATAACCTTTTGTAATATGATTGGATTTTACGGTATGTATTCCTTTTTAGGCACCTATCTTCAGGACGTTTTTACCGGAGGAAACACAGCTGCGGGCTTATTTATCATGATTTACGGAATCGGGTTTTCCATGAGTGTCATTACAGGAAAGGTGGCCGACCGCATCGGAAAAATGCGCTCCCTTTTGATTGCGCTGGGGGTCATCAGCGTTCTGCTGGCATGTTTACCATATGCGCCGGCGTCAATGTTTCTGTTAATTGTCAGCCTATTTATATGGGGATTAATGCAAAGCTTGACGGTGACGCTGCTCAGCACCATTTTGAGTGATTGCTCAGAGCGTCATCGCGGAAAAATCATGGTGTTTTACAGTCTCGCCTCGAATCTGGCCGTGACATTAGGATCTGCTTTGATGGGACCTGTCTATGTGGCATACGGCTATGCAGCCGTCGGATGGATTTGCGCCGCCATCACAGTGCTCGGATTTGTACTCAGTGTATTCGCATATAAAAAATACGGCAAGCATGAGCAGAAGGCCGATCAGTCCTTATCCCAATAAACAAAGTTTCTAAATTCCTATAATTAAAAACCCTTTTTAAAGGGTTTTTTGTTTGTATGGGAATAATTATCAATATTTTCAAAAAACATTGACAGTTCAATTTCCGCTGGATAAAATTTACTTAAAATTTTAAAAGATTGGTTGGTGCTCATGATTATATTGGATAATAGCATTCAGACAAAAAAACGAACTGATACACTATCCAAACTCATTACAGTCAACACGCTCGGCCCTGAGGGGACAAGCAGTGAGTACGCAGCAAAGCATTTCATTTCCAATTTTACTCTTCTACAAGGGCTGAACAGTAAATTGTCCTTGCATGATACTTTTGAATCATGCATTGAAAGGACACTTCAAAGCCCGCTGGAATATACCATCGTCCCACACGCTTATGACGGCATTAAGCATTTCTACATGAGGCCGGATTTGCAGCTATTGCAGATCTTCAGGTGCGATACACCGATGTACGGCCTGGCTGTTCGTCCTGATTTTGAATTCAGAGACGATATGCTTGATACATCTGTTGTTGTTTCACATCCATCACCTATTAATCTAATCAAATATTTTACCCGCAAAGATGTACGTTTCAAACTGGTCAATTCGACCAGCCAAGCTGCAAGAAAAGTAAAAGAAGGCTTGTATGATATTGCCTTAACCAATGAGCTTGCAAGGCAAAAGTACGGGCTAACCTTTGTAAAAACATTCAAAAGCATTCCGATGAGCTGGTCATTATTTGGAAAAGGAGACGTTGATGATGAAAACTAAAGAAGATATGCAGGAGCTTTATTTCCCGACTCCGAAATTAATTGAATGGGAAAACGGAGTGAGGCAGTATTCAACCGTACGAGGAGATACTGAAGTATTAATGTCTTACGTCCCGCCGCATACCAATGTTGAACCCCATCAGCATAAGGAGGTTCAAATCGGCATGGTCGTTTCCGGCGAGCTGATGATGACTGTCGGAGATGTGACAAGAAAAATGACAGCCTTGGAATCTGCCTATATCGCGCCTCCGCATGTGCCTCACGGGGCAAGAAACGACACAGACCAAGAAGTGATTGCTATTGATATCAAGCGGCTGAAAGCTGATGAAACCTATACAAGTCCTGAGGACTATTTTTTGGATATTTTCAAAACAAGAGACCTGCTGCCGGGCATGGAAGTCACGTTCTTTGTTGAGGATTGGGTAGAGATTATGCTTGCCAAAATCCCTGGAAACGGCGGAGAAATGCCTTTCCATAAACATCGCAATGAACAAATCGGCATCTGCATCGGCGGCGGCTATGACATGACGGTCGAAGGCTGCACAGTCGGGATGGAATTCGGCACAGCTTATTTCTGTGAGCCTCGTGAAGATCATGGTGCCATCAACCGTTCAGAAAAAGAATCAAAATCGATTAATATCTTCTTCCCGCCGCGCTATAACAGGGCAAAGGCAAAAAAAATGAAGGCGGATGAATAATCATGAACCTCACCGATAAAACCGTCCTCATAACAGGAGGCGCATCAGGGATTGGTTATTCGGCGGTTCAGGCTTTTTTGAACCAGCAGGCCAATGTGGTTGTGGCGGATATTGACGAGAAGCAGGGAGAAGCAATGGTACGGAAAGAAAATAATGACAGGCTGCACTTTGTGCAAACGGACATTACAGACGAAGCTGCCTGTCAGCACGCTGTTGAATCGGCGGTCGATACATTTGGCGGGCTGGATGTATTGATTAATAATGCAGGCATCGAAATCGTGGCGCCCATTCACGAGATGGAGCTCAGCGACTGGAACAAGGTGCTGCAAGTCAATTTGACCGGCACGTTTTTAATGAGCAAACACGCACTTAAGCATATGCTGGCTGCCGGCAAAGGCAACATCATTAATACATGCTCAGTCGGCGGACTCGTGGCGTGGCCTGATATTCCTGCCTATAATGCCAGCAAAGGCGGCGTTTTGCAGCTGACTAAATCAATGGCCGTTGATTATGCGAAGCATCAAATTCGCGTGAACTGCGTATGCCCGGGGATTATTGACACACCGCTGAATGAAAAATCATTCCTTGAAAATAATGAAGGCACACTTGAAGAGATCAAAAAAGAAAAGGCAAAGGTAAATCCGCTGCTAAGGCTGGGGAAACCCGAAGAAATCGCAAATGTGATGCTGTTTTTAGCCTCGGACTTATCAAGCTATATGACCGGAAGCGCCATCACCGCAGACGGAGGATACACCGCACAATAGAGAAGGAGTGTTTTACATATGGAGAGAAAAACAGTATTGGTCATTGCTGATCTTGGAGGCTGCCCGCCGCACATGTTTTATAAAAGCGCTGCTGAAAAATATAATCTGGTCAGCTTTATTCCAAGGCCTTTTGCAATTACAGCCTCCCACGCAGCTTTGATTGAAAAATACTCGGTCGCGGTCATAAAAGATAAAGACTATTTTAAGAGTTTAGCTGATTTTGAGCATCCTGACTCCATTTATTGGGCGCATGAGGATCATGACAAGCCTGAAGAAGAGGTTGTCGAGCAAATCGTCAAGGTTGCCGAAATGTTTGGGGTGGATGCCATCACAACAAACAATGAATTATTCATTGCCCCGATGGCGAAAGCCTGTGAACGTCTGGGCCTGAGAGGTGCCGGCGTGCAGGCTGCCGAAAATGCCAGAGATAAAAATAAAATGAGAGACGCTTTTAATAAGGCTGGCGTCAAATCAATCAAAAACAAACGTGTCACAACTCTTGAGGATTTCCGTGCCGCACTTGAAGAAATCGGCACACCTCTTATTTTAAAGCCTACATACTTAGCGAGTTCAATCGGCGTCACGCTGATTACGGACACTGAGACGGCAGAAGCAGAATTTAACAGAGTCAATGACTATCTGAAGTCGATTAACGTGCCAAAGGCGGTTACGTTTGAAGCGCCGTTTATCGCTGAAGAATTTTTACAGGGTGAGTATGGAGACTGGTATCAAACAGAAGGGTACTCCGACTATATCAGCATCGAAGGCATCATGGCCGAGGGTGAGTATTTCCCGATCGCCATTCATGACAAAACGCCGCAAATCGGATTTACAGAAACATCCCACATTACGCCGTCCATTCTGGATGAAGAGGCGAAAAAGAAAATTGTCGAAGCCGCCAAAAAGGCAAATGAAGGTCTTGGCCTGCAAAATTGCGCAACACATACAGAGATCAAGCTAATGAAAAACAGAGAACCGGGTTTAATTGAATCGGCAGCCAGATTCGCTGGCTGGAATATGATCCCTAATATTAAAAAGGTTTTCGGCCTTGATATGGCGCAATTATTATTAGATGTCCTTTGTTTCGGAAAAGACGCCGATCTGCCTAACGGATTATTGGATCAAGAGCCATACTATGTTGCCGACTGCCATTTGTACCCGCAGCATTTCAAACAAAATGGCCAGATTCCAAAAACCGCTGAGGATTTGGTCATTGAAGCGATCGATCTGCCTGACGGGCTTTTAAAAGGGGATACTGAAATCGTTTCTTTTTCGGCCGCAGCGCCAGGCACTTCAGTTGATTTGACACTGTTCGAAGCTTTCAACTCCATCGCTGCATTTGAACTGAAAGGCAGCAATTCACAGGATGTGGCTGAATCAATCAGACAAATTCAGCAGCATGCGAAGCTGACGGCAAAGTATGTGCTGCCAGTATGAAACAGCTGAAGCCAAACTCTAAGTACTTGCTTTACGGGCAGGCGCTGTCGTTTATGGGAGACTATTGTGTTCTCCCTGCCCTGCTCATTTTGTCTACATATTATCACGATTATTGGGTGACGTCCGGAGTCATCGTGGTCAGAAGCATTCCGATGGTGTTCCAGCCGTTTTTAGGGGTTCTGGTCGACCGGCTAGACAGAATTAAGATCATGCTGTGGACGGATATCATCAGAGGCATCATTTTTTTGGGGCTCACATTTCTTCCAAAAGGCGAGTATCCCCTCATTTTTCTGGCTCTGCTGTTTATTTCTTATGGAAGCGGCGTGTTTTTTAATCCGGCCCGTCTTGCCGTCATGTCGTCCTTGGAATTAGATATTAAAAGCATCAACACGTTATTTGCAAAAGCGACAACCATCTCCATTATCGTCGGGGCGGCTGCCGGAGGGCTCTTTCTGTTAGGCGGATCTGTGGAGCTGGCTGTGGCCTTTAACGGTGTGACATACCTGATTTCGGCATTTTTTATCAGCCGTATCAAACTGCAATTTGTGCCGATTCAATCTGAAAACATCAAAGAGGCCTTTCAGTCTTTTAAAGAAGGACTCAAGGAAATCAAAAGCAATGCATTCGTATTAAACGCCATGTTTACGATGATTACAATGGCTGTGCTGTGGGGAATTGTGTACAGCTATTTTCCGATTGTCAGCCGCTTTCTTGGTGATGGGGAAATCGGCAACTTTATCCTCACATTCTGCATCGGCTTCGGCGGCTTTATCGGGGCGGCGCTTGTCAGCAAATGGGGCTTTAACAACAATAGAGGCCTGACGTACTTTACCGTTTTATCGATTGTTTCGCTGGCGCTGTTTTTATTCACGCCGATATTCGCTGTTTCTATCATCGCGGCGATCCTCTTTTTCATCGCGATGGAATACGGGGAAGTGCTTGCAAAGGTGAAGGTTCAGGAGAATGCGGCAAACCAGATTCAAGGGCGCATTTTTTCAGTAGCCGAAGCGTCTATCGGATTATGCATTTCTGTTGGTTCAATGTTAATCAACGTCTTCAGCGCTCCGGTCATTATGGGGCTGATTGTTGTGATTGTATGCGGATTGTTTCTGCATACGAAGCTTGTTAACAAATCGTTTTTGGAACGGGATAACAAAACGGAGCAAAAAGGAGTCTTTTAGATGGAAATAACACCGTCCGATGTCATCAAGACACTTCCAAGGCAGGAGTTTTCTCTCGTTTTTCAAAAGGTAAAGGAATTGGAAAAAACGGGGGCCCACATCATTAATCTCGGACAAGGAAACCCTGACCTTCCCACTCCGCCGCATATCGTCGAGGCTTTGCGGGAGGCGTCTCTGAATCCTTCGTTTCATGGATACGGCCCATTCAGAGGTTATCCTTTTTTGAAGGAAGCAATCGCTGCTTTCTATAAAAGAGAATACGGCGTGACAATCAATCCTGAAACGGAGGTCGCCCTTTTCGGAGGCGGGAAAGCCGGTTTGTATGTGCTGACACAATGCCTGCTCAATCCGGGAGACATCGCTTTAGTCCCGAATCCAGGCTACCCTGAATATTTATCAGGGATTACGATGGCGCGAGCTGAGCATTACGAAATGCCGCTGTATGAAGAAAATGGCTATCTGCCGGATTTTGAAAAGATTGATCCAGCCGTGCTGGAAAAAGCGAAGCTTATGTTTTTAAACTATCCGAACAACCCCACTGGAGCTGTGGCTGATGCGGCTTTTTATGCAAAAGCGGCTGCTTTTGCGAAAGAGCATCATATCCATTTGATTCATGACTTTGCATACGGGGCGTTTGAATTCGATCAAAAACCGGCCAGCTTTCTTGAGGCAGAGGATGCCAAGGCTGTCGGAGCAGAGCTTTATTCATTTTCAAAAACATTTAATATGGCAGGCTGGAGAATGGCGTTTGCGGTTGGGAATGAAAAGATCATTCAGGCCGTCAATGAATTTCAGGATCATGTATTTGTCGGCATGTTCGGCGGGCTGCAGCAGGCAGCGAGTGCGGCGCTTTCCGGAGATCCGGAGCAAACGGAATCGCTGAAACGAATTTATAAAGAACGAATTGACTTTTTTACGGCGCTTTGCGAAAAGGAATTGGGCTGGAAGATGGAAAAGCCAAAAGGAACCTTTTACGTATGGGCTGAAATTCCGAATACGTTTGAGACATCTCACCAATTTTCCGATTACTTGCTGGAGCATGCCCATGTCGTAGTCACACCGGGCGAAATTTTCGGAAGCAACGGAAAAAGGCATGTCAGAATCTCAATGGTGTCGAAGCAAGAGGATCTGCGGGAATTTGTCATGCGGATTCAAAAACTGAACCTGCCGTTCGGGTCATTACAAGAAACATCCCGCTAAAAAGCGGGATGTTTTTTATATGCTTTTCATGCTGCCGCCATCAGCGGAAATTTGCTGTCCTGTGATGTAGGAGGCTTCCTCAGAGGCAAGAAACGCGGCGAGCGCTGCGGTTTCTTCGGCTGATCCGACCCGTTTCATCGGAATCCCGGAAGCGATCTGTTCCACTGCTTCCTGTTTGGATATGCTGTTTTTTTTCATCACATTTTCCACAAATTGATGATAACGGTCCGTAGCGATAAAACCAGGGTTCAGGCAGTTGACTGTAATGTTGTGAGGAGCAAGCTGGATGGAAATGTTTTTACTGGCGTTAATTAAAGCGGCATTCATCATACTGTTTGTGAACATGTTGGCCCCGGGTTCTTTCCACAGATTTCCGACGATGTTGATGATTCTGCCAAACTCATTTTGTTTCATCAGTGAGGAAGCACGCTTGATAGC
This sequence comes from Bacillus sp. JS, assembly GCF_000259365.1. Classification (NCBI taxonomy): domain Bacteria; kingdom Bacillati; phylum Bacillota; class Bacilli; order Caryophanales; family Bacillaceae; genus Bacillus; species Bacillus sp. JS. The sequence goes on along the minus strand of NC_017743.1, from coordinate 3,765,412 downwards.
GTCAATATAGGCAACGGTCTTTTGTGTGAAAGTGGCTGTCATATCCTCTATATTGCAGTTATCAAATGTGTCAGGCGCGCCGCCCGGTATATTATTAATCAGAACATCAAGCCGTCCGCATTGAGAATCGATTTCCTGAAAAATGCCCGCTCTCGTATGCTGGTCAGACATATCCCCCGCAAGGACAATGACGCTCGCCTCAGGATGCTTGCCCAAAATATCTTCTTTGACAGATTCAATATTATCCAAATTTCGTGAATTAATGACGAGGGAAAAATGCTGGTCTGCTAATTTCAGAGCGATTGCTTTCCCGATCCCTTGACTGGCTCCCATAACAAATGCGGTTCGTTTTGACAAATCACTGCACCCCTTTGAAAAAATTGGATTATTACCTACATCGTAAGAAAAAACGGGGAAAATAGCAAATTTTATTTAAATTCTGATAAAGATGGGTTGAAAAACTCCCGCCGAATAGGGCGGGAGGGGATATTATACATATAGGAATTGAGGAAGTGTATCAAGCGAAAGGTGATTGCCGACAAAGAATGAACCGAATTCGCCATAACGGGCGCTGACTTCGTCAAAACGCATTTCATACACAAGCTTCTTGAATTGAAGGACATCATCGCTGAATAATGTAACGCCCCACTCGTAGTCGTCAAAACCGACAGAGCCAGTGATGATCTGTTTGACTTTCCCCGCATAGCTGCGGCCGATTAAGCCATGGCTTCTCATCAAGTTTCTGCGTTCTTCCATAGAAAGCATGTACCAGTTGTCATTGCCGGATCTTCTTTTATCCATTGGATAGAAGCATACATATTTAGACTCCGGCAGTTCAGGGTAAAGGCGCGCGCGCACATGCGGATTTTCGTAAGGATCACCGTCACCGCTTGCCAAGTAGTTGCTAAGCTCTACCACTGATACGTAGGAGTATGCCGGAATGGTGAACTCAGCAAGTCTTGATTTGTTGAATTCAAGCTCGATTTGATTTAATTCTTCCATTGTAGGACGAAGGATCATCAGCATAAAATCAGCTTTTTGGCCGACGATGCTGTAAAGGGTTTGCGATCCTTTTCCTTCTTTTTGAGCTACGCCCCATTTTTCAAGCAACCCGGTGAATTCGTGTATGATAGATTGGCGCTCATCACTGGACAGCAGCTTCCAGGATGTCCAGTCCATTGTGCGGAAATCATGAAGCGCATACCAGCCGTCAAGCGTTTTTGCCGCTTCATTCGTCATTTGCTGTTCACTCATTTATCTTCACTCCTATTATCTTTTCATGATTGCCTTCACTATACCATAGTTTATCCGATTCTACTGTGGAGAAACCTTGAACATCCCTTCCGTATAACTCCATCAAAATAGAAGAACCTATAAGGGAAGAGTGAGTCACTTAAATTAGTTAGAAAAATAAGATTTTTTTATGAAAGCGCTATAATGAAAGTTGGCTGTTTGAATTTGATTGGAAGAAGAGTATGCTAGTAAAAGAAAGCGTTTTTGTAACTTTTTGAGGAGGTTTTATTGTGGCAGATTTATTTTCAACAGTGCAAGAAAAGGTAGCTGGAAAAGACGTTAAAATTGTATTTCCTGAAGGCTTAGACGAGCGTATTTTAGAAGCGGTCAGCAAGCTTGCAGGAAACAAAGTGCTGAATCCGATTGTGATCGGCAATGAAAATGAGATCCAAGCAAAAGCAAAAGAATTGAATCTTACGCTGGACGGCGTTAAGATTTATGATCCTCATACATATGAAGGCATGGAAGACCTTGTACAAGCATTCGTAGAACGCCGCAAAGGCAAAGCGACAGAAGAACAGGCTCGTAAAGCATTATTAGACGAGAACTACTTCGGTACAATGCTGGTGTATAAAGGCCTTGCAGACGGACTCGTAAGCGGAGCGGCTCACTCAACTGCTGACACTGTCCGCCCGGCTCTTCAAATCATCAAAACAAAAGAAGGCGTGAAAAAGACATCCGGCGTGTTCATCATGGCTCGCGGAGAAGAGCAATACGTATTCGCAGATTGCGCGATCAACATTGCGCCTGACAGTCAAGATCTTGCCGAGATTGCGATCGAAAGTGCCAACACGGCAAAAATGTTCGACATTGAGCCTCGCGTGGCAATGCTCAGCTTCTCTACAAAAGGCTCAGCAAAATCTGATGAAACAGAAAAAGTAGCGGATGCAGTGAAAATCGCAAAAGAAAAAGCGCCTGAACTGACACTTGACGGCGAATTCCAATTTGATGCCGCATTTGTTCCATCTGTAGCTGAGAAAAAAGCGCCGGATTCCGAGATCAAAGGGGACGCTAACGTATTCGTATTCCCAAGCCTTGAAGCGGGAAACATCGGCTATAAAATCGCTCAGCGATTGGGCAACTTTGAAGCGGTAGGACCAATCCTGCAAGGCTTAAATATGCCTGTGAACGACCTTTCAAGAGGATGTAACGCTGAAGATGTTTACAATCTCGCATTAATTACAGCGGTGCAAGCACTGTAATAAAAATGAAGACGATGGCAGCTCTCGACTGAGGGCTGCCTTTTTTGCGCTTCCGTATAGCCTTCTTTACCAAGACGGATGATATGAGTACAATAAAGAAAACTAATCATAACCATATATTTCATTAATGACAGGGGTGGGGTTTTTGTATTACGACGTGCTGAAAACGTTTATAGCGGTGGTAGAAGAAAAAAACTTCACAAAAGCGGCGGAAAAGCTGATGATTTCCCAGCCCAGCGTCAGTCTGCATATCAAAAATCTTGAGAAAGAATTTCAAACCGCTCTTCTGAACAGGTCGCCAAAACACTTTACGACAACGCCGACAGGAGACATTTTATATCAAAGAGCAAAGCAAATGGTGTTTCTCTACGAACAAGCCAAGGCTGAAATCTATGCACATCATCACTATGTGAAGGGTGAATTGAAAATCGCTGCAAGCTTTACAATCGGAGAGTATATTCTTCCGCCGCTATTGGCCCAGCTGCAAAAGCTGTATCCAGAGCTGAATCTCGATGTCATGATTGGCAATACAGAGGAGGTCAGCGAGCGTGTGCGGATGCTTCAGGCTGATATCGGGCTGATCGAAGGACATACAAACGAGAATGAGCTGGAAATTGAGCCGTTCATGGAGGACGAAATGTGCATTGCCGCTCCAAATCAGCACCCGCTGGCCGGACGAAGAGATATTTCAATCAGCGACTTGCAAAACGAAGCGTGGGTGACAAGGGAGAAAGGCTCCGGGACGAGAGAATTTCTCGATCATGTGCTCAGTTCAAATGGACTTCGGCCGAAATCAATGTTCACCATCAGCAGCAACCAAGGTGTAAAGGAAGCGGTGATCAGCGGCATGGGACTCTCGGTTCTATCCAGAAGCGTGCTCCATAAGGATTTGATTCACCGCGACATTTCAATTCTGCATATTAAAGATTTCTCGTTAAAGCGCAAACTGTCTTACATCCATTCTCCTCTCATGGAGAATACCAAAAACAAAGAAATTTTTATTACGATGCTGAAAAGCAATTATCAATCGCAGCGACTGAAATGATATAATAGTTTTTGTTCATAAGCCTAACATGAAAGGGTTTTACATAGATGGCAAACCAACCGATTGATTTACTGATGCAGCCGAAATGGAGAGTCATTGACCAATCCAGTCTCGGCCCTTTATTTGATGCGAAGCAATCCTTCGCAATGGATGATACGCTGTGCATGTCTGTCGGAAAAGGCGTGTCGCCGGCGACAGCGCGTTCATGGGTTCATCACAATACAATTGTCCTTGGAATACAGGATACACGTCTTCCGTTTTTGCAGGATGGCATTTCCTTGCTGGAGAGTGAAGGATACCGTGTGATCGTACGCAATTCCGGCGGTCTTGCTGTCGTATTGGATGAAGGTGTTTTAAATATCTCTCTCATATTCGAGGACGAAAAGAAAGGCATCGATATAGACAAAGGATATGAAGCGATGGTTGAGCTGATGAGACGAATGCTGAAACCGTACAACGCAAAGATCGAAGCCTATGAAATTGAAGGGTCTTATTGTCCCGGCAGCTATGATCTCAGCATAAATGGCAAAAAGTTCGCCGGCATCTCCCAGAGACGCGTTCGCGGCGGAGTCGCTGTTCAAATTTATCTCTGCGCGGATAAAAGCGGCAGTGAAAGGGCCGACTTGATCAGACGATTCTACCTAGCGGCGCTGAAGGATAAAGAAAATGATAAAAAAGGCGTCTATCCGGAAATACGTCCGGAAACGATGGCGTCCTTAAGTGAGCTTCTGCAAACAGACATCTCCGTACAAGACTTAATGTTCGCTTTACTGACAGAACTAAAAGCGTTAAGCACCCATCTATACGCAGCGGGCCTGTCCATTGACGAGGAAATGGAATTTGAGAAAAACCTCGTCCGGATGGCTGAACGGAATGCAAAGGTATTTGGGTGAACATTCTTCGCATGCCGGCTGTATATGCCGGCATGCATTTTTTATCTCAAGTGGCATTTTACCCCCAAAGATCTTATTTTCAGATAAATCCTTCTTACATACAGATAACCGTGACAAATAGAAAAACGATAAAATGACATCAGCATCCATATTAAAGGGGAGAGGCAGATGAAAGGGAATATTTACAGCCTTTTTGTATTGATTGCGGCTTTTTTCTGGGGAACCACGGGAACCGTTCAGGCGTTGGCTCCAGAAAGCGCCACACCGCTGGCATTTGGAGCGTTCAGGTTATTAATAGGAGGAAGCGCCATGCTGCTTGCGGTTTGGATCAGCCGGGAGCTTCACGTGAAAAATTGGTCATGGCCGCTCGTATTTTTAGCCGCTGTATGTATGGCGTGTTACCAGCCGCTGTTTTTCACAGCTGTTAAAGAAACGGGAATTGCGGTGGGAACTGTGATTGCCATCGGCAGTGCGCCTATCATTGCTGGGAGCCTTGAATGGTCCGTATTGAAGAAACGCCCGCGAAACTCCTGGTGGATTGCGACCGTGCTGGCTTTAGCGGGTTGCTGGCTTCTGTTTTCCGACAGTTCCAATGTTCGGATTGATGTGGGTGGTGTTCTTATGGCGCTTGGAGCAGGTGCTTCTTTTGCGGGCTATACGCTCATCAGTAAAGCGATGATGAAAACCCAACCTCCGCGAGCGACTTCCGCCGTTGTCTTTATGATCAGCGCCATCTTGCTGACGCCGCTACTATGGCAGTCAGATATCTCGTGGATATTGACCCCTAGAGGACTGGGAACGAGCCTTTACATCGGGTTAATTGCAACATGTGCCGCATATTTTTTGTTTGCGAAAGGGCTTACCGGGGTTCCGGTCTCGGCGGCGGTCACGCTGTCTTTAGCCGAACCTCTGACTGCTTCATTGCTTGGCGTGTTTTTCATAGGAGAAATGCTTTCGCCTTCCTCGTGGATTGGCATTGCACTTATGATGCTGGGGCTTTTGGTCATTTCTGCTGCGCCTCGGAAACATAAAACGGCCGAGGCAGCTCACATGTCTTAATAGATTCACATAAGCTTGGCCTCATTTTACAAGAATAGCTGATCCGGCTGCAAAATGAGGAAATCCTCTTTTCTCAACAGAAAAGGGGGATTTTGTACATGGCGAAAATCCCAAAACCGCTGCCCGTTTTGGGATTTCACTATGTTATTCTGCTAACTTTTCTAAATTGCCGTTCCTGTCCATTTTGAAGGACGGAGAGGCATGTTCATCTTCTTCAAATAAAACTAGCTTTCTGGCTCTGTTCATAATTTTCACCAAGGTTTCATAATCTTCTTGGATCGTTTTTTGGTCTTTTTCAAGCTTTTGAACTTCTGCCTCAAGCTGCTCCGTCTTGCTTTGCAATTCCTGATTTTCTTTCTTTAAACGTTCATTTTCCATTTTTAATGCTGATGATTGCTCGTTATTGCCTTCGTAATTCTGCAGGAAGCGGATCACATCATTCATCGTCATCTCAGGCGCAGCTGCAGGCGTTTGAGGAGACAATAAGTGTGATAGACTAGCTAACTCTTCCTTAAAGCTTTCATCAACAAAAGGCATATGTTCGCCAGACATTAAAGGCTGCTGCTCATTTTCGGCAGATGGTGCATCCGTTTTGACTGGTTCCTCTGCAGCGGTTTCTTGAATGATTTCAGGATCAACGGCAGGAGGCTGATATAATAATCTTTTTTTCGCAGGCTGCCCGTTTCCGAGCGCTCTCATCCGCTGTTTTCGCTGTTTCTTCGCAAGCTGAAGCGCTTTTTCATATTGATGGCGGACCACCGCGTTCCATCTGAATCCGCAGGCTGCGGATGTCCGGTTTAATTTATCGCCGACTTCTTCAAAGGCATTTAATTGAGTGCTGCCCTCTCTCACATGCCGAAGCACTGTTTCGGCTAAAAGCAGATCGTTTTCCTCTGACCAAGCGTCTTGTCGTTGTTTTGTCATTTATCTCAACTCCCATTTTTCTTTTCATGGTATTAGAATGTCCAGGTTGGAAAATATTTATACAAATTGGCTGAAAGAATAGGAGATACGAAGGATGGAGCGGCTTGCAGGAACAGTCGAATCCTTGTAAAATGAAGAGTGATGTGATTTTTTTGAAACGTGATTTTAGGTTATTCACATAGATGAACATAGAAATGAAGGGAAGCGTACGTCATGGCTAATGAATTTCGAGTGTGTGATGATTGCCAAGCCACTAATATCAAAACATTGCTGCCGCGTTTGAAAGAAGTGGACCCGGACGCAAAGGTTGAGGTAGGATGCCAATCTTATTGCGGGCCCGGACGGAAAAAATCATTTGCTTTTGTGAACAATCGCCCGCTGTCAGCTCCGACAGAGGATGAGCTGATTGACAAAGTAAAAAAGAAAATAAAAAAGTAAAAACATATTTTTTCTTAGCCTCGGCCCTCAGGTCAGGCTTTTTTGCTTCACAAGATGTGTTTTTCATGAAGATGGAACAAATCGCCGGGCAAATTCAAGGATGTTTTCAAAGAATAGAGTCGATATAATAGAAACACGGCTAAAAAAAAGAGGGAATGACGATGGCGTATCCAAATGGAAAATTATCAGAAGAAAAAGTGTTTAAAGATCCGGTGCACCGCTATGTTCATGTTCGGGACAAGCTGATATGGGATTTGATCGGAACCCGTGAATTTCAGCGTCTCCGCAGAATTAAGCAGCTCGGCACGACCTATTTGACGTTCCATGGGGCTGAGCACAGCCGGTTCAACCATTCTCTCGGTGTCTATGAAATTGTCAGGAGAATGGTTGATGACGTCTTTAAAGGCCGCCCTGAATGGGATGACAGTGAACGCGAACTCTGTTTGGCCGCGGCGCTGCTTCATGATCTCGGGCACGGGCCGTTCTCGCATTCATTTGAAAAGGTCTTTCACCTTGACCACGAAGATTTTACAAGAGGTATCATTTTGGGAGACACGGAGGTTAACCAGGTGCTCAGAAAGGTGAGCCCGGATTTCCCCCAGGATGTTGCTGAAGTCATTGCCAAAACATATAAAAACAAGCAAGTGGTCAGCCTCATTTCGAGTCAAATTGACGCAGACCGGATGGATTACCTGCAGCGTGACGCCTATTATACGGGCGTCAGCTACGGCCATTTTGATATGGAGCGGATTCTTCGGGTGATGCGGCCGCGCGAGGATCAGATCGTCATTAAAGAAAGCGGAATGCACGCTGTCGAAGACTATATCATGAGCCGTTACCAAATGTACTGGCAGGTCTACTTCCATCCTGTGACCAGAAGTGCAGAGGTCATTTTAACGAAGATTCTTCACAGGGCGAAGCAGCTGCATGATGAAGGCTATGTCTTCACTCACGCTCCGGTTCATTTTTATTCTATTTTTGAAGGGAAATTGACACTGGAGGATTATGTAAAGCTGGATGAATCTATTATTTTGTATTACTTCCAGGCCTGGGAGGATGAAGAAGACGCGATTTTATCCGACTTGTGCCGCAGATTCATTAACCGCCAGCTGTTCCAATACGTTGAATTCAATCCGAATGAAGAAATGTCGGCTTATTTTGAGCTGACGTCATTGTTCAAAGAGGCGGGGATCGATCCGAGCTATTATTTGGTCGTTGATTCTTCTTCAGATCTGCCATACGATTTTTACCGGCCGGGAGAGGAAGAGGAGCGTCTGCCGATCCATCTCTTGACGCAAAACGGCCAAATTAAAGAGCTGTCCAGGCAGTCGGCTATTGTGGAATCCATCTCCGGTAAACGGCGGACCGACCACAAGCTGTACTATCCAAAGGACTTGATTTGTGACGGCTCTAAACATCCGGAAGCGAAAATGAAAATCCGGCAGCTGCTGGGACTGACATAGAAATTGGAAAGAAGGAAAAAGGAGATGTCGGGAATTTGTTGAAAGAACATGCAAAACTGATGAAGGTGTTCTCGGATTCTGGAGAAATCATCGGGCGAAAGAAGCTGCAGAAAATGATTTATATCGCCAAGAAAATGCAGTTTCCTTTCTATGAGAAATATGATTTTCACTTTTACGGACCATATTCAGAGGAACTGACGCTCCAGATTGAAGAGCTGTGCAACCTTGGATTTCTGCATGAGGTGAAGGAAAAAAAGGGCGGCTACTTTCAATACCGGTATTCGCTGACTGAGACAGGCTCCGCATTTTTAGACCATGCTGATCTGAACATGCCGGATATGAAAGGCTATATCGACAGTGTAAACAGCCGTTCATCACGGTTTTTAGAGCTGGTTTCCACGATCCTTTACTTTGACGGGCTTGAGGATGAGGAAAAGAAAGAAAAAGTCTTTACAATCAAAAGCAAGCAAAAATATACAAATGAAGAATATGACGAAGCGCTTCAATACATAGAGGAACTGAAGCAGATTTGTTAAGGATACCAAGCAAAAGAAATGAACTGTTTCTTTTGCTTTTTTTTATTGACAAAAGCCGCTAAGGGATCTATTGTGGATAATAGTTATCCATAATGAATCGGGAGTGTGTATGATGAAAATGAAATCCGGGATGGAGCAGGCGGTTTCTGTGTTGCTTTTATTGTCACGGCTGCCTGTACAGGCTTCTTTGACGTCAGAGGCAATAAGCCAGCGATTGCGCGTGTCTCCGTCTTATTTGAAGAAGCTGATGAGAACATTGGTTCAAGCAGGTTTGGCAGAATCCTTGCCAGGGACGAAGGGCGGTTTTACCCTGACGAAGCCTTTGGCGGACATTACGCTTTATGATATTTATCAAGCGGTCGAAGGCAGAGGTTCGATGTATCAGGGAAAAGGTCTGCTGCAATCTGTATTCGAAGGTGAAAACTGTGTGCTGGAGACAGTCATGGGGGAAATCGAGGATAAATGGGCCAATCTCATGAAAGAAGAGTCCCTGCAGCATGTCATGGACAGAGTCGGGGAATTGTATGATCTTGAAAAAATAGATGATTGGATAAACGAGCAAATGAAAGGGCAATTGCAATGAAAAACAGCGGATCTTTACACAAAACAGATTCATCAACAGGAATATCTGTACTGATCGTGCTCGCTCTTGGTTTTCTCATGGCTACTCTTGATGTAACCGTTGTGAATGTGGCGATGGCGGATATGAAAAACACTCTTTCAATGTCACTTTCAGGTGTAACGTGGGTTGTGGACGGGTACATTCTTACTTTTGCGTCGCTTCTGCTGGCGGGCGGAGCCTTGGCCGACCGTTTCGGATCGAAGACGATCTATATCCTGGGTTTAGCTGTTTTTGTTCTCGCCTCTTGTCTATGCGCTGCATCCTTTAATGGGCAGATGCTGATTGCCGGACGTCTTATACAGGGAATTGGCGCAGCCTTGTTCATGCCAAGCTCACTCAGCCTTTTGGCTGCCTCTTACCCTGATGAACGGGCGCGGGCGAGAATGTTTGGACTGTGGGCCGCGCTTGTTTCCGCCGCTTCAGCCCTTGGGCCTTTTATTGGGGGTGTGCTGGTACAGTTGGCAGGCTGGCAGAGTATTTTTCTGATCAATGTGCCGTTGGGGGCTGCCGCGCTCATTTCAGCTTACCGAATTCTCAGCCGCGTCCCGGGAAAAACCGGCCGCGTGAACATCACCGGGCATCTGCTTGGCATGATGGCTCTCGGCTTTCTTTCCTATGCATTGATACAGGGGCCATCAGCGGGCTGGCGCTCGCCCGTGATTCTTCTAGCATGTACTGCAGCGATTTTGGCATTTGTGCTGTTTTTGCTGCGGGAAGTTTCTGCGAAAACACCTATCCTGCCGGCGTCCTTATATAAAAACGGCCGTTTCTCAGCGGCCCAATTTATCGGGTTTTTGCTGAATTTTGCTCTTTTTGGCGGCATGTTTATGCTGAGTCTTTTTTTGCAGGAAGCAGGAGGCGCAAACTCCTTCATGGCCGGTGTTGAGCTGCTGCCGATGATGGCGGTCTTTGTGATCGGCAATCTGCTGTTCGCCCGTCTGGCGAATCGATTTGAAGCCGGGCAGCTTATGTTTGTCTCAATGGCGGTCAGCTGTATCATTGCATTGCTGTTGTTTGTGCTGATTTCTCCGGATTTTCCTTATTGGCAGCTGGCGGTTTTGATGTCTGTCATGAACCTCTGTACCGGTATTACAGTTCCTGCCATGACAACTGTGATCATGCAGGCTGCCGGGCAAAGGCATGCGAACATTGCCGGTGCGGCGTTAAATGCAAACCGGCAAATCGGAGCTTTGGTCGGCGTAGCGATAACCGGGGTGATCATTCATCTGTCCGCCACTTGGTATGCCGGTGCCGGGTTTACATTTTTGATGATGGGGGCGGCGTACAGCCTCGCTGCATTGCTTGTATGGCTGTTTCTGGCTGCCCATAACGGGACTGCCGCGTCAGAAAAAATGTAAATCACTGATTGCGCTTTGTGGGAATATATAGTAAGATATAAAAAATTATTGAAACAACAGGCACTGATAAGGACATGAGATGCTTTTTACGGTTTCCAGAGAGGGAAGGACAGCTGAAATCTTCCTAACGCAGAGAAAGCAGCTTACCGCCTTTGAGCCGTATCGGGGAAAACAAGTATCTGATACCGTCATGCTGCGTTACAGCATCTTCAAGCCGATCACCATGTGTAATTGAATTGATCGGGAATTTGGGTGGAACCACGGATGATCAACACATTCGTCCCTTTTAGAGGGATGGGTGTGTTTTTTTATATGAATTAAATACATGCAATGAAAAGGACATGAATGATAGTTACGGTTTTCAGAGAGGGAAGGAAAGGTGAGAGCTTCCCAGCTTAGGAGTATCATTTACCGCCTTGGAGCAGCATTGGGGAACTGAAGTATCCAATGCCGTCTATGCTGCGTTACAGCACCGAGCCGACAACATCGCGTTTGTCGGGAACTTGGGTGGAACCACGGGTTAATCACACACTCGTCCCTATCTGCGGGACGGGTGTGTTTTTTTATGAATTGAATATATGCGATGAAAAGGACATGAATGATTTTTACGGTTTTCAGAGAGGGAAGAAAAGGTGAGAGCTTCCCAGCTTAGGAATATCATTTACCGCCTTGGAGCAGCATTGGGGAACTAAAGTATCCAATGCCGTCTATGCTGCGTTACAGCACCGAGCCGACAACATCACGTTTGTCGGGAACTTGGGTGGAACCACGGGTTAATCACACACTCGTCCCTATCTGCGGGACGGGTGTGTTTTTTTATATACAACAATGAATAAGGAGTGTTTTAAAATGAGTAAACATGTACACATTCAGCTTCCGGACGGACAGATCAAGGAATATCCGAAAGGCATCACAATCAAGGAAGCAGCTGGTTCGATCAGTTCCAGTCTGCAAAAGAAGGCGGCTGCAGGTCAGGTCAACGGCAAGCTTGTTGATCTCAGTTTCAAGCTGGAGGAGGATGCTGAGCTTTCGATTGTCACACTCGATTCACAAGAAGGCTTGCAGGTGCTTCGCCACACATCAGCGTACGTGCTGGCTCAAGCAGTAAAACGGCTGTACGGCGAAGTGTCATTGGGGGTAGGGCCTGTGATTGAAGACGGCTTCTACTATGACATGAAGCTGGAGAAAAGCTTGGGATCAGGAGACTTAGAGGCTATCGAAAAAGAAATGAAACACATTATAAATGAGAACCTTGAAATCAAACGTATAGAGGTTTCTTACGAAAAAGCTGAAGAGCTGTTTGCACAAAAAGACGAGCGGCTTAAGCTTGAGATTTTAAAGGATATTCCGCGCGGGGAGGATATCACGCTGTACCAGCAAGGAGAATTCATTGACCTGTGCCGCGGGCCGCATCTTCCTTCTACAGGAATGATCAAAGCGTTCAAGCTGACAAGAGTATCAGGCGCTTATTGGCGGGGAGACAGCAAAAATGAAGTCCTGCAGCGGGTGTACGGGGTTGCGTTTCAAAAGAAAAAAGATTTGGATGCGCACCTGCATATGTTGGAAGAAGCGGCAAAACGAGACCATCGCAAGTTGGGCAAACAGTTAGGGCTGTTTATGTTTTCTGAAGAAGCGCCGGGGATGCCGTTTTATTTGCCGAAAGGGCAGATTGTCCGCAATGAGCTGGAACGCTTCTCGCGTGAACTGCAAACAAATGCCGGCTACGATGAGGTGCGTACGCCGTTTATGATGAATCAGCGGTTATGGGAGCAGTCAGGCCATTGGGATCATTATCGCGACAATATGTACTACTCAGAAGTGGATGATACAAGGTTTGCAATGAAGCCGATGAATTGCCCAGGCCACATGCTCATCTTTAAAAACAGCCTGTATTCTTACCGGGATCTGCCGATTCGCATGGCGGAATTCGGACAGGTGCATCGCCATGAATACAGCGGGGCTTTAAACGGAATGCTTCGCGTTCGGACGTTCTGTCAGGATGACGCCCATATTTTCGTTCGGGAGGATCAGATTGAGAGTGAGATCAAAGAAGCGATTCGGCTGATTGATGAGGTATATCGGACATTTGGTTTCGAGTATTCAGTTGAGCTTTCGACTCGCCCGGAGGATTCATTAGGCGATGACAGCCTTTGGGAAGCGTCGGAGCGTGCCTTAGCACGCGTCCTTGAGGAGCTTGGCCTCTCTTATGAGATCAATGAAGGCGATGGGGCGTTTTACGGGCCAAAAATTGATTTCCACATAAAAGATGCCCTAAAACGGAGCCACCAATGTGCGACAATTCAGCTTGATTTTCAAATGCCGGAAAAATTTGATTTAACATATATCAACGAAAACAATGAAAAGGTTCGTCCCGTTGTCATCCACAGAGCGGTTTTCGGCTCGATCGACCGTTTCTTCGGTATTTTGATCGAGCATTACGGCGGGGCTTTTCCAGTCTGGCTCGCACCGATCCAGGTTCAAATCATACCGGTTTCGCACGTACACTTGGATTATTGCAGAAAGGTGCAGGCGGAGCTGAAGCAGGCGGGGATAAGAGCCTGCATTGATGAGCGCAATGAGAAGCTCGGCTATAAAATCAGAGAATCGCAGATGCAGAAAATCCCGTACGTGCTGGTGCTTGGAGATCAAGAGGAGCAGGAGAACGCGGTTAACGTCCGCCAATTCGGACATCAGCAGAATGAACACGTTTCTTTTCAGACATTCAAAGATAAGCTTGTGAAACAGGTGGAAAATCGAGGCATGTAGGATAAAAGCTGTGAATTCACATTTTGCTTTTTTGACTTTCCCTATTCGGAATCAGTAAAATAATAAGTAAATCATATCGTTCGTATGTTATGAATGCATCTCGAAATGGGGAAATTGACATGGACCATGACAAACTGGAAGCAAATTTGCTGGATCACGCACTTACAAAATATTTGAAAAGCACGAAGCAATTAGATGAAGCCACCGTTCCGAAACACGTGAATAATGTAAGAGGATTTATTCTGCGGATCATATACAGACATGGGAGCTGCACCATAAAGGATATTTTGAAGGAGGTCACACTGTCTCCCTCTGCCACGACTACAGCTCTGAATCATTTAGAGCAGGAAGGGTTTATTGAGAGATCCAGAAATAATAATGACCGCCGCACTGTATGGATTACGCTTTCTGAATCGGGCCGGGGAGCAGCTGAACAAATGATCGAAAACCGCCAGCAGCTGATTGACGGGATGTTTGAACGTTTAACAGCCGAAGAGAAGAAGACGTTCTTGGCGATTATTGCGAAGCTGGCTCAATAGGGATAATAAAAGCCGGTGCGCGAAGCGCCGGCTTTATAGAGATTATTCCATATCGCTCAGGCGTTTGCCTGCAACGGCATAATGGTCTTTTTTCATTTCTTCTATAAAGACAACAATTTTTTCTTCAGAAGCGCCGGTTGTTTCCCTTACGGCTTCTGTTACTTTCTCAACAAGATTGCGTTTTTGCTCGTCTGTACGGCCTTCGAGCATTTTGACAGTTACGTATGGCATGTGTGCTGAATCCTCCTTTATCTCGTTTCCTCTCTTTAGAAAAAGAGGCTTCTTATAGTATACTGAATAAAGTAAATTCTTGCATTTTGAGAAAGAGGGATATCTCACTTGGACCGTTTTTTATACTATCCGTTATCTTTAATGCCATACCTCGTCATCACGCTAATTGTGTCGTTTACAATGCATGAGCTTGCCCATGCTTATGTCGCATACAAATTTGGTGACGATACGGCGAAAAAACAAGGAAGACTGACGCTGAATCCTATCAAGCACCTTGATCCGTTCGGTACCATTTTGATTTTGGTGGCCGGCTTTGGATGGGCGCGTCCCATTCCTGTTAATCGCCGCTTCTTTAAGAAACCCCGGCTTGCCGGTGTGCTCGTATCTATAGCCGGGCCTGTCAGTAACCTGATTCTTGCCTTTATCGGTTTCTTTTTGTTAGTGTTGATGCATGCGTACGGAATGGAAATGCTTGCGGCATTCAGCACGGGATTGGATCAGTTTTTTTCTATTTGGATACAGCTGAATCTTGTCTTGTTTTTATTTAATCTGCTGCCGCTTCCTCCGCTCGATGGCTATCGAATTATAGAAGATCTCGTTCCGCCGGGCGTGCGTGCCAAAATGACGCAAGCGGAGAACTACGGCTTTATCGTGTTTTTGGTTCTGTTTGTGACACCGCTCGGATCTTACGTGCTGTGGCCGCTGCTTAATGCAGGAAGAGATTCGATTTTAAAGCTGTTTTCAGCGATATTTCAACCGCTTTTGTAGGAGGTAGAACTTCATGGAAGAAAAAAAGAAAAAATCAATCGGGTTTAATATTATCAAAAGTGATCCGACAGACGGACACGGCGGTTTTGGAGTAGGGGCACTCAGCCTTGATAACATTTCTCCCGTGTTCGTCGATGTAGAGGAAAAAGAAGCGTTCGTAGACATCGGTGCCATGCATGCCCGCAGCACCGTTGAAAAAGGAATTAAATTTCTGCCTAATAAAGAAGATGTTCCAAACGGCAAACCATACTGGCTTGTGTGGGTGACGATTGACAGAAGAGAAGAGGGCCCTTATTACGCAGGGGTAACAGCCTGTGAAATGACGGTCGACAGAAGCATCAGAAGAGGCTACAAGTCACTGCCTGAGCATGTGAATCTGATGGATAAATCCATGAAACGGAAAATCATCGTTGATAAAATGGACGACAGCTCGAAGCGTGTACTAGGCGAATTTCTGAAAAAGCATGATCAGGGCCTATGGGACCGTTCCTCAGATGAGTTAAAAACGAGCCTGCTTCCGGAAGACAATTAATTTGTGAATTTTATGTGAATTTTTAGAATATTTGAGATATTTTTCGTGAACATTGAGTAAACTGGTGATACAGAAATAGGACATGGAAAATCCCGAGCCGAAACAAGACTCGGGGTTTTTCATTTTTAGAGGGATATGATGTACGAAACCATTCGAGTCGGCGACTGGTTGATGAAGCGGCGTCGGAGAAATGAGAAATTCACCACTTTATCCCAAAACTGATTGTTCAGCTAGATTGCCTAACATTTTACCATCGATTATGAACGAACCATACGAATAACCCGGCCTCCGAGAAGCCGGGTTATTTTCAATGATTTCGCCCCAGCCATTTGTCCCACCATTTTTTCTCGGAAGCGGGCTTTTCTTTGGCTGGAAGCCGGTCTTTTGTTTGTTTTGCGGGTTCTGCCCCGTAGCACACGTTTGATGGTTCTGTGCCTTTCACAAAATATGTGTAATGCTTTGCGGCGCAGCCGGGACCTGATGAGTAGCCTGTCTTTGGATCAATGTACACGCCGGTTATGCCTTTTGGCGGCTTGAACGCGGTTTCCGGATCGCCCTTGAGCGCGTTCTCCATGAAGTCCGCCCAAATGGTTTTAGCATAGCTTTTTTCTTCGACCGAGTCGATGGTGCTGCTTTTGTCATAACCAGTCCAAACACCCGCGGCCAACTTCGGATTGAAGCCGATCATCCAGCTGTCTGCGCTGGTGGTTCCTGATTTTCCGGCATACGTTCTTGTCAGGCGGTTGGCTATCGTTCGTCCGGTTACCGATGTATATCCGTTTAAATCGGTATCAAACATGCCTGTCATCATACTCGCCGTGACAAAAGCGGCTTTTTCATCAAGAACTTGTTTATGCTGACTCGGGTTTTCGTACAGCACATGGCCCGCCGCGTCCGTAACTCGCGAAATAAAAGTCGGTTCGATTTTCTTTCCGCCGTTTGCGAGCATGGCATAGGCGTTGACCATCTCAATCGGGCGCACAGGTTCAGTGCCGAGTGCCAGGGACGGCAGTGCTTGAAGATGGGCGGTAATGCCGAATTCCTTTGCGGCCTTTACGAGTTTGTTCGTGCCGAGAAAAAGATGCGTTTTCACAGCGTAAATGTTGTCGGAAAGCGCCAGCGCCTGCAGAAGCGTAATCGGCTTGTTGGCGTAGTATCCGTTATAGTTACTTGGAGAATAGGTTTCTCCCTTTGCATCAATTTGAAATTCGGTTTCTTCGCTTTTCATCAAAGTGACTGGCGTAAATCCGCTTTGAATCGCTTTATAATACAGCAATGGCTTGATCGTCGAAGCAGGCTGGCGCTTCGCCTGTGTCGTCCGGTCAAACGGGCTTTTTTGATAATCCCTGCCGCCGACAAGGGCGAGAACGTTTCCGGTGCGGGGATCAATGGCTGAAAACCCGACTTGAATGTCAGAGCCCGCGTTAACCGTTTTGGTAATGGTCTCCTCGGCGATGCGCTGCATCCGTTTATCCACCGTTGTATAGACGTTTAACCCGCTCGTTTCAATTTGCTCCCGCGTCATGCCAAGCTTTTTCTCCAGCTCTCTCATCGCATTGTCATAGAAATAAGGGGCCTTTCTCTTGGAAACTTGTTTATTCAAAGGCTGATAGGAAAGAGGTTCCTTGATCAGTTCATCCGCTTTCTTTTGGCTGATCATCTGCTGCTTTTCCATCATCTGCACAATCGTTTTCTGGCGTTCCTTGGCTTTCGTCTCATTGACATACGGTGAATAGCCGGAAGGGCCTTTCGGGATTCCTGCCAAAAGCGCTGCCTCCGCATCCGTCAGGTTTTTGGCATGCTTGCCGAAATACAGGCGGGAAGCGGCTTCAATGCCGTAGGCGCCATGGCCGTAGTAAATCGTATTTAAATAGCCTTCTAATATCTCGTCCTTAGAATAGTTTTGTTCCAGACGGATCGTGTAGAACGCCTCATTCCATTTCCGTTTCCACGTTTTGTCGTGTTCAAGGTATAAGTTTCTCGCATATTGCTGGGTGATGGTGCTTGCACCCTGAACCTTGGCAAATGCTTTCAGATCAGCAAGCGCCGCGCCTGCCATGCGTTTATAATCAAAGCCGTGATGATCGTAGAAATTCTGGTCTTCAATCGCCACTGTCGCTTTTACGATCGTCGGATTCATGTCCTTTAAGGGGACCCAATAGCGCTTTTCGCCGTAGTTCGTTTCCCCGAGCTTTGATCCGTCACTCGCATACAAAATCGTGGATTGCGGCACCTGCACCGAGGGAGCGCCCTGGTATTTGGCTATCAAAATGACAGTCATAAACACGGCGGCTGCCGCAAAGGCCGCAAAAGCCCCTAAAAAGATAAAGGCGCGAACGGTTTTGAGCGTCAGTCTCAGCCGTTTATTTGTCATTGCATCCACAACGGGTTCCCCCTTTTTTTATGTTTCTACTATTATGAGGAAAAAAGATCGTTTTTAAACATTGCTGAACAGGACGCATCTTTACTTTTTTCCCGCCATCCTCTATACTTTTTCCTTAGGTGAAAATGAGATTTCAACCGAGAATAAAAGCTGATTAGACGCTTACAATAAATGAATACAGCCTGGAAAGGGAGATGACAATTGAGCGAACTTTGGTACACAGAGAAGCAGACGAAAAACTTTGGCATTACGATGAAGGTTAACAAAACGTTACATACAGAACAAACGGAGTTTCAGCATTTAGAAATGGTGGAAACAGAAGAGTTCGGCAACATGCTGTTTTTGGACGGCATGGTGATGACATCTGAAAAAGACGAATTCGTTTATCATGAAATGGTGGCGCATGTGCCATTATTCACGCACCCAAATCCGGAGCACGTTCTGGTAGTCGGCGGCGGTGACGGCGGCGTTATCAGAGAAATCCTGAAGCATCCAAGCGTGAAAAAAGCGACACTTGTAGATATTGACGGCAAGGTGATCGAATACTCTAAAAAGTTCCTTCCTTCTATCGCAGGCAAACTGGATGATCCGCGCGTTGACGTGCAGGTAGATGACGGATTTATGCACATTGCAAAATCTGAAAATCAATACGACGTCATCATGGTAGATTCAACTGAACCAGTCGGACCGGCTGTAAACCTGTTTACAAAAGGATTCTACGCAGGAATCGCGAAAGCGCTGAAAGAAGACGGTATTTTTGTCGCACAGACGGACAACCCATGGTTTACACCGGAATTAATCACAAATGTACAGCGCGACGTGAAGGAAATTTTCCCGATTACGAAGCTGTATACGGCGAACATTCCGACATATCCAAGCGGTCTGTGGACATTTACAATCGGCTCGAAAAAATATGATCCGCTTGCAGTGGAAGACAGCCGTTTCTTCGATATTGAGACAAAATATTACACAAAAGATATTCATAAAGCGGCGTTTGTACTGCCGAAATTTGTGAGTGACCTGATTAAATAATGATGGTATGGCGCAGGAGCGAATCTTGCGCTTTTTTACAGGAAAGCGAGGGTATTATAGATGAGATTTGATGAAGCTTATTCAGGAAAAGTATTTATCGCGAGCCGTCCCGAGTGGGAAGAGGCGGACGCCATTCTTTACGGCATGCCAATGGACTGGACAGTCAGCTATCGCCCGGGCTCACGCTTTGGCCCAAGCAGAATCCGTGAGGTATCAATCGGCCTTGAAGAATACAGCCCATATTTAGATCGTGATCTGGCTGATTTGAACTTTTTTGACGCCGGCGACATTCCGCTGCCGTTCGGTAATCCGCAGCGAAGCTTGGATATGATTGAAGAATACGTGGACAGCATTTTAGAAAAAGGGAAGTTCCCAATGGGTATGGGCGGGGAGCACCTCGTGTCATGGCCTGTCATTAAAGCGATGTACAAGAAATACCCAGATCTTGCGATTATCCATTTTGATGCACATACAGATCTTCGCGTTGATTATGAGGGAGAGCCGCTTTCTCACTCTACGCCGATCCGCAAAGCGGCAGAATTGATCGGACCGCACAATGTGTATTCATTCGGAATCCGTTCCGGCATGAAGGAAGAGTTTGAATGGGCGAAGGAAAACGGCATGCACATCTCAAAATTTGAAGTGCTTGAACCGCTGAAAGAAGTGCTTCCGAAGCTCGCGGGCCGTCCGGTTTATGTCACAATCGACATTGACGTATTAGACCCTGCCCACGCACCAGGAACAGGAACGGTTGACGCCGGCGGCATCACGTCTAAAGAACTGCTTGCATCCGTCCATGAAATCGCGCGTTCAGAGGTAAATGTAAAGGGCGCTGACTTAGTGGAAGTCGCACCGGTTTATGACCACTCAGAGCAAACGGCAAACACAGCCAGCAAAATCATCCGTGAGATGCTGCTTGGGTTTGTGAAATAGGTAAACATCCAGACGATGTCTGGATGTTTTTTTATTCCCAGCCTTTACAAACATCAATCCATGCTTTTGAGAAAGAAAATTCGGATAATTCTTCAGGCGTTAATTCAATAGCGGAGTTTCTGCTGCCGCAAGCCGGGAAAACAGTCTCAAACCGTTTCAGCGATACATCTAGATAAACCTCAAGATCATAAGCCAACCCAAACGGGCAAACACCTCCAATTTCATGGCCTGTCTGCTCCAGCACCTCATCAGGAGAGAGCATTCTTGCTTTAAAGCCAAATGTTTGCCTGAACGTTTTGTTGTCGATCTTGGCATCTCCGGCTGCCACAATCAGAATCGCCTGATCTCCTTCCCCTCTGAAGGACAGGGTTTTGGCGATTCTAGCCGGGCTCACGCCGATCGTCTCAGCTGCTTGTTCAACTGTCGCGCTCGACGTTTCGAACTCCATCACATCATTTTCTCGATTCCACTGTGTAAAGTGGGTTTTCACACTTTCCAGAGACATACTGTATTGCCACCCTCTTCAAGATTATTGAAAGAATCATAGCATGGATTGGGAGGATGGGTAAAGAGGGGACAAAAAAACCGCCGATGGACGGCGGTTTAGATCATGGCGCGCTGCGCAACATCAAAATGTTCTGTTGATGAATTTGATACTTCGACTGTGATAAATACAGCACTCACAGCTAAACAAGCGAGTAATAATTTATACTTCCATTTCATATAAATTCACCCCCCCTTGAATGTGCTGTCTTGCTTCTTCAACCTTTAAAAAGTAATGAGATGCTTTTTTGTAATTTTCCTGTTGATGATAATATTTAGCAACATCAAGTGCGAAGTCCTCGATATCTGCATACATCATTTTACCTTCAAGAAAAACAAAACATTTTTCTATCCGTTCCTCATCCGGTCCAGACAAGTATAAAGATTCCAAAAATTCAAACTCCGTTAGATACACGGTATCTCCCGCAGCTGCAGAATACTCTTTTCCTTTTTTATGATATTCACAGGCGTTATCAATCTTACCTAATTTAAAATAAATTTGTGTAATTAGGAAAAAAGCTTGTGGCAGTGAAGGGAGCATTTTAGATCCTTCAAATACTTGAATAGATTTTTTTACATACTCTATCGCTGATTCAAAACTGTTTTGGTTTTGCTTGCAGAGTGCTATGTTATAAAGAGTTCTTCCCATTAATTGCGGCTGCTGCTCTGATTTTGCAAGTGTAAAGGCTTTTTGAAAATGGGCAATTGCTTTTTCGTATTGTTTTAAATCCAAAAAGTTGGCTCCGAATAAGGACTGACATTGAATCATTCTGATATCATATGTAGTCTGTTCACTGTATATTTCGAATGCTTGACGTGCATAGTCCATGGAGACATAAGTTTGTTTCATATAATAATAGACTTCTGACATTTTGAAAAAGAATTCCGCTTTATCGATTTTGTCTTTCACAAAAACCAGTTTGCTCTCAGCTTTTTTAAAGAATTGAATGGCTAATACATATTCACGGCGATCCAGCTCATACATGCCTCTAAAGAAATTAAAATAATACTCAAGCAGACCAGTTAAACGAGCCTGTTTTTTATCAATCTCAAGCAGCAGATCAGACAGTCTCGGCTGTTCCTCAATCCTCATTTTTTCTAACGGTTCAAGGTACTCAAGCATCAGGTTGTGCCGGAATTCCATCAGTGAATAGTAC
Organism: Bacillus sp. JS; assembly: GCF_000259365.1. Taxonomy (NCBI): domain Bacteria; kingdom Bacillati; phylum Bacillota; class Bacilli; order Caryophanales; family Bacillaceae; genus Bacillus; species Bacillus sp. JS. The sequence goes on along the minus strand of NC_017743.1, from coordinate 3,743,695 downwards.
AAATGAAGGTCTTGGTCTTCTTCCATTTGATCCAGCTCTTGCTTGATTTCTCGTCGCAAATATTCTGCATCGGGGATGCTGAATCGGCGTATGTACATATACCATTCGTTAATCTTTTCTCCGATGGAAGAAGAAGATATGACACCTGTCACGTTTGTAAATCCCTCCCTTCATTATTCTATATATGTCATATTTTATCATCTTCATTCTTGTGAGAAGCGCAAAAAAACCGCAATGTTTTCTTTCGTTACACCGCATATCAGAGGGGATTTTTTCAAAAAACCGCTTTTACCCTCGGCAATTTGTACAAGCAAACAGATTCACCTTCCATATTCTGTTATATCTGCGTGAGCAGTGTATGTCTGAAAAGGAAGTGAAGGTATGAGAAAAAACAAGCTTTCCTTTAAAGAAAAAGCAGAAGCCGCACAAGAAGAATGTTTATGTTTTTGTGAGGAAGAAGCAAGCCGCGAGACCATATTTCAAGCACCGATTGAATTACCTGAAGGGTTTGTCGTTGATCCGGCTGAAGCTGTTGCAAGTGTCACGTGGAATGCAGACAGCCTTTCCTGTGTCAGTGAACGATGCTTAATTCAAACGGGGCCTGAGCCTGATGAGATCGGTGTTCAATTTGCAGTGCGCCTGCAGGGAACTGTTACGCTGCTCGTCAGTGTCTCACCTGTGCGAAATCAATATGGACAAGGGGATGGGGCTGTTTCCGTCATTCACAATGCAGAGATCGATCAAGTCGTCTATTATTCCGATGAACCGGAAGATTGCCCGGATATCAGTGACATCACGATCGAAAACCTTGTTGTTGTTCCGCCCTTTTACGGCAGTCCTTTATCGGTGACGGGGACGATTGTGCTTGTACCCGAGCCGGAGCCTGTTTATGCGTTTACAGCGAATCCAAATGATCAATCAGTTTCTGTGATTGATACAAACACTCACGCCGTTGTGACAACGATTGCTCTTCCATATAGGCCGACAGATATTGAAGTGACCCCGGATAAAAGCGCTGTGTTTGTTTTGCACTTCAACAACAATGTGATTTCTGTCATCGATTATGACACATTAACAGTGACAGCATCCATAATGCTGGATCAGCCGCCTCGATCGATCAAATTTATCCCTAATCATGAGTTTGCTTATGTTTTCGCCGGTACTGCAATTTATGTGATTGGAATTGATACGCTGGCTGTTGATAGGTCGATTCCTGTAGAAGGGTTTGATGTTGCAATCGACCCCAATGGGTTATTCGCCTATGTTCTTAATTTTGGTTTAGCGCAAAAAGTGGACCTATTCACTGGTGAAGTCATAGGAACGATTGAACGAGATCTCATCGTATCATCCATAGAAACAGATTCTCTGGAGAGGTATGCGTATGTGTTAGAACAAGAATTCTTATTCAATTATTTGACGGTTATTGATCTAAATACGTTTACGATCAGCATTACCCAAGAACTGGAGCCTGACGGCCAATATGCAATGTTTACAAGTGGATCAGAGGTGTATTTACATGACAGCTTCACTGGCAATTTGTATTCTGTCAGTCCGAATGGAGCAGGCGTTATAGGAAATGTTCCGCAATCGGCAAGAGACTTTGCGTTTACTCCGAATGGGGAATTTCTGTATGCAACCCATTTTTTAGAGCAGAACATCACTGTTTACAACACGGATGATTATTCTGTGGAAACTGTCATATCTCTTGGGGTTTCACCGGGAGCTATTGCGATCTAATCAACTGAATGCTGTGCATTTCTAAAAGGACGTGAAATCATGAAAAAGAATGATCTTTCTGCTTTACAGGAAAATTGTTTCTGTTTTTGTGATGAGGAAATCGGCCGGGAAGTGCCGTTTCAAGTGCCTATAGATATCCCTGAGGGCTTTAAGGTTGATTCGGCTGAAGCGTCAGCGGCTGTTACATGGAGTACAGACAATTTGTCCTGCACCAGTGAGCCTTGCTTAATCCAGACTGGCCCGGAAACAGAAGATATCGGTGTTCGATATGCTGTGAGAGTACAAGGGACCGTTACTCTTCTTGTCAGTGTGTCGCCTGTGCGAAATCAATATGGACAAGGCAGTGGGGCGGTTTCTGTGATTCATTCTGAAGAGATTGATCAAGTTGTTTATTATGCAGCGCAGGCTAGCCGCTGTCCTGATTTTAGTCAAATAACAGTGGAAGACCTTCTCATTGTACCGCCTTTCTACGGCAGTCCGCTTACGGTGACCGGTACACTTGTTTTACCGCCATCACCAGACCCTCAATCATATGTGTTTACTGCTAATACTGGAGACAGCACGGTTTCGGTTATTGATGCAGATTTAAACACTGTTGTAAAAACAATCCCTTTTTCTGACGTGCCAACTAATCTAGGCGTTACTTTCAATAAAGCATTCACGTATGTCCTCCATGGGAATACCAACCTTGTCTCAGTGATTGATAATAAAACATTGAGTATCATAAATACCATTACTGTTGGAGGCGGGCCGAGAAAGATCGAATTTGATCCAACAGATGAGTTCGCGTACGTGATGGCCGCCGGATCTATATATATGATTAACATAGCCTCTCAATCGGTCATTGATGTCATTCCGATACCCGGCGCTTTAGATTTTGCTCTTGATCCGGATGGACAGTATGTCTATACCGCTAATGCAAGCAGTTGGTCGGTTGATAAATATGATGTAAGTACAGGTCAGTTGGTAGAAAGTATCATCGATTCATTTGAATTCCCCAGTTTAATTGCAACTCCTTACGCTGGAAATTTTGCGTACGTGTTGAATGGCGAGCTGTGGCCGAAAGGTGTAACGGAGATCAGTCTGTCACCATTAAGCAGGGGAAGCGACTTTAACCGTTTATTTGAAACTCTGAGAACGATTGTATTTTCTTTGGACAGCACTAGAGCTTATTTTCTAGAGCCTTATAGTGAACCGTTTCTCATAAAAAACTTATACGTGGTTAATACGGCTAGACAGAGGATTATTGCAAACGTGTCTCTGCCCGGCGCCTTTGACCTCGCCGTAACGCCGGACAATCAGTATATTTATGCGGCACAGCCAAACGACAATGCTGTGACCGTGTACCGCACGAGCGATTATACAGCTGTGACGGTGATTCCGGTTGGCGCGGGTCCGTCTGCGATTGCAATGTAGAAGCTTTATAGTTCGAAAGAAGCGGGGCGGCGATCAGAGATGTGCTTATATATTGATGATCCGATCTGCTGGATCGCCGCTATGATGATCAGAAACAGCAGTTCACTTATAGTGAAACTGAGCATCCACCATATCCCGGCTGCTGCAAGCGCTCCCGCAAACATTTTTCTGAACAGGCTGCCGTGCTGCAAAAGCTGCAGCAAATACGTTCGCATGCAAAACAATAAATACAAGATCAGTAACAGCGCAAGCCCCATTGAAACGGCAGGGGGCGTGTAAAGGCGGAAAGGGACGGCTTTGACGATTTCAAACATGCAGCCGAATATGACGACTTGGCATAATACAGCAGCCATCACGTATGTTTGGCGGACGTTTTTATAGCTGTCACGCAGCGATTTGACGTCTTCTGCATAGCGGCTGCACAGGTTGTGTTGCTGAAAGTCACAGCAGCTTTGATGAGACTGTGTGAGTTTCTGAAAAGCTGCTGTCATGTTTTTCACGGATTGGGTGACATAGTGAAGATAGAGAAAAGCAGGCAGCATCAGGACGGCGGCGGTACAAGCCAGCAGTCCGAGCCGCACGGCATCACTGTTGATCATCTGTACATATTGGGCGGCGGATTCGGCGGCGGCCTGAACCCAGCCGAAGGAATAAGCCGCCATACCGACAAGCAGCAATAACAAGGTAAAGACAGTGCTTTTTCTCATTGTTTGATCGCCTCTTTCTGGGAAACATGAATGATCGCTTTGTTAGAAGATGCCAATGCATCAATGAGAGACATGAAAATCTGCGTATCCATATCTTGAATGATGTGGTACATGTCAAGAAACGAGCAATCGCTCCTGTCACACTCGGCCGCCCATTCGAAGCATTTACGCACATAATCGCTGTCATAAATGATCGCGTCCGTCAAAGAGTTCTTGCCGTATTGAAGCCAGGACGCAACCTGTTCTTTCTGCTGCGTGACGTAGTATGATGCGACATCAATATAAGCTGAAGAATGGGTCCCTTGACTGTGAAGGATCAAGAAACCGCCATCCTCATATATATGTGTCTCGGCTGACAAGCGATCGATTTCCAGGCGATACGTTTGCTGAATTTCTTGAAAAAACGGTGAATCTAATTGAAATAGAATACGAGACGCGATATCCCAATAAAGCTTTACGGTCAACAGATCGTTTTGCCCGGGAAGTGCGCCGATCTGTAATCCGGTCCATGTATCTTCCATCCGCTCCTCATCACCCAGCACCATTTTTTGTGAAAGGGGTGGAGGGCACGCCGGGATGATTTTCTTTTTAGCTTGATCATGCGGACGCTTCTGCAGCTGAAGGTGAGGAGGTAAAAGCATTTCCGTATCTTCTGAACCCCCAATCAAAAACAGCGTCATCCGATGGGCTTTGTAGGCGGCTTTGTAGGCTTTTTGTAAATCACCGATGCTCAGCGCGTTAATATCCTCGATTCTGCCTGCGGGGAAAACGGCTGCAGGTGAGGCGGGAGAAAGCATGCTGATCAGCTGATAATGATATGAGAGCTGATGGTTAAGGTGTGCTGTTTGAATTTCGCTTGTAATCACAGCTTTTTCCTGAGCGACAATCTTTTTGTCAAATGAGTGGTTCCATAAAGCATCGAGCAGGATGGGGATCGTTTGTCTGAGCCGATCCGGTAATGAGGTAAACATGAAATTGGTATCGGTGTAGGTAGTGAATGCGTTTAAAAGCGCGCCATGCGCAAAAAAATCATTGTACAGGTTGCGGCCGTTATGCCAGAAGAGAAGATGCTCTAAAAAATGCGCTGTGCCATACGGGAGCAGCGTGTCGCCGGATTCTGCCTGTAAGCAGACATCACGGCTTCCGAAATCGATTTTCACATTGCACAGCCGCAGATGGGCGCGGGGAAATTTTAATCTGAATATTTTCAGCCCGCTTTCTGTGTATTTGATATCGGTTCGTTCATCCAGCTGTTGAAAAAAGGCTTTCTTTCCCATCTCTTCATCCCCTTACTACATGAGCTCCGATATAATTGATAGTCGCTATGAATTGCAATACATCACGGCACGTTACCGCTGAGATGCCATCCAGCAAGGCTTCTTTCGTGCAGGAGAAGCGGCGAAGAATCCCCATATAGGCCAACAGACCTTCGGGAGAATCGAATTGCAGCAGCATTTCATTCCGTAAAAATTGCTTTGCCTGTTCCAGTTCCCGCTCATTCGTTTGAAAAGCTGAGACAGCTTCCAAAACGCGCGGAGGTATATCCTTTTCATGAAGCTGATCCGTACATATAGAAACAAGCAGCAAATTGTTCATGACATCGTAACGGGTGATGACGTGATAGACTGCCAGATCCTTCTCTCGGAAATGCTTGAATAAAGCGGAATGGCCGTACTTTCCCAGTAGTCCGTCTATCAGCTGGATTTTGATATAATCGCTGGCATCTTTCATTTCTCCGCAATCAAATCCGAGTGTCAAGACGGAAGGGCCTGCAGCGCTGCGTGTCTCTGTTTCAAAAACATGCCGGTTTACGGGTATTCTTCCGGACGTTACAGCGGACGTTTGCGGGGCATGTCCCTGAGCATCACATGCTTGAACTTGTCCCAATATGTTCAGCTGTTTTTGCTGGGACATTAAATCAACGATAAAGTCCGTTGCGTCAAGAAACCGTTTAGGATGAATCGCCTTTATCCTGTCTTTCCGGCCAAACATGCCTGTGCCGTACATCGGGTTTCCGAAGACCTCCTCAGCCAAGCGCGCCGCCGAGTAGGAGAAGGGATCAGTGAATTTCTTTTCGATTTTCAGCAGCAGCTCATTCCTGGCCTTTTCAACTGCTTCGAATGAAAGAGAAGAAGGGAAAGACATGTCTGCAAAAGTTTTCATTAGGGCGTCAACATGAAGATTCCCGTTATACAATGGGTGAATCAAACGGGTCCCGCAGGTTTTCAGCTGCTGATCAAAAAAGAGATTCGCCGAGTACATGAAACGGCTGCCGGCAGCATAACCGAAAGCGTCAATGATTTGCTCCTTCAGGTATGCGGCGGCGCCGTAAAAATAAATTGTTTCTTCCTCAGGTTCCGCCGCGCTTTCGATCGGTTTCAGAAAGCTCGCGGCGATTGAAATAGTTGAAAATTGATGAGTCTTCAGCAGGTTAACTTCCAAGCCGTTCTCTTTTGCTTGTATCAAAGAAACCACCATCCTGTTTTTGCAGGTAATAGACTATGATCAGACCGGCTAACGGAACGACCGTCAGGGAGACAGCGGTGCCGGCTAATGTGGCTAAGAATAGGGGGAGACAAAACAGATAAGACCGATATTTTGAGAAACCGCTCCATAGCTGCTGCTCCGTCTGCCAGCTGAAGAAGGGCCTTTTTTCATCCGCGGTTAACCTGATAAACGCTCCCGCCAACAGCAATTCCATACACTGCGCAAAAGTAAGAGCTGAAATCGGACGGCCGCTGATGAAACCCACAATGATCGCGACAAGGAGAAATCCGCCTGCCAATAGACCGGCATAAAAGCGATATTTCGCCCAAAACATTGTTTTCCGCTTGATCGGAAGCGTGATAAGCAGCATCCGGTCGTTTTTTTCGATCGAATACAAAAGGGCGATCGGTGAGCTGATGAGCAAAAGCGCGGAAATCACGATATAAATCACCTGCTGATTGAAGATGCCGGTGTTCATCATCTGGAACGAAAAGAATCCGCTGAACGCCGCCATCACCGCGTAATTTAACAGCATCACTTTAGAAGAGATAAATCGGTTCCATTCTCTTTTGTAAAACGAAAATTCATATCGCCGCATAAATGAATGCATCTTGCTCTGCTGCGGAGGCGCCTGCAGAAAGACAGGAAAGTCAATGACCACCGCCCACAGGATATGAACCGCGCAAAGCGGAATCGTGGCGGCCGGCATAAAAGCGACGCTGAGGCATACACAGGCGAATATCGCCGCATGCAGCAGAAACATCCAGTTCTTCTTTTTGGCGAAATAGTTGCTTAGCACAACTCCGAAAATAATGGAGTAAACGGTAAAAAACGAAAATCTGCCGAGCCAAAACAATGTTTGCGCCCCTGACAGCGTTCCGTTTCCAAATAAGAACAGCGGTAAAATGAAAAAGAATAATGTTCTTCTCAAACAGGTGTCGACAAAGAGAACGACACTCTGGGCAACCCAAAAGCTCCGTGAAGAAATCGGCAGCAGGCAGCTCAGCTTCATATAAGATTCCTTCCATTGAGATGTCACAGAAAGAAACACCATATACGCATTCATCAAGAGAAGCGCGAGTATGATATACGTTTTCCCTAACACCGATTCGTTAATGCCAGCCTGTCGGATCAGCCCGATTTCAAAGATGGCCAGAATGACAAGGCCTGCGGCAATGCGGATGGCATCCTTTTTCCCTTGCCGGCTGTAAAGCTGTTTGAACAGCAAAGACATGATGGGGATTATGCTATTCATGGCCGATCACCTCAAAAAATTCCCGCCGCAGATCGGTCTCCTCTCCAATCGGAATGACCTTTTGGATCTGTTTGTTGTGAAGAATGGCCGCATAATCACAAAATCTTTGCACGACATCGAGCAGATGAGAAGAGAACAAAATGGTTCCGCCTGCCTCACAGTACTCGCGCATTTTCTCATAAAAGACCTCTATCGATTCCACATCCAAACCAACGAGCGGCTCATCCAAAATAAACAGGGGGGCGCGCAGCAATAAGCCTGTCATCAACACAACCTTTTGCCTGTTCCCCAAGGACAGCTCTGAAATTCTCCTGTTGATGTATTTTGAAAAATGAAAGGCCTCGGCTAAACCGGCAAACTGCTGCTCTGAAAAATCCTTTTGGTAAAGCGAATGGACGAAAGACACATAGTCCTTCGCCGTAATTTCTGTAAACAGCAGCGGATAATCGGCGGCGAAGTAACGGTGAATCTTCAGCTGATCTGATGTTTTCTGGGGCACGCCGGCCTCCGCTTCAATTCCGCACAGTGTAAAGCGCCCGCTGAAGTTGCGGTTCACGCCTGTCAGCGTATTAATCAGTGTCGTTTTTCCGGCGCCGTTTACCCCAAGCAGGCCGTAAACGGCGCCTTTTTCTAAATGTAAATCCACTTGTTCTAAGATGACGTTGTCCCGTTCATACCAAACGGATACATCGTGTATATCCAAAATGCTCATCGCGAGTCAGCCTTCCGCGCGCGCATCCCGAATAGAATGGCAATGGCAATGAAAATCAGCGTAAACAGATAATCGCTTTTGACAAAATAGACGACTGCGCCGATGACAAAGATAAATGAAAGGATATACAGTAAAATTCTTCTTTGTGCTGGTGACAAATCGTTTCCCTCCTAAATAAGCTGGACCACGTCTTCTAATTGTTCGTTTTTCGCCCAAGAGCAAATGTTTTTCCGGTGATATTTGTTAGAGTTCAGCCCTTTTAAGTAACAGCCTCCGCAATAGCCGCTGAACGGGCATTTGTCTTTCATGCAATGCTCGCTGAACCGCGGCGCCTGCGCTTGCCACAGTTTATGGACGAGAGGGGAGTTAAAGATGCTTTCATAGGAATCATGAAAAATATTTCCCAATGAAAATTCCTTTGGAAAGAGGGCGCACGGACGTACTTCGCCGAACGGGCTGATCACAATGGACTTCCAGCCAGCGCCGCAATTTGCCGCGCGTTTTCTCTCATAGGGAATAATCGGAATTAAATCTTTAAACTCATCAATTACATTTTGCTCGTATTCCATAAACTTGCGGTGCTGCTCGGCGTCTTTCGTTGGATGGACAATATCCCTGCCTCTTCCGAAATCATCAACCCAATTGTAAGAGAACGCCTTCGCTCCAAGATCCCGAACCTTTTGGGCCATATCGTGGATTTCCCACATGTTTTTTTCGAAGACGGACATGGCGACTCTGACAAATATACCGTGGTCACTCAACAATTTTATCGTTTTACAAGTTTGGGCAAAAGAGCCTTTTCTCCCTCTAAAGGAGTCATGAACCTCGGAATTGACACTATCAAGAGAAATGCCGACGATGATTTTTTGCTTGTAAGTTTTCAAAAGCTCCAGGCTCTCTTTTCGCATGAGTGTTCCGTTCGTTAAGACAGCGACTTTTTTGAACTTTTTACACACATAGTCAAGAATCTCATTGGCGTTTGGATGGACAAAAATTTCCCCGCCCGTGATTTCGCATGTCAATACACCGTTATCAAACAGCATATCAGCCGTTTTTTTGAATTGCTCAATCGACACGGTGCCGAGCGCTTCAGGCGAGCTTTCCAAATAACAGTGGGCGCATTTCAAATTACAGCGGTGCGTCAGCTCAAAGGTGGCGTGGAGCGGCATTGGAAATTCATTGCTTCCGCTCGTGGTGATTGTATGGCGTTTGGCCCGGTTGCCAAGCTGGATGACCTGCTTGTTTTGGAGCATGTTGAGCATGTCGTAATACCAGTCTTTATGGTCTTCGGGAGATTCATCATACACGGCACATTGCTCAGCTAAAATCTGTTCAGCTGTTTTTTGGCCATCCATGCGCATGCAAAGCTCGTAAGCCGTTTTGTTGAGGTCCAAGTACTCAAAGTCAGAAATGGAGACATTATCGCGCAAGTAGTCGATTTCTAACACGCCACCCTCAGGAAGCTGGTGAACTCTTACACTTTCATTAATAAATGGAAACATCTGCTCTATAAACAAAATACCATCCCCTATATCTATGATTCAAATGAAAAACGATTGTGTATGTATATTCAAGAGGTAGATTTTAGTTAAAAATTGTAATTTACTTAAAAAGGGCATAGTAGAAAGACTATGCCCTTTTTGGAGAACCTTATCCCCATAGACCGAATAGGCCTGTTGCACCGGCAATTTCAAAATCAGGGATTGGGCCGTCCACTAAACAAGCGGCTCCGATCGAGCATGTTGCACAACCTTTGTTTTCTACAATGACAGCTTTTTTCATAATTGAATCCTCCCTTTTTTTGTTTTTCTAGCAGATCTATGTTGTACTTTTATCTTAAAACTATCAAATTACTAATTCAATACATATATTTTGAAAAAAATGTGAAATGGAAATGATAGATTTCGGAAAAATGTAACATTTCCTGAAGGTAATTAGTGATATGATTTTCTCTTCTATTAAGGAAATGCTTTTTATGAGGTTTATCTTCAAATCTGATGAGCAATGATGGTAAGATAGAAGCAGTTGAAGTTTACAAACCGAATGATTATACTATTCAAGTCAAAGTGGAATGATGAAAAGGACGTGTCAGAATGAAGCAAGAGACACCGATAACACTCCATGTGAAGTCTGTGATTGTGGATGACGGAAACCAAGAGGTCATCGAATTCCGCACCACCGGATTTTACTATGTAAAACAAAATAAAGTGTATCTATCTTATTATGAAGAACACGACTTAGGCAAAGTCAAAACGATTGTGAAAGTAAGCGAAGGCGAAGTCCTGGTCATGAGGTCAGGCGCTGTCAAAATGAATCAGCGTTTCGTAACGGGAGCTTCCACAATTGCTAAATATAAAATGTCATTTGGTGAGCTTGAGCTGAAAACAAGCACAAAATCGATTCAATCTGATCTCGGTGAAGAAAATGGCCGTATCAGCATCGCATATGACATGCATGTCGGAGACGAGCAGGAGCATTTACATAATATGACGATCACGTATGAGGGAGGAACTCACGCATGAACATTGCGGAACAAATGAAGGACGTGCTGAAAGAAGAAATCAAAGCGGCCGTTCTGAAAGCGGGACTGGCTGAAGAAAGCCAGCTTCCTAATGTCGTTTTAGAAACACCGAAAGATAAAACACACGGCGATTACTCTACAAATATGGCGATGCAGCTGGCGAGAGTCGCAAAAAAAGCGCCGCGCCAAATCGCTGAAGAGATTGTCGCTCATTTTGATAAAGGAAAGGCTTCGATTGAAAAACTGGATATCGCCGGCCCGGGTTTTATCAATTTCTATATGAACAATCAATATTTAACAAAGCTGATTCCGTCTGTACTGGAAGCAGGGGAAGCATACGGGGAAACGAACATCGGAAACGGTGAACGAGTTCAGGTCGAATTCGTATCAGCGAATCCGACGGGAGACCTTCACCTCGGACATGCACGCGGTGCGGCTGTCGGTGACTCCTTATGCAACGTGCTTTCAAAAGCGGGTTATGATGTAAGCCGCGAATACTACATTAACGATGCGGGAAACCAAATCAACAATCTGGCGCTTTCTGTTGAAGTCCGTTACTTTGAAGCGCTCGGCTTGGAGAAACCGATGCCGGAGGACGGCTACCGCGGCGAGGATATTATTGCGATCGGAAAGCGTCTCGCTGAGGAATACGGCGATCGTTTTGTTAATGAAGAGGAAAGTGAACGCCTCGCGTTTTTCCGTGAATACGGACTGAAATACGAGCTGGATAAGCTGCGCAAGGACTTGGAAAACTTCCGTGTGCCGTTTGATGTGTGGTATTCCGAAACGTCTCTGTACCAAAACGGAAAAATCGATAAGGCGCTTGAAGCGATCCGCGAAAAAGGCCATGTCTATGAAGAAGACGGCGCGACTTGGTTCCGCTCTACGACGTTTGGCGATGATAAAGACCGCGTATTGATCAAGAAGGACGGCACGTACACGTACCTGCTTCCTGATATCGCGTACCATAAGGACAAGCTTGACCGCGGCTTTGATAAGCTGATCAACGTTTGGGGCGCCGATCACCACGGCTACATCCCGCGCATGAAAGCGGCAATCGAAGCGCTGGGCTATGAAAAAGGAACGCTTGAAGTAGAAATCATTCAGCTCGTTCACCTTTACAAAAACGGCGAGAAAATGAAAATGAGCAAACGGACCGGTAAAGCCGTAACGATGCGTGATTTGATTGAAGAAGTAGGCTTGGATGCCGTGCGTTACTTCTTTGCGATGCGCAGTGCGGACACACATATGGATTTTGACTTAGATCTTGCTGTATCAACATCTAACGAAAACCCTGTGTATTATGCACAATATGCGCATGCCCGTATTTGCAGCATGCTTCGCCAAGGGGAGGAGCAGGGACTTACACCTGGGGCAGACCTTGATTTCAGCCATATCCAATCAGAAAAAGAATATGATCTGCTGAAAACGATCGGCGGCTTCCCAGAGGCAGTGGCGGAAGCAGCGGAAAAACGAATTCCGCACCGTGTCACAAACTATATTTATGACCTGGCTTCCGCTCTGCACAGCTTCTACAACGCAGAGAAAGTCATCGATCCTGAAAATGAAGAGAAAAGCCGCGCGCGCCTGGCTTTAATGAAGGCAACGCAAATTACGCTGAACAACGCGCTTCAGCTGATTGGCGTATCGGCTCCGGAAAAAATGTAATGCTGATCAAAGGACAAAGTCTTCGGGCTTTGTCCTTTTTTTATGAGGAAAACGTGTGATGTATTTCACAATCCTGTTTGCCGAGTTTTTGTATGATAAGACTGATTATTGAATCATTGAAAGGGGCAAGCCAAATGATCAACCGTCAACACATTCAATTATCGTTACAGTCATTAAGCTTGGTGGCAGGGTTTATGGTTTGGGTGCTGATTTCATCACTCATTTCCCAAATCACATTAGATATTCATTTAAGCAAGGGCGAGATTTCTTTGGTGACGGCGATTCCTGTGATCCTCGGGTCGCTTCTCCGCATTCCTTTAGGGTACTTAACGAACAGGTTTGGCGCGCGGCTGATGTTTATGATCAGCTTCATCCTGCTTTTATTTCCTGTATTTTGGATCAGTATCGCGGATTCTCTGTTTGATTTAATCGCCGGCGGCTTTTTCTTAGGGATCGGGGGAGCGGTATTCTCCATTGGGGTGACCTCCCTTCCGAAATATTATCCGAAGGAAAAGCACGGTGTCGTCAATGGGATTTACGGTGCAGGAAATATCGGGACAGCCGTTACGACATTTGCGGCGCCGGTTATCGCTCAAGCCGTCGGGTGGAAAGCAACCGTGCAGATGTATCTGGTTTTGCTGGCTGTCTTTGCCTTACTGCACGTTTTATTCGGCGACAGGCATGAGAAGAAGGTCAAAGTTTCTGTAAAGACTCAAATCAAAGCCGTTTACCGAAATCATGTCCTGTGGTTTCTGAGCCTGTTTTATTTTATTACGTTTGGTGCCTTTGTCGCCTTCACCATCTATTTGCCGAATTTTCTGGTGGAGCACTTTGGACTGAGTCCGACGGATGCCGGTTTGCGGACGGCTGGCTTTATTGCGGTCTCTACGCTGCTCAGGCCTGCGGGCGGATTCCTGGCTGATAAAATAAGCCCGCTCCGCATCTTGATGTTTGTTTTTGCGGGGCTTACATTATCAGGCATTATCTTATCGTTCTCGCCGACAATCGGCCTTTATACGTTTGGGTCATTAACTGTGGCGGTCTGCTCAGGTATAGGAAACGGGACGGTTTTTAAACTGGTGCCTTTCTATTTTTCGAAGCAAGCGGGGATTGCAAATGGTATTGTGTCTGCAATGGGCGGATTAGGCGGTTTTTTTCCTCCGCTGATATTAGCGAGTGTATTTCAGATAACAGGCCAATACGCGATCGGGTTTATGGCGCTTTCAGAGGTGGCGTTAGCCAGCTTTGTCCTTGTGATCTGGATGTATTGGCAGGAAAGAATGAAAACGCACACGGAGAGAAACAGTCAGAGCATCAACTAACACTGGAGCATTCACAAGATTGTTAGTTTTTTCTCGATGGGTACAAATCAATTCACGTTACAATAAACACACAACGTGACTTTCTTCGAGGTGAGCTCATGAATTTTCTCTCTGTTCGACCATCTGATAGTGATCTTATATCCAGTGATCTGCATGAATTGCTGGAATCGATCAGCACGAAAAGAAAAATGGAAAAACACACGTATTTGTTTCGAGAAGGAATGGATGCAGAAGAGCTTTATCTGATTCAATCAGGACTCATTGAAATCGGCAAGCTGACATCTGACGGAAAAGACCTGACGCTTAGAATCTGCCAAAAAAACGATATCGTCGGTGAATTAACACTTTTCACTGAAGAACCGAGGTATATGCTTAGTGCAAAAGTGCTAGAGGATGGCGAGGTGCTCGTCATTAATAAAAATAAGCTGGAAAAAGAATTAATCCAAAACGGCGCTCTGACATTTGAGTTCATGAAATGGATGAGCACCCATCTCCGGAAAATTCAGTCCAAAATCAGGGATCTGCTTCTTCACGGCAAAAAGGGTGCGCTCTATTCCACCCTTATCCGCTTATCAAACAGCTACGGAGTGGAGCGAAGCGACGGCATTCTGATTAACATTGTCCTGACAAATCAGGATTTGGCAAAGTTTTGCGCGGCTGCAAGGGAAAGCGTCAACCGCATGCTCGGAGATCTCCGCAAACAAGGGGTTATTTCGATAGACGAATCTGGTAAAATTATTTTGCACAAGCGGGACTATTTGCGGTGTGAAATTGAGTGTGAAAATTGTCCGCTGGAGATTTGCAATATTGACTGAAAAAAACAAGGACAGCGGTGTCCTTGTTTTTTTACCTTGTCATAAAGAAGCACATGACGGCAAAAAAGAAGCAGGCATTTACGATTTCCAGAATGCCAATCGTTTTCGCGGGCCAATCCCTGCCATGAAAAAACCATGCCCGCAAGCTGCTTGGGATAAAAGCGAGAAATGCCCATCCTGCTCCGAAAAGAGCGGATAAAAAGGGGAGCAGCAGGTGATATCCCCATGACCAGTATGCAAATGCCCTGTTTTTTCTCTCGCGGATCACCGATTTCACATAAAAGGAACTCCCGATAAAAAATAAAGCGGACTGCAAGAAAATAAACCAAGCCCAGCCGTCAAGGGTTCCCATCCCTAGCCAGCAGCTTGCAAGACCGCCCGAACAAAAGAACAAAACACCTGCAACATCATTCAATAGGGCTCGTTCATTTTTTCGGCGGGCAAAATACATATGGATGAGAAACAGCGGCAGTAAAGAAACGCCCACCCAGATGAGAGGCGGCTTATGAAAGAGAGGGATCATCAAAAAGCAGCAGGCGGGAAAACCGTAATAACACATCCACTTTTGATATGGTTTGATTTGTTTCTTTTTCAAGGCAAGTGTAACGGGATAAACCGCTAAGTATAGGAAAAGCCAGCCAAGGAAGAGCGGGATATGCCAGATAACGGGGCCTCCCTTGACTATGCCTAGTAAAAATGGGATCAGCAGCATCGCCCATGCGCCGTGCTGCTTCGGAATCAGCGCTTTCATCGAAACCCTCCTTTTTTCTTTCATTATAAATGCAGTCACCCTCCTGATAAGTGACATTCATCATACAGGCTGTGAAATACATCACTGCTGTACAGGCTCAGTCGAGCTACACTAAAGCTATCCTTAGCACAGGAGGCTTTCTTATGAATCAGTGTGACTATTTATTATTTCTGAAACAACTTCCCATGTTTAATGAAGTGCCTCTATCCATTGTCGAAACCTTGCTGAAAAACGGCACGTTTATCAGCGGCTCATGTGATCAAACTCCATCCTTTCTTCATTCACAATCTGTTTATATTGTATTAAAAGGCAGTGTCCGTTTTATGGACACCAGGCTCCCTGAAGGGTCGAAAACCGTTGCGCTGTGGGAAAAAGGCGATGTGTTTCCGATTGATGAAAAAGGCGGGCTTTATTTATCGCCTTTTATCACAGTCAATGCCACTTCAGACATTCTGATTCTCAATATCCCTTATTACGTATTTAAAAAAATGATGTCTTACAATCCGCAGCTGCAAATGAACTTTTTGGCCATGCTTCAGCAAAATGTTTTTTGTTCCTATCAGTTATTTTTGCGGTATTTGCATACATCACAAGACGAAAATGCTGAGCCCGGTTCTTAAATAGAGCCGGGTTTTTTGATCTTTGAATGAAAAGGCGGCTCATGATCAGGCGTCCTGCAAACGCGGCCTTCCTCACATCCTGTGAAAATCCTTCCTTCTCCTTTGTGTGAACATTTTGTGAAAAAAGCAGAGTGTGTGACATAGTTCACAAGGGAACACGCTGTCTCTGTTTATAGTGAACTTAGCACCACCTGACTCGGAAGGAGTGAACTCTCATGAAGAAAAAGAAAATGAGTCCGTTGTTTAGGAGATTGAATTTTTTCTCTCCTATAGAACACCATTCAAATAAACATAGCCAAACCACCCGCGAAGATCGCGATTGGGAGAATGTATACAGAAACAGATGGCAGTACGACAAAGTCGTTCGCTCCACCCACGGCGTCAACTGCACGGGGTCTTGCAGCTGGAATATTTATGTCAAAAACGGAATTGTCACGTGGGAAGGACAAAACTTGAATTACCCATCAACAGGCCCGGATATGCCTGATTTCGAACCGAGAGGCTGTCCGCGGGGGGCCAGTTTTTCATGGTATATCTACAGCCCGCTCCGTGTGAAATATCCATACGTGCGCAGTGTGCTGATCAATTTGTGGCGGGAAGCATTGCAGATGCATCAAAATCCGCTGGATGCCTGGAAATCAATCGTTGAAAACCCTGAAAAAGCGAAGTCCTATAAACAGGCGAGAGGGAAAGGCGGTTTTGTTCGTGCTGAATGGCCGGAGGTGCTGAAGCTGATTTCAGCCTCTCTGCTGTATACAGTGATGAAATACGGGCCAGACCGGAATGTCGGCTTTTCTCCGATTCCGGCCATGTCCATGATCAGCCACGCCTCAGGCTCCCGGTTTATGTCGTTAATCGGCGGCCCAATGCTCAGTTTTTATGACTGGTATGCGGATCTTCCGCCAGCATCCCCGCAAATTTGGGGTGACCAGACGGACGTTCCAGAAAGCAGTGATTGGTACAATTCAGGCTATATCATCACATGGGGCTCCAACGTTCCGTTAACGAGAACCCCTGACGCGCACTTTTTGGCGGAGGCCCGCTATAAAGGCGCTAAGGTCATTTCGATCAGTCCGGATTTTGCGGAATCCTCAAAGTTCGCGGATGACTGGCTGAGTATCCGCCAAGGGACTGACGGGGCGCTTGCGATGGCCATGGGTCACGTCATTCTTCAGGAATTCTACGTGAACCAAGAAACTGAACGTTTTATTGAGTATGCGAAGCAATACACTGATTTTCCATTTCTCGTCACCTTATCAAAAGAAAATGGCGTATACACAGCGGGCCGGTTTTTGCATGCGAAGGACATCGGGCGGCAGACAAAGCATGATCAGTGGAAGCCCGCGGTCTGGAACGAACAGACAGGGGCATTTGCCATACCGCAGGGGACAATGGGTTCCCGCTGGGACGGGAAGCAGAAATGGAACCTGCATATGATTGATGAAGAAACAGGAGAAGCGATTGAACCCCGTCTTTCTGTGCTCGGAATAGAGGATGAAATCGGCACGGTGCGCATCCCGTATTTTTCAAATGACGGAAACAAAGTGCTCGAGCGGGATCTTCCTATTAAAAAAATGAACCTGAACGGTGAAGAGACGTACGTCACGACCGTGTTTGACTTGATACTGGCTAACTACGGCGTAAATCGGGGCATCGGCGAACAACAAGCTGTCTCCTATGATGATCCTGAGCCGTTTACGCCTGCCTGGCAGGAACAAATGACAGGAATCAAAAAAGAAGCTGTCGTTAAGATTGCCAGAGAGTTTGCTCAAAATGCGATCGATACAGACGGCCGGTCCATGATTATCGTAGGAGCCGGCATTAACCACTGGTTCAACTCCGACACGATCTACCGAGCAGTGTTAAATCTTGTTTTGCTTGTAGGCGCCCAAGGCGTAAATGGCGGAGGCTGGGCCCATTACGTGGGGCAGGAAAAGCTCCGACCTGCTGAAGGGTGGCAGACGATTGCAACTGCAAAGGACTGGGAGGGCGTGCCCAAGCTGCAAAACGGCACTTCATTTTTCTACTTTGCGACAGATCAGTGGCGTTATGAGGACCAGCCGATCAGTGATTTGGCATCACCGATTGCTGCGTCTTCCCGCTACAAGCACCACGCTGATTACAATGTGCTAGCGGCGCGGCTAGGGTGGCTTCCGTCTTACCCGACTTTCAATCAAAATGGCATCGATCTGTATAAAGAAGCTGAAAAAGCAGGGGCAGCAACATCTGAAGACGTAGGTGCGTACGTAGCCTCACAGCTCCAAGAGAAAAAACTGAAATTCGCGATTGAAGATCCTGACAATGAAGTGAATTTCCCAAGGAATCTCTTTGTATGGCGGGCAAATCTGATTTCAAGCTCAGGAAAAGGGCATGAATATTTTCTCAAGCATTTGCTGGGGACGACGAACGGTTTAATGAATGACGACAGCGACAGCATCCGCCCAGAAGAAATCAAATGGCGGGAGCAGGCGCCTGAAGGAAAGCTCGACTTATTAATCAATCTTGATTTTCGAATGGCGGGTACGGCGCTGTATTCCGATATCGTGCTGCCGGCGGCGACATGGTATGAAAAACACGATCTCAGCAGCACGGATATGCATCCGTTCATTCATCCATTTGCTCCGGCGATCTCGGCTCCGTGGGAATCGAAGTCAGACTGGGATATTTTCAAGGCGCTGTCAAAAGCCGTTTCCGATCTGGCAGAAGAAGTCGATTTGGAGCCGGTGAAAGAAGTGGTTGCGACGCCGCTCCTCCACGACACCATGCAGGAATTGGCCCAGCCATTCGGCAAAATCAATGACTGGAGCAAGGGCGAATGTGAAGCCATTCCGGGAAAAACGATGCCGAACATCCAAGTCGTTGAACGGGATTACAAACACATTTTTCATAAAATGACCGCACTCGGTCCTAACGCTGCTTTAAAGCCGAGCGGAACAAAAGGGATGAGCTGGTCAATAGCCGATGAATATGAATCACTCAAAAAGAGACTGGGAGAAATCACCTCAGACAGCGTGGCAAAGGGATGTCCAAATATAAGTGAAGCAAAGCAGGCGGCGGAAGCGATTTTAACTCTATCATCCACTTCGAATGGAAAGGTCGCCGTAAAAGCATGGGAATCACTTGAAAACATCACAAACCTGAAGCTGAAAGACCTGGCGGAAGAGCGCGAGGAAGAATGCTTTACGTTCGAACAAATTACAGCCCAGCCGAAAACGGTCATCACCTCTCCGGCGTTTACCGGCTCTGAAAAAGGCGGACGCAGGTACTCGCCGTTTACGACGAATGTGGAGAAATTAATCCCGTGGCGAACGCTGACAGGCAGACAATCCTATTATGTCGATCATGAACTGATGATGGAATTCGGTGAAACGATGGCGACATTTAAACCGATCCTCCAGCACCGCCCGTTTCTAAGCAAGCGGCCTGATCAAGAGGGAAAAGAGATCGTCCTCAATTATTTGACGCCGCATAACAAATGGTCCGTCCACAGCATGTATTTTGATTCCTTGCCGATGCTGACGCTGTTCCGCGGCGGGCCGACCGTATGGATGAATAAAGATGATGCACAGGACACGGATATTAAAGACAACGATTGGATTGAATGCTTCAACCGAAATGGCGTAGTCGTCGCGAGAGCCGTTTTGTCTCATCGGATTCCTAAAGGAATGGCGTTTATGCACCATGCCCAGGACCGCCACATCAACGTGCCCGGCACGAAACTGACGAATAACCGCGGAGGCACCCATAACAGCCCGACAAGGATTCACGTCAAGCCGACACAGATGATCGGGGGCTACGCCCAGCTCAGCTACGGCTTTAACTATTACGGTCCAACGGGGAATCAGCGCGACCTGAATGTCGTCATCCGCAAGCTGAAGGAGGTCGATTGGCTTGAAGATTAAAGCGCAAATCGGTATGGTCATGAACTTGGATAAATGCATCGGCTGCCACACGTGCAGTGTCACCTGCAAAAACACGTGGACAAACCGTACCGGTGCGGAATATATGTACTTCAATAATGTAGAAACAAAGCCGGGCATCGGCTACCCGAAGCAATGGGAGGACCAGGACAAATATAAAGGCGGCTGGACATTGAAAAAAGGGAAGCTCGAGCTGAAATCAGGCTCGAAAACAAACCGGCTTGCGGGCCTTTTCTACAATCCGAACCAGCCGACGATTGATGATTACTATGAACCTTGGAACTATGATTATGAAACATTAACGAACAGCCCGCAGAAAAAACACCAGCCAGTGGCACGCCCGAAATCGTCCTTGACAGGGGATTTCATGAATATCGAATGGGGACCGAACTGGGAGGATGATCTCGCAGGCGGCCACATAACGGGACTTGAAGATCCAAACGTGCAAAAGATGGAGGAATCAATTAAAACAGAATTCGATGAGGTCTTTATGATGTATCTGCCCCGTATTTGCGAGCACTGCATCAACCCGGCGTGCGTTTCATCCTGTCCGTCCGGCGCCATGTACAAACGCGAGGAGGACGGCATTGTGCTTGTGGATCAAAACGCATGCCGTTCATGGAGATATTGCGTCTCATCGTGTCCTTATAAAAAAGTCTATTTTAACTGGCAAACGAACAAAGCGGAAAAATGCACACTCTGCTTTCCGCGTTTGGAGGCGGGACTGCCGACCATCTGCTCCGAGACGTGTGTTGGCAGAATCCGCTACCTCGGCGTTATGCTGTATGACGCGGACAAAGTGGAGGAAGCGGCATCTGTTGAAAATGAAAAGGATCTCTACCATTCCCAATTGGACGTTTTTCTTGATCCGAATGATCCTGAGGTTGCCAAACTGGCAAAAGAACAAGGCATTCCGGCTGAATGGATAGAGGCCGCGCAGCAATCACCGATCTATAAAATGATCATTGACTGGAAGATCGCGCTGCCGCTTCATCCTGAGTACCGCACGCTGCCAATGGTGTGGTACATTCCGCCGCTCAGCCCGATTATGAATCTCTTTGAAGGAAAAGGCAGCCGGCAAACGGCGGAAGATATTTTTCCAGCTATCGACCAAATGAGAATCCCGATAGATTATTTGGCGCAGCTGTTAACAGCCGGTGATACGGATCATATTCGGTCAACATTAAAGAAAATGTCTGTCATGCGCCAGTATATGAGAGCGGTCCAGACGAATAAATCAATTGATCCGGAACTGATCTCCAGTGTCGGCTTAACAGAACAGCAAATTGAAGATATGTATCGGCTGCTTGCGATTGCCAAATATGATGACCGCTTTGTGATTCCGAGCAGCCATCGAGAAGAAGTATCAGATTTATACGCTGAACAAGGAAGCTGCGGCTTATCATTTTCAGGCGGCCCCGGCTCCTGTTTCTAACTTTTGATAAATGAGGTGTAACAAGATGAACACCACAGACCGGCAAATCACGTTCTCTGCTCTTTCCTGTCTTCTCTCTTATCCGGATGAAGAGTGGAGAGCCGAGCTTCCCGATTGGAAGGCTCTTATCCATGAAATCGGCAACCGGCAAATCCGGGAGAAGCTGCTGCACTTTTTCGAGACGTCAGCCAGCTTTTCTCCGGAAGCGCTGATTGAACACTATGTCTATACATTCGACTTCGGGAAAAAAACAAATATGTATGTCACCTACTTTAACTCAGGCGAGCAAAGGGAACGCGGCATCGAATTGCTGCATTTAAAAAACACCTATCAGCAATCCGGTTTCCTGCCGACAGAGAAGGAACTGCCAGATTATCTGCCTCTGATGCTGGAATTTGCCGCAGTTGCAGAAATTGAAGCAGCGAGAAGTGTGTTTGAGAAGTATCTGTCAAATGTAAGAGAGCTGGCATCCCGCCTCGAAAAAAATGACAGCATATACGCTGAGCTGCTGCACGTGCTGCTGGCCGCGCTGGAAAACCTCGGCGTTCGTGAAAGCATTGAAGGGACTGTTCAGGCATGAACGGACAGATCCTCTGGGGCGTGATGCCATACATTGTATTGACGATCTTTATCGGCGGCCATATTTACCGCTACCAGCATGACCAATTTGGCTGGACGGCGAAATCAAGCGAGATGCTAGAAAAGAAAAAACTTGCGGCGGGCAGCACTCTTTTTCATTGGGGACTGCTGTGCGTTGTCGGCGGGCATGTCATGGGAATTTTGATCCCGGAAGGCGTGTATGGTGCAATTGGCATTTCAGAGCACATGTATCACAAAATGGCGATTGGTGCAGGCCTGCCGGCGGGGATTGCGGCATGTACCGGACTTGTCATCCTGACGTACAGACGGCTGTTTGACAAAAGAATCCGCAAAACCAGCTCGCCATCGGATATCCTTACGCTCATCCTGCTGCTTTTCATGATGCTGTCGGGTGTTGCGGCCACGTTTCTCAACATTGATTCAAAAGGCTTTGATTACCGGACAACAGTCGGGCCGTGGTTCAGGGAAATCGTTTTGTTCCGGCCTGACCCCTCGTTGATGGAGAGTGTCCCGCTATGGTTTAAGTTTCATATTGTGATAGGCTACGTTGTTTTTATCCTGTGGCCGTTTACAAGATTGGTTCATGTGTTCAGTCTGCCGCTCAAGTATCTGACTCGAAGCTATGTCGTGTATCGGAAACGCTCGTAAAAATCCCCCTTCAAGAGGGGGATTTTTTATCTTGATGAAAACATAAGATATTTTCTGCCAAGATAATGGCTGGGCGGCCGGCAGTCTTGTTATGTTTGTATTGCATCATCTGAAAAGGAGAGTGAAGAATGAAGCGGATTTTACTCATTTTAATGGCTTGTCTTATGACAAGCGCCGGGGTCCTGACACTCAGACATTCTCATGTATTAACCGGCGGCACGGCTGGACTGTCACTAAGCCTGACATACTTGTTTCACTCCTCGTTTGCCATCACCTTCTTTCTGATCAATATCCCGTTTTATGTGTTTTCTCTCATCAGAATGGGCATCAAATTCACGCTATCCACCGCATTTGCAGTCACAGTGCTGACTCTGTTCACAAGCGCGGATCACTGGCTGCCGTCTGTCTCTTTTTCCCCGCTTGCCGGGGCGATTTGCGGCGGGGCGCTGATCGGGCTCGGCCTGTCGCTCATGTTTTACCATCAGGCTTCACTCGGCGGTGCCAATATTCTTGCTTTATTTCTGCAAAAACGATACGGCTGGAACCCCGGGACAGTTAATTTTCTCTTCGATTTTGCCGCAGTGCTGGCCGGCATTTTCTCAGTCGGCTTGCTGAAAGGGCTCTGCTCCTTAGTGTCCATCGCGGTCACGGGCCTGATCGTCGGCTTCTTCAAAAATAAAATCAAAAGCAGCTACTCCCTCAAGCCGGTTATGCTCAAGAACATGACACCCGGCCAATCTCAGGAAGCCTCATCATAAGCCTTTCCGCTTTTTTGCGGTGAGGCTTTTTGCATAGAAGGTTTACAGACTAGAAAAAAGAGGTAATACAGAGGTAATCGAATCAGATAGGAGAGAATTAGGATGCTGAAAAGGAGACTGGAATTTTTCTTTTTATATATGATGCTCATCGGGGCATATGTCATATGGTTTTTTCCGGTTTCCAGACTTGAGTTTTACGGAGGATTGCTTTGCTATATAAGCATTATTTTGTTCAGCATCTATTCATTAATTCTTGAAAACCGCACCTCGCAGCACACGCTGTTATGGATCCACATTCTTGTCTTTTTTCCAATCGTCGGCTACGTGTTTTATCTCTTTTCCGGACAGCTTTATGTAAAGGGAAAGCTGTTTAAGACAAAACGAATGTACAACAGGGAGAAGCTCAGGAAGCTGTTTGACAAGGAGGAAACGCCTGAAGTTACAGGGCTGAAGGACAATCAAGAGAGGTTCTTTACATATTCCATCAGGGCTGCCCATATGAATATCAATACGAAAAGCAAGATCAAAGTGCTGAAAAACGGCGAAGAAACCTTTCCTGAACTTTTCAAAGCGATGAGAAAAGCGGAGTCTTACATACATATTGAATACTACATGTTTAAATCAGACATGCTTGGGCGCGGCATGATGGACATTATGATGGAAAAAGCGCGCCAGGGTGTCGAGGTGAGGTTTTTATACGATGCGGCAGGGAGCATGAAGCTGGCAAGAAGAGACATTATGAGAATGAAACAAGCGGGAGTGAATATCGTTCCGTTCTCTCCGCTGAAATACGGGTTCTTCAACCAGAAGCTGAATTTCAGAAATCACCGGAAAATTGTGATCATCGATGGAAAAACCGGCTTCGTGGGCGGCTTAAATGTCGGGAAGGAATATATCAGCCGGGATCCGCACATCGGGTTTTGGAGAGACACGCACCTGCGGCTGGAAGGAGAAATTGTGCAAACGCTTCACGCCATCTTTATGCTGGATTGGGAATACGTCTCCAATGAAGTGTTAATTGATCAAGAAGAGTACAATACCCCTGTGCCCGTGGAGGGAGGGGGCATTTATCAAATTGTCGCGACAGGCCCTGACATGAAGGAAAGCATGAGCGACCTATACTATGAAATGATTTCTTCCGCACAGAAGTCAATCTGGATCGCCACGCCCTATTTTGTCCCCAATGAATCCATTCGCACAGCGCTGAAAGCAGCAGCGACAAAAGGCGTGGAGGTAAGGGTTATGGTGCCGGAGAGGAACGACAGCTTTTTGACCCAATACGCGTCGAGATCCTATTTCCCGGAGCTGCTTCTTGAGGGGATTGAAGTGTACTCCTACCAAAAAGGCTTCATGCATCAAAAAGTCATGATCATTGATGGCGATCTCGCCTCCGTCGGCACGGCGAATATGGACATGCGCAGCTTTCAGCTCAACTTTGAAGTGAATGTGTTCTTCACGGATGCCGAAGCGATCCGCACCCTTGAGGCCCATTTTGAAGAGGATATGCAGGAAAGTGAAAAGCTCAGCCCTGTCGGCTTTTATAAAAGAGGCGTTGCTGACCGGACAAAAGAGTCATTTGCCCGTTTGTTTTCAGGGGTTCTGTAAGAAAAAAGAAATCTGATCTTTCAAAGCGGCCTGTGTATAGTATAATTGAGAAATATTATCAGTTATTTATACATTGGGGGAAGATAGGGTGCTGCGGCAATTTTTTTCATATTATAAACCATATAAAACGTTGTTCTTTCTCGACTTTTTCTCAGCGATCGCGGGAGGTTTAATGGAGCTTAGCTTTCCTTTGATCGTCAATTATTTTATTGATACCTTGCTGCCGGGCAGGGACTGGGGGCTGATCATCGCGACCTCAATCGGCTTATTTGCGGTGTACGCGCTCAGCTCGGCTCTTCAGTATATTGTGACCTACTGGGGGCACATGCTCGGAATTAATATCGAGACGGATATGAGAAAGTCGCTTTTTGACCATTTGCAAAAGCTCCCGTTTAAATTTTACGACAACAACAAGACGGGAACACTGATGTCGAAGCTGACGAACGATTTAATGTATATCGGTGAAGTTGCCCATCACGGTCCGGAAGACTTATTCATTGCCGTCATGACCATACTCGGTGCGTTCGGAGTGATGCTTTTTATTAACTGGCAGCTGGCATTATTAACGTTTATCATTATGCCGATCGTCATTTGGCTGGCGCTTTATTTCAACAAAAAAATGACCAAAGCATTTACCACACTGAACAAAGATATCGGGGACTTCAGCGCGCGGGTAGAAAATAATATCGGCGGGATCCGGCTTGTGCAGGCGTTCGGCAATGAAGCGTTTGAAAAAGAACGCTTCGCCGTCAACAACCAGCGTTTTCGTGTCACAAAGCTTTCTTCCTACAAAATCATGGCGAAAAACGGTTCAATCAGCTATATGCTGACCAGGTTTGTCACGCTGTTTGTCCTTTTGTGCGGGACGTGGTTTGTTATTCGCGGCTCCTTATCGTACGGGGAATTTGTGGCGTTTGTGCTCCTGACGAATGTGCTGTTCAGGCCTATTGACAAAATTAATGCCATTATTGAAATGTATCCGAGGGGGATCGCCGGCTTCAAAAGCTATATGGAACTCATGGAGACCGAGCCGGATATTCAGGATTCACCTGATGCGAGAGATGTTTCCGGCCTGAAGGGCAATATCCGCTATGAACATGTTTCGTTTGGCTATGATGACCATCACAACGTCCTCAATGACATTAATCTATCCATTCAAGCGGGGGAAACGGTTGCGTTCGTCGGTCCGTCAGGTGCGGGAAAATCAACGCTTTGCAGCCTGCTTCCGCGTTTTTATGAAGCATCGAAGGGCGACATTACAATTGACGGCATCAGCATAAAAGACATGACGCTTTCTTCATTGCGCGGGCAAATTGGCGTCGTACAGCAGGACGTTTTCTTATTCGCGGGTACGCTTAGAGAAAATATCGCCTACGGCCGATTAGGCGCATCAGAAGAAGACATTTGGCAGGCTGTGAAGCAGGCGCATCTGGAAGATCTCGTCCATAGCATGCCGGATGGATTGGATACTATGATTGGCGAACGCGGCGTGAAGCTTTCCGGCGGACAAAAACAACGTTTGTCAATTGCGCGGATGTTCTTGAAAAATCCGTCGATCCTGATTCTCGACGAAGCCACCTCAGCCCTTGATACGGAAACGGAAGCGGCGATCCAAAAGGCGCTTCAAGAGTTGTCCGAGGGGCGCACGACGCTCGTCATCGCCCACAGGCTGGCGACAATCAAAGACGCGGACAGAATTGTAGTCGTTACAAACAATGGGATTGAAGAACAAGGCCGTCATCAAGACCTGATCGAAGCCGGAGGCCTATACAGCAGGCTGCATCAAGCGCAATTCGGGCAAATGGTGCAGCGATAGGGGGAGAACATGGACAGAAAAAATGTGCTGTACATTGCTGTTTCATTGGACGGAATGATCGCAAGAGAAGATGGAAGCATCGATTGGCTGGAGGAATTTGAAGGTGAAGGCGACAACGGCTACAGTGATTTTTATCAGACTGTTGATACAGTCATTTTAGGGCGGAGCACATATGAGCACGTTAAAGTGCTAACCCCCGTTTTCCCGTATCAGGGTAAAACCTGCTATGTTTTTACAGGATCACCCGACAGTTATCAGGATGAACATGTGACGTTTATCAATGAGGGAGCCAGAGCCTTCACTGACCGTTTGAAACAGGAAAAAGGCTTAAACATCTGGATAGCTGGCGGGGCAGAGCTGGTGAATGCCTTTATGAAAGAAGATGCCATCGACGAATTCATCATCACCGTTATTCCCGTTGTGTTAGGAAGCGGCATCCCGCTGTTTCAAGAGCTAACGAACGAAACAAAGCTGCGGCTAAAAGGGATGAAACAATTTGGACAAGCGGTTCAGCTCCATTATGTAAGATCATAAGAAAAAGGATAGACAAGATGTCTATCCTTTTTATATGTAAATTTAAAGCGCTTCTCTTTCAGCAGGCTCGATGAGATTTTGGAATTTCTCAATCAGCTGTGGCGCTTTTGTTCCTTCCACTACGATCAGATATTCCTTTTCGTTATGAGCCATGCGGAATGTTTCAAGCTCAATTAAGCTTTTGATTTTGCACATCGTTTTCTTTGAGTAAATATAAACCTCGTGACTTCCGGAATGGCACATCTTATAAAGATGAATCAAATTTCTTAAAGTAAATGCCTGTGCGGCTACTTTCAGAGACTTGATGTTTTTCATGATCTTTCTCCTCCATCGATTGTTGTCTTATATAGCCTATGTTCCCAGAGCGAGCAAGCCGTAAACCTGTTTTTGCACATTTATGACTTCCATTGCAGCACGCCGCCGCCGATGCGTTTGACACCGCGGATGGAGCTTAATTCATCCATCAAGCGGAGAAGCGCCTTGTCTTTCTGCTTTGCTTCGATCATGAAATCTATATTTGTTCCCCATTGCCTAAAGCGTTCCAACAGCGGCAGCAAAAAGTTGGCGTCAACATAATCGGCATGGCTGCGCATGGCTTGCTCCGATTTTGGGGAAGACAAGTGAACCTTAGGCTGAAGGCCGATCCGCTCCCACGTTTTGATCATCCGGGGCAGCGCTTCATTCAGGTCGGCGTGATCATCTGGATTGGCGTAAAAATGATGAAAGTCAAAGACGAACGGAACATCCTCCTGCTCACAGACCTGAAGCGTTTCTTCCGTCGTATATGTTTTATCATCATTTTCAAGTGTCATCCGCTGCTTGATCTCCTGTGGCAGCTGTTTTATATTGTGATGAAATTGTGCGGTCGCGGTGTCTTTATTGCCGTAAGCTCCGCCAATATGAATATTGATCACGGAGCGATCAGCAATGCCCATGGCTTCAAGCATACGGTAATGATACGCCATATCGGTTACCGCATTGTTTGTGACAGATTCCTTCGGGCTCGTAAACAGAGTGAATTGGTTTGGATGAAAGCTTGTTCGCAGTTGATGTGTTTTCACAAGCTCTCCAATCTCCCGAAACTCTTTTTGAAATGGTGTTACAAAATCCCACATCACCTCGGGGTGCGTAGCCAGCGGCACAATCGAACTGGAAAAACGGTACAAAGGAATGCCGTGTCCGATGATATAGTGAAGGGTTCTCATCGTATTGCGTAAATTGGCTTTTGTCACAGTCAGAAGCGCTTCTTTTCTTTCAGTCTTTGAAAGCTTTGAATAACGCGCGAATGTCAATGTTTTAGCGGGAGACGCATCCCAAAGGCTCATCGCATTTGAAACGAACCCGAATCTGAAAATCATAGGAACTCTCCTTTATAAGAAATAAGATAACGCCTTGCCGAGCCATTCCGCCGGTCGCTGCCTGAATGTGCGCTTGCTGAAATCCTCCATCGTCAGCAGCTCCGACTTTTTCATATCCTCCTCAATCGTGGCATAGACTTCACTTGTAAACGCTTCGTCATCAATTTCGACATTCACCTCTTCATTTAAAAACAGGCTTCGTTTATCGAAGTTGGCTGTTCCGATTATGCTGAGATGGTCGTCTATGATGACAGCTTTTACATGATAAAACCCTTGATAATAACGATAAATAAGACAGCCGGCATCCAAGAGCTCCGAATAATACGTAAAAGCCGCTTCTCTCACCAGCGGATGGTCTGATTTCATCGGTACAATGATTCTCACGGATACGCCGTTTTTTCTTGCATTGAGGAGGGCCTCTTGGAGCGGTTTTGATGGAATGTAATAAGGCGTGCAAACCGTAAGGCGATTCTTCGCTTGGGCGATATTGGCCAAGTATATGTTTTCAAGGGAATAACCGTCGGTCGCATAGATCTTGTGAGAAATATTCCCTTGCTGAAGCTTTGGCCAAACATCCGAACCCAATGTGATTCCGGTATTTCGTTTTAGATCGGAAGCAAAAAGCGTTTGAAGATCATGTACGCCTTCACCCTTTATACGCAGATGATAATCCTCCCAATTGCCGAACTTCGCCTTCTTTCCAAGATATTCTTCGGCGATGTTAAACCCGCCGATATAACCGATTTTTCCGTCTATCACCGTAATCTTCCGGTGATTCCGCTTTTGCATGTGAAAAAAGAAAAAAGGAAAACGGGGACGATTCATCACATGGACATGGACGCCGGCATTTTTCATCGTCTGCAGCGCCGTTTTTTTAATTGCCCGGCAACCCGCCCAATCCAGAAGCAAATAAACGGAGACGCCAGCCTGGGCTTTTGTTTTCAGCAGGGTATACATATTGTGGCTGACCTCATCATTTTTCATAATAAAAAACATCATGTGAACAGAAGAGGCGGCCTGGCGAATATCCTTCATCATCCGCTCAACGAGATCAGATCCGCAGTGGATCAATTCGATGTCACTCTTCTTTTTTGAAAAAACAGGCTCGTACGCCTTCTTTCTGTATCCGGCACGGCCCATGAAGATATCAAGCAGAATCAAAGCAAAAAAAATAACGACAATGATCATAATCACGATAAATACCTTCATACCGGCACTCCTTTCCGTAGTAAAGGTAGTGTGCCCGAACAGCGGGAATTTAATTATTGACTGAACACTCATTCATTATTTATCATAAAGGTAATCTTATACAGATTCGGGGGTAGGGGATCGCGGTCTTTATCCAGTAAAAAGGGGGAATTGGAATGAGCGGCTTTCTCATCGCAAATGCATTATTATTTTTGATTGTAACCGCTTACGCTGTCTATTTGTTTGTGTACTTGGTCAAAACGAGACTGGCCTACATCAAGCTCGGCCAGAAAGAACAATTTGATCAACGGTTCAAGGAACGGCTTCGCGCCATATGGGTGAATGTATTCGGACAGGAAAAACTGCTTAAGGACAAGAAAAGCGGTATTATTCACGTCATGTTTTTCTATGGATTTATTTTGGTTCAGTTCGGAGCGATTGACTTTATCATCAAAGGACTGGCTCCTGGCCGTAATCTGCCGCTTGGACCGGTCTATCCCGCTTTCACCTTTTTTCAGGAAATCGTTACGTTTCTCATTTTAATTGCTGTGGGATGGGCATTCTACAGACGTTATATCGAAAAGCTCGTGAGGCTGAAACGCAATTTCAAAGCCGGACTCGTTCTGATTTTCATCGGAGGTTTAATGCTGACCGTTCTGCTTGGGAATGGGATGAATCTGATCTGGCATGAGCATGGGCTTTCTTGGAGCGAGCCAATTGCTTCAGGTATTGCGTTTATGCTTAGCGGAGTCGGGAAAACAGGTGCGGCAGTGATTTTCTATATCGCATGGTGGATCCATCTTCTGTTCTTGCTTAGCTTTTTAGTGTACGTGCCTCAGTCGAAGCATGCCCATTTAATCGCCGGCCCGGCAAATGTCTTTTTCAATCGAATGGAATCTGCCGGAAAACTTGAAAAAATAGATTTTACCGACGAAACGAAAGAAAGCTACGGAGCGGGTAAAATTGAAGATTTCAGGCAGTCCCAGCTGCTTGATTTGTACGCATGTGTCGAGTGCGGCCGCTGCACCAATATGTGCCCTGCAACAGGCACCGGAAAAATGCTGTCTCCGATGGACTTGATTTTGCGTCTCAGAGACCATCTCACGGAAAAAGGCGCCGCCGTCACCTCGCGCTCGCCATGGGTGCCCGCGGCAGCGTTCCAACATACGAGAGGCAATCAGCTGGCGGCAGCGTCAGCGGGCAGCGGATCGCAGGAAGCCGCAGCAGCGCTGGATTACAATCCAAGCTTGATCGGCGACGTCATCACAGAGGAAGAAATTTGGGCATGCACCACTTGCCGAAACTGTGAGGATCAATGCCCGGTCATGAATGAGCACGTGGATAAAATCATCGACCTCCGCCGCTACCTCGTACTGACTGAAGGAAAAATGGACAGTGACGCCCAGCGCGCGATGACTAGTATCGAGCGGCAGGGAAATCCGTGGGGACTTAACCGCAAGGAACGCGAAAACTGGCGTGACGCGGCGCCGGATGCTGAGATACCGACCGTGAAAGAAATGAAAAAAGAAGGAAAAGAATTTGAGTACCTTTTCTGGGTTGGTTCCATGGGGTCCTACGACAACAGAAGCCAGAAAATCGCGATTTCCTTTGCCAAGCTGCTCAATCACGCAGGCGTGTCCTTCGCGATCCTCGGCAATAAAGAAAAAAATTCAGGAGACACGCCGCGCCGCCTCGGAAATGAATTTTTGTTCCAAGAGCTGGCTGAGAAGAATATTTCTGAATTTGAAAAAAATGATGTCAAAAAAATCGTTACGATCGATCCCCATGCATACAATTTATTTAAAAACGAGTATCCGGATTTCGGATTTGAAGGCGAGGTTTATCATCATACAGAAGTGCTGGCCGAGCTTGTGAAAAATGGAAAGTTAAAGCCGCAGCACCCGCTTCATGAGACGATTACCTTCCATGATTCGTGCTATTTGGGCCGGTACAATGAAGTCTATGATCCGCCGAGAGAGATTTTGAAAGCCATTCCGGGCGTGCAGCTGATTGAAATGGAGAGGAACCGGGAAACCGGCATGTGCTGCGGAGCCGGCGGGGGATTAATGTGGATGGAGGAAGAAACGGGTAACAGGATTAACGTCGCCAGGACTGAGCAAGCGCTAGCGGTCAACCCATCGGTGATCAGTTCCGGCTGTCCGTACTGTCTCACGATGCTTGGGGACGGCACAAAGGCGATGGAAGCCGAAGACCAAGTCAAAACATACGATGTCGTCGAGCTTCTGGCTCAATCCGTTTTAGGCGCTGATCTGAAAATGGGGGAGAAGCAATGAATTTTTCATTATCAGAAGAACACGAGATGATACGAAAATTGGTGCGCGATTTTGCGAAGCATGAGGTGGCTCCGACAGCGGCAGAACGAGACGAACAAGAACGCTTCGATCGCGATCTGTTTCGGGAAATGGCAAATCTGGGGCTGACGGGTATTCCGTGGCCTGAAGATTACGGTGGAATCGGGAGTGATGATTTGGCCTACGTCATCGCGGTGGAGGAGCTGTCAAAAGTGTGCGCCTCCACCGGTGTGACGCTTTCCGCCCATATCTCTCTTTGCAGCTGGCCGCTGTTTGCCTTTGGGACGGAGGAACAGAAGACAGAGTACTTAACACAGCTGGCCCTAGGAGAGAAAATCGGCGCATTCGCTTTGACCGAACCAGGGTCCGGCTCTGACGCCGGCGGCATGAAAACAACTGCTGAACGAATCGGCGATGACTATGTGTTAAATGGTTCAAAAGTGTTTATCACAAACGGCGGTGTTGCTGATATTTATATTGTTTTTGCAGTCACCGATCCCGAGAAAAAGAAAAAAGGCATTACCGCTTTTATAGTAGAAAAGGATTTTGAAGGATTTTTTACAGGCAAGAAAGAAAAGAAGCTGGGCATCCGTTCTTCACCGACAACGGAAATCATGTTCGAAGATTGTGTAGTCCCTGCATCAAACCGTCTCGGAGAAGAAGGAGAAGGCTTCAAAATCGCGATGCAGACGCTTGACGGAGGCAGAAACGGCATTGCCGCACAAGCCGTAGGTATCGCTCAAGGGGCGCTTGATGCGGCGCTTCAATATGCAAAAGAGCGAAAGCAATTCGGAAAAGCGATCGCTGAGCAGCAGGGCATCGCTTTTAAACTCGCGGATATGGCTACAATGATAGAAGCTTCAAGGCTACTGACCTATCAGGCTGCATGGTTAGAATCATCAGGCCTTCCATATGGAAAAGCTTCCGCCATGTCCAAACTGATGGCTGGAGATACGGCGATGAAGGTGACGACTGAAGCCGTGCAGATTTTCGGCGGCTACGGCTATACAAAAGATTACCCAGTAGAACGTTATATGCGTGATGCGAAAATCACGCAAATCTATGAAGGCACTCAAGAAATTCAAAGACTTGTCATCTCCAGAATGCTCGCGGATTAACGGAAAACATCTCTCAGTCGGATCACTCTTGTAAAATTATTTAAATTAACGCTGTTAAGGGTAGCATATTCTGTTTTATTTTGTTTATAATGAGAGGTATGGTTTGTATAAGAACGATACAAAATCGCTTTCATTATTGATAAAACAGATACATATAAGTAATAGAAAGGGAGTGTCCGACCTTGGGTATCAAACAATATTCACAGGAAGAGCTAAAGGAAATGGCTTTAGTTGAAATCGCTCACGAATTATTTGAAGAACATAAAAAACCAGTTCCTTTTCAGGAGCTTTTAAATGAAATTGCATCTTTGCTCGGCGTGAAAAAAGAAGAGCTTGGAGACCGCATCGCTCAATTTTATACAGATTTAAACATTGACGGCCGCTTCCTGGCGCTTTCTGACCAGACGTGGGGGCTTCGCAGCTGGTATCCCTATGATCAGCTTGACGAAGAAACACAGCCGACAGTCAAGGCGAAAAAGAAAAAAGCGAAGAAAGCAGTCGAAGAAGATCTTGATCTTGACGAGTTTGAAGAGATCGACGAAGACGACCTTGATTTGGATGAAGTTGAGGAAGAACTCGATCTTGAAGCCGACGATTTTGACGATGAAGATCTTGACGAAGACGACGACGATCTTGAGATCGAAGAAGATATTGTTGATGAAGATGATGAAGACTATGATGATGAAGAAGAGGAAATTAAATAGTATCAGATTTCATCTTCAAAACGATCTTGACTTTCATAGTCGAACTAGGTAGTATGTATTTTGGGCTCTTCAAAAACGAAGAGAGAACATAGTACGTTATGCTCCCTTTCAAGAAATTGAAAGGGAGCTTTCTTATTTTCACCCCTCATTTTTCTTATAAATCATTTAAAAGGCTAAATGATTTTTTATAAAATAGTACATTTTAAAAATGTAGCTAAGAGCGAAGAGAGGAGCAAACGAAATGACGAAATATATTTTTGTAACCGGGGGAGTTGTATCCTCACTTGGAAAGGGTATTGTAGCAGCTTCATTAGGACGTTTGCTGAAAAACCGCGGACTGAACGTGACGATTCAAAAATTCGATCCATACATCAATGTTGACCCGGGAACAATGAGCCCGTACCAGCACGGTGAAGTATTCGTAACGGATGACGGCGCTGAAACAGACTTGGACCTTGGTCACTATGAGCGTTTTATCGACATCAACCTGAATAAATTCAGCAACGTGACAACAGGTAAAATCTATTCAACAGTTCTTAAAAAAGAACGCCGCGGAGATTACCTTGGCGGAACCGTACAGGTCATCCCGCACATCACAAACGAATTGAAAGACCGTGTTTACCGCGCAGGAAAAGAGACAAACGCAGATGTCGTTATTACAGAAATCGGCGGTACTGTCGGAGACATCGAATCATTGCCATTCCTTGAAGCAATCCGCCAAATGAAGAGCGACATCGGCCGTGAAAACGTAATGTACATCCACTGTACGCTTGTCCCTTACATTAAAGCTGCTGGGGAATTAAAAACAAAACCGACACAGCACAGCGTAAAAGAATTGCGCAGCTTGGGCATTCAGCCAAACATCATCGTCGTTCGTACAGAAATGCCGATTTCTCAAGATATGAAAGATAAAATCGCGCTATTCTGCGACATTGATACAAAAGCGGTTATTGAATGTGAAGATGCGGACAACCTCTACTCCATTCCGCTTGAGCTTCAAAAACAAGGGCTTGATAAGCTTGTTTGCGAGCACATGAAATTGGCATGCGAAGAAGCGGAAATGTCCGAGTGGAAAGAGCTTGTTAACAAGGTCAGCAACCTGTCTCAAACGATTACAATCGGCCTTGTCGGCAAATACGTTGAGCTTCCTGACGCATACATTTCTGTTGTCGAGTCCCTTCGCCATGCGGGCTATGCGTTTGACACAGATGTAAAAGTGAAATGGATCAACGCGGAAGAAGTGACAGAAAACAATATCGCAGAACTCACAAGCGGAACTGACGGCATCATTGTGCCGGGCGGATTCGGAGACCGCGGTGTTGAAGGCAAAATCGTCGCAACAAAATACGCGCGCGAAAACAATATTCCGTTCTTGGGCATTTGCTTGGGCATGCAGGTGGCGTCTATTGAATACGCACGAAACGTATTGGGCTTAAAAGGCGCTCACTCAGCGGAAATTGATCCGTCAACTCAATACCCGATCATTGACCTTCTTCCTGAACAGAAGGATGTTGAGGATCTCGGAGGAACGCTTCGTCTCGGCCTTTACCCTTGTAAGCTTGAAGAAGGCACGAAAGCCTTTGAAGTGTATCAGGATGAAGTGGTGTACGAGCGCCACCGCCATCGCTATGAGTTTAACAATGAATTCAGACAGCAAATGGAAGAGCAAGGCTTCGTATTCTCAGGCACAAGCCCTGACGGACGCCTTGTTGAAATCATCGAGCTGAAAGACCACCCTTGGTTCGTGGCTTCTCAGTTCCACCCAGAGTTCAAGTCAAGACCGACAAGACCTCAGCCTCTATTTAAAGGCTTTATCGGAGCGTCTGTCGAAGCTGCGAATCAGAAGTAACAAAAAAAGACTTGCCGTTTGTCAAAAGCGGGCAAGTCTTTTTTATTTGTTTCCGGCAAGATCAAGCATGTACAATAAGATATTATGCATACTCTTGCAGAATTTCTTTTAGGGTAAACGATAAAGCGTGATAGACATACAGTGCCGTCATTAAAGAGGGAAATCCGTAACGGGTGCCGTCTTCATCGGGAACAAGCGGCATTTTTAATTTAGAATCAATATGCACATCACAATACTGTTCTATTCCCGCGCTATCTTTGGCTGCGGGCGAAACGCATACGACTCCCGCGCCTTTTTCATACAGCTCTTTTGCGAGCGCCTGCTCTTCGGCTGTGCCCGGCCCCGAGCAAAACATCAGCACCCTGTCGCTTTCTGTCACTTCTTCAGCGCTTTCCGGAAAGGCTTTGACAGATGGAAAGGGTTCTTTGCTTTCAGTGGCCTCATAAAAGACGCCCTGAAGCTCATTCGCTCCGTATAAATAAATGGAATGCCCGCTGATCACCGCTTGAGCAAGCAGCCGCGCCCCATCTTCAATCGCGTCAGATTCCTTATCCTGAATGCGGGAAAAAATACCTGTTAACTGCGTCGTAAATATTTTCAACATAAGTGAATCCTCCTTTATAACGTACAATATCAGTATACAACAAAAGAGAAAATGCTCAGAAAATGTCGTAAAGTAGACTATTATAATTAAAGGAAATAGGAAAATCAAACAGAATACATACACTACTGCTTACTTTTGACGAAAATCATAATATTGGGGTGTAAAATGATGAATGAAAAAATTTTAATCGTTGATGATCAATACGGCATTCGTATTTTGCTTAATGAAGTGTTCAATAAAGAAGGCTACCAGACGTTTCAGGCTGCAAACGGCCTGCAGGCGCTTGACATTGTGACAAAAGAACGGCCAGATCTTGTGCTTTTAGACATGAAAATTCCCGGCATGGACGGAATCGAAATCCTAAAACGGATGAAGGTCATTGACGAAAACATCCGGGTCATTATCATGACGGCATACGGAGAGCTCGACATGATCCAGGAATCAAAGGAATTGGGCGCTCTAACGCACTTTGCAAAGCCGTTTGACATCGACGAAATCAGAGACGCTGTCAAAAAATATCTGCCCCTGAAGTCTAACTGACAAAAAGAAGAAACAAATGAATGATGTCATTGTGTTGCCGATTTGTCGAAAAGTTGGTATCCTAGTTATGGAGAAAAAGCGATCTGAGTATTTACATATGACAGCAATATATGGGTCATGCTAGGGTGGAAAGCTTTTTTCGCTAGAAGACAATCAGGCTACATAAGGAGGACATTCGACATGCCTTTAGTTTCTATGACGGAAATGTTGAATACAGCTAAAGAAAAAGGGTACGCTGTAGGACAATTTAACTTAAACAACCTTGAGTTTACTCAAGCGATTTTACAAGCAGCTGAAGAAGAAAAATCTCCAGTGATCCTTGGTGTTTCCGAAGGTGCGGGACGCTACATGGGCGGCTTCAAAACAGTCGTTGCTATGGTAAAAGCACTTATGGAAGAGTACAAAGTGACAGTTCCTGTTGCGATTCACTTAGACCACGGTTCAAGCTTTGAATCTTGTGCGAAAGCGATTCATGCAGGTTTCACATCTGTAATGATCGACGCTTCTCACCATCCATTTGAAGAAAACGTAGCAACAACTGCTAAAGTTGTTGAGCTTGCTCATTTCCACGGAGTATCTGTAGAAGCTGAGCTTGGAACAGTCGGCGGACAAGAAGATGACGTTATCGCTGAAGGCGTAATCTACGCTGACCCTAAAGAGTGCCAAGAGCTTGTTGAGCGCACTGGCATCGACTGCCTTGCACCTGCATTAGGTTCTGTTCACGGCCCTTACAAAGGCGAACCAAACCTTGGCTTCAAAGAAATGGAAGAAATCGGGAAATCAACTGGTCTTCCGCTAGTTCTTCACGGCGGTACTGGAATTCCGACTGCTGACATCAAAAAATCAATTTCACTTGGTACAGCTAAAATCAACGTGAATACTGAAAACCAAATTTCTTCTGCAAAAGCTGTTCGTGAAACATTGGCAGCTAAGCCTGACGAGTACGATCCACGTAAATATCTTGGACCAGCTCGTGAAGCGATCAAAGAAACAGTTATCGGTAAAATGCGTGAATTTGGTTCTTCAAACCAAGCTTAATTCAATTGGAACTTTTTATAGCCGCCTGACAGCTTGACAGGCGGTTTTCCGTCTATCTATAGAAAGCGCAATCATATTTCACAGTTCAGAAAATTTCTTAATCAGGGAGGCTTTTTGAAAATGTTATTCTTTGTTGATACAGCCAATATCGATGAAATTAAAGAAGCGAATGAATTAGGAATTCTCGCCGGTGTAACGACGAACCCTAGTTTAGTAGCAAAGGAAGCTAACGTATCATTCCACGACCGTCTTCGCGAGATCACAGACGTCGTGAAAGGGTCTGTAAGCGCAGAGGTTATTTCTTTGAAAGCTGAGGAAATGATCGAGGAAGGAAAAGAACTGGCGAAAATCGCTCCGAACATTACGGTCAAAATTCCAATGACGTCTGACGGTTTAAAAGCGGTGAGAGCACTTACTGACTTAGGCATCAAAACAAACGTTACATTGATCTTCAATGCCAACCAGGCGCTTCTTGCTGCAAGAGCGGGGGCGACGTATGTATCTCCATTCCTGGGACGTTTAGATGACATCGGCCACAATGGACTTGACCTGATTTCAGAAGTTAAACAGATTTTTGACATTCACGGACTTGACACGCAAATCATTGCAGCGTCTATCCGCCACCCGCAGCACGTGACAGAAGCCGCTTTAAGAGGGGCTCACATCGGCACAATGCCGCTGAAAGTCATTCATGCGCTCACTAAACACCCGTTAACAGACAAAGGAATCGAACAATTCCTGGCAGACTGGAACAAATAATGAAAGGGGCGGCAAACAGCTTTATGCCTGTTTGCCGCGGCCTTTGTTTTTCACCGACCTGATACAGCGGACCTTCAGATGCTGACGCCGCTTTACAGAGAAGGAATCATTGGGCTGCAGAAGCTGATATCGGAATGAAGGGTTTGCGTACTGCTTTTGCCGGATGAAGACGATGTCTCTTGAGCCGGCGGGTCTCTGTGCAACTTTTGAAACCTGTGCCCCGCAAAGCTTCGCTATTTTCTTCCTGATATTTTACAATGTGTTGTATTCTTTCTCTTCGAATTGGCTAGATTTTGGACATGAGCTTTATTTGCAGAGACAGAATAAAATGACATTTTATTTAGCTCCGCAGCTATCTTCTTATGGAAGGAGACTATCATGGAAAAGTTGAATATTGCCGGCGGTGACTCGTTAAACGGTACAGTACATATCAGTGGCGCTAAAAACAGCGCTGTTGCGTTAATACCTGCAACCATTTTGGCAAATTCCGAGGTGACAATTGAAGGGCTTCCAGAGATTTCAGATATTGAAACGCTGCGTGACCTGTTAAAGGAAATCGGCGGCAACGTGCATTTTGAGAATGGGGAAATGGTTGTTGACCCTACATCGATGATCAGCATGCCGCTTCCTAACGGGAAAGTAAAAAAGCTTCGCGCGTCGTATTATTTAATGGGGGCGATGCTAGGCCGCTTCAAGCAAGCAGTCATTGGATTGCCTGGCGGCTGTCACTTAGGGCCCCGCCCGATTGATCAGCATATCAAAGGCTTTGAGGCGCTCGGAGCTGAAGTAACCAATGAACAAGGCGCCATTTATTTGCGAGCTGAAAGGCTGAGAGGCGCACGGATTTATTTAGATGTCGTAAGCGTAGGAGCAACGATTAACATTATGCTCGCCGCTGTTTTGGCAGAAGGGAAAACGATTATCGAAAACGCTGCCAAAGAGCCAGAGATTATTGACGTCGCGACATTGCTTACAAGCATGGGCGCCAAAATCAAAGGCGCGGGCACCAATGTGATCCGAATCGACGGCGTTCAGGAACTGCACGGCTGCAAGCATACGATCATACCGGACAGAATTGAGGCCGGGACATTTATGATTGCGGGCGCTGCAATGGGCAAGGAAGTCATTATCGATAACGTTATTCCCACTCATCTTGAGTCGTTAACGGCAAAGCTGAGAGAAATGGGCTATCATATCGAAACAAGCGACGATCAGCTTCTTATTGTCGGCGGGCAGAAGAACTTAAAGCCGGTTGACGTCAAAACCCTCGTATATCCAGGGTTTCCGACGGATTTACAGCAGCCGATGACGGCGCTTCTGACAAGAGCGAAAGGGACAAGCGTCGTTACAGACACCATCTACTCGGCAAGATTCAAGCACATTGATGAGCTGAGACGGATGGGTGCCAATATGAAAGTAGAAGGCAGATCCGCCATCATCACAGGTCCTGTCGAGCTTCAAGGCGCAAAAGTGAAGGCGAGCGATCTTCGTGCCGGAGCCTGCTTGGTGGTAGCCGGACTGATGGCTGACGGCGTCACGGAAATTACGGGACTGGAGCATATTGACCGAGGCTACAGCAGCCTTGAGAAGAAGCTTGAGGGGCTTGGAGCGACAATTTGGCGTGAAAGAATGACAGACGAAGAAATAGAACAGCTTCAAAATTCATAATGGTTTCTTGTGAGAGGAGATCGTGTTGAAATGGAAAGAAGTTTATCAATGGAATTGGTACGTGTAACCGAAGCTGCGGCATTAGCATCGGCGAGATGGATGGGCCGGGGAAAAAAGGACGAGGCTGATGAAGCGGCAACAAGTGCAATGAGAGACGTTTTTGATACAGTGCCGATGAAAGGGACCGTTGTAATCGGTGAGGGAGAAATGGACGAAGCGCCAATGCTGTATATCGGGGAAAAACTCGGAAACGGGTACGGCCCGCGCGTTGATGTCGCAGTTGACCCTCTTGAAGGCACAAACATCTTAGCAAGCGGCGGCTGGAACGCGCTGACGGTGATCGCGGTCGCAGACCATGGCACGCTGCTGAATGCTCCTGACATGTATATGCAAAAAATTGCAGTCGGTCCGGAGGCGGTGGGCTGCATAGATATTGAAGCACCTGTCATTGACAACCTTAAAGCGGTGGCAAAAGCAAAAAACAAGGACGTTGAGGACGTCGTTGCCACCATTTTAAACCGTGAAAGACACGAAAAAATCATTTCCGAGCTTCGTGAGGCCGGCGCCAGAATCAAATTGATCAATGACGGCGATGTCGCTGGCGCCATCAACACGGCTTTCGACCACACGGGCGTTGACATCCTGTTCGGATCAGGCGGCGCTCCTGAGGGGGTGCTATCCGCTGTCGCGCTAAAAGCGCTCGGCGGAGAAATCATTGGTAAACTTCTTCCGCAAAACGAAGAAGAAATCACACGCTGTCATAAAATGGGCCTTGATTTAAGCAAAGTCCTTCGCATGGAAGACCTTGTGAAGGGTGATGACGCGATTTTTGCAGCTACAGGGGTTACTGACGGCGAGCTGTTAAAAGGAGTTCAATTTAAAGGCTCTGTCGGAACAACTGAAAGCTTAGTTATCCGTGCAAAATCAGGCACTGTCCGTTTCGTTGACGGCAGACACAGCTTGAAAAAGAAACCAAATCTTGTAATCCGTCCATAACAAACAGAAAAAGCGGGTGAGAGCCCGCTTTAACTTTTGCAGAAAAGCGTCAACTCTATCAATTCCATGTCAAAACCTTATTTCAGTTGAATAATTTTTTGAAATAAGGTAAAAATAAAGAGTGCTGCGAATTTTACTGCGTAATACCTTCTTTTAAGCACTAGGAAAGTTTCAATTTCTACCGCATACAGACGATATAAGTATTGATCTTCTCATGTTTTTGTCCTCGCTTCCTTCAAAACTCATTAAGACAATCCTTTTAACAAAAGCGCCGATCATGGGTGGAAGTGTTACCGATAGAAGTTCCTTTATGTTAAAAAAAGAATGTGCTTTGGCGGATGTTGTGCAAAAGCAGCAGATGACATGTTCAGAGTAAGATATTGACTATGAAAAGCGTGGTGTTTTTATGAAAGACGTATCTATTTCCTCATTGGAAAATATGAAATTGAAAGAGCTTTATGAACTTGCAAGACATTATAAAATCTCCTATTACAGTAAACTGACAAAAAAAGAACTCATTTTCGCCATTCTGAAAGCGAATGCAGAACAGGAAGACCTGTTGTTTATGGAAGGCGTTCTTGAGATCATCCAGTCTGAAGGTTTCGGCTTCCTGAGACCGATCAACTACTCTCCAAGCTCAGAAGATATTTACATCTCAGCTTCACAAATCCGCCGTTTCGATTTGCGGAACGGAGACAAAGTATCCGGCAAGGTTCGCCCGCCAAAAGAAAATGAACGTTACTATGGACTTTTGCACGTTGAAGCAGTGAACGGGGATGATCCCGAATCAGCAAAAGAGCGTGTGCATTTCCCTGCTCTTACGCCACTTTATCCAGATCGCCAAATGGTGCTTGAAACAAAGCCGAACTTCTTGTCTACAAGAATTATGGACATGATGGCGCCGGTCGGATTTGGACAGCGCGGATTGATTGTGGCGC
Source organism: Bacillus sp. JS (assembly GCF_000259365.1). NCBI lineage: Bacteria > Bacillati > Bacillota > Bacilli > Caryophanales > Bacillaceae > Bacillus > Bacillus sp. JS. The sequence goes on along the minus strand of NC_017743.1, from coordinate 3,701,296 downwards.
CGCCGAAAGCCGGAAAAACGATGCTGCTGAAGGAAATTGCCAACAGCATTACAGCGAACCAGCCTGAAGCAGAGCTAATCGTGCTTTTAATTGATGAAAGACCTGAGGAAGTAACCGATATCGAGCGTTCTGTAGCTGGGGATGTCGTCAGCTCAACGTTTGATGAAGTGCCGGAAAACCATATCAAAGTGGCCGAGCTTGTGCTTGAGCGCGCGATGCGTCTCGTTGAACATAAAAAAGACGTCATCATCCTGATGGATAGTATCACTCGGCTTGCCCGCGCCTACAACTTAGTGATTCCGCCAAGCGGAAGAACGCTCTCTGGGGGGATTGACCCAGCGGCGTTCCACCGTCCGAAACGCTTCTTCGGGGCTGCGAGAAATATCGAAGAAGGCGGCAGCTTAACCATCCTTGCTACGGCTCTTGTTGATACAGGATCACGTATGGATGATGTCATTTATGAGGAATTCAAGGGAACAGGCAACATGGAGCTTCACCTTGACCGCTCTCTGGCAGAGCGCCGCATCTTCCCTGCCATTGATATCCGCCGTTCTGGAACGCGCAAAGAAGAGCTGCTTGTGCCTAAAGAGCATCTTGATCGTCTATGGTCGATCCGCAAAACGATGTCTGATTCACCTGATTTCGCCGAAAAATTCATGAGAAAAATGAAAAAGACCAAAACAAACCAGGAATTTTTCGATATTCTCAATCAAGAATGGAAACAGGCAAATCTATCATCTGCAAGAAGGTAAATTGTATTTGCAAAAGAAGTAAATCACTGATATAATTTTCTCATATGCGTTTCGGACAACGCTCCGAAATAATAACTCTGTTTCCACACGGGATTCAGGGCGGAAGGAGATGGATACAATGAAAGCAGGAATTCATCCTAATTTCAAAAAAGCAACAGTTAAATGCGCTTGCGGAAATGAATTTGAAACAGGCTCAGTAAAAGAAGAGGTACGCGTTGAGATTTGCTCTGAATGCCACCCATTCTACACTGGTCGTCAAAAATTCGCTTCTGCTGATGGTCGTGTTGATCGCTTTAACAAAAAATACGGTCTTAAGTAATAATAGATTTCTCAACAGGCAAGAAGCAATCTTGCCTGTTTTTTATATTGTCTAAAGCACAGCTGGCAGAGAGAGGGGAGCGAAGCCTATGTACATAATGAAACAAAGCGGGTGGCTTGAGCTGATTTGCGGCAGCATGTTCTCGGGTAAATCTGAAGAGCTGATCAGAAGAGTGAAGAGAGCGACTTACGCCAAGCAGGAAGTCAGGGTATTTAAGCCTGTGATTGATAATCGATACAGCGAAGCTGCTGTTGTCTCCCATAATGGAACATCAATGACGAGCTACGCCATTTCGTCTGCTGCTGACATTTGGGATCACATCAGTGAAAGTACAGATGTGATTGCGGTTGATGAAGTGCAGTTTTTTGATCAGGAAATTGTTGAGGTTTTATCATCTCTTGCCGACAAAGGCTACCGTGTGATAGCAGCGGGCCTCGATATGGATTTTAGGGGAGAGCCGTTCGGCGTCGTGCCGAATATTATGGCGATTGCAGAAAGTGTGACAAAGCTGCAAGCCGTTTGTTCTGTCTGCGGATCACCGGCGAGCAGAACACAGCGCCTCATTGACGGCAAACCTGCTTCTTACGATGATCCGGTCATTTTGGTTGGTGCCTCTGAATCGTATGAAGCCAGATGCAGACATCATCACGAAGTCCCAGGAAAATCTAAAAAATAGTCCAAAACATGGGTATAAAGATAGAAAGCACCGGCTGAAAACACCGGTGTTTTTTTTATATTCTGATAATATTCAATTAAAAAATTTAATTAAGTATATTAAAAAATTAAGTAATTTTCTTCCCTTGAATTTTGATTTTGACAGGCATACAATAGCTTACGTAATGTAAATAGTTTTGAGACATTGTTCGAATAATTGTCACAAAGTCGCATAAAGATCATGATCGGTCATATTTTAGATGGGTTATTACTTAACTTGGTTAACTATTTCAAGAAAGAAGGAGATTTGCTTGAATAACATAAAAAAAACCAAAGAAGGGCACTTAGAAACAACTCTTAGAGGAAAAGAAGTTTTATCTATTCCTACTTTAAATAAAGGCGTTGCTTTTTCACTAGAAGAAAGACAAGAACTTGGCTTAGAAGGGCTTCTTCCGCCAACTGTACTTTCTCTTGATCAACAAGCACAACGCGCGTACGAGCAGTTCCAAGCGCAGCCTGACCGCCTTCGTCAAAATGTTTACTTAAGTGATCTTGCAAACCGCAATGAAGTTCTTTTCTATAAATTGCTGCAAAACCATCTTCGCGAAATGCTTCCTGTTGTGTACACACCAACAGTTGGTGAAGCGATTCAGGAGTACAGCCATGAATATAGAAGACCTCAAGGAATCTACTTGTCAATCGACAACATTGACGGTATTGAAAAAGCGTTTGAAAACCTTCATGCGACAGCAGGCGATATTGATCTTATCGTTGCTACTGACTCTGAAAGCATTCTCGGTATCGGTGACTGGGGTGTAGGCGGTATTAACATCGCAATCGGTAAATTAGCTGTTTACACTGCTGCAGCTGGTATTGACCCTAGCCGTGTTATCCCGGTTGTGCTTGATGTCGGTACGAACAACGAAAAACTTCTAAACGATCCTTTATATATTGGGAACAAGCATGAACGTGTTCAAGGTGAACGCTATGAAGCTTTCATTGACGCATATGTAAAAGCTGCATTGAAATTCTTCCCTAAAGCGCTTCTTCACTGGGAAGACCTTGGCAACAAAAATGCACGCAATATCATGAAGAAATACAATCATGAAATCCTGACATTTAATGATGATATTCAAGGTACTGGCGCGATTACACTTGCTGGTGTGCTTGCCGCTATGAAGAAAACAGGCGCTTCTATTAAAGATCAGCGTGTTGTTATTTTCGGTGCTGGTTCTGCCGGTATCGGTATTGCTGACCAAATCCGTGACACAATGGTGCTTGCCGGATTGTCTGAAGAAGAAGCTAACAAACGTTTCTACACACTTGATTACAGAGGCTTGCTGACTGAAGACATCGAAGGCATCCTTGATTTCCAAAAACCTTACCTTCGCAATGCGGATGAAGTGAAAGACTGGAAGCGCGATGAAAAAGGTCAAATTCCATTCGATGAAGTGGTTCGCCAAGCGAAACCAACGATCTTGATTGGCACTTCAGGGGTTTCAGGTGCGTTCACAGAGGAAATTGTAAAAGAAATGGCATCTCACGTAGACCGTCCGGTTATCATGCCGATGTCTAACCCGACTCACCTTGCTGAAGCAGTTCCTGAAGACCTGTTCAAATGGACTGACGGAAAAGTGCTTATTGCAACAGGAAGCCCATTTGACAATGTAGAATACAACGGTGTTTCTTATGAAATCGGACAATCTAACAACGCATTCGCGTTCCCTGGTCTTGGACTTGGTTCAATTGTAGCTGAAGCGCGTATCATTACGCCTGCTATGTTTGCTGCAACTGCTGATGCGATTGCTGAAATGGTTGATCTTGAAACACCCGGAGCAGGGTTGCTTCCAAGCATTGATAAGCTTCAAGAGGTTTCTATTCAAGTTGCGATTGCCGTTGCTGAAGCAGCAATTAAAGATGGCGTGGCAAATCGTCAGCCTGAAGATGTGAAACAAGCGGTTCTTGATGCAATGTGGACACCGGAATACAAAAAAATCATCGCGAAATAATTAGCGAGTAAATTTTTCTGTCCGAGGGAAAGCTTTTTGTAAAGCTAAAGTATACGGACATAGGATTTGGAGGAGAATATTTTGAGCATCTTAGATATCTTAATCCTCCTGGCGCCGATCTTCTTTGTTATCGTGCTGGGTTGGTTTGCAGGACATTTTGGAAGTTATGATGCCAAGTCGGCAAAAGGGGTAAGTACGTTAGTAACGAAATACGCACTTCCAGCTCACTTTATCGCTGGTATTTTGACAACTTCCAGAAGTGAATTTTTATCACAAGTTCCTTTAATGATTTCTTTAATTATTGGGATTGTTGGTTTCTACATCATCATTCTTTTGGTTTGCAGATTTATTTTCAAGTATGATTTAACGAACTCATCTGTATTTTCTTTGAACTCTGCACAGCCGACATTTGCGTTTATGGGTATTCCTGTATTGGGAAGCTTATTCGGAGCGAATGAAGTTGCGATTCCGATCGCGGTCACAGGTATCGTGGTAAACGCTATTCTTGATCCGCTCGCGATCATTGTTGCTACTGTAGGTGAGACTTCTAAGAAAAACGAAGAGGGCGGCGACAGCTTCTGGAAGATGACAGGAAAATCAATCCTGCATGGTCTTTGTGAGCCGCTTGCAGCTGCTCCGTTAATCAGTATGATCTTAGTGTTGGTGTTCAACTTCACTCTTCCTGAGCTGGGTGTTAAAATGCTCGATCAGCTTGGAAGCACAACATCTGGTGTTGCTCTCTTTGCTGTCGGTGTTACCGTTGGTATTCGTAAAATTAAACTCAGTATGCCGGCTATCGGTATTGCGTTACTAAAAGTTGCGGTTCAGCCTGCGTTAATGTTCCTGATTGCTCTTGCAGTCGGACTTCCAGCTGACCAAATGACAAAAGCGATCCTTCTTGTTGCATTCCCTGGTTCTGCCGTTGCAGCCATGATTGCGACTCGTTTCGAGAAACAAGAAGAAGAAACTGCGACTGCGTTTGTGGTCAGTGCGATTCTGTCTTTGATTTCACTTCCAATCATTATCGCGCTTACTGCGTAACAAAAAAAGCTCCCTTTACGGGGAGCTTTTTGCTTTAGGTTTGAAATTTGAACAGTGACAGCAGCGGTTTTTTTCTTGTTTTGTTTTTTTCAGAAGCAGCAGCAGTCTCGGGGATCGGCTGAGCGGTGAATTCTTTCATTTGTGAGGTCAGTGATTGCAGGTCTGCAAGAATATCATCAATTTCTCTGCGGTGCTGAAGCAGCTGGTAAGATACACCTTCATCGGCTTTTTGTTTCAGCTGGCGTTCCAGCTCCGAAATCCTTGCTATCAGTTCGTTTTCGTCCTGCCTTTGCTGTAAAAGGGTGTCCAGCTTTTGTTCAAGCTGCTCGATTCTTCGTTCTGTGTCGCCATTTGTTTTTTGGACAAGGAAGCCTGTGCGCTTTTTAGCGCTTTTCGGCAGATGAATATCTTGAATCGCCGTGCCTTCAGAGATTTGTTTTTGAACAGATTTTAGAACCTTCACGTCTTCTGCCGTGAACGAATAATGTCCGAGCTCATTGCGTTCGGCCGGGAGATTCAGCTGCTTCACCCACCGCTGCACCGTTTTTGCGGAGACGCCGAGTTCACTTGCTACCATATTTGTATTCATGATCCCATACCTCCTTTTTAGCTAGGTATTCGACCATAGAATGCGGTTCCCTTCCCGTTAGACAAAACAAGAAAAGATTCGGCAAAGAAAGTGGGTATCTCCTTTTTTTCTTCAAAAAATATTATTGTTCATACAGTTCTAATGGAAGCTGGTCAGGATCAAAAAAGAAGGTGAAACGCTTGCCGGTCAGCGGATCTTTTCTGATCGGCTCTGTTTCGATTCCTTTTTCATGAAGCGCCTGAACCGCCTCATCCAAGCTGCTGACTGTAAAGGCGAGGTGACGCAGGCCTGCAGCTTCAGGCTGGGTTTGGCGTTCGGGCGGGTCGGGAAACGAGAACAGTTCAATGGCATACGAGCCGTTAAGCGACAAATCAAGCTTATAGGAGCCGCGCTCTTCGCGGTACGTTTCTTGAATCACCTGAAAACCAAGCTTATGTACGTAGAAAGCTTTCGACTTTTCGTAATCTGAACATATGATTGCAATATGATGTATGGATTTCAGCAACAATATCCCTCCTCGATTCCCAGTATAGCAGAGGAGGCTTTTAAAGCTGGGATTGAAATGCTTTTGACTGGGGTTAATCACTATACTATAATGAGAATGTTACGCACAGGAAAACAGAGGTGAAGACCGTGTTAGACCGTTTAAAATCAATCGAAGAACGATACGAAAAATTAAATGAGCTTTTAAGCGATCCAGAAGTAGTCAACGATCCGAAAAAGCTGAGAGAATATTCAAAAGAGCAATCTGATATACAAGAAACAGTTGACGTATATAGACAATACAGAGATGCGTCAGAACAGCTGGCTGATGCAAAAGCAATGCTTGAAGAGAAGCTGGACGCTGAGATGCGCGACATGGTGAAGGAAGAGATTTCTGAACTTCAGAAGGAAACGGAAACACTGTCAGAACGCTTGAAAGTGCTCCTGATCCCGAAAGATCCTAATGACGACAAAAACGTTATCATGGAGATTCGCGGAGCTGCGGGAGGCGAGGAAGCTGCTTTATTCGCTGGCAACCTGTACAGAATGTATTCCCGTTACGCTGAGCTTCAAGGCTGGAAGACAGAGATCATGGAAGCGAATGTAACCGGAACAGGCGGCTACAAAGAGATCATCTTTATGATTACGGGAAGCGGCGCATATTCTAAACTCAAATATGAAAACGGCGCCCACCGCGTACAGCGTGTTCCGGAAACAGAATCGGGCGGACGTATCCATACATCCACTGCAACGGTAGCTTGTCTTCCTGAGGCGGAGGAGGTAGAGGTTGACATCCATGAGAAGGATATCCGCGTCGATACGTTTGCTTCAAGCGGACCGGGCGGACAAAGCGTTAACACAACAATGTCTGCCGTTCGTCTGACGCACTTGCCGACAGGTGTTGTTGTATCATGCCAGGATGAAAAATCTCAAATCAAGAACAAAGAAAAAGCAATGAAGGTTCTTCGTGCCAGAATCTATGATAAATTTCAGCAGGAAGCCCAGGCTGAATATGATCAAACACGGAAATCAGCAGTCGGATCTGGTGACCGTTCTGAACGTATCCGCACATACAACTTTCCGCAAAACCGTGTGACGGATCACAGAATCGGTTTGACGATTCAAAAGCTTGATCAGATTCTTGAAGGAAAACTTGACGAAGTGGTTGAAGCGCTGATCGTAGAAGATCAGGCGAGCAAGCTTCAGCAGTCGGAAGGTTAAGATGAAGACGATATTCGAAGCCCTGAAATGGGCTTCTTCTTATTTAACCGAAGCGGGAAGAGAAGAAAATGCTGCCGAACTGCTATTGCTTTATGATACTGGAATGGAGAGAAGCAGGCTGCTCGCCAGCTTGCAGGAACCGATTGGCGACGACGAACTGTATCGCTTTACGCGTCACGTTGAGATGCATAAAGAGGGCGTGCCGGTGCAATACATTATCGGAAAAGAGTTTTTTTACGGGCGGGAATTTATGGTGAATGATGATGTGCTGATCCCGCGGCCGGAAACAGAAGAGGTTGTCCTTCATTTGCTTGAAAAATATCGTAATGTCTTTTCTGAAGATGACCGGCTCGAAGTCGTTGACGTTGGTACAGGGAGCGGCGCGATAGCCGTCACGCTTGCGCTTGAAAACCAAAGCTTTTCTGTGTCAGCAGTCGATATTTCGAAAGAGGCGCTGCAAGTCGCCTCTGCCAATGCAGAAAAACTTGGAGCGAATGTGCGCTTTTATCAGGGCGATCTGCTTGAGCCTTTTATTAAGGCGGGAAAAAAAGCAGATATCATTGTCTCGAACCCGCCATATATTTCAGAGGAAGAAATGGCTGATCTATCAGAAATTGTCCGTTTTCATGAGCCGCTGCACGCGCTCACTGATGGCGGAGACGGGCTGAAATTTTATAAGCGTTTTATGGAAGACATCCCGCTTGTCATGAAGGAGAAAGTATTTGTCGTTTTTGAAATCGGCTGGAAACAGGGGGCGGCGGTCAAAGACCTGATCCTCAAGGCGTTTAAGGAAGCGGAAGTGGAAGTGCTGAAAGATATTAATGGAAAAGACAGAACCATATGCGCTTTGATTCATAAAAATAAATAAGCAGCTTGCCGGCGAGTGAATGGATCAAGCTGTTGAACACCAGCAAAGGGGATGTAAACATGAAAAAGGCCCTGACAGCAGGAATCCTGCTCATCGCGATTGAGAGCATGATTGGCACCATTTTTTCACAGGCTCCTTCATATGAAGCGATTTTTGGCGTTGCGTCTCTCGTTTTAGTCGGGCTCGCGATCATCACATCGGGTTTGGCTGTAAGCGGAAGCGATCAGCGGGCAAACTACCATTCAGAAACCAAAGAAGGCCGTACATCACGTCTAAAAATGGCAGCCGCTTTTTTTGTTGCGGCGATACCTTCCATTCTATGTTATTTGCTGACGGTTTTGTTTTAATAAAAAAGGAAGCCTTTTAGGCTTCCTTTTTTTGCAGTAAAACAGAGTCCCATATCCAATAGATAAGAGCTGTTAATACAGCGAAAAGATAGAAGGCTGTATTTTGAAACAGAGATTGTCCCGAAGGCTGAAGCACGCCGAAAATGATCGCGTTGGCAATAAAAGCAGCGACAAGGTAATACAGCAGGTACAAAGGGCTGAACCGTTTCGGCTTTTTATTCATCATGATTTGAAGCGGCAGTGCGAAGATCAAATAAGGAAACAGAAAATAAAATGCCATTGTGATGAGAGCGGCAATAATAAATGAATGAATATAAATAACCGAATAAAGAACCGACATCGTGAATGCTGATAAGAGCACTGTATAATTGTATTTCATCTTAAACCTCCTAAAACACTATCGTACCATAAATAAGATTAACAGCTTGCTAGATTTTTTTCACCCTGCACGTTTACCCCAGGTTCTCCTTGTCCATAATAGGGCTAGAAACAAAGCACGGAGAGGAACGGTGGGGACCGATGAAAAAAACAGTAATCATTTGTATATATATCTTTCTTTTATTATCCGGAGCGCTCGTAGGGCTTGCGAAAGAAGAGACGGCACAGCAATCAGAAAATCAGCCGGTGGTCATACCGGGTCAGGCGATTCGTTTGAGAATATTGGCAAACAGCGATAGTGATCAAGACCAGCAATTAAAACGTCATATCAGAGATGCGGTGAATAAAGAAATCACAACTTGGGTAAAGGATATTACTTCTATTGAAGAAGCGCGTCGTGTGATTCGCTCAAAGCTGCCTGAAATCAAAGCGATTGCAAAGGAAACGATGGAGAAAGAAGGAGCGAATCAGTCGATATCCGTTGATTTTGACAAAATCTCGTTTCCGACAAAGCTTTACGGCAACATGGTTTATCCAGCCGGTGAGTATGAAGCGATTTTGATCACGCTTGGAAACGGCGACGGCGCCAACTGGTGGTGTGTGCTGTTCCCGCCCCTCTGCTTTCTCGATTTTTCTAACGGGGAAGCCGTCAAAGAACAAGAAGATAAAGAAGCCTCAAAAAAGCAGACTGAAAAAGTGCTTGAGGACGTAACCGCTAAAGCAGAGAAAGCAAAAAAAGAAGAGAAAGAAGAGAAGGAAGACGGCACAGAAGTGAAATTCTTCTTAGTCGAATGGATTTCCGACCTTTTTTCCTAATCATCTGGTCTAAAAATAGATTTGCCTCATAGATTTGAAGAAAGAACGAAAAACGGGGTGAACGGATGTTTTATCAACTGCGGGTGGCAAGGGAAAAAGACGGAGAGGTGCTTGAGGAATTTTTAAAACAGGCGAAAACCAGCTATGAAGGCGTGAAAGAAGGCTTCACTCAATTTCTTATGCTGGAGGACAATGAGAAAAACATTGCCGGCTGCCTCGGAATTGAAAAAATAAGCTGTGACCAGGGCCTGCTGCGGTCGCTGGTCATATCGGACAAGCTTCACCAAGGCCATATTGTCACGCTTTTTCAAAGCATGGAGGTGCTGTGCGAAAAGCATCAAATCAAAACCGTATATCTAGTAGCGAATCAGCTTTCCTCTGCGGACTTTCTGACGGCCATGGGATTTGAAAGAGCTGAAAGTGTACCGGAAGAACTGTTCTCTTCTGATCATTTCTGTGAATCGCGGCAAACAGAAGGGGCCGTTTTGATGAAAAAAACGTCTGGATAAATGCAGTTTATACACATACTTATCCACTTCTTTATTAGCGTTGTCCACAATTTGTGGATAACGCTTGTTTTATTACAGGACATCTTTTATACTTTCAAAAGGATTACACGCGTAAAACAATCGTTTTATTGTTGTGAATAAGGAGTTTGGTCAGAAATGAAAACGAAAAGATGGTTTGTGGATGTAACTGACGAGTTATCCACAAATGATCCACAAATTGCACAAGCAGCCGCTTTGCTCCGAGAAAATGAGGTCGTTGCCTTTCCGACAGAAACGGTATATGGCCTAGGCGCAAACGCGAAAAATACGGATGCCGTCCAAAAAATATATGAGGCAAAAGGGCGGCCGAGCGATAATCCCTTGATTGTCCACATTGCGGATATCAGTCAGCTTGAGGATTTAACGGGCCAAGCGCCGGAAAAGGCGAAAACATTGATGAAGCGATTTTGGCCGGGAGCACTTACGCTCATTCTGCCTTGCAAACCCGGTGCGCTTTCACCTCGTGTAACGGCAGGTCTTGAAACGGTTGCTATTAGAATGCCGGATCATCCGCTTGCCCTTGCATTGATTCGTGAATCGGGACTGCCGATTGCAGCACCGAGCGCCAATCTATCAGGCAAGCCAAGTCCCACAAAAGCGGAGCATGTGGCTCACGACTTGGATCGCCGCATAGCCGGTATTATGGATGGAGGCCCTACCGGAATCGGAGTCGAATCAACCGTGCTTTCATGTGCGGACGACATCCCTGTTCTCCTGCGTCCGGGCGGCATTACGATGGAACAAATTGAAGCGGTGATCGGACCGATCCATGTGGATAAAGGGCTCAGCGACCAAAATGAGAAGCCGATTTCTCCAGGGATGAAATATACACATTATGCGCCGACAGCGCCGCTTGCCATTTGCGAAGGCAGCCCAGAGCGCATGCAGCACCTCATTCAAGAATATCAACAGGGTGGAAAACGAGTCGGTGTCCTGACGACAGAAGAAAACGCGAGCGTTTATTCCGCTGATTATGTAAAGAGCTGCGGAAGACGTGCTCAGCTTGAGACTGTTGCGGCAGGGCTGTATGATGCTTTACGCAGCTTTGATGAGAATAATGTGGATGTTATTATCTCGGAATCCTTTCCGGACACAGGTGTCGGTCTCGCCATTATGAACAGGCTGATGAAAGCCGCCGGAGGAAGAGTGATTCGCTGAAAGCAGTCGGATGTTCTAACCCTTTTTGGACACGCATAGGCTAAAAAAGCGGGGCGTGTCCAAGGGGGTTATTTATGTATGTCGGATTTGTTTATAGGCGAACTGATGACATTAAGCATCATGGCGTTTGCTTTAGGGATGGATGCTTTTTCTGTCGGCCTTGGAATGGGCATGGTCAAACTCAGAAAGAAGCAGATATTCTATATCGGTTTCATCATCGGCCTTTTTCACGTTATCATGCCTCTCGCGGGGATGGCGGCCGGTAACATGCTGTCAGGGCTCCTCGGCGTGTTAGCGGTTTATATCGGAGGGGCGCTGCTTTTTGTTCTTGGGGTTCAAATGCTTATGGCTTCTTTTAAACAGTCAGAAGAACGATTGATGTCGCCGGCAGGGCCGGGCTTATTGCTGTTTGCCGTCGGCGTCAGCCTTGACAGCTTTTCCGTCGGCTTGAGCTTGGGGATATACGGCTCGCATCCGCTCCTCACAATTACTTTGTTCGGGCTGTTCAGCACGATGCTGACATGGCTGGGCCTGCTGATCGGGAAACAAGTGCAGTCATGGCTTGGCACATACAGCGAAGCGCTCGGGGGCATCATATTAATCGTATTCGGCCTAAAGCTGCTATTGCCAATTTAATATACCAATAAAAGAAACGAAGTCGCCGTTTCTTTTTTCTTCATATATAATAGAGAAAAATAAGGGGTGACTGACATGGATATTATTTTTGTCTGTACTGGAAATACGTGCCGCAGCCCAATGGCTGAGGCGCTTTTTAAATCAATTGCAGAAACGGAAGGGCTGAATGTCAGTGTCCGCTCGGCAGGCGTGTTTGCTTCGCCTAATGGGAGAGCGACGCCTCATGCAGTCGAAGCGCTGTTTGAAAAACACATTGCCCTTAATCATGTGTCTTCTCCATTAACTGAAGAACATATGGAATCGGCAGATTTGGTTCTGGCTATGACCCATCAGCACAAACAGATCATTGCCAGCCAATTTGGACGTTATCGTGATAAAGTGTTTACATTAAAAGAATATGTCACAGGCAGCCATGGGGATGTTATCGATCCGTTCGGCGGCTCAATTGACATCTATAAACAAACGCGAGATGAGCTTGAAGAACTTCTTCGGCAGCTGGCAAAACAGCTGAAAAAAGAAGGCAGGTAAGTTGCCAGAATATCTGCAAACAGGTCATTTGCAAATCCTGCGTGAAGGAGTAGAATATAGTGAAAAGCACATCATATGGTGTGAATCAAAGAGCGGACAGGCTGCGCGGTCAATAAAGCGGGCGGGCCGCATCACACACGCTGGGAGGAAAAGCAGATGAAAGTAGCCATTGCATCGGATCATGGCGGCGTTCACATTCGAAATGAAATCAAAGATTTAATGGACGAATTGCAAATTGAATATATTGATATGGGCTGCGACTGCGGCAGCGGCTCTGTCGATTATCCGGATTATGCTTTTCCGGTGGCCGAAAAAGTGGTTAGCGGCGAAGTTGACAGAGGAATTTTAATTTGCGGGACAGGCATCGGCATGAGCATTTCCGCAAATAAAGTAAAAGGGATTCGCTGCGCGCTGGCGCACGATACCTTCAGCGCCAAGGCGACGAGGGAGCATAATGACACAAACATCCTTGCGATGGGTGAACGGGTGATCGGCCCTGGTTTGGCTCGGGAAATCGCAAAAATCTGGCTGACCACTGAGTTTACCGGAGGAAGACACCAAACGCGTATTGGAAAAATCTCAGATTATGAAGAGAAAAACCTGTAGGGGTGCTGTTTAATGAATGAGATGAAACAAACGTGGCAGGCGATGCTGTCTGAGTTTCAGGAACAGGCTGAATTGAAACAAGATCAGCTTTTCGTCCTTGGATGCAGCACGAGTGAAGTGGCTGGCAGCCGGATCGGCACATCGGGGAGTGTAGACATTGCAGAAAGCATCTACAGCGGACTTGCCGAGCTTCGGGAAAAAACGGGAATCCATCTCGCGTTTCAATGCTGCGAGCATTTGAACAGAGCGCTTGTTGTCGAAGCAGACACGGCCCGGCTGTTCAGGCTTCCAACCGTTTCTGCCGTGCCCGTTCCAAAAGCGGGAGGCGCGATGGCGTCTTATGCGTTTAAACAGATGAAGTCTCCCGTTCTTGTTGAAACCATTCAGGCTGACGCAGGAATCGATATAGGCGATACGTTTATCGGCATGCATCTGAAGCCGGTGGCTGTCCCTGTGCGTGTCTCTCAAAACAGCCTCGGTTCAGCCCATGTGACATTAGCGCGTACACGGCCGAAACTAATCGGCGGAGTGCGGGCGGTTTATGATTGCGAATGAAAGGACTGCATGGCCAGTCTTTTCTTTTATTTTAAGACAGTGATATAAATTCCGAACTTTAAATTAAATTTAAGTTATCATTATTCGTTTTTACCAATAAAAATTTAGATTTTTTAAAAATAATCTTTTACATCGGCCTTAAAAACCATGTACAATAGTGATGGTAAAACAAAGAACAGGATACGGATAGGAGAGGATCTCGCTGATGAAACATTTACCTGCGCAAGACGAACAAGTGTTTAACGCCATTAAAAATGAGCGTGAACGCCAACAGACTAAGATCGAATTGATTGCTTCTGAGAACTTTGTAAGTGAAGCGGTTATGGAAGCACAAGGATCTGTTTTGACAAATAAATACGCAGAAGGATATCCGGGCAAACGCTACTACGGCGGATGCGAGCACGTCGATGTCGCTGAAGATATCGCTCGTGACCGCGCGAAGGAAATCTTTGGAGCGGAGCATGTAAACGTTCAGCCGCATTCAGGCGCACAAGCAAATATGGCAGTGTACTTCACGATTTTGGAGCAAGGCGATACTGTACTTGGGATGAACCTCTCCCACGGCGGCCATTTAACACACGGAAGCCCAGTCAACTTCAGCGGTGTTCAATATAACTTTGTTGAGTACGGCGTAGATAAAGAAACTCAATATATTGATTACGATGACGTGCGTGAAAAAGCCCTCGCTCATAAACCGAAGCTTATCGTAGCAGGAGCAAGTGCGTATCCTCGTACAATCGACTTTAAGAAATTCCGTGAAATTGCTGATGAAGTCGGCGCTTACTTCATGGTGGATATGGCGCATATCGCAGGACTTGTTGCGGCAGGCCTTCATCCAAACCCGGTTCCTTATGCTGATTTCGTTACAACAACAACACATAAAACACTTCGCGGTCCTCGCGGCGGTATGATCCTTTGCCGTGAAGAGTTTGGCAAGAAAATTGATAAATCAATCTTCCCTGGCATTCAAGGCGGCCCGCTGATGCACGTTATTGCCGCAAAAGCTGTTTCATTCGGCGAAGTATTGCAGGACGATTTCAAAACATATGCACAAAACGTCATTTCAAACGCGAAACGTTTGGCTGAAGCGTTAACGAAAGAGGGCATCCAGCTTGTTTCAGGCGGAACTGACAACCACCTTATCCTTGTTGACCTTCGTTCTCTCGGACTGACTGGTAAGGTTGCAGAGCACGTACTTGATGAAATCGGTATTACATCTAACAAAAACGCGATTCCATACGATCCTGAAAAACCTTTCGTTACAAGCGGTATCCGTCTTGGTACAGCTGCTGTAACCAGCCGCGGTTTTGACGGAGACGCATTGGAAGAAGTCGGCGCTATCATTGCGCTTGCATTGAAAAACCACGAAGATGAAGGGAAACTTGAAGAAGCAAGACAGCGTGTAGCTGCTCTGACTGATAAATTTCCTTTATATAAAGAATTAGATTATTAAGATCCAAAAAACCCGCATGGCGCTTATGCCCGGCGGGTTTTTTGACGATGTTCTTGAAACTCAATGTCTTTTTTTGTAGAATCAATAGAAGTGTGTAATTGTTGATGGGACAATAAAAAAGGAGCTGAAACACAGTATGGGAAAGGTTTATGTATTTGATCATCCTTTAATTCAGCACAAGCTGACATATATACGGAATGAAAATACAGGTACGAAGGATTTTAGAGAGTTAGTAGATGAAGTAGCCACACTTATGGCATTTGAAATTACCCGCGATCTTCCTTTGGAAGAAGTGGACATCAATACACCGGTTCAGGCTGCAAAATCGAAAGTCATCTCAGGGAAAAAACTCGGAGTGGTTCCTATCCTAAGAGCAGGATTGGGAATGGTTGACGGCATTTTAAAGCTGATTCCCGCTGCAAAAGTGGGGCATGTCGGCCTTTACCGTGATCCTGAAACCTTAAAACCCGTGGAATACTATGTCAAGCTTCCTTCTGATGTGGAAGAGCGTGAATTCATCGTGGTTGACCCGATGCTCGCTACAGGCGGTTCCGCAGTTGAAGCCATTCACAGCCTCAAAAAACGCGGTGCGAAAAATATCCGTTTCATGTGTCTTGTAGCAGCGCCGGAGGGTGTGGAAGAATTGCAGAAGCATCATTCGGACGTTGATATTTACATCGCGGCGCTTGATGAAAAATTAAACGAAAAAGGCTATATTGTTCCAGGTCTCGGAGACGCGGGAGACCGCATGTTTGGAACAAAATAAAAAAGAAAACCCCAAAATAAAGGGGTTCTTTTTTTATCCAGTTTTTTGATATTCGGTCAATTTGTATACAATTATAGGTGAAAATGTGAACATTCTGTGGAGACGTAAAGTATAAAAAGTTTTTTAACTTTAAACAGATTGACACATGTTAGGGGCTATTGTATGCTAAACGAGGGTATTATGAGAAGGTTTTCATAGCTTTCATTATAGTCCTCATCCCCAATGTAAATCCTCTCAGCAAACCCGTATTATGAGGATTTATTTAAGCGAATGAAACAGCATCCCTGCAAGGCTTGCGGATGAATGATTTTTTCGAACAGGCCCGTTTTTTGCCGGTCAAAAAAGGTCTTCTACTAAGGGTTAACCGCTGATTTTTGCCGTATCCAAGCTATACATTATTTTTTCATCAGGAGACAGATAATTGATGGACGATCCCAAGCTTACATTTAGCAGACAACGCAAATATTTATTGTTCATTTTGGCAGTGTATGTACTGGGTTATGGTTTAACAGCGTATAAAACCGTTTTTTTAGGCCTTATTCTGGGAACTGTTTTCAGTTTGTTTAATTTTTTACTGCTCGTCAGGAGAATGAATGCTTTTGACAGAGCTGTTGAGAAAGGAAAGTCCATACGATCTCTCGGGAGCGCAGCGCGGTGGTGCAATGCGATTCTTGCTGTGGCTGTCGCCTATAAAAATCCCGAATATTTTCATATGGCAAGTACAGTTATTGGATTAATGACAATATACCCTGTCATTATGATAGATTCCTTTATCCAGCTTAAACGTTCATCAATGGAAGAGAGGTGAAAACCCTTTGAATCATGGTTACAGAACTATAGAATTTCTAGGTCTTACTTTTAATCTGACAAACATTCTGATGATTACTGTGGCGAGTGTGATTGTTTTATTGATTGCTATATTAACGACAAGAACGCTTTCGATCCGTCCTGGAAAAGCCCAGAACTTTATGGAATGGATTGTTGATTTCGTCCGCAATATTATTGGCAGTACAATGGATTTAAAAACAGGGGCTAACTTCTTGGCACTTGGTGTCACATTGCTGATGTACATATTTGTGTCGAATATGCTGGGGCTGCCGTTTTCTATTACAATCGGACATGAGCTCTGGTGGAAGTCTCCGACAGCGGATCCTGCCATTACATTAACGCTAGCCGTGATGGTTGTTGCTTTAACCCACTACTATGGTGTGAAGATGAAAGGGCTCAAGGAATATTCCAAAGACTATTTGAGACCTGTGCCATTCATGCTCCCGATGAAAATCATCGAAGAGTTTGCGAATACGCTGACTCTCGGTTTGCGGCTTTATGGTAACATCTTCGCCGGAGAGATTCTTCTCGGCCTGCTTGCAGGATTAGCGACAAGCCACTATTCGCAAAGCGTGGCTCTCGGTCTTGTCGGTACAGTCGGCGCGATTCTGCCGATGCTGGCATGGCAAGCATTCAGTTTATTTATTGGTGCCATCCAGGCATTTATCTTTACGATGCTGACGATGGTGTACATGTCTCATAAAATCAGTCATGATCATTAAAACATTATATCCAAACGGATAACATTTTAAAGGAGGAACTTTTTCATGAATTTAATAGCAGCTGCGATCGCAATTGGTTTAGGCGCACTTGGTGCAGGTATTGGTAACGGTTTGATTGTTTCACGTACGGTAGAGGGGATTGCCCGTCAACCGGAAGCAGGTAAAGAACTAAGAACTCTTATGTTCATGGGTATCGCATTAGTTGAAGCCCTTCCTATTATCGCTGTCGTTATCGCATTCTTAGCGTTCTTTGGCTAAGCATAAAAGCCTTATATGAACTAAAAATGGCGAAGATCATTCCAAGAGAACCTTCGCCATTGCTTTATGTCTGATAAGCATCCCGCCTTGCCGGCTGAAAAGAGACAAGTGCGGCTGCTGGATCAGCAAAGAAAAACCTGCAGAAGGGAGTTGCCGTAGTAGATGTCTCAATTACCACTTGAACTAGGATTGTCGTTTAACGGCGGAGATATCCTGTTCCAACTGTTAGCTATGTTAATCTTATTAGCGCTTCTGAAGAAATACGCTTTAGGGCCGCTATTAAACATAATGAAACAGCGTGAAGACCACATCGCTGGAGAAATTACGTCTGCTGAAGAAAAAAATAAAGAAGCGCAGCAGCTGATTGAAGAGCAGCGCGTTCTTTTAAAAGAAGCAAGACAGGAATCCCAAACTCTTATCGAAAACGCAAAGAAACTGGGAGAGAAGCAAAAAGAAGAGATTATTCAGGCTGCACGTGCAGAATCTGAACGTCTGAAAGAAGCAGCAAGAACTGAAATCGTGAAGGAAAAAGAACAGGCGGTTTCTGCTCTCCGTGAGCAAGTAGCGTCTCTTTCTGTCATGATTGCGTCGAAAGTGATCGAAAAAGAACTGGATGAACAATCTCAAGAGAAATTGATCCAGGACTATCTTAAAGAGGTAGGAGAAAGCCGATGAGTGGATCAGCTGTCTCTAAACGATATGCATCAGCTCTTTTTGATATAGCCAATGAGTCCGCTCAGCTGAATCAAGTAGAAGAAGAGCTAATTGTTGTAAAACAAGTATTTCAAAATGAAAAAGCGCTTAATGATGTGTTAAACCATCCGAAGGTGCCGGCTGCGAAGAAAAAAGAGCTGATTCAACATGCATTTGGCTCTTTGTCACAGTCCGTACTCAATACGATTTTTCTTTTGATTGACCGCCATCGTGCCGCGATTGTCCCTGAGCTCACAGATGAGTTTATCAAACTCGCAAATGTGGCCCGTCAAACAGAAGACGCAATCGTATATTCAGTGAAACCGCTGACGGATGCAGAAATGTTACCATTATCACAAGTGTTTGCAAAAAAAGCCGGAGTCGCTTCACTGAGAATCAGAAATGAAGTGCAGACGGATTTAATAGGCGGCATTAAAGTCCGCATTGGAAACCGGATTTATGACGGCAGCGTAAGCGGGAAGCTTCAGCGCATCGAACGTCAATTAGCCGGGGAAAATCGATAGAAGGGGTGAAACCTAAGTGAGCATCAAAGCTGAAGAGATTAGCACACTGATAAAACAGCAAATACAAAATTATCAATCTGATATTGAAGTTCAAGACGTAGGTACAGTCATCCAAGTCGGTGACGGTATTGCTCGTGTGCACGGCCTTGACAACTGTATGGCCGGTGAACTTGTCGAATTTTCAAACGGTGTTTTGGGTATGGCTCAAAACCTTGAAGAATCAAACGTAGGTATCGTCATCTTAGGACCTTTCAGTGAGATCCGTGAGGGAGACGAAGTAAAAAGAACAGGCCGCATCATGGAGGTCCCTGTTGGTGAAGAGTTAATCGGCCGTATCGTAAATCCGCTAGGCCAGCCGGTAGACGGACTTGGCCCGATCCTGACAAGCAAAACTCGTCCGATCGAAAGCCCTGCGCCAGGCGTTATGGACCGTAAATCCGTTCATGAACCGCTTCAAACCGGTATCAAAGCGATCGATGCACTGATTCCAATCGGCCGCGGCCAGCGTGAGCTGATCATCGGTGACCGTCAAACAGGTAAAACATCTGTTGCGATCGATGCGATCCTGAACCAAAAAGACCAAGACATGATCTGCGTATATGTAGCGATCGGTCAAAAAGAATCAACAGTCCGCGGCGTAGTAGAAACATTGCGTAAACACGGCGCGCTTGATTATACAATTGTTGTAACGGCGTCTGCATCACAGCCGGCACCGCTTCTGTACCTGGCACCGTATGCTGGGGTTACAATGGCAGAAGAATTTATGTACAGCGGCAAGCACGTTCTTGTTGTATATGATGATCTTTCTAAACAAGCAGCTGCTTACCGTGAGCTGTCCTTGCTTCTTCGCCGTCCGCCAGGCCGTGAAGCGTTCCCTGGGGATGTATTCTATCTTCATTCCCGTCTGCTTGAGCGTGCAGCAAAGCTTAGCGACGCGAAAGGCGCAGGATCAATTACAGCTCTGCCGTTCGTAGAAACACAAGCCGGAGATATCTCTGCTTATATTCCGACGAACGTCATTTCCATCACCGACGGACAGATCTTCCTGCAATCTGATTTGTTCTTCTCAGGCGTACGTCCAGCGATCAACGCCGGATTGTCTGTATCCCGTGTCGGCGGCTCAGCGCAAATCAAAGCGATGAAAAAAGTATCAGGTACTTTGCGTCTTGACCTTGCGTCATACCGTGAGCTGGAAGCATTCGCTCAATTCGGTTCTGACCTCGACCAAGCGACTCAGGCAAAACTGAACCGCGGTGCGCGTACAGTTGAAGTGCTGAAGCAGGATCTGAACAAGCCGCTTCCGGTTGAAAACCAAGTAGCCATTCTTTATGCGCTGACAAAAGGATATCTTGATGATATTCCTGTGGCGGATATCAGACGTTTTGAAGAAGAGTACTATATGTACCTTGACCAAAACCATAGAGACCTGCTTGACGGAATTGCGAAAACAGGAAACCTTCCTGCTGATGAAGACTTCAAAGTTGCAATCGAAGGCTTCAAACGCACATTTGCACCAAGCAACTAACTCGAATGCTGATGAGAGAAAAAGGTTCTCTTTTTCTCTCTTTTTACGCAGATGAAGAGAAAAGGTGGTGAAATCTTTGGCCTCATTACGCGATATTAAGTCAAGGATCACGTCAACGAAAAAAACGAGCCAGATTACAAAAGCCATGCAGATGGTATCTGCGGCTAAGCTGAATCGTGCTGAAAACAATGCAAAATCATTTGTGCCATATATGGATAAAATCCAAGAGGTTGTGTCAAACGTCGGGAGAGTTTCCGGCAACGTGAAGCATCCGATGCTTCTCAGCAGAGAAGTGAAAAAAACGGCATACCTTGTCATTACCTCTGACCGCGGTCTTGCCGGCGCTTTTAACAGTTCGGTTTTACGAAGTGCTTATCAGGCCATGCAGGAACGTCATCAGTCTAAGGATGAGTATGCGGTGATTGCCATCGGAAGAGTGGGCCGTGATTTCTTTAGGAAACGTGAGATTCCGATCATTTCCGAGTTAACAGGGCTTGGAGATGAAGTAACGTTTACAGAAATTAAGGATCTTGCCCGTCAAACGATCCAAATGTTTATAGACGGTGCGTTTGATGAACTGCACCTTGTTTATAACCATTTTGTCAGCGCCATTTCTCAAGAAGTAACGGAGAAAAAACTTCTGCCGTTATCTGATTTGGGCAGCAGCGGCGGAAAAAGAACGGCGTCTTATGAATTTGAACCATCTGAAGAGGAGGTTCTGGAGGTTTTGCTTCCTCAATATGCAGAAAGCTTAATCTTCGGTGCGCTTCTTGACAGTAAAGCAAGTGAGCACGCTGCAAGAATGACGGCGATGAAAAATGCGACAGATAACGCGAAGGAACTTATCGATTCACTTTCGCTTTCATACAACCGTGCTCGCCAAGCAGCCATCACACAAGAAATTACGGAAATTGTCGGCGGAGCAGCCGCTTTAGAATAGAAAGATTTTGTCAGGAGGGATAGCGATGAAGAAAGGACGCGTTAGCCAGGTATTAGGACCGGTCGTCGACGTGCGTTTTGAAGACGGTCACTTGCCTGAAATTTATAATGCGATTAAAATTTCACAGCCAGCTGCAAGTGAAAACGAAGTAGGTATTGATTTAACGCTTGAGGTCGCTCTTCATTTAGGCGATGATTCAGTCCGTACAATCGCAATGGCATCTACGGATGGTGTTCAGCGCGGTATGGAAGCTGTAGATACAGGAGCGCCAATCTCAGTACCGGTTGGTGATGTAACACTCGGACGTGTATTTAACGTTCTTGGAGAAAATATTGATTTGAATGAGCCGGTTCCTGCGGATGCGAAAAAGGATCCGATTCACAGACAGGCGCCTTCATTCGATCAGCTTTCAACAGAAGTTGAAATTCTTGAAACAGGTATTAAAGTTGTTGACTTGCTTGCTCCTTACATCAAGGGCGGTAAAATCGGATTGTTCGGCGGTGCCGGTGTAGGTAAAACCGTATTAATCCAGGAATTAATCAACAACATCGCGCAAGAGCACGGCGGTATCTCTGTATTCGCCGGCGTAGGAGAGCGTACTCGTGAAGGGAACGACCTTTTCTATGAAATGAGTGACTCTGGCGTAATCAACAAAACAGCCATGGTATTCGGACAAATGAACGAGCCGCCGGGCGCACGTATGCGTGTTGCTTTGACAGGCCTAACAATGGCTGAGCACTTCCGTGATGTACAAGGACAGGACGTACTGTTCTTCATCGATAACATTTTCCGTTTCACACAAGCGGGTTCTGAGGTTTCAGCCCTTCTTGGCCGTATGCCTTCTGCGGTTGGTTATCAGCCGACGCTTGCAACTGAAATGGGTCAGCTCCAAGAGCGTATCACGTCTACGAACGTTGGATCAGTTACATCTATCCAGGCGATCTACGTGCCTGCCGATGACTACACTGACCCGGCGCCGGCGACAACGTTCGCTCACTTGGATGCGACAACAAACCTTGAGCGTAAATTAACTGAAATGGGTATTTACCCTGCGGTTGATCCGTTGGCATCTACATCACGCGCCCTTGCTCCTGAAATTGTCGGAGAAGAGCATTATGCTGTTGCACGTGAAGTACAGTCAACGCTTCAGCGTTACAAAGAGCTTCAAGATATCATTGCGATTCTCGGTATGGATGAATTAAGTGATGAAGACAAGCTTGTCGTTCAACGCGCACGCCGTATCCAGTTCTTCCTTTCTCAAAACTTCCACGTGGCTGAACAGTTCACTGGACAAAAAGGTTCTTACGTGCCTGTAAAAGAGACGGTACAAGGCTTCAAAGAAATCTTAGCCGGTAAATACGACCATCTTCCAGAAGATGCGTTCCGTCTTGTAGGCCGTATCGAAGAAGTTGTTGAGAAAGCAAAAGAAATGGGTGTAGAAGTTTAATCTGGTCCTAGGAGGGTAAAAGCATGAAGACCGTTAAAGTCAATATCGTTACTCCCGACGGCCCAGTATACGATGCGGATATCGAAATGGTGAGTGTGAGAGCCGAAAGCGGCGATCTCGGTATTTTGCCAGGTCATATTCCAACCGTGGCTCCTCTTAAAATCGGCGCTGTCCGTCTGAAAAAAGACG
This sequence comes from Bacillus sp. JS, assembly GCF_000259365.1. Classification (NCBI taxonomy): domain Bacteria; kingdom Bacillati; phylum Bacillota; class Bacilli; order Caryophanales; family Bacillaceae; genus Bacillus; species Bacillus sp. JS. The sequence goes on along the minus strand of NC_017743.1, from coordinate 3,678,443 downwards.
GACAGACTGAAATGGTTGCCGTCAGCGGCGGATTTGTAGAAGTCCGTCCTGATCAGGTCACCATCCTAGCCCAGGCTGCCGAGACAGCGGAAGGCATCGATAAAGAGCGCGCTGAAGCTGCACGCCAGCGGGCGCAGGAGCGTTTGAATTCTCAATCAGATGATACTGACATTCGTCGGGCTGAGCTTGCGTTACAGCGGGCTTTGAACAGATTGGATGTAGCAGGGAAATAAGAAAAAATCCTTCTCTTTATGAGAAGGATTTTTTTTATGAACGCACTAGAGAATCAAACAGCGACAGCAGCGGGCGATCCTCTTTTTGGCGCAAGTATAAACCATCACAGGTATTCATGGTATTCCACGATTTGCGATGTCTTCTAAAGCCCAGTGTATAAGCGCCGTCTTTATACGGATAAGGTTTTACAACCCATTCAGCATCTTCATGGCGGGCAATCACGCAATCTATAAGATAAACACTGATCATTTTCTCGAATTCTTCAATAGGAAGATTCCAATCAGCAAGCAAAAGCTCTTGTATACTTTGAAAATAGAGGTTTTCCAGCTCTTCAAGGCTTTCTCTCGTATAGGTAAGAGAAATGTTAAAAAACTGACACAATTCATTCAGTTCTTCAATCTGTGACTGTCTATAATCATAATAGAATGCAATTGCTTCCCATTCCTGTTCAAAAATTGGCAGGTCCTCACCATATTGCTTTTCAGGCTGAAAAAAAGAATGATTCACATTTGCCAGCTCCTTTCCAATAAAGTATATCATGTAAAAGAATCACACTTTAAGTGGGGGTTAGCCCTAGATTTGGCTGATTATTCCGTTCTGTATAAAATGTATCATCTTTATCTGCGCTTCTTATATAATAAGAAAGGGTATGAGCGCAGAGAAAGGAGTGTAATAGATGAGTGTATTGGGACAGCAGGCTGCAATCGGCATTGTCGTTCACCTGATTTTTATAGCAGTGACTTGGTGGGCGCTGCAAGCCGTCAATATAGATCCGCTAATCAAAAAAGGCAAAGTCGTGCAGGCAAGACTCCTGATGATTTTGCTGACAATCGCTATTGGAACGGCGGTTGCGAATTTCTTTTTAGATTACCTCAATTATTCACAGCAGCTTCCCTATCTATTTTAATAGGTTTTGACTATCGTCATCATGGGAATGGTTGGAGGAAGCGGGGTTGAAGCTATAGCTCGAGTTTTGACGAAGATTTTTACGTATGGCGCCTCTTGCCTCCGGTAAAACTGGGGATAAGGGGGAGAGATGAACATGAAGAAAAAACAAGTAAGCCACGCCATTATGATTTCCGTCATATTAAGCTTCGTCATTGCTGTTTTCCATACCATTCATGCGAGTGAATTAACGCCGTTGGCACAAATAGCAGAGGGGATGGAACGCCAAGATGTGTCAATAGATAAGTGGACTTTGCATGCAAAACAAAACATGTCACTGACCGAAAAAGAATTTGATCAAAAAGTGCAACGTTTAAAATCAGAGTATCGTCAATATGATTGGACGATTGCGCAGGAAGATAAAGTCGTAAAGGCAATTGGCACATATACTGACAAAAAAAATCGCACTTCTTTTAGACTGCAGCTTGTCACAACCCTCAAAAAACACAACCCAACTTCGTATTTATTATATGAGCAAATGAGTCTTGAGACACCGGATAGCTGGAATGATACATATGAACAGTTTGAACGGGAGACACTTGGGATATTCCAAGAAAAAGTAGTTATTTTTACTTGTCTAAATGGTCATTTAGATGATAATATGAATATTGTTTTGCAAAAAAAAGCAAATCAGTTATTAAATGAATTTCAAGCAAGATCAGTAGAACATGTAGTTGAGCCAAATTTCGTTTCTATTTCTGCGTTTACAGATGAGTGGGAAGAGTACATTATGACCTCGAAACATAAGATGAATTTGCAAATTGCACTTAGAAGTGCAGGAATGGGCGGAAAACATACCGTTACGGTTGGCACACCAATCGTTACGACTGAATATTAATATAGAGAATTTAGGGACGCGGAGGGGAATACCTTGGAAAAAATCATCGTCCGCGGCGGTCAGAAGTTAAACGGCACAGTCAAAGTTGAAGGCGCTAAAAATGCCGTTTTACCTGTTATCGCTGCATCTTTATTAGCAAGTGAAGAAAAAAGCGTAATTTGTGATGTACCTACGCTCTCCGATGTATATACAATTAACGAAGTGTTGCGTCATTTAGGAGCAGATGTGCATTTTGAGAATAATGAAGTGACTGTGAATGCTTCATACGCTTTGCAAACTGAAGCACCTTTTGAATATGTTCGTAAAATGCGTGCGTCTGTGCTTGTCATGGGGCCGCTTCTTGCGCGTACAGGTCATGCAAGAGTTGCGCTTCCGGGTGGATGCGCAATTGGTTCCAGACCGATTGATCAGCATTTAAAAGGTTTTGAAGCAATGGGCGCTGAAATCAAAGTCGGTAATGGCTTCATTGAAGCTGAAGTAAAAGGCCGACTGCAAGGCGCAAAAATTTATCTGGACTTCCCAAGTGTAGGAGCTACAGAGAACCTGATTATGGCAGCTGCTTTAGCTGAAGGAACAACAACGCTGGAAAACGTGGCGAAAGAACCCGAAATCGTTGATTTAGCAAACTATATCAACGGCATGGGCGGAAAAATCCGCGGAGCTGGCACCGGCACCATCAAAATTGAAGGAGTCGAAAAGCTTCACGGCGTAAAACACCATATTATTCCTGACCGTATTGAAGCGGGCACATTTATGGTTGCTGCTGCAATCACTGAAGGAAACGTATTAGTAAAAGGAGCGGTTCCTGAGCACCTCACCTCTTTAATCGCAAAAATGGAAGAGATGGGTGTAACAATTAAGGATGAAGGTGAAGGCCTGCGTGTCATCGGCCCGAAAGAACTGAAACCGATTGATATCAAAACAATGCCTCACCCGGGCTTCCCGACTGATATGCAGTCACAAATGATGGCGCTTCTGCTTCGTGCAAGCGGCACAAGCATGATTACAGAAACTGTTTTTGAAAACCGTTTTATGCATGCGGAAGAATTCCGCCGTATGAATGGTGATATCAAGATTGAAGGACGTTCTGTCATCATTAACGGTCCTGTACAGCTTCAGGGAGCTGAAGTTGCAGCGACTGATTTGCGTGCAGGTGCAGCGCTGATTCTTGCGGGGTTAGTGGCTGAAGGTCACACACGTGTTACTGAACTGAAGCACTTAGACCGCGGTTACGTTGATTTCCATAAGAAGCTTGCTGGTCTGGGCGCAGACATCGAACGTGTAAATGATGAGTCTGCTTCTGAGCAAGAGAATAAAGAAGTCGTTTCTGACTTAAATGCATAAACTTACTTGAAAATCAGTATGTCACTCTGGCATACTGGTTTTTTATTTTTTGTGTATTATCATCATTATGCGCAAAATAGCAAAAAAGAATACGTAAATGACAAATAAAGTTTCTGTCCAAAACGAGAGTCATATTAGCTTGTCCCTGCCCATAGACTAGACTAGAGTCGAATCCCGAGCAGGAGGCAGCTGAATATGAAACAATTCGCAATCACACTATCCGTACTATGTGCATTGATTCTCTTGGTTCCCACACTCTTGGTTATACCATTCCAGCATAATAAGGAAGCGGGGGCCAGTGTAGAATCAGAAAAGACAGCAGTCAGCACGAAACCAGCATCGAAAGGAGCAGAAACATTGAAAGCATCACCTGTTTCTATTCCCGTCTATCGAACCGCAAATCAATCCGTAGAAAACATTCCGCTTGAAGAGTATGTGATTGGAGTCGTCGCCTCCGAAATGCCGGCAACCTTTGAATCTGAAGCACTGAAAGCCCAGGCCCTCGCCGCCAGAACATTTATTGTCAGACTGATGGTGTCAAATTCAGCGGTAGAGGCCCCTAAAGGCTCACTGGTGGATGATACACAAATGTTCCAGGTGTATAAAAACAAAGCGGAGCTGAAAAAACAGTGGGGCACAAGCTATGAATCAAAACTGAAGAAAATCACTGATGCGGTTGCCAGTACGCAAGGCAAAATCCTAACGTACAACAACCAGCCGATTGAAGCCTCCTTTTTCTCCACAAGCAATGGCTATACAGAGAATGCAGAAGCTTATTGGACAAGTGCTATCCCATATTTAAAAAGCGTCAAAAGCCCATGGGATAAAAAGTCTCCGAAATATAAGTCAACAAAAACCTTTACAGCGGCAGAGTTTGAGCAAAAGCTCGGCGTCAAGCTGGATGGGTCTAGCGCAGTAGGAAGGATTACCGGAGAGACACCGGGCCACCAGGTCGCAACAGCCGTCATTAACGGCAAGACGCTGAAAGGAAGAGACATACGTGAAAAGCTGGGCCTCAACTCCGCCGATTTTGATTGGAAGCGAAATGGAGACACAATTACAGTCACGACGAGAGGATTTGGCCACGGTGTAGGGATGAGCCAATACGGAGCGAATTTTATGGCGAAAGAAGGAAAAACGGTTGATGACATCGTGAAGTACTATTATCAGGGCACACAAATTTCTGAGGCCGATTCGTTTTTGAATAAATATATGGCGAAAAAGTAGAAAAAGACGCTCATTGAGCGTCTTTTTCTATTCCTGAATGTCTTTTATCTAAGGGCGGTTGAAACGGTTTAGAGGAGCTTCTGGCAGTCTTTAAGGACCAGTCCTTTTTTCCTGATTGCAGGTTTTAAGATTGTGGTAAAGTCATCCACATTTGTCGACAGACTTCGACAGACTCATATAACGAAAGCCGAAAGGCGGACAATCTTCTTTTTTCATAGGAGCGTTAGGTGGAAATCACTAATAAAAACATAGGTTTCTATGCAAAAGTAAACAACAGCAATGGGGAAGCCCGCCCTATTTATTTCTCGGTTTTTGTCGATTACGATAGGTTATGTTCAGCGTTGAACATCTGCACGCAGAAACAAATTGGTAAAGGGGTACGAACATGAAGAAAAGATTTTCACTGATCATGATGACGGGATTGTTATTTGGATTAACTTCACCTGCTTTTGCAGCTGAAAAGAAAGAAACGGAGGTTAAAGCTCCTGCGAACGTGGCAGTCTTGCTTGATGCCAGCGGAAGTATGGCGAAAAGAATAGACGGTGTCTCTAAATTTAATTCAGCCAAAAAAGAAATTTCAAAGTTTGCAAGCTCACTGCCAGAAGGAACTCAGGTTAAAATGAGTGTGTTTGGCTCTGAAGGAAACAATAAAAATTCCGGAAAAGTTCAATCATGTGAAGCCATTCGCAACGTATACGGCTTCCAAAGCTTTAACGAGCAAAGCTTCCTCAATTCTCTTAATACAATTGGGCCGACTGGCTGGACGCCAATTGCCAAAGCGCTGAATGAGGCGAAATCTTCTTTTGATCAGCTTGACGCAAAAGGGGAAAAAGTGGTGTATCTTTTGACAGACGGTGAGGAAACGTGCGGAGGAAATCCGATTAAAACAGCAAAGGAACTGCAAAAAGACAATATCACTGTGAATGTGATCGGTTTTGATTATAAAGAGGGATACAAAGGCCAGCTGAACGCGATTGCGAAAGTAGGCGGCGGTGAATACTTCCCTGCTTATACTCAAAAAGATGTTGAGAAAATCTTCACTCAGCAATCATTGATGTTATCTAAGTAAGAAAAAAGAGGCTGATAGCGGTCAGCCTCTTTTTGGTATGTAACATAATGTTCAAAAGTAATCAGGTATCAGCCTGTAGCATAGTAGCAGATTTCCGTTTTTCTGTGATGATCAAGGCGAAAAAAGAATGAATCATGTCACAATATGCATATGCTTTTTGGGCGAAAAAGGCTACATATCAACGGCATTTCAAGTGATTTTGAACAGAAAGTGAAAGCAGCACAAAAGGCAGCTTGCCCTATATCTTTTTGCATTTTCATATTCTAGCATAAAGAAGAATCCAACTATAGTTGGAAAATATGATAAAGAAAGGAAGAAAAACATGAAAAAAAAACTGCTGGCTGCCGGCATCATTGGATTGCTGACTGTCTCCTTTGCCTCCCCGTCTTTTGCCGCTGAGAAACAGACTGACACAAATGTAGCTGTTTTGTTTGATGGAAGCGGAAGCATGATTCAAAAAACAGGGGGAGAGCGCAAAATAGACATTGCCAAAAAATCAGTAAAGTCTTTTGCCGAGCTGCTTCCGAAGGATACAAATCTCATGCTTCGCGTTTTCGGACATGCTGGAAACAATAAATTGTCCGGCAAAGCTCTCTCATGCAGCACAACGGAAACCATTTACGGCCTTCATCCATATGAAGGATCGCTGTTTGACAATTCATTGAGTGAGATCAAGCCGACTGGCTGGACACCGATTGCCAAAGCACTTTCAGATACAAGAAAAGAATTTGAAGCTTTTGGCGCTGACGGAAAAAATGTGGTGTACTTAATCACTGACGGTGAAGAAACGTGCGGCGGAGACCCTGCGGCGGAAATCGAAAAGCTTCGTGCATCGAATGTGGACACGATCGTAAATATTATTGGCTTCAACTTTGATGTTAAAGGCAATGAAGAGATGAAACAAGCGGCTGTAGCTGGAGGCGGAGAATACATTTCAGCGAACAGTGCGGATGAGTTTGAACAGGCTTGGGAAAAAGAAGCACAAAAATTTACTGAGTAAGGAATCTAATGATCAGGCGCTCCCCCAGGCGCCTTTTTTTATTGGTTTAAAAACAGCTTGGGCGGGAATGATACCCTTAAAAGGGGTTGAACATATGAAGTTATTAGGAATGATTTTTCTTATAGCCACCGTGGCATTCATATTGATTGGTGTTCTTCTAAAACTGGCAGCCTTCTTTTTTGTCAGCATTCTCACCTTAATCGCAGCTATTGTGCTGTTTACGGTCCTGAGAAAGAATCAGCATAATCAAACATAGAGTCCTTTGTACAGAGGGCTCTTTTTTATGTCTCAGAATTCGACAAAATCCGAGGAGTGTGAAAAAATATAAAGGCAGGAACATTGCGGAGGGGAAGAGACATTGAACGATAAAGCAACTGCGGTCAGGGATGTATGGCGCTATGAACAAGGGGAAATAAGCAAAATAAAAGACCGGATGGTGACGGAATACCCTTTGACAGTGATACTGAATGGCAGTGAATTTGTGACGCTCGTTTGCACGCCTGAGCATATCAAAGAGCTTGTCATCGGATTTCTCGCATCAGAGGGTGTAATACGATTTCAAAAAGAGATTAAAAGGTTTACAATAGATGAAAGTCTCGGTTTTGTTTATGTCGACCTCGTTCATCCTGAGACATTGGATCAAAAGGATTATACGAAACGGGTGATCGGCTCATGCTGCGGAAAGGGCCGTCATTTTTATTTTCAGCAGGATGTCAAAACAGCCAAGACGGCTGTCAGCCAAATCAAGATATCGCCTGATGCATGTCTGGCGCTTATGAAAGACATGCAGCAAAGGAGCGGGACGTTTCAGGAGACGGGAGGCGTCCATAATGCGGCGCTATGCGACACAGAGAAACTGCTGTTGATGCGCACAGATATCGGCCGGCACAACGCACTTGATAAATTATACGGACATTGCCTTCTAAATGGAATGTCCGTCCGTGACAAACTGATTGTGTTCAGCGGCAGAATCTCATCAGAAGTTCTGTTAAAGGCGGCAAAAATCGGCGTGTCGATTGTCATTTCCAAATCGGCCCCGACGGAGCTTGCGATTCAAATGGCGGAAGAATTGAATATCACAGCGATCGGATTTGTCAGAAACGAATCATTTAATGTATATACACACCCTGAGAGAATCGGGGGATAGGAAGGGGCTGTAGCTATGATTACAGAGTCGCGTCAGATGTTGGATAAGAGAAACAGACCGCTGAGAGACCTTCGCATTTCTGTTACAGACCGCTGCAACTTCCGATGCACGTACTGTATGCCCGCCGAATTATTCGGTCCGGACTATCCTTTTTTAAAGAAAGAGGAGCTGCTTTCATTTGAGGAGCTGGAACGGCTTGCGACACTTTTTGTCACAAGATTCGGCGTTGAAAAAATCCGCTTGACCGGCGGAGAGCCCCTCATGAGAAAGGATATGCCGGAACTAATCAAAAAACTGGCCCGCATTCCGGGTGTCCGTGATATTGCGATGACGACAAACGGTTCACTGCTGCCTGTTTATGCGGAGAGGCTCAAGGAAGCCGGGCTGAAACGGGTTACGATCAGCCTTGATTCTTTAGAGGATGAGCGTTTTAAAAAGATAAACGGGCGCGGCGTTTCTGTCAGCAAGGTGCTGGAAGGCATTGAAGCGGCGAAGCAAGCGGGGCTCGGTGTTAAAATCAATATGGTTGTCCAAAAGGGCGTCAATGAAAAAGATATACTGCCAATGGCCCGTTATTTTAAAGAAAAAGGCCATATCCTGAGATTCATTGAATTTATGGACGTAGGCAATACCAACCAATGGGAAAAGAAAGACGTTATGACGAAGGCGGAAATCATAGATTTGATCAATGAACACATGCCGGTTGAGCCGATAGCGCCTAATTATACAGGCGAAGTGGCTTCCAGATTCCGCTACTTGGACGGCTCCGGAGAAATCGGCGTCATCTCATCTGTATCTGATGCGTTCTGTGGATCTTGCAACAGGGCCCGTCTTTCTGCGAGGGGTGAGCTGTTCACCTGTTTATTTGCTTCAAGCGGATTTGACCTCAGAGCTCCGGTTCGGCAGGAATTAAGTGATGACGAACTGTCAGAAATGATTGGCACAGTCTGGAAAAACCGGATCGATCAGTATTCAGTCGATCGTACGCTATCAAAAGCATCAGGCAAAAAGAAAGTGGAAATGTCTTATATTGGCGGTTAATATGAAGTCAAAAGCTTATCGGCGCTGTCCGGTAAGCTTTTTTTATCAAAATCTGAGTGCAAAAAATTCGTATAAAAACCGAAATATATAAGGATAGGCATAAAGAAGGATTCATTGTAAGAAATTTTAATTCCAAAGCCATACATTATGATAAAATATAACCAATTAGAAAATAGAAAGGGTTGGAGGGCATGGCCGCGTACGAGATCCCGTCATCTCAAGTAGGAGTGAAAATCAATAAGTGGTATAAGCACATTTTAGCATTTCAAGTGGCTGATGCCGTAAAGCTGAAGAAAGAAATTGATCAAGACATAGAACAGATGGAAGAGGATCAGCTGCTTCTCTTATATTATCAGCTGATCAGCTACCGGCACCAGATTATGCTGGATTATGTAAAGCCCGACCTGCACGAGGAATCTCAGCTTCAATATCGTGAATTGATCAAAAGGCTGGAAAGCAATCAGGACAGCATCTCCGGATTATCTGAGTATTATTTTCACTTGTTTAGAGGAATGTACGAATTTGAACAGAACAATTACATTTCCGCTATATCCTTTTACCGGAAAGCTGAGAAGATGCTTGCGTTTGTAGAAGATGAAATTGAAAGAGCGGAATTTCATTTTAAGGTGGCAGAAGTCTTTTATATTATGAAGCAGACGCACTTTTCAATGAACCACGCCGTACAGGCGCTGGAGACGTATAAGGCTAATGATTTTTACAGAGTCAGAAGAGTTCAATGCCATTTCGTCATATCAGGAAACTACATAGACTACAGAAATTATGAAAAAGCGCTTGAGCATTTGGATGACGCATACCGTCTTGCTTTATTGGAGGGACAGCCCCGTTTGATCGGATCAGCCCTTTATAATATCGGGAATTGCTATGATGACAAGGGGGAGCTGGATCAAGCCGCCGAATACTTTGAAAAAGCGCTTCCAGTCTTCGAGGATTATCAGCTTGAACAGCTTCCAAAAACGCTCTTCAGCCTGACCCGCGTTCTTTTCAAAAAACAAGATGCCGAGGCTGCCATGCACTATTATGAAAAGGGTATTGCCATCGCCAAAAAGCGTAACGACTTCTTCAGTCTGGCAAAATATAAATTTCTGCAGGCCTTATATGTGAAATCTGTCAATTTGGATATGATTCAAGAAGTATTTGATTATATGGAAGAAAAAGGCCTGTACGTATATATTGAAGAATTTGCTTTAGATGCAGCCTCCTATTTCAGTCATCGTGAGCAATATAAAGAAGCGGTGTATTTTTATGAAAAAGCGGTCAGCATGAGAGAGATGATTCAAAGGAACGATTGTTTATATAAAGTATGAAACAAAACCATCTGCGGGCAGATGGTTTTGTTATATGCAAAAAAAGGGGAGCATCGGAACGTTTATTTCCGGGGAGAACAGGAAAAATCGCTACAGCACTGTTTTTTGTACAAAAGCCGTTTTGGGATGCAGATATACATGATTGATTGAGGGGGAATTCGATGTTTGGTTTCAATGATATGGTGAAGTTTCTATGGTCTTTCCTCATTGTTCTGCCGCTTGTACAGATCATACATGTTTCGGGGCACAGCTTTATGGCCTTTATTTTTGGCGGAAAAGGCTCATTGGATATTGGAATGGGAAAAACACTGCTTAAGATTGGGCCAATACGGTTCAGAACGATTTATTTTATCGATTCTTTTTGCCGATACGGGGATTTGAAGATTGACAATCGATTCTCAAATGCACTCGTGTATGCCGGAGGCTGCCTGTTTAATCTGATTACGATTTTTGCAGTCAATCTGCTGATTATACACAGTGTATTAAAGCCGAATGTGTTTTTCTATCAGTTTGTCTATTTTTCTACGTATTACGTGTTTTTTGCCCTTCTGCCGGTTCGGTATTCAGAGAAAAAGTCATCAGACGGGCTGGCGATATACAAAGTGCTCCGTTACGGAGAGCGCTACGAAATCGATAAATAACATTTGAATGTTTAGTGCCTCTCAGATCGGGAAGGTAACAAGTACACACATAAATGAGGGGAGAGAATCAACATGGGTAACGATAGTGTAAAAGACAAAATGAAAGGCGGCTTTAATAAAGCCAAAGGAGAAGTGAAGGATAAAGCCGGAGATATGACTGACAGAACGGACATGAAGGCTGAAGGCAAAAAAGATAAGGCGAAAGGCGAAATCCAAAAGGATATCGGGGAAGCCAAGGATAAATTCTCAGATAAAGATTAATCATACGGAAGAGGCAGGAAACGATATGTTTCTTGTCTTTTTTTGTTCACTTTTTCTGATGTGAATAAATATAACAAAAAAAGCAGCTGGTTTGGTCAAAATATCTAAATTTTTCAAATATTATTTGAATTGATGAACCTCTTCTATATAATAATGACATAAGTTGTTAACTTTTGTAACATCACATGACAAAGGGAGGTTCTGAATGAAAAACAAAAGGGTCGGAATACAGGCTGTTTTTCTGTTGTGTCTGATCATGGTGTTGATGGCAGGGTGTGCTGCGCCGAAGAAAGTGTCAGAAGCCAGCGGAAGTGCGAAAAAAACAGTTGATATCGACACAAGCGGGGATTCAGTGAAGGTCGGGATTCTTCACTCACTAAGCGGGACAATGGCGATCAGCGAAGTGTCCGTCCATGATGCAGAGTTAATCGCGATTCAAGAAATCAACCAAAAAGGCGGAGTTCTCGGCAAAAAGCTTGAACCCGTCGTGGAAGACGGCGCTTCAGACTGGCCTACATATGCGGAAAAAATGAGAAAGCTGCTTCAGCAAGACAAAGTGGCTGCTGTTTTTGGCGGATGGACATCTGCTAGCCGCAAAGCCATGCTTCCGGTTGTGGAGCAAAACAATGGGCTGCTGTTCTATCCGGTGCAGTACGAAGGAATGGAGACATCACCTAATATTTTTTATACCGGAGCAACGACGAATCAGCAAATTGTGCCGGCTGTCGATTGGCTGCTCAAAAATAAAGGTAAAAAGTTCTTTCTGATCGGATCAGATTACGTGTTCCCGAGAACAGCCAATAAAATCATTAAAGCACAAGTAAAAGCGGGCGGAGGAGAAATTGCCGGTGAAGAGTATACGCCGCTAGGCCACACCAATTACAGTACGCTCGTCAGCAAAATCAAAGAAAAACAGCCCGATGTCATTTTTAACACATTAAACGGCGACAGCAACGTGGCGTTTTTCAAACAGCTGAAAGATGCGGGGATATCGGCTGATGATATGCCTGTCATGTCGGCAAGTGTCGCTGAGGAAGAAATTAGGGGGATCGGCCCTGATGTGCTAAAAGGACATTATGCGGTGTGGAATTACTTCCAGACAACCAATACGAGCGAAAATCAAACATTCGTGAAGAACTATAAAAAAATGAACGGCGATAGCCGGGTGACGAGCGATCCGATTGAAGCCGGCTATAATGCGGTCTATCTCTGGGCAGCGGCAGTTGAAAAAGCCAAGTCCTTTGATGTCGATAAGGTGAAGAAAGCGGCTGACGGAATTTCATTCAAGGCCCCGGGCGGCACAGTGAAAATTGACGGTGATACACAGCATCTCTACAAAACGGTCAGAATCGGGCAAATCACGGGGGATGGACAGTTTAAAGAAGTATGGAACTCAGGTGAACCGGTAAAACCTGATCCATATTTAAAAACGTACGACTGGGCAAAGGGGTTATCTAAATAAATCAAAGCCGTTTGCGGGGAAGGAGGCGGAGCATGTCTGTCGTCGTTACTCAATTATTTAACGGGATCAGTCTCGGTTCTATTTTAATTCTCATTGCGATTGGATTGGCCGTTACATTCGGTTTGATGAACATTATTAATATGGCGCACGGTGAGCTGATTATGGCAGGAGCCTACACGACATATGTCGTTCAGCAGCTGTTTTTAAGCTATTTGCCGGCTTCTCTGTTTTCTTACTATTTTTTAATCGCGATCATTATGGCGTTTGCGGTTGCGGCGTTTATTGGGATTGTCATTGAAAAAGTGATTGTCAGGCGATTATATGACCGTCCGCTCGACAGCCTTTTGGCGACGTGGGGGGTGAGCTTGATACTGCAGCAGGCAGCAAGATCAATTTTTGGCGCGCCGAATGTGGTTGTCAAATCACCTGAGTGGCTGACGGGAGGAGTGACGCTGTTTTCGGTTACCTTTCCGTATAAAAGGCTGTTTATTTTGGCGCTCGTTCTATTTACGCTGGCGCTGCTCGGTTTCTATTTATTTAAAACCTCTGCGGGGCGGCGGATGCAGGCAGTTACGCTGAACCGGAGCATGGCATCGTGTCTCGGCGTATCTGTGAGAAAAACAGATACATTGGCTTTCGCGCTCGGAAGCGGACTGGCCGGTATCGCGGGGAGCTCACTCACATTGCTTGGTTCGATCGGGCCTACTCTCGGTTCCTCATACCTCGTCGATGCCTTCATGATCGTCATATTAGGCGGAATTGGCAAATTAAAAGGCACCATTATCGGCGCGGTGACGGTCGGTTTGCTGAGCACATTCGTTGAGTATTCCACAAGCGCTACGATTGCAAAGGTAGTCGTGTTTGCATTTATTATTCTCTTTCTGCAATGGCGGCCTTCAGGTCTTGCGAGTGTCAGAACGAGATTACTAGATTAGGAGGGAACCGGATGAAGCGGTTTTCACAATTCAGTCCGTATCTGGTGATGTTTGCCCTTTTTATCGCCGCTCCGTTCTTTCTGCAGGAGTTTCGATTAGGGCTGTTGGCGAAGTTTTTATGCTTCGCGATTGTGGCGGTCGGCATTTGCCTGATTTGGGGATATACAGGCATTTTGAGTTTGGGGCATGGCGTCTTTTTCGGGTTGGGCGCTTACTGCATGGCCATGTACTTAAAAATAGAAGCCTCACCGTCAGGCATTCCTGATTTTATGGAGTGGACCGGCGTCAGTGAACTGCCGTGGATATGGGCAATGTTCAGGCATCCTTTTGCTGCGATTGCTGCAGCCGTTATTGTTCCTGTTTTTTTGGCCTTTTTACTCGGTTACTTTACCTTCCGCAACAACATAAAGGGTGTTTATTTTTCGTTGATCTCTCAGGCTGTTGTGGTTGTTGTTGTCACACTGTTCATCGGCAGCCAGGACATCACCGGCGGCACGAATGGCCTCACGAATTTCTTTACCGTTTTTCAATATGCTCTGGCCGATCCTGCAATAAAGCAGATTTTGTATTTTACGACAGTCTTTTTCCTCGGTGTTTCTGTCATGTTTGCTTTGTTTCTGACGAGAAGCCGTTTTGGGCGGCTATTGCAGGCGGTGCGCGACGGAGAAAGCAGAGTCCGTTTTTTCGGATATCACTCCACCGTTTTTAAAGTGTTTATTTACTGTGTATCTGCTGCGATGGCGGGGATTGCCGGGATGCTGTTTGTGCTTCAGGATGGGATGATCTCGCCGGAAATGATGGGCATCATCCCTTCGGTGGAAATGGTGCTGTGGGTCGCAATCGGCGGCAGGCACTCCATTTTCGGGGCGGTGCTTGGCGCGCTGTTAACGAACTGCATGAAAAGCTATTTAAGCGAATATTACCCTGACATTTGGCTGTACTTCCTCGGCGCGCTGTTTATCATTGTGGTGCTCTATATGCCAAAAGGGATTGTCGGGCTGTTCGAGAAGATTAGAACCCAGCTTTCTTCCTCGAAAAAGAAAGGAGCGGCTGCTTATGAAACCGATACTTACCTGCCGTGACGTGAAGGTTGAGTTTGACGGATTTTGGGCCTTGCAGGGCGCTGATATCAGCGTGCAGGAACGTGATATCCATTTTTTAATTGGGCCGAACGGCGCCGGAAAAACGACTTTGCTGGACATCATTTGCGGAAAAACGAAGCCGCATTCAGGCGAAGTGCTATTTCAAGAAACGAATGAACTGACAAAAGCGCGGGAATATCAGATCGCCAAACTGGGGGTCGCCAGAAAGTTTCAGGCTCCGAGTGTTTTTATGCAGCTGACTGTGTTTGAGAACCTCGAACTTGCCATGAAACAGAAAAAAACGATCCTTTCACTGCTGACAGCTCGTATGACAAAAGAGCAAAGTGACAGGATCATAGACATCCTGCGGCTGATTGGGTTAGATGACAAATGGGATCTAACAGCTGGCAGCCTGTCACACGGACAGAAGCAATGGCTTGAGATCGGCATGCAGCTCGCCATGGAGCCGAAGCTTTTGCTGCTGGATGAACCGATTGCCGGCATGACAGGAAAGGAGCGGGAAAAAACCGGAGCCCTGCTTGAAGAAATTGCAAAAACGTGCTCTGTTCTGATTGTCGAGCACGATATGGATTTTGTGCGCTCGTTTTCCAGAAAAGTCACGGTCATGCATGAAGGCAAAGTGCTTTGTGAAGGGTCGATGGATGACATCACAAGCAATGAAGAGGTGGCAGAGGTATATTTAGGAAGGAGCGGTATGTCATGATTGCCGTCAGGAATGTAACGTCCGGTTACGATCAATCGATGGTTTTGCACAGCCTCAGCATGGAGGTTCGCGAGGGGCAGATTGTCGCTGTATTAGGCCGCAACGGAGTCGGCAAATCCACCTTGCTGAAAACAATCATAGGCCTGCTTCCGGCAAAACAGGGGGATATTTGTTTTAATCAAACGTTTGTTCAAAACGAAAAGGCGGAAACACGGGCAAGAACGGGAATTGCGTACGTTCCGCAGGGAAGAGACATCTTTTCCTCCTTAACCGTTCGTGACAACCTGCTGCTTGGGGAAGAGCCGCTTCCGAAGAAGGAGCGAACGGGGCAGGTCAAGGAAGAGATTTTTCAATGGTTTCCTGTTTTAAAGGAGATGCTTGACCGCAAAGGCGGCGATTTAAGCGGAGGCCAGCAGCAGCAGCTTGCAATTGCCAGAGCGCTGATGGGAAATCCAAAAATTATTTTACTTGATGAACCAATGGAAGGAATTCAGCCATCAATTATCGAACTAATCAGACAAGTTATCGTAGAAATTTCCAGAAAAAAAGACATTTCCATTGTTTTAGTCGAGCACAGTCTGGAAAACGCGTTAACATGTGCTGACTACCTTTATGTGATCGACAGGGGAACGGTTGTCGACCATGGAAAGGCCGATGAAGAAACGGCACGCCGCTTTGAAAGGCATCTTACCGTATGACCCGGTACTTGAAGAAAGGGAGGTGATGTCCCGCCTGCATGCTCCAAAAATTCGTAGTAACCGCATCCGCTTTATATGACAAAAGAAGGAGGATTACAGATGAAACTGACACCGGTTGAACAAGAAAAATTGCTCATTTTTGCAGCGGGGGAATTAGCCAAACAGCGAAAGGCGCGGGGCGTTCTGCTGAACTATCCTGAGGCTGCCGCTTATATCACCTGCTTTATTATGGAAGGCGCGCGTGATGGGAAGGGAGTAGCAGAGCTGATGGAAGCCGGCCGCCATGTGTTAACGGAAAAAGATGTGATGGAGGGTGTGCCTGAGATGCTGGACAGCATTCAGGTGGAGGCCACATTCCCGGATGGAGTAAAGCTTGTTACGGTACATCAGCCAATTTCTGCGGAGGTGAAGTCATGAAGCCGGGGGCATTTCAAATTGCTGAGGGAATGATAACGATTAATGAAGGCCGTGAGACACGGGAGATTACGGTAAAAAACACCGGATCACGCTCCATTCAAGTCGGCTCGCATTTTCATTTTGCGGAAGCAAACTGGTCTTTATTATTTGACCGTGAGCTGGCGATCGGCATGCGCCTTGATGTTCCTTCGGGCACTTCGGTCCGTTTTGAGCCTGGAGAGCAGAAAACGGTCACACTTGTGGAAATCGGGGGACGCAAGACAATTAGAGGCCTGAACGGAATGGCCGACACGTTTATCGATGAACGCGGCAAAGAAAAAACGTTGGCCAACTTAAAACAAGCCGGCTGGATGGAGGGTGTAATCCGATGAAAATGTCACGGAAGGAATATGCGGAACTGTTTGGCCCGACAACGGGCGATAAAATCAGATTGGGCGACACGGATTTATGGATCGAAGTCGAAAAGGATTTCACAGTCTACGGTGAAGAAATGATCTTTGGCGGCGGAAAAACGATTCGCGATGGCATGGGCCAAAACGGCAGAATTACAGGGAAGGACGGCGCTTTGGATTTGGTTATCACCAACGTCGTGCTATTGGATTACACAGGCATTGTCAAAGCGGATGTTGGTGTGAAGGATGGGCGGATTGTCGGCGTCGGAAAAAGCGGAAATCCTGATATCATGGATGGTGTCGATCCGCATATGGTCATCGGAGCGGGTACAGAGGTGATTTCCGGTGAAGGCAAAATTTTAACAGCTGGGGGAGTGGACACACACATTCATTTTATTTGCCCGCAGCAGATGGAAGTTGCGCTTTCTTCAGGTGTGACGACCCTTTTGGGAGGCGGAACAGGACCCGCAACCGGCAGCAAAGCGACCACTTGTACATCCGGCGCATGGTATATGGCGAGAATGCTGGAAGCGGCCGAAGCGTTTCCAATCAATGTCGGCTTCTTAGGGAAAGGGAATGCATCCGATAAAGCGCCGCTGATTGAGCAGGTGGAAGCTGGCGCCATCGGCCTTAAGCTTCATGAAGACTGGGGCACGACGCCAAGCGCCATAAAAACGTGTATGGAAGTCGTGGATGAGGCTGATATTCAAGTTGCCATCCATACCGATACGATTAACGAAGCGGGGTTTTTGGAAAACACGCTCGACGCGATTGGGGACCGGGTCATTCATACCTATCACATTGAAGGTGCAGGCGGCGGCCACGCCCCGGATATTATGAAGCTCGCCTCTTACGCGAACATTCTGCCGTCATCTACAACGCCAACCATTCCTTATACCGTTAATACGATGGATGAGCACCTTGATATGATGATGGTCTGTCACCATTTAGATGCGAAAGTGCCTGAAGATGTGGCGTTCAGCCATTCCAGAATCAGGGCTGCGACGATTGCCGCGGAGGATATTCTCCATGATATCGGTGCAATCAGCATGACATCATCGGATTCCCAAGCGATGGGACGGGTCGGTGAAGTGATCATCCGAACGTGGCAGGTAGCCGATAAAATGAAAAAGCAGCGAGGCGCTCTTGCCGGCGAAAACGGAAACGACAATGTGCGCGCAAAACGGTACATTGCCAAATACACGATAAATCCGGCAATTACGCACGGGCTCAGCCATGAAGTCGGCTCGGTAGAAAAAGGGAAGCTTGCCGATCTCGTTCTGTGGGACCCGGTATTTTTCGGTGTAAAACCGGAATTGGTCTTAAAGGGCGGCATGATTGCACGTGCGCAAATGGGAGATCCGAACGCTTCCATCCCGACTCCTGAACCGGTTTTCATGCGCCAAATGTATGCGTCTTACGGAAAAGCCAACAACTCAACCTCGATTACATTCATGTCACAGGCAAGCATAGAGCGGGGTGTGGCGGAAAGGTTAGGGTTGCAAAAAAGAATTTCTCCTGTCAAAAATATCAGAAAGCTGAGCAAGCTGGATATGAAATTGAACTCAGCTTTGCCGAAAATCGAGGTTGATCCAAAAACCTATCAGGTCTTCGCTGATGGGGAGGAATTGTCTTGCCAGCCTGTCGATTATGTTCCGCTTGGACAAAGATATTTTTTATTCTGATAAGACGCGGCCGGAGTGCATCCGGCCGTTCTATTGACTAAAAACGGTGCACAAAACACGTGTATTTAGTGTATATTAGATGTTGACAAACGAACTAAATGTAACTATTATAGTTACAACGGTGGTGAAAAAACATGATTAACAGCCGTCTTGCTGTTGCCATTCATATTTTATCCCTCATCTCGATGGATGAAAAAACATCTTCAGAAATCATTGCTGACAGTGTCAACACGAATCCGGTAGTGGTCCGAAGAATGATCAGCCTGCTGAAAAAAGCTGATATTCTCACCTCACGCGCAGGTGTGCCTGGTGCAAGCCTCAGAAAAGATCCGGCTGATATTTCTCTTTTAGAAGTGTACCGGGCTGTCCAAAAGCAAGAAGAACTCTTTGCGGTTCATGAAAACCCAAACCCGAAATGTCCGGTAGGGAAAAAAATTCAGAACGCCTTGGATGAAACGTTTGAAAGTGTCCAAAGAGCGATGGAAAATGAACTGGCAAGCAAGTCATTAAAAGATGTTATGAATCATCTCTTTTAGACAAAAGGGATGACTTCTCACCGCTAACATGTAACTAAAATTGTTACAAACAAGGAGGAAATGAAAAATGAAAATTGGAATTATCGGGGCAAGCGGAAAAGCAGGAAATGAGATTTTGAAAGAAGCGAAAACAAGAGGCCATGAAGTGACTGCCATCGTCCGAAATGCTTCAAAAGTGCAGGAACAGGACGTAGCGGTTTTGGAGAAAGATGTGTTTGAACTGACTGCAGAAGACATCAAGCCTTTTGACGCGGTCGTAAATGCTTTTGGGGCAGCGCCTGGCCAGGAACATCTTCATGTAGAAGCAGGCAGAGCACTCATCAGCATCTTAAAAGACGCGAAGCACACAAGATTGCTTGTTGTTGGCGGAGCGGGAAGCCTGTTTGTTGATGAAGCCAAAACAACCCGTTTAATGGATACGCCGGAATTTCCGAAAGAATATTTGCCAACTGCATCAAATCAAGGCGAGAACCTGAAAGACTTGCAGCAGACAGACTCTATTTCCTGGACATTCCTCAGTCCTGCGGCATTTTTTGATCCGGCAGGAAAACGGACTGGCTCTTACCAAAAAGGGAAAGACAATGTCATCGTAAATGCCAAAGGCGACAGCTATATCAGCTATGCAGATTATGCGATTGCCGTGTTGGATGAGCTTGAAAATCCCGAACACAAAAATGAACGCTTCACAGTGGTAAGCGAAGCGGAATAATAAAAAACCCGGAGCCAGCTCCGGGTTTTTCTCATTAATAAGTGCTGTACGTATCGCTGAATATGCCGTCAGCAATCCCAAGCATGAAAAAGATAAAGAAGGCGATGATCGCAAGAATGGATACAGCAATGCTTACGATCAAATAAATCCCTTGCATCTTTACGAATTTTGCGTAATTCTCCAGCATTAAGTCTTCAGACTGTCCGCTATTGTGTTCAGCCATTTGGCCTGCTTCTCTAGCTGACCTCATCAAAAAGATGCCGGAAATAATTTGAAGCACGCCCGGCACAGCACCGATTAGAAAAAAGAACGCGCCTGAAAGCGCGGTAATTGCGCCCATAATAATAAATAAAATGCCTGTAGCTTTTCCCCATTTTGAAATGCTGATGAGGGTTTTGTTTATTGTTTCAGGATTCATGTATAGTAGCTCCCCTTTACAAAAAAATACTCACTTTTCTTTTATACACTATTTGTGAGAAGTTTTGTATATAGAAAACAACATTTTTGGGATTGACCCTAACGCTGCGTGATTGTTTACGATAAAAAAGAGGAGGTGTTATGTATGAAATATCAAGTCAAACAAGTGGCGGAAATATCGGGCGTCAGCATTCGGACGCTTCATCACTATGACCATATTGAGCTTCTGATTCCTTCAGCGCTTACTGATGCTGGGTATCGATTGTACAGTGATGCAGATCTGGAACGACTACAGCAGATTTTATTTTTCAAGGAAATTGGGTTTCGTCTGGATGAAATTAAAGAGATGCTGGATCATCCGAATTTTGACCGGAAAGCGGCGCTTCAGTCGCAAAAGGAAATATTGATGAAGAAAAAACAAAGAATGGAAGAAATGATTCAAACAATAGACAGGACGCTTTTGTCCGTTGATGGAGGGGAAACGATGAATAAGCGGGATTTATTTGCCGGATTAAGCATGAAAGACATTGAAGAGCACCAGCGGACATACGCTGATGAAGTCAGAAAGCTGTATGGAAAGGAAATCGCAGAAGAAACAGAGAAAAAGACGTCTTCTTACTCGGCAGATGATTGGCGCTCGATCATGTCTGAATTCGATTCGATTTACAGACGAATTGCGGCACGAATGAAACATGGGCCCGATGATGCAGAGGTTCAGGACGCAGTGGGGGCATTTCGCAATCATATTTGCCAATATCATTACGATTGCACACTCGACATTTTCAGGGGACTTGGAGAAGTGTATATCACTGACGCGCGATTTACTGATTCGATCGATCAATATGGAGAAGGTCTTGCCGCTTTTTTGCGGGAGGCGATCATTATTTACTGTGACCATCAAGACAAAACCCGGCCGTAAAGGCCGGGTTTTTTGGCGCATCTTATAAGATCGGCGACAACAGCCGCGAGACGGATTCTTTTATTCGAATCCACAACGGGCGCTGCAGATACTCCTCATAGGTGAATTTTCTGGATACTAGCAAATCTTCTTTAAAAGTCGAAACCAGTTTTTTAGCAATGGTGATATCGTATATAAATGCATTAACCTCAAAATTCAGCCTGAAGCTTCGGACATCAATGTTCGCTGTGCCGACTGAAGCGATTTCGTCATCCACCACGATGGTTTTCGCGTGAATAAAGCCGTTATCGTAAATATAGACAGTGGCTCCGGCTTTCAGCAGATCGCCGATATACGAAAGTGTTGCCCAGTATACAAAGGCATGATCAGGCTTGTTCGGAATCATAATGTTAACGTCAATGCCCGAAAGGCAAGCGATCCTTAAAGCATCCAACAGGCTTGCATCTGGGATAAAATAAGGTGTTTGAATCAAAATGGAACGCTTGGCGTTTGAAATCATTTTGATGTAGCCATTTTTAATTTGTTCCCATTCCGAATCAGGGCCGCTTGTGACAATCTGCATCCCGACGTTGCCTTTTGGGCCGTAATCAGGAAAGTGATTTGGAATATATGTCAGCGTATGGTGATGAGAAGCTTGGTTCCAGTCAAGGATGAATCGTGTTTGGATGGCGTGCACGGCCGTTCCTTGCAGCCGGATATGCGTATCCCGCCAATAACCGAATTTCGGATTAAGCCCCAGATACTCATCTCCGACGTTAAAGCCTCCGACATACCCGGTCATACCGTCTATGATCACAAGCTTTCGATGGTTCCGGTAATTCAGCCGCAGGTTAATCGGCCTGAGCTTTGACGGGAAAAAGACCTCCACATGCCCGCCAGCCTCGCGAAGCTCTTTAAAAAACTTTTTTCTCAGCGTTCTGGACCCGAGTTCATCATAAAGCACTCTGACCTGAACACCTTCTTTCGCCTTTTGGATGAGAGCGTCCCGCAATTTTTTGCCTAATTCATCGCCTTTATAAATATAATACTGTAAATGGATATGATCCTTAGCCTTTGAAATGTCACTCAGCAGCCGCTGAAATTTATCCCGTCCATCTGTAATGACGTCAACTGAATTATCCTCTGTAAACACAGCATGGTTATTCATAATCAGCATATAAATTAAATCTTTGTTATCAAACGTTGCCCGGTTGTTGAACTGGAATTGCTTAGTTTCTAAATCTTCAAGCTGATGCTTCAGCAGCCTTTCGATTCCAATCTTTTTTCGGTCTTCCCATTGAAACAAATGCTTGCGTCTAAGATTATGGCCGAATAATAGGTATAAAATAAAGCCTAAAACGGGAATAAAGAAAAGAACAAGCAGCCACGCCCAAGATGCGCTGGCATCGCGCCGTTCTTTGAAGATGACAACGATCGCCAAAAGAATATTTAAAATGAAAAAAAGTGATAAAAGGATGGAAGAAATACTCACTTTGTAACCCCGCTCATTCATATTTATCAAGAAGATTGCCATTAGTATTCCATGAATAACAGTAATCTGATTCCCATTACAAATTATAACACTCACATTTTAAAAGAATAAAGAGCGGCGATCCAGATTCTTCGTGAAAAATACGGGCAGATTTCTTTAAAACCGGCTTGCACCTGCGTTAAAATAAACACATATGATAACGTTCGTGAAGCCTTGCAACAACAAATAAAGGGGGAGGATAACATGAACTTTTACAGAGTCGAACAAATGCCGGGGTTCATCAAAACAGAAATGCAAAAAATTCAAAAGGCTGTACAGCCTTTCATGAAAAAAACCGTCATTTACCGTTTTCTTGCTATTCCGCTTGCTGCATTCTCTCTCTTTAATTTAGCTGCTTTTCTATTTCACGCTTCAGCTGACAGGGGATCCCTGATCAGTGCGGGCATATTCGCTCTTTTGGCGGCGCTCGGGCTGGCGTTTTTTAAAGAGGCAGGCTATCAGCACAAACAAATCCAAAAAACGGTTCACATCTATATGCTGAACAGGATCAAAAAGAGCGACATCCTTTCAGAAGAACGGAAAAACTCCTACGCACGACAGATAAAGGAAGAACCGTTTGCGATGCGGAGTTTTGTTGAATTTTTGACTGAGGAAGACAGACGCAAGAAAATGTATGAATAAAAGCTGCACCCGGATTGTTGGATTTTACAATCGGGTGTTTTTTTTGTATGACTTGGAATACGGACAAGAGTTGTTATTTATTTTTGGGTAACAGCGTTGCTTTATTGATTTCCTCTACTAGTGATGCCTGGTCGATCCATTTGGTCGACACATCTTGATTTATCTTTGAAATGTGCCGGTTTTCTGTTAAATAATCTCTTATCCGGCTGAAATAGAGCGGTTCGTTTTTAACATCCAGGTTTTGATATATTTGTTCAAACAATTCTAAGTCTTTAGGTTCATCTAGGGTTAAACGCCAAGATGGATAATGGAGTTCTTTCGGCAGGCTTACTTGATTGATGGTAAATAGGGAAGGATTGTTTACAAAATAAAAAGAAAGATATTCTGTATGGGTTAACGGTTTTGGCTGCTGCACAAGCCGCTGAAGAGCTTCAACTGTAATAATATTCCCGGAAATTCCTGCTGAACTTGAAAGTTCCTGTGTATAATCTGCTCCTTTTTGCAAGTGCTGTTCAATTAAATATTGAAGCACTTCAGGTGAAACCGCTGGACAATCGCCGGTCACCCGGATAATGATATCGGCTTTTGTTAACGCCGCGGCTTCAAGCATTCTTTCTGCCACATTTTCGGGGGAGCCTCTTACGATTCTGACCTTTCCATTTAGAGTGAAAGCTTCAAGCGGATCGTCATCAGGAAGATTAGATGTTGCCAACACAACTTCGTCAACAGAAGGGACAGCCAGACAATTGATTAAACAGCGCTCGACAGAAGGAATTCCATAAATCGGGAGCAGTGCTTTTTTTGGCAAACGGGTCGATTTTAACCGGCATATTACCGCAATCGTAATTCTTGGATCTTTAATATCGTTGGGTGTAATTGGCTGGTTTAACGATAAATCAGCAGTTGCGACTTGAGGAAAAGTGTCTTCGGCTTGTAAAGGCATCAGTGCATTCTCATTTCCGCATCTTTTGTAACTCGTTTTTTCCAGTGTTATTATTTCTCCTTTTTTTATATCCCGATTGGCAATCACACGTAATGTGGAATCATGCAAATACTTTCTTTCAGATTCATTTACTTCAGTTGACCCCGCTGCAATTTGGGCCTGCTTGAGCTTTTCCGTCATTAGTTTGAATTCGTTTGGCTCTAGTGAAGAATAATAATCAAACCCTTTAGCTGCCCGGTTTAGGGTTATATGTTTTTCAATAACAGAGGCCCCTGAGAAAAACGCATAGACAGGAAGGTCGGCTGCAAGCGGATGATCTGCGTCAATGTGATCTGCAAATCCAATTTGAACCTGGTATCTTTCTTTTAGATATTGAACCCGTTTTAGGTTAATATCCTCTAATGTTGTCGGATATCCTTGGAATCCGTGCATGAGTATGAGCTGATTGTCCATATGTTGTTTTACTAGCGGCATCAACTGATCGATCTCTTCTTCATACCACCCCCCAACTCCGATGAGCACAGGCTTCTCAGTCATACCTATCGTTTTCATGATCTCCGTGGATTGAAGGATGGTTGTTGGAAGCTTAATGCCATCAATGTCACGCTGCAGGTGCGAAAAAAGCTCTGCTCCCCATGAATCGAAAATATCCACCCATATTTCTAATCCAAGCCTTTTTCCATATGCGACACAATTTTTCCATACGTCTTCATTCAAAAACAGCTCGATATACGACTCGTAAGCAAAAAAACAAGGTGTTGCAATACAGTCATATTTAAACCACTGAAATTTCACACCATCTGCTCCGCTTTCAGCGGCAGCCTTGATGAGTGCTCTGAGGTTCTCCTCTTTTCCTTGATGGGCGTTTGCGATTTCAGCTATCACTTTTACTTTTTCCGAAGGGCTGTTATTTTCCAAATGTCCCACTCCCTTATGTTTATTGAGACAAACCTGCGAGTTGAAAGACCGAGTCATTTTAATAGATTGTATGCTTGCTTCAATACTTGGTGTTTACGCCAGCCTGCTTTGATTGACAATTTTACGGAAATCGACAAATAAAAAAGGCATGGTTCCATTTGATCCGGAACTCATGCCCTGTCCTGCTTCATCATTATTCAAACACCGGATCGTCCTCATAATAGTAAGAATCCGGATCATCATACGAAGGGGTATTTTCAAAAGCAGCAATGCCGATTATCACCAGCACGAAAATGGCTACAATGATTCCGATCAGGCAGGTGACGATACTGGATGCTGCGTAAAACAGCTGCATTTTAATAAATGTCGCGTAATTTTCAAGCATGCTTTCGCCAGCGCTGCCGGCTAAATTTCCTTCGGCTTCAGCGGCTGCTTTTGCCGAGCGCATTAAAAATACGCCTGAAATAATGAGCAGTACGCCCGGAATGGCGCCAATCACTGTCATTAAAGCAGACAGAGTAACAAGCGATCCCATAATAATGAACAAGATGCCGGAAATTTTGCCCCACTTGGCAATGGCGGATAGAGACTTGACAGCAGAGGCGCTCAGCTGGCGGCTCTCATTTTCCGCAGGCGCAGTCTCCTGCTCAACGGGGCTGTTTTCCTCATTATGATTTTCCATTTCGTTTTCATCTTTATCCAAACTAATCATGACAGCTCTCTCCCTAAAATTTTTAAATCGTATCTTTTCCCGTCCATTTCGGCGATGCCGGGGAATAGTCCCCATTCTGCAAACCCGTGCTTCTCAAACAGCTTCAGGCTTGGTTTATTATGTCCGAAAATGAAGGCCATAAGTGAGCGGATGCCAAGATCCGGCGCAATGCGGAGCGCTTCCTGAAGCAAAAATGATCCAACACCTTTGCCGCGGCATGCTTCGTCAATGTATATGCTGACCTCCGCTGTTTTATTATAGGCCGGCCTTCCATAAAATGTTTCAAAACTGATCCAGGCAGCGACGTTTCCGTTTTCGTCCTCGGCAACATAGAGCGGACGTGACTCTGTATGTCCCAAAAACCATTCCATCCGATCTTCAGGAGTTACCGGTTCGGTATCGGCTGTTACCATTCGAGAAGCAATCGTTGAATTATAAATCGCAACAACAGCCTCCAGATCTTTATGTTCAGCAAGACGCAATGTCATGTTCATGCGTATTTGGCACTCCTCTCAAAAAAATGACATATTTTCGTATTAGTCTGCGCAAACTACATCTAAAAAAAGTTTTTTTGGATAGGTGTATATATTTTCAGAAAAGTGTTCAGAATGTTGCTGAGGTGATGAAACAATGAGAGAGGAAGAAAAGAAAACTTCTCAAGTCAAAAAACTTCAGCAGTTTTTTCGTAAACGCTGGGTGTTCCCTGCAATTTACTTAGTCAGTGCGGCCGTCATTTTAACAGCTGTCCTTTGGTATCAATCAGTATCAAATGATGAGGTAAAGGATCAGTTAGCTGATAACGGCGGAAACTCTGCATATGACAACAACGACGATGCAGTTGAAGTAGGAAAGTCAATGGAAAATGTCGCAATGCCGGTTGTTGATTCTGAAAACGTTTCTGTTGTGAAAAAGTTCTATGAAACCGATGCCGCAAAAGAAGAGAAAGAAGCAGCACTCGTTACCTATAATAACACGTACAGCCTAAGCAAAGGAATTGACTTAGCTGAGAAAGACGGAAAAGATTTCGATGTTTCTGCTTCTCTGAGCGGTACGGTTGTCAAAGCTGAAAAAGATCCAGTGCTGGGATATGTTGTGGAAGTTGAACATGCCGACGGTTTGTCGACTGTGTATCAATCCCTTTCTGAAGCAAGTGTTGAGCAAGGTGACAAAGTAAAACAAAACCAAGTGATCGGAAAATCTGGCAAGAACCTTTACAGTGAAGACAGCGGAAACCACGTGCACTTTGAAATCCGTAAAGATGGAGTCGCAATGAATCCGTTAAACTTTATGGACAAGCCGGTTTCTTCTATTGAAAAAGCAGCAGCTGCTGAAGAAAAAGCTGCCACACAAGAAACAGAAGAATCCATTCAGCAATCTTCCGAAAAAAAGGATGGATCAACTGAAAAAGGAACAGAAGAAAAGTCCGGTGAGAAAAAGGACGATTCAACTGACAAATCTGGTTCTAAAGAAAGCAGCACAACAGAAGACACTGAACAGTCTTAATCTAGAAAACGTCTATCCGTGTGATGGGCGTTTTTTTTGTTACTTTCTGCTTTATTTAATCGTCTATGTAGTTACACATAAGCACGTAGACTATAAAGGAGGTTATGTCATGAACCGCCTATTGCTCGCAGGCTGGATCTTTTTTATCCTGCTTTCTGTTTGTACGGAAAGCTTCAGTGGTATGGTCGTATCGCAAACGGTGGCTTTTCATTTTCAGCCGCACCCTGACCTGTCTCAATTTTTCGTTATGGATTTTACTGAGCTTACTGTACCTGAAGCGTGTATTCAAAAAATCGGGCACGCGTTTTCCTTCTTTGTGCTGACTTATTTGCTGTGGAAACAGCGGGGCAGCATAAGATCAGCAGCAGTTGGCTCATTCGCGTTTGCTTTTTTCACAGAAGTTCTTCAGCTCTTCTTCAGCAGGAATGGATGCATTCGAGATGTGCTCATCGATGCTGTTGGAATTGGATTGTTTTATGGATTATATGTGTTGGCGAAGCGGAGAAAACAAGAGATGTATGAAAAATATTAAAGCCGGCTGTCTTGGTTAAAGACGCCGGCTTTTGTCTTTTTAGAAATTTTGATCGGTTGGTTTTTTCGTCAGTTTATTGATCATGGCTTCATAGATCCTCACGACCAAATCGACGAACGGGCGAAGCAGTTCTGAAAATCTAAAGAATAGGAACCCGATAATGATGGCGACAACGAGGCTGCCTAATACATCTACCGGATAGTGATGTCCCACCCAAATTCTCGAAAAGCCTGTCAAAAGCCCGAAAATGACAAGCGGCCAGCCGATTTTACGGTTTCTGAAAAGCATCGCGATAGAAATCGCTAATGCACCTGTCGTATGGTCACTTGGAAATGAAGCATCCGCAGCATGCGGTATCAATGTATGCACAGTATGCGCAACGAACGGGCGCGGTTCGAAATAAACAAGTGTAATCAAATAGTTGATCACAAGACCTGCAATTCCTGTGATGCCTGCGTAAAGTACATTTTTTCTGCTTTGTGTGTTCCCGAACAGCCAGATCGCCAATAGGATAAGGGCATAGGCGACAATGGCATATTCCGTGATGAAGACCATAATAGAATCGAGAACGGAATTGTGATGAGATAGACCATGGATGGCTTTAAAAATTTCGTAGTTCAAATAATCACCTTTTACATTTTTAATAATAGACTCATTATACTCATAAAAAGTTTCAAATCAAAAAGAGTTTGTCAGAAAGAATGACGCTTGAAGAGAATTCGAAGAGGGAGCAGTGTTTATGGGGGACAAAAAAAGAGACCCCGGAATTTCGGATCTCTTCTAAACCATTAAAGTGCTTCAGGTCCTTCTTCGCCTGTGCGGATGTTGATCGTATTGCTGATTTCATAGACAAATATTTTACCGTCACCCGGCGATCCTGTTTTCAGCACCCTTTTAGCGATCTCAGTCACTTGATCAACAGGCACCTTGCTGACCACGATTTCAATTTTTAGACGCTCGTATACATTGCTTTCTATTTTTACCCCTCGATAGAGCTCCGTATGTGCTTTTTGAAGGCCGCAGCCGTGAACATTGGAGAAGGTGAGAGAGGTGACACCGATTTTTCCGAGTTCCTGCTTCAGCTTTTCAAAATTTGCCGGACGCGTTACAATCTCTACCTTGAACATTTGACCGCTCATAACGTCACTCCTCACATAGAATCTTGATATGCTTTTTCCCCGTGCATCGTTAAGTCAAGCCCAAGTGATTCTTCTTCTTCGGTTGCACGAAGGGGAAGGAAGAGGCTTACAAATTTAATAATAACGAAAGTGACAATAAATACAAAAACATAAGTGGCGGCTATCGCGAGAATTTGTTTCCAGATTAAGCTTGCGTCACCGTAGAATAACCCATTTGCTCCCGCTGAGTTAACAGAGGTTGTTGCGAATAATCCTGTCGCGATTCCGCCCCATGTCCCGCCGATCCCGTGCAGGCCAAAGGCGTCAAGCGCGTCATCGTATCCGAATTTCTTTTTCAGCGAGAATACACCCCAGAAACAGACGGCCCCGCCGATGATGCCAATAATAATGGAAGAAAACGGTGTGACAAATCCGGCTGCCGGCGTAATGGCGACAAGCCCGGCAATCGCGCCGGATACTGCTCCGAGCATTGTCGGTTTTTTGTTAATGATCCACTCAACTAAGATCCAGCCGGCAATTCCGGCTGCTGCCGCGGTGTTTGTGTTGATGAAGGCATACATGGCCACGCCATCTAAGGTCAAAGCGCTGCCGACGTTAAAGCCGAACCAGCCGAACCAAATCAAGGCTCCTCCTAAGAAGGTGTAAATAAGGTTATGCGGAGAAGACGCTGTGCCATCTTTCCGTTTGCCTAGCACAATAGCAAGAACAAGTCCTGCCACACCGGAGGAAATATGAACAACGTTGCCGCCGGCGAAATCGAGCGCCCCAAGCTGGCCGATCCAGCCGCCGCCCCATACCCAATGCGCTACGGGTGTGTAAACCAAGGAGGACCATAAAACCGAGAATAAAAGAAAAGCGCCGAATCGCATCCGCTCTGCGAAAGCCCCGGAAATAATCGCTGTAGTCAGGACAGCGAACGTCATTTGGAACATCATGAATAACGAGTGGGGAATGGTATCGCTGTAATCTCCCGGATCAAATCCGACCCCTTTGAGGCCTGCCCACTCCAGTCCGCCGATGATGGAATTGCCTGGTGCGAAGGCAAGTGTATATCCGAACAGCACCCAAACGATGGAAACGATGGCAATGGAAGAGAAACTGTGCATGGCAGTGCTCAGCACATTTTTGCTTTTTACCATCCCTCCATAAAATAACGCTAATCCCGGGGTCATCAGCCACACGAGTAAAGCGCAAAAGAACATAAAAACTGTATCGCCCATTTGCATGTCTCATTCCTCCGTATCTTTCAGAATAAAAAGCAATTATTATAGTTCTTCATTATAGAGAAAAAAGAACGATAAAACATTTTCATGTAAGATTTCCTAACATGGTTTTTGAGTGAATGTTATCGAGGGATGGAAAGAAAGGAGAACAGCATTTTTTATGATATAAGACTTTATATCTATAAAAGAAGCTGTTCATATGAGCGGAAAAGGGAATTGACATTGATTAGAAAGCTCTATACTGTATTAAGTGTACTAAATCAAATAATACACTGAGGGGGATGTATGATGAATAAAGGCGGCAGGTTGAGGAGAGCGATATGTAAGTCGATTCCCGCGACGTTCCGATTGTTTTTAGCCTTTAATTTTTTTGTGTATGGTTTGGCGAAAGTGGTGATTGGCCAGTTTGGCGAGGTGACGCCTGAAATCGAGGCGGCTGCCGGGAAGGGGTTTACCATCGCGTGGACATTTTTCGGTTATTCTCATGTCTATGAATTGTTTATAGGTTTTGGTGAAATCCTAGCAGCTGTTTTATTACTGATTCCGCGAACGGCTGCATTAGGGGCAGTTATTTTTATGCCCATTATAGTGAACATCGTCTTGATTAACTATTGTTTTGATATTGGCGTGCAGGATCTTAGCACGATATTAATGGTTATGTGTCTCATCCTGCTTTGGGTGGATCGCCGCAAATTCATAGGCATTTTCAGGCAGGAACCGATAGACGGCAGGCAGGTGATGAAGTGATGACGCCCCTTATGATTACAGTGCTTGCCGGTTTGTTCGTATGCACAACTTGTTACTATTACATAAAAGAAAAATCATGAGAAAACGCTCCTTCTGAGAATTTCACAAGCATCAAAAAAGAACTTAGGCAGTGTGAAGAGTAAAATATGCGATGTGAGAAACACTAACAGTATCAGGAGGAGACGTTGATGAATACACTCAACATTGATTTTCAAAAAACAGCATTGGTGATCATTGATTTACAAAAGGGAATTGTGCCGATTGATCAAAGCGGCCAGGTTGTCCCGAATGCGAAAAAGCTTGTAGATGAATTTCGGAAACAGAACGGGTTCATCAGCTTTGTAAATGTAGCCTTTCACGATGGAGCCGACGCTCTGAAGCCGCAAACGGATGAGCCCGCGCAGGAAGGTTCAGGGGAGATGCCGGCGGACTGGGCCGAATTTGTTCCGGAAATCGGTGTGCAGGATGGAGATTACACGGTGACAAAACGGCAGTGGGGTGCGTTTTTTGGCACGGATTTAGACTTGCAGCTGAGACGCCGCGGCATTGATACGATTGTATTGTGCGGCATTGCAACGAACATTGGGGTGGAAAGTACAGCGCGCGAGGCCTTTCAGCTTGGCTATCAGCAGATTTTTATTACAGATGCCATGTCCACGTTTAGCGATGAAGAGCATGAAGCCACACTGCGCTTTATTTTCCCGAGAATCGGTAAATCGCGGACAACGGAAGAATTTCTGGAACAAGTGAAATGATGTTATCGAAAAAAAGCCGGGCTGTTTTTTTAACAGCGGTGGCTTCTGGAACAATGCTGAATCCGCTGAACTCGTCTATGATTTCTCTCGCGCTCCATAGCATCCAGCATGAGTTTCACCTCTCGTTTACAACGGTTTCCTGGCTGATTTCCTCGTTTTACCTGGCAAGTGCCGTAGCGCAGCCTGTAACGGGAAAGCTCGGTGATTTAATTGGGCGGAAACGCTTGTTTTTATTCGGGCTTATTCTTGTAGCGGTTTCAGCCATCGGAGCGCCGTTTGCGCCAACATTTATGACATTATTGGTCATGCGGCTGTTTCAATCGGTGGGGAGCAGTGCGATTTATCCGTCAGGTGTCGGATTGATTCGGAATCATATTCATGAGCGCCAAGCTTCAGCCCTGGCTGTACTTTCGATCTTTGCGTCCGCCATGACGGCGCTGGGGCCGACAGTCGGCGGATTTTTGATTGTGTGGGGCGGCTGGCCGGCGATCTTTATCGTTAATTTGCCGTTTATTATCCTCAGCTTCTTTTTGGGCCTGTATATGTTCCCTAAAGATCAGAAAAAAGGGGCAGGAATCAAAACGATTATTTCGCAGCTCGACATTCTTGGAATTGTTTTATTTGCCGGGGGAATCATTTTTCTCCTATCCTTCCTGCTGTCGTTCAGCACGTCGCCGCATGCGGTTGAAGGTGTGCTTGGCTTGCTTCTGCTCTGTGCGTTTGTCTGGCGCGAGCTGAAAACGGATAAGCCCTTCATTGATGTCCGTCTGTTTAAAACACAGCGAAACCTGTCAGCTGTATATGTTCAATTTATTTTGCTGAATGTTTTCTTCTATTGTTTATTTTTTGGTCTGCCAAGTTATTTTCAGGATGAAATGCATCTTTCTGTTCAAACGAGCGGCCTGTTTATGCTGTTTATGTCTGGAATGAGCATCATTGTGTCACCTGTTACGGGCAAATGGATCGACCGATCAGGTGTTGTCAAGCCAATCTTTGCTGGAGCGCTTTTGATGACGGCTGGAGCTGTGCTCTTAACCATCTTTTTTATCAATGTCGAGACCATCGGGAAAGGCCTCATTCTATCGCTCTTGGGCATAGGCTACGGACTGGGAAATGTCGCGCTTCAGGCAGCAATGCTGAAAACGAGTCCTTCCAACATGGTAGGAACGACTTCCGGACTGTTTCAAACCTGCCGTTACCTAGGATCGATTTTGTCTTCGGTGATCCTTGGCATTCTTTTTGGTAAAGAAATCACGGCAGCCCATTTTGATATGATGGGAATCATTATGATCATCACGGGCGGAGCAAGCCTATTAATGGCTGTGAGATTTGCTGCATTAATGAAAACTGCATCTTAATAAAGAGACGGGCTCTGAGGGTCTGTCTCTTTTTCTTGTTTAGGCTGTTCAAATACAAATAAGAAAATTGTACATCATAGCCAATGTTATTGTCTGATTCTTCAGTTATATTAAGTGACATCGAATGTCAGAAAACTGTACATGAAATGGAAAGCAGACAATATCGAAAGGGGAGCCGGCTATGAAATTAAAAGAGAGTCAGCAGCAATCCAACAGGTTGAGCAATGAAGATCTGGTGCCTTTGGGGCAGGAAAAACGGACATGGAGAGCAATGAACTTTGCGTCCATTTGGATGGGATGTATACATAATATACCGACATACGCGACGGTGGGAGGATTAATCGCGATCGGCCTTTCTCCTTGGCAGGTGCTGGCGATCATTATTACGGCATCGCTTATCTTATTTTGCGCTCTTGCCTTAAACGGCCATGTGGGGACAAAATACGGGCTGCCGTTTCCAGTGATCATCCGGGCTTCTTACGGGATATACGGCGCAAATATCCCCGCTCTTCTGAGGGCGTTTACAGCCATCATGTGGCTTGGCATCCAGACCTTTGCGGGCAGCACGGCACTGAACATTTTGCTTTTGAATATGTGGCCGGGCTGGGGTGAAATTGGCGGCGAGTGGAACATTCTCGGCCTTCACTTGTCTGGTTTGCTTTCTTTTGTATTCTTTTGGGCCGTTCATTTACTCGTATTGCATCACGGCATGGAGTCAATTAAACGTTTTGAGGTATGGGCAGGGCCTTTAGTGTATCTGGTATTTGGCGGCATGGTATGGTGGGCCGTCGATATTGCCGGAGGATTGGGACCGATATACTCTCAGCCAGGAAAGTTCCATACGTTCTCAGAAACATTCTGGCCGTTTGCTGCCGGAGTGACCGGCATCATCGGCATCTGGGCGACATTAATTTTAAATATACCTGATTTTACACGGTTTGCTGAAACGCAAAAGGAGCAAATCAAAGGGCAATTTTACGGTTTGCCGGGAACATTCGCGCTGTTCGCTTTCGCCAGTATTACGGTGACCTCCGGCTCGCAGGTCGCGTTCGGAGAACCGATTTGGGATGTTGTCGATATTTTGGCGCAGTTTGATAACCCTTATGTCATCGTCTTGTCCGTCATCACGCTCTGCATCGCCACGATCTCTGTAAACGTGGCGGCGAACATCGTATCGCCCGCTTATGATATAGCGAATGCCCTGCCGAAATATATTAATTTCAAACGCGGCAGCTTTATCACAGCGTTGCTCGCTTTATTTACGGTTCCGTGGAAGCTGATGGAGAGTGCGACAAGCGTGTATGCGTTTCTCGGCTTAATAGGCGGCATGCTTGGACCGGTGGCAGGCGTGATGATGGCCGATTATTTTATCATTCGCAAACGTGAGCTCTCGGTAGATGACTTGTATTCCGAAACAGGACGGTATGTGTATTGGAAGGGCTACAATTACCGTGCGTTCGCAGCCACAATGTTAGGCGCGCTGATTTCGCTGATTGGCATGTATGTTCCTGCATTAAAAAGCTTATACGATATTTCTTGGTTTGTAGGTGTGCTGATCTCCTTTCTTTTCTACATTGTTCTGATGCGTATTCACCCGCCTGCATCGTCGGCGATTGAAACGGTTGAACCTGCACAGGTCCGCCAGGCTGAATAAGATCTATATAAACGGTATATTTTCATATTTTTGAAATGGTTTTCCATAAATAGAGCATTTATAATGGTTTTAGAAATCTATTCTAAAACGAAATGGGAATCGAAAATGAGAAAAAGGTATTTTATTCTTTTGGCAGGTGTTTTAGCGCTGGGCATCCTTGCTTTCGTGTTTGATAAGACAAAAGCGAATGAGGAAAGAGATGAAGACTGCCTATATGTTTCGCCAAATGGCAGTGATCAAAATGAAGGAACAAAAGAAAAACCGTTTCGTACATTGGCACACGCATCTGAGAAGGCTGCTGCCGGCACAACCGTCATGATTCGGGAGGGCACGTATCATGAAATCCTTGATGTGAAGCACAGCGGTACGAACGGAAAGCCTATCACGTTCCGAAACTATGAAAATGAAAACGTCGTGATTACCGGTGAATCCGTTGCGAACGCTGAATATGAAACACCGCTGATTCGCATTCACGATAAACATGACATTGCCATCAGCGGTTTAACGATTCAAGATCTTTCTGTTTCATCTGAGGAAGCAACTGCTATGGGGATTTATGTGTCAGGGTCCAGCAGTCATATCGCCATTAAGGATAATCATATCCAGGGTATTAAGACAACAGCGGATGAAGGAAATGCTCACGGAATCGCAGTTTATGGGACTGGCAGCATGAAGGACATCCGAATCGAGGACAATACAGTTGAGAATCTGACGCTTGGAGCGAGTGAAGCAGTTGTGCTGAACGGTAATATCGACGGCTTTACTGTTGCAGGCAATGTGGTCCGCAACAATAACAACATCGGGATCGATCTTATCGGTTATGAGGGAACCGCGGATAAAAACGATTACGTGCGAAACGGTGTCGTAGAAAACAATACGGTTTA
Source organism: Bacillus sp. JS (assembly GCF_000259365.1). Lineage (NCBI taxonomy): Bacteria > Bacillati > Bacillota > Bacilli > Caryophanales > Bacillaceae > Bacillus > Bacillus sp. JS. The sequence goes on along the minus strand of NC_017743.1, from coordinate 3,642,875 downwards.
TCAAAACTCGACTTACGGCAATCCTGCCTATGGGGACGACTACTCAGCGGGCGGGATTTATGTCGATGGCGGAAACGGTATCGAGATTAAGAACAACACAGTTTACGATAACGATATTGGGATTGAAGCAACATCTGAACACAAAGGAAAGTATGCAAATGCCATTCAGATCACAAATAACAAAGTGTACAACAATGCGTACACCGGTATTTCAATCGGAGGATATGACAAAAAGCGGGGCGGCACCAGCAATTCTCTGATTGCCCGCAATATTATGTACCGGAATGACACAAAGGGACTTTACGGCGGACAGCTGCTGCTGCAGTACGATACGAAAAACAACACTATTGAAAAGAATATCTTGACGGCCGGTGATTCCAGGTTATTTATCGGAAACGATTTTACAGAAAATGAAGGAAATACGGTCAATCATAACGTGTACCACAAGGAAGCGGATCAAGACGGAATATGGATGTGGAAAAAGAAAGAATATGATTCGTTTTCGTCGTATCGAAAAGCAACAAATAACGATCAGCAATCCATTTATGCCGATCCGATGTATCGTGATGAAGAGTCGTATGACTTTACGCTAGATCCTGATTCACCTGCGCGGAAAGTCATTGAATAATTGCTATAAGCGGCGTTCTCTAAGAGAGCGCCGTCAGATTATAGAGAAACTCATGTTTTTCCACAATTTTTTTATTTTTAGCGTATGTATGATGAATGAACTTTTTCATGTTCTGACATGCAGATGGGAGAAGAACTTGCCACTTACGTTTTGTTTTCCCCTCAATCGGCCGTAGCGAAACCCATGCTGCAAAGCTGCGCTCTTGTCGAGATGTTCTCTCAGTTTGAGGGGCTAAAAGCCCCCGTTGTCTTATCTACTTGCACTTTCATAATATGCATAATTTCCAGCTTTGCCTTTAAAGTAAAATGTAGTACCAAAACGATCAAAACTATTTGCAAAAGCGCCATTATCTGAATACATACATAATCTATTACTTGCGCCTTTAAATGGAGTTATAGAACAATCTACAATTGAAGTAGCCTTCGTACGCATATCCCCATCCGTTGAATCATTTATAGCAAGAGCTTGTCCAGAAACAGGTAAAAGCAATCCTAAAGATAAAGCAACTCCAGTAATTGTCCTTCTCAATTTCATGTGAATCATCTCCATTCCCAAATTTTGTAATACATCTTAATTATAAGAGGAATGATACTCTATTAAAAGGGCCTTAAATACTATTGTGTAATAAAAAGGAATTTAAATAAATCAATACTCACCGTTTCACTTATTGGTTCTATTACTTATAAAATAATTTACAGGATTTGGTTTGGTTTGAACTAAAATCAAATTGTCACGATTCTGAAATGAAGTAATACGAAGGAGTCAGAAGTGTTTTCTCTCAAAGTACATATGTTTCTAACAAGCTAATTTAGTGTTGAAGAATCTCAATTATGATGACATGAAAAAAGGGTGCACCATAGCTGCCTCAGGCTGGCGGCGTTCTCTAAGAGGGCACCGTTTTTAATATGCAAAAAAGACTGCCGGGGATTTCCCGGCAGCCTGAAATTTATTCTGCAATAGACACTTTTCCTTCAGCCTCAGCAGGTTTTCTCTGGCTCCACGTGTAGAGAAGCAGAGCAATTAAAACGAACAGACCCGCTGATAAATAAATGGCAGAGAAGCCGGCAGATGCTACAAACAATCCGAATACATAAGATCCTACAGCAATTCCGCTGTCAAAGAAGGTAAAGAACGTTGCCGTTGCAAAACCTGAGCGGTGAGCCGGAGATTTCTGGATCGCCAATGTTTGCATACATGGAACGATTGATCCGTATCCAAGCCCGATAACCGCTCCTGAAAGCAGAAGCATCAAGCCGCTGTGTGTGAAGGACAGCATGCAGAGTCCCACAGAGAAAATCAGGATTGATGGGTAAATGACAATGCCAGGTCCGACTTTGTCGAACAGTTTCCCTGTGAACGGACGTGCAATCATCATTGTCACCGCAAAGCAAACAAAGAAATATCCGCTGATATCCGAAAGATCAACTGATTTGGCGAATACAGACAGATATGATGTAACAGTTGAATAACAGAAAGAAATAAACAAACCGACCGTCGCAATTTTGAGTGCGCCTTTTTCGAACATATCCGAGAACGCAAAACGGAATACAGTCGTGCCGCTGTCTTTACTTTGCGGCACTTTTATTAAGAACGAAACAAGTAAGCCCGCAACCATAAACAGCGCAAAGGCTGTAAAGAATACAGGGAAGCTGACCACCCTCATCAAATTCAGGCCAAGGAAAGGCCCGATCGCCATAGCGAGGTTCATAGACATGGCAAAGTATCCAAGCCCTTCACCGCGCCGTTTGGCTGGAATAATATCAGCGGCAATTGCACCTGTGACAGTCGTTAAAATGCTGAACCAAATCCCTTGGAAGAACCGCAATCCGAGCAGCAGGGAAAAGTTATGAATCGGCATATACAGAAAAGATGATAGGGCGAATAACGCCATCGATATAATCGCCATTCTTTTCTTCCCGAAACGCTCAATAATGGCCCCGGAGAATGGCCGAGTAATGATCGCAGACAGAAGGAACAGGCTGATTAAAAGCCCGCCTTGTGATTCTGTGCCGCCAAGCTCTTGCAGCGTATAGATCGGCAATACAGTTAAAAATGTATAAAAGAACACAAACACAAATAAATTGACAAGCAGGACCATAATAAAATCCTTGGTCCATATCGCATCCGCTTTTTTCAAATGTATGTCACTTCCTTATTATCATTGTTGTAAAAACATGCGGAATAAATGAGAAAAAGCTTCTTTATCTTCATCCCGGAAATCTGCAAGCAGCTCTTCCTCGAATTTCAGCATTTTCACATTGATTTCTTCGTATTTTTTCTCGGCTTCTTTGGTGAGGACAACAAGTTTTTCCCGTTTGTCTTCACCTTGCCGTCTCTGGACCCAGCCGTTCTCCTCCAGGCGTTTGATCGTCCGTGTGACAGTCGGCGCTTCCACATTTAAATAGGACCAAATCTCTTTTTGAGTCATTGGTCCGATCGTACGCAAACAATATAAAACTGACCATTGAGATGAATAAAGGCCGAATGGCTCCAGCTGTTCATTGGCTTTCTTGGCAATCAGGCGGGCGCTTTGGTTGATTTGATGAATGAGGTGTCTGTTGACGTAGGTCATGTCTGTCTCCTTCTAAAAAACTTACCTAAGTAACTAATTGCTTATTTCATTCTACAGGAGCAATGAATAGATGTAAAGATGAAAATTTAGTGACGCGAAATAGTTTGCTGACACTGAAAAAGTTCGTTTCACCCCTTGTCCTTATTGAGTTTTTAGCATATTCCCAAAAGAATGCTAATACACTGTTACAAACCTAACAAAGAGAGTGTTTGAGGTGAGGGATCGTGGGCATATTTCACAAACTTACTTTTAAAACCATACAACAAAGAAGCGGCATAATGAATGACTCTTTACAGAATACGGATCTCATTTCACACTTCTCACATCCATTTTAGGGAGGTCGAGTGGTGTGCACGATTACATCAAAGAGCGAACAATCAAGATAGGGAAGTACATCGTGGAGACAAAGAAAACCGTTCGTGTCATTGCGAAGGAATTTGGTGTTTCCAAAAGTACAGTACACAAGGATTTAACAGAGCGTCTGCCTGAAATTAACCCCGACTTGGCAAACGAAGTGAAAGAAATACTCGATTATCATAAATCCATCAGGCATTTAAGAGGAGGAGAAGCGACAAAACTCAAATATAAAAAAGATGAAATACTTGAGGGAGAGCCTGTTCAGCAATCGTAATCGCCTGGCGTTGTCTTCTTGAAATCGTTCATAAAACATCCGCAAAAATTTGTAAAGAACTTAATGTGCTTCCAACTTTTTTTCTATATTTTATGATAATATATATAATTAGGGCACAATGTGGATATTTACTGTGAAACAGATTTTCAAGGAGGATATAAATAGATGTTTGCAAGGGATATTGGTATTGACCTCGGTACTGCAAATGTACTGATCCATGTTAAAGGTAAAGGAATTGTTCTGAATGAACCTTCCGTAGTTGCACTTGATAAAAACAGCGGCAAAGTGCTGGCGGTTGGCGAAGAGGCAAGACGAATGGTTGGACGTACACCTGGGAATATTGTTGCGATTCGCCCGCTGAAAGACGGAGTTATTGCTGACTTTGAAGTAACAGAAGCAATGCTGAAACATTTTATTAACAAGCTAAATGTAAAAGGCCTGTTTTCAAAGCCGCGCATGCTCATTTGCTGCCCGACGAATATTACATCTGTTGAGCAAAAAGCAATCAAAGAAGCTGCAGAAAAAAGCGGCGGGAAACATGTATACCTTGAAGAAGAACCTAAAGTTGCCGCTATCGGCGCGGGTATGGAAATATTCCAGCCAAGCGGTAACATGGTTGTAGACATCGGAGGCGGTACGACGGATATCGCGGTTATTTCAATGGGCGATATTGTCACCTCCTCTTCTATTAAAATGGCTGGGGACAAGTTTGACATGGAAATCTTAAATTATATCAAACGCGAGTACAAGCTGCTGATCGGCGAACGTACTGCGGAGGATATTAAGATTAAAGTCGCAACGGTTTTCCCAGACGCACGTCACGAGGAAATTTCCATTCGCGGACGGGACATGGTTTCCGGTCTTCCAAGAACAATTACAGTCAACAGTAAAGAAGTTGAAGAAGCCCTTCGTGAATCTGTCGCTGTTATTGTTCAGGCTGCGAAACAAGTGCTTGAAAGAACACCGCCTGAACTTTCTGCTGATATCATTGACCGCGGCGTTATTATTACCGGCGGAGGCGCGCTCTTAAACGGTCTTGACCAGCTGCTTGCCGAAGAGCTGAGGGTACCGGTCCTCGTTGCTGAAAATCCAATGGATTGCGTAGCCATCGGCACAGGTGTCATGCTTGATAATATGGACAAGCTTCCTAAACGCAAACTAAGCTGATTTCACAAACCTCATTCTGAAAAAGAATGAGGTTTTTTTATGAAAAGCCTTCACGAAAAGATATTAAATGACGATAATAGGATAAAATACTGATTTCCATTATAGAACAAACGTTCCTATATGACAACTGGAAAAAATGCCATTTTTAGAGGTGGGAAATTTGTTAAAAGGATTATATACAGCAACATCCGCAATGATTGCCCAGCAAAGAAGAACGGAAATGCTTTCAAATAACATTGCAAACGCAAATACATCAGGATATAAAGCTGATCAAGGCTCGATGCGAGCGTTCCCTGAGATGCTGCTCAGCAGAATTGAATCAAAATCTCCGGCCGGAACATCGAGGACGGAAATCGGTTCCGTGAATACGGGAGTGTACATGCAGGAGCTTAAGCCACTCCTTACACAGGGGAGCCTGAAGTCTACAGAACAGCCTACAGACATTGCATTGGTCGAAAATCAAGTTCCGATCAATGCGGAAACCAATGAAAACGCGGCTCTTTTTTATCCGGTTCAAACAGCGGATGGAATCCGTTATTCAAAAAGCAGCACATTTTCATTAAATGAGAATAATCAGCTGACGATCAACGGACGCCCTGTTTTATCGACGGATGGCCAGCCAATTACTGTTGATAATGAGAATTTCACTGTGTCTGAAAACGGTACTGTGACAACAAACGGACGGACAGCCGGCCAGATTGATGTCAGAATGGCAGAAGATGTCCGCAATCTGAAACGGGACGGAAACGATTTGTACAGCACGGCGGACGGCAATGATCTGCCAAGCGCAGCTGGAAATAATCAAGTATCCTATTCATTAAAACAAGGCATCTCAGAGCTTTCAAACGTGGATGTGACAAGCGCCTATACAGAAATGACTGAAGCGTACAGATCGTTTGAGGCGAATCAGAAGGTTATTCAGGCTTACGATAAAAGTATGGATAAAGCAGCGAATGAAATCGGAAAAATTTAAGATAACGGAAGAAAAAAACGGGGGACATGAACCATGCTCAGGTCAATGCTAACAGCATCAACAACCTTAAACCAGCTGCAGCAGCAGATTGACACAATCAGCAGCAACCTTTCAAACAGCAACACAACCGGCTATAAGGCAAAAGATACGAATTTTTCTGAGCTTGTCAGACAGCAATTCGATCAGGTTGATGAAAAAAACGAGGAAGTGGCAAAAGCCCGAAAAACGCCGCCCGGCTTGCGCCTTGGCGTCGGAGCGATGATGAATTCACGCCTTGTCTCTGATCAAGGAAGCGTTCAGAAGACGGATCGTGATCTTGATATCGCGTTTACGTCACCATACCAATATCTTCAGGTGAATGTAAATGGAAACCGCCAGTATACGAGAGACGGAGCATTATATTTAACGCCTTCAGCCAATAATGCCAACCAGCTTCAGCTCGTTACTGGAAATGGGTATCCGGTTCTTGATGAAAAAGGCAATACAGTGAACATCGACAGTTCAATGAAGAATATCACCATCAATAAGAACGGCACGTTAACCGCCTCTAACGGAAATGCGGTTCAGCGGTTTAACCTTGGGGTTGTCCAAGTGAATAACCCTCAAGAGCTGAAATCGGAAGGGAATAACCTTTTCTCTATTGATAATGCGGCAGCTTTTGAAGAGCTGAATGGCGCAAATAGACAAAACATTGGCATGCAGCAGGGCTCACTTGAGATGTCCAATGTCGATATTTCAGAACAAATGACAGATTTGATTACGTCCCAGCGTTCATATCAGCTGAACAGCAGAACGATCACAATGGGAGATCAAATGCTCGGTTTAATCAATTCAGTCAGATAATAAGAAAATGGGCGTTTTCACTCAGCCGCGCATGATAAAAAAAGCGGCTTTTTCGAAATCGTCCTTTTTTTTGTAGTATTCCGTAATATCTTCTAGCAGGACTTCTAAATCCACCCAGGCCTCGATTTTTTCTAATTCAATCACATATTCGAGCAGCTGCTCATAGGGATCTTCCACTGAGGTGTAGAGTGCTTCAAGCGTTTTTAATTTTAAATAAATGGTTTGAATGTCTACCTTTTCAGATAATTCTTTTCCTTTTTGAAGGACGGCTTTAGCTTCTGTGATGTTACCTGTTTTAAACAGCGCTCTGACAGACTCGTACACACAGTGCAGATACGAGACGGGAGAATTCGTTTCAAATTCTTGATTCCTTAATACTTTTTTAAAGTAAAGAAGCGCCTCCTGGTCTTTTTTCTCGGTCGCTTTTAAAAAGCCAAGGTTATAATAAGCGTGGCATAGCAGGTTTTCGTCATGTAGTTGCTGGGTTTTGTTAATGATTTCTTTGAAAAGCTGTTCAGCTTTTTCATAGCGTTCTTGATCAATATAATTCACGGCAAGCAAAAGTTTACAGGTGATTACCTTTTTGATATAGCCGAATTGGTGCAAATAGATGTGTAATGCTTTTTTGACGTATTGGATGGAAAGCGGCGGTGATTTCATCAAGTAATAGGCGCCGGCGGTTTGATAATATAAATCAGCGGCTTCAAACGTATTTTGAATGGCGGCCAGGTACTGTTCAGCTTTTTTAAAATGATGTACTGCATGTTTCGGAGCTGTTTTTACCATTTCATATAATCCAGAGAAAAAATACAGATAGTACTTCAATTCATCATCCATTTTGTCTTCCAGGCCATATAGGTCATCGAACAATGAATCGAGTCCGTTCTGGTTTTCAAAAAGCAGCTGATGGCGGGCCTGAAACAATTGATAACGCATCCAAAGCTTTGTGTTCTTTTTGATCTTCGGAAGGTGCTGGTCAATTTTCTCTTTCAGTGTGCAAACGTGATTCATTTTGCGTTTGCTCATTGCGGAATACCACTCGTCTAACATGTTTAGCATTCTTTTTTCAATAAACTTCGAAATCATTTTCCTACCTCTTTGCTATTGGTAAAATCTATAATTATCATATCATAACTTTTGACGGCTCTCATTGACAGTTGGTTACATAGTTAGTGCAGTTGAAAAAGAGATTAATTCATAATATACTTTTCAAATGTACAGATTGGATCTTTGATGATTGCTATACATACTAATGCAGATGAAGGAGATGTCAAGACAATGCTTGATACTCAGCAAATTAAAGAAATTATTCCTCACCGTTATCCGTTTTTGCTTGTGGATCGGATTACGGAAGTTGAAGAAGGCAAACGGGCGAAAGGCTATAAAAATGTAACCGCAAATGAAGAGTTCTTTAACGGACATTTTCCTCAGTATCCGGTTATGCCCGGCGTATTAATCGTAGAAGCGCTTGCTCAAGTTGGAGCTGTTGCGATGCTGATTAAAGAAGAAAACCGCGGCAGACTGGCTTTTTTTGCAGGCATTGATAACTGCCGCTTTAAAAAACAAGTCAAGCCTGGTGACCAGCTTCACCTAGAGGTTGAAATCATTCGTGCCCGCGGCACAATCGGGCGCGGAAAAGGCGTTGCCACAGTTGATGGCGAAGTCGTTTGCGAAGTTGAACTGACTTTTGCCCTCGGAGAATAAATGAAAAAAGGCAGATGGCCAGCGGCACATTTGTCTTTTTCTTTACAAAAATAGAAAAGCAGGTGATTGTATGTGGAATGAATTTAAAGCCTTTGCCATGCGGGGAAATATCGTAGATCTAGCGATTGGTGTTGTGATAGGCGGCGCTTTCGGCAAGATTGTCACATCTCTAGTAAATGATATCATTATGCCTTTGGTCGGTTTGCTGCTGGGAGGGCTTGATTTCTCAGGCCTGTCGTTTACGTTTGGCGACGCTGTAGTGAAGTATGGCAGCTTTATACAGACGATTGTGAACTTCTTAATTATATCGTTCTCCATTTTTATCGTCATTCGGACTTTGAATGGATTAAGGCGCAAAAAAGAAGCAGCAGAAGAAGAGGCGGCGGAGGAAGCTGCGGATGCGCAGGAGGAGCTGCTGAAAGAAATCAGAGACCTGCTGAAGCAGCAAACGAAGTCGCCGGAATAAAAAAGATGCCGTTAGAAACGGCGTCTTTTTTTTATCTCTATTTTCATTTAGGTGCTCCTCAGTCCCGCGGGGCTTTCCGTTGTTTCAGCGAGATGAATGAGCATTGAGACTGAGGTGCCTGCATCCGGATTGCTGCTGATCATCAACTCGCTTCCGCAAAAATGTTTCAGCCGCTGATTGATATTCTTTAATCCAACGCTGCGATCGAAATCCGCTGATAAGAGCTCTTTTTGTTTTTCCGGAGTCATCCCGGCACCGTTATCCTCTACTTTGATGTAATACTCATTTTTGCTTTGTCTTTTAGCTGTCAGTTTGATCCATCCTCCGCCTCTTTTCTTGCTGACACCGTGAAGAACGGCATTTTCCACCAAGGGCTGAATCATTAAAGGCGGAAGGATAAAGTCGATGTCTTCATCTATATCGAAAAGAACCTCAAGCCGATTGCCGAATCGCGTTTTTTCTATAGAAAGGTAGGAATTGATAATCGAAAGCTCATGTCTGAAGGAACTGATGGCAGATGTATTTTGAAAGTCAAAACTCATTCTCAAATAGTTGGTAAATTCCTCTGTTACCTCCCGGGCCTTTTCAATATCCAAATGCGTGAGAGAAATAATCGTGTTTAAGACATTATAAAGAAAATGAGGCTTGATTTGCGATTGGAGAAATGCCATTTCCATTCTTGTCGCTTGATTTGCTGTATGTTTCATCATGATCAGGTTTTGAATACGCGCCATAAATTCAGAGTAATGATAAGGTTTTTGCAAAATGTCATTCGCTCCGGCATGAAACGCCTTGTATTTGTCATGGCCGATAATGGCTGCTGTAATCATCAGAACCGGGAGATCGACCATGCTGAATCGTTCGCGAATTTTCATACAGACTTCAAAACCAGTCATATCCGGCATCATCAAGTCCAAAATAACCAAATCAAGCTTCGTGCAAGAGATGATTTCTAATGCTTCCTTTCCATTCTTCGCAGCAATCACATTGTAGGGCACACCTTCAAGCATATCACTCAAAATTTTTAAACTGTCAATATTATCATCGACTATCAGAATGGTTGGAGCGTCAATACGCTCAGAGTAATAAGGTGTGCTAAATGAGATATCCGACAGATCTTTCCTGGAATGCAATTCAGGAAGACGTTTCTTTGTTTCAGATACAGATTCATTTTGGGCGATTGGCAATGTGAAATGGAATGCCGAACCTTTTCCCTCTTTCGATTCGACCCAAATGTCTCCGTTTTGGAGCTGAACCAGCTGTTTGACAATGCTAAGGCCAAGACCGGCACCATCGTCTTTATTCGCTTCGGCTTGCTGAAAAGACTCAAAGATGGTTTGGTGATCAGCTTCTGAAATGCCGCTTCCCGTATCCATTACTGTCACTTTGATCATGCTGTCGTTCAGTCTTGAAGCAGAAAGTGTGATTTGGCCCTCTGTTGTATATTTGATTGCATTATCGACTAAATTGGTTAATATTTGGCGGAAGCGGTTTTCATCCGCGAGCACTAAAGGAAGATCGTCCGGGATATGATTCACCATATTCAAGTTTTTATGTCTCGATAAAAGATTGTAGAAATTCATTTCCGAACAAACTAAAGTATAAATATCAACAGGAACCGGATGGATTTGAAGCATGCCCTGCTTTATTTTTTCTAAATCCAAGATGTCATTTACGAGATTGGACAGCCTGTAGCCCATGCGGATGACGAGCTGCATATTTTCCTTCTCTTCTTCTATTGTTCTTTTTCTTTTGCCGGCCAGCAGGGTCTGGCATATATTAATGATGCTGTTCAGCGGTGTTTTGAATTCATGTGATGTTTTGGCGATAAATTCATCTTTTAAACGGTCACTTTTGAGCAATTTCCACGAGAGCACTTCATTTTCACGAAATGCCCCGGCGAATTGCTGTGCCATTAGCAGAACGATCGCCAGCAAAGCGATAACTGTTGGCAATGAATAAATCGAATTAAAGGAAAAGGCTGTTTTGCCGCTATAAGCTGATATGGTGGTTAAAATGACAAAAGCACTCATTGATATAGAGGCGATGGTCAGATACAGGCTTCCTTCCATTTTGCGGATCGCAGCAATCGTAAAAATATATGTAATATAAACCAGAGTCGAGACGGCTAGCACAGAATGTAAGATGTACGAGGTATGGCCGATAAAACCGACGGTTAAAAAATCTGTGACTAAGACCAGTCCCGAAGAAACGGTGGCTATGCGAATAAAACGCTTTGAAACAATCTCTCTGTAAGCAAAATAGAGATAAAGAAAAACCGCAATGCTGACAAGCACTGTAGAGATGGCCCTCAATGAATTTAGCAATGAAAATGAAATTGACGGATAAAGGAGAAATATAATCCGCTCTTTTCCGATCATCAGAATAATGAACGAAAACAGAAGACACATAACAGAAAAAAACAACAAATGTTTATCTTTTTTTCTTTGCAGGAAAAAGCCCAGAAAATATAATCCGGTAATGAAAAAAGCTGTAATCATGATTGTATCATTAAGAAAGGAAATTTTGTTTTCCCGCACTATTTGGTCCTGAGTGCCAAAAGTAATTGGCTTTGCGATTCCCCATCCCGGCGTTTTTCCGAAGTTCGAAAATTGTACGACAAGTTCATTGTCACCCTTGTGAAGCGTAAAAAAGCTCGTATATGGGCGGTTTTGTGCCGCGAAATCAGGATTATCTGAAGGGCTTCCGCTTTGGCCAATGCGTTGTCCATTAAAATAGATGCGATTGGCGCTGTAAATAAACGACGTGCTGATCCCAAATACCTGATGGTCTTGCTTTGATCTTATGGTTAGCTTATATGTTCCGTAATCTACATTCATACCTTGTTGGGACAGCTTTACATTGCTGGGAACATCAACGAAGAGAGGATCTTTTCCTTTTGCTGTAGCGATCTCTTTTGGTGACAGAAACTGATTTGGATACAATGCCCATTTTCCGTTCAGCTGTACATTCCCATCCTTCTGAAAATCCCAATTCTCTAAGTTCATGACCCCATGCCTTGCCTCAGGAAGCGTTGACCCGGAAGAATGGTCAATGGCAATGAAAACCATAAAGAATGCAGCGTAACCGAAAATAATCGAAGTAAAGATGAATTTCTCTTTCATATCATGGCTCCTTTATTCAAATAGGATCAGATCATTCTAAATTCCTATTTTTTTATAAATATTGTAAGTGCAAAATTTCAAAAACTACAATAGAAAGAAAAAGAATCCAGATAAAGGGGTTATTTGTCATGATATAATAGAAGTTATTTACTGATATCTCGATTTTACATATAGGGTGGGATGTTTTGTGAAAGCGTTAATTGTTGATGATGAGCACTTGGCATTGCTTCATTTTAAGAAAATGCTTGAACGAACAAACGCCTTTCAATCTATTATGGCGTATCAAGATCCGGTTGAAGCCTTGGAGCATCCTGAGACTCCTGCTGTAGATGCGGTGTTTCTTGATATTGAAATGCCGGGGGTAAATGGCATTGAGCTTGCTGAGGCCATTCAATCGATGAATGAAAACATCCAAGTCGTTTTCATCACGGCTTATAATGAGTTTGCTATCAAAGCGTTTGAGCTGAATGCCATTGATTATTTGCTGAAGCCTGTCGTATACAAGCGGCTTGAGACTACTGTTGAACGAATCAAAACGAATCATATGCTCAGACAAAATGCAGAAAACACCGAGGCGCATTTTTCGATCCAATGCTTTGGAAGCCTGCAGTTTCATCAAATCTTAAAGGGTGTCAAAACAAACATTCCAGTCAAGTGGAGAACGTCGAAAGCACGTGAAATATACTTATTTTTACTTCACAATCACGGCCGTGTGGTCAGTAAAGACATGCTGATCGATCTTTTTTGGCCTCATTATGATATTTCAAAAGCAAGCACCCAGCTTTACTCCACCATTTATCAAATACGAAAATTATTCAGCCAGATCCCTTTCAGCCAAACAATCGAGAAGACTGATACTGGATATATTCTTCGGCTTTCAGACGCAAAAATCGATGTTGTGGAATGGGAAAAATTACTCAAAGGGGCGCCTCCGCTCAATGAAGCTACATTACATCTGCACATGGATATTTTCATGTCCTATCAAAATCATTATCTAATGGAGCACGGCTATCTTTGGGCAGAACCGGAAAAGGCGCGTCTTTCCCAGCTTTGGCTTGGAAAGGCTTATGAACTGATCGATTATCATATTCAGGAAATGAACGATCATCAAGCGATGGACGTTTGCCTGCAAGCCGAGAAAATTGAGCCTTGCGATCATAAAATTATGCAATACAAGCTGCAGCTATTTAACAAAAACGGGAAGGTAGAAGAGGCGATAAAAGAATATCAGCGTTACAAACAAATGAAGGATCAAATTAATTAAAAAACTCTCAAACCAGTATGTGTCGATTACCTTTCGATGCACACTGGTTTTTTTGTACATGTCAGCTTGCCATATGTCTCCTGGTTGAATCTTCAACTCTCCAATTCACTTCAATCATACATGATTTTTGAGTTGTACAGAAATTGTATAGTTCCATTTCATACAATGTAGTTTGGTTCGGATGGCAAATCTTAGTTTTGGAGCACATTCGGTATTAGCAGTTCATTGTGGGGGATGAGACATGATGTTATGGTCTCGCGGATCAATCGGCAAGTGAAAAATAGATAGGAGAGGGAGGAATGAAAAGTTGAGAACGAGGAGTTTTCCCTTAGGGCTGAAAAAAAGCGGGCGGATCGTCATGATCATAAGCCTTGCCATCTTTTTCTTCTTCAGCCAGATCGCCAGCTATACTCTTACAGCGCAGGCTGTAGGTGTAACGCCAAGTGACAGTCAATTCTTCGATTCGGTAACAGTTAAGGACGCCAAGGGCCGGATTGTTGACGGATCAAAAGGAAGCGAACCGGCACTAACACCGGGGGACGACGTGACACTGACATATGAATTGTCATTGAAAAAAGACAAAAAAGCAGATAGCGAACAGGATATCAATGTGGAGATACCTAAAAGCTTTACATTTGATAAAGGTGCAGAAGGTGAGATCAAATCTGCTGATCAGGTCATCGGCAGCTATCAAGTGCCGGCGGGCAGCAGCACCATGACGGTAAAATTAACAACTGCATCCGCGGATTCTCCTGATGCCAAGGGGACCATTACACTGCCAGCTAAGTTTACTGCAGATGTAAAAGACGATGAACATACAGCAGCAGCTCTTTTTCAGCTAGGGGGAGGCAAAACCCAGCAGGTGATCATCCCAGTTAAGAAAGAGGAGACACCAGATGATGAGGAGGAAGAGCCAAAAAACGACTCTTCTGATACTGCGGGTGATCAGAAAGGAGCAGATGACAAATCTGCACCTTCAGCCAGCAAGGAGCAAAAAGAGGAAGAACAACAGCCGTCAGCGGACTCTAAGAGCGGCGAATCCTCTAAGAGTGATGACTCAAAAAAAGTGTCATCCTCAAGTCAATCAGCTTTCAAAAGCTTGCAAACTGAAGAAAAACAAATCACGCAAAATATTTTAACTGGCGTGACATTGACGGACGAAAACGGAGAGCCATATGACAAGGGCAATCGCGCCAATACGAATTCTCCGGTGAAAATTTCAATTGATTGGGCCATTCCTGACGATTTAGGAAAAACAATCAATGCCGGCGATAAATATGAATTTGATTTGCCTAAAGAATTTATTATGCATAATGACATTGTGAACCTGCCGTTAAGCGCCGGAGACACCACCTTCGGGACATTTTCTATTGATACGAACGGACATGTGGTGATGACATTTAACAGCGAGATAAAAGAAAGTTCTCATGTCAAAGGTACTTTGGTTATCAATACGCAGTTCAACGAGAAAAAAATTACGGGTTCGACCACACAAAAGATTCCATTCCCTGTGAATGCCGATACGCCTGAAACAACAGTTTATTTTAAACCCAATGTGAGTAAAACCATTGATAAATCAGGTGTGCTGGATAAAGGCATCAACCCTGGTAAAGTAACATGGACGGTCGATGTCAATAAAAAGTTGGATCAAGTCAAAAATGCCAAACTCACGGAGAGCCTTCCAGATGGCGTAATCTACCGTTCAGTTAAAGTGTATGAACTCAATGTGAACATTGATGGTTCTGTCAGCAGAGGAAATGAAGTTTCTTCCGGCTACAGTGTTGATTCAAAAGGAAATGTCACATTTGACGGAACAATTGATTCAGCCTACCGCCTTATATACGAAACCGACATTGACAATAGTGCGAAGCCGAGTGAAGGCGGAAATATAACGCTGACGAACAAGGCAGCATTCAGCGGAGATCAACTGGAACCCATTTCTGCAGAAGCCACTGTTGCAGCCAAATATGGAAAAATGATCGCGAAATCATCAACAGGCTATGATGGAGAATCTCAAACATTCAGCTGGGCTCTTGCATACAACTACGGTGAGAAACAGATCGACCAATCCAAGGCCAGCATTAAAGATTCTTTTGGAACTGGCGATTTGCATCTTGTAAAAGATTCCTTGAAGGTTGTTCCTATTACCTTCGGACAGAATGGCGGCGAGCAAGCGGGAACGCCTTTAAAGGAAGGCGAAGACTACACGCTGATCGATAATGGAAACGGATTTGAAATCAAATTTAATAAAACCATTACCAGCGCTTACAAAATCACATATCAAACAAAGGTCAACAGCGGAGTGATCATTGATAAATCTACAACATACACCAATAGCGTGGTGACCGGAACAGGGGATTCAAAAGAAGCTTCCGGAATAGCCATTCAGCAGAATCTCATCAAAGGATATTCAAACGTAGATTATGAAAAGAAGACGGTTGATTGGACGATTACCGTTAATAAAAATAAATACTTGATGAACAATTGGACTTTGAATGATCAATTTGAAAGCGGCGGAATGGTTCTGCTTGATGAATCGTTCAAGCTTCAAGACATAACGAACAACAAAACATTGCAGAAAGACAAAGACTACACGTTAACAAAAAAACCGGATCATAAAGGCTTTACTTTGGCATTGATCGGGGATTATGCAAAAACAGACAGTCAATTTAAGATCACTTATACGACAACATTCAATGCCGATTATTCTAACGAAATCGTTAAGAATACAGCTCAGGCGACATGGACTGATCAAAACGGCAATGAGCGCACGAATAAAGTATCAAGCGGTTTTACGCCGAATCACCAGACTTCAAATAATGGGTTTAAAAACGGTTCATACAACGCGGTTTCAAAGGAAATTACGTGGAAAATCGGCGTCAACTATAACGGCGAGCCGACGAAAAATCCTTATATCAAAGATGCCATAACAGATCCTCAGCAATTTGTGCCGGGTTCCGTTGTCGTTAAGAGTTATACGATCAATAAAAACGGCTCGATCACAGAAGGAGACGCGCTTGATCCTTCCAAGTATGATGTCGAAGAGCCTTCTGCGAATAATGAACGCACTCTGACGGTACATCTTAAAACAGGCGATTCTGTACCATATCTGATTGAGTTTAAGACATCACTCAAAGGACAGGTCATTGATCAGAATCAGTACACAAACAAGGCAACCTACTATAATGACGGCTATGCAGACCGTACGTTGACGGGCTCTGTTTCAGTTACGAACGGAGGAAGCCTGGTTTTCAAAGGCGGCAAACAAAATGGAAACTACATCGATTGGAACATCAATGTCAACTCCAGCCAATCAACGCTGGATGATGTAAAAGTCACAGACACGCCGGATGAAAATCAAATTTTAGATGCAGATTCTTTTAAAGTATATCAAGCAAAATATGATGAAAACGGAGTGGTCAAAGACAGCAGCGGAAATCTGACCGCGGGCGATCTTGAGCTTCAAAAAGACAAGGATTACACGTTAGACATCAAAACGGACAATACAACAGGTGAACAATCATTTGTCCTTACATTTATAGGAAGCTATAAACAAATTGACCGTGCCTATGTGATTAAATACCGGTCTCTAATTAACATAGCCGGCACGAGCGGCCATGTTAAAAATAAGGTGTCCATTTCAGGAACTAATGTGAAGGAGCAGACTCAAGAAAACAGCAGCTCGATCTTTGTTGCTATTTCAAGCGGTGACGGTTCCGGATCTGGAGAAAAAGGAAGCCTGACGATTTTTAAGACTGGAGAGGACGATAAAGCTCTAGAAGGAGCAGAATTTCAGTTATGGTCTGAGGACTCCAAACAGCTCCTCCGCACTGGCACGACGGATGCCGGCGGGAAGCTTGCATTTGGAAATATTCGCTATGGTTCCTATGTATTAAAAGAAGTAAAAGCGCCTGACGGATATACCATCAGTGATGCTTATGCAAAAGGAGTCTCTGTGAAAATAGACAGCAACTCCTCCAAGACAGGAGCGCTGTACAAAGTCGTAAATCAACAGAACAAGGTGACGCTTATCAAACAAGACGAACAAAACAACCCTTTGGCAGGTGCTGTTTTCAAGCTGGAGAAAAAGTCAAATGACGGCACCTATACTCTCATACGAACAGATATCAAATCGGATAAAAACGGAAAAGTAGAAATGAACGGTTTGCCGGCGGGCTACTATCGCTTGACAGAAACACAAGCTCCTGCAGGCTTTATCGTAAATACAAAAGCGATTCACTTCTCAATCGCAAAGAATGAAAAGAATCAAGTTTCTGATGTTAATTTGGGGAAAATGACCAACTATCAAGGGAAAGTCTCACTGACGAAGGAAAGTGCTGAAGGCCAAAAACTTGAAGGCGCAGTATTCAACATTGTCGATCAAGATGGGAAGGTCGTTCAAGAGAAGCTGACTTCAGATAAAGACGGTAAAATTGAGGCTTCGGGCCTTGCGCCGGGACGCTACGCCTTTGTGGAAACAAAAGCGCCAGCGGGTTATGTGCTGAATACAAAGAAAAAAGAATTTATCATCTCAGAATCTGCAGCAGGAAAACCTGAAGCCGCAGATGCCGGAATCGTCGTTAACGATAAAGGCTCTGTTGAGCTGACGAAGGAAGATGCCGATGGCAAGAAGCTTGAAGGAGCCGTCTTTAAAATTATCGACAACGAAGGCAATACGGTTCAAGAAGGACTGACCTCAGATAAAAACGGGAAAGTCGCAGCTTCAGGCCTTGCACCGGGACGCTACGCTTTTGTTGAAACGAAAGCGCCAGCGGGCTATGTGCTGAATACAGAGAAAATGGAGTTTGAGATCTCTGATTCCTTTGAAGGAAAGCCTGCAGCTACAGATGCCGGGGTAGCCATTAACCATAAAGGCTCCGTTGAGTTGACGAAGGAAAATGCTGAAGGCAAGAAGCTTGAAGGGGCAGTTTTCAACATTGTCGACGAAAAAGGAAATACGGTTCAAGAAGAGCTGACTTCCGATAAAGACGGAAAAGTGAAGGCTTCGGGTCTTGCGCCGGGACGCTACGCCTTTGTGGAAACGAAAGCGCCAGCCGGTTATGTGCTGAACACGGAGAAAAAAGAGTTTATCATTTCTGAATCAGCCGCAGGAACGCCAAAATCCGCAGATGCCGGGATCGTCGTGAACTATCAAGGATCGGTTCAGCTGACGAAGGAAGACCAAGATGGAAAAGGCTTAGCAGGTGCGGTATTCAAAATCACGGACAGCGATGGGAACACTGTGAGAGACGATCTAGTCTCAAAAGAAGGCGGTAAAATTGAAGTTGACGGGTTAGCGCCGGGAAGCTATCAATTTGTTGAAAAACAGGCGCCAGATGGATATCTTTTATCCGAAAAACCAGTGTCATTCACCATTAAAGCAGAATATGGCGGCAAACCTGAGCAAGTGAAAGTGACAGCGGTTAATACAAAGAACCTTGTCGTTCTCACCAAAGTGGATCAACATGATAAAAATAAAGTTCTGCAAGGCGCGGAGTTCAATTTGGCAGATGCCAATGGCAAAGTGCTGAAGTCCGGTTTGGTTACCGATGACAAAGGACAAATCACGGTGCACGGCCTTAAAGCTGGCGAATATCAGTTTGTTGAAACAAAAGCGCCTAAAGATTATGAGTTGAACCAAACTCCTATATCGTTCAAGATCACAAACACAGACACAAAAACAGTCGAAATCACCGCGGAAAACATATTGGCACCAGGTGACGTAAATGTGAAAAAAGTGGATCAAGATAATAAAAATACCATTTTGGAAGGCGCTGAATTCAAGTTATTGGATGAAAGCGGCAAGCCTGTAAAAACTGACGGATATGGAAAAGAGCTTTCTGAACTCTGGAAAACGGATCAAACTGGGCAGTTCACTGTAAAAGGCCTTGCCCCTGGAAGCTATCAGTTGATTGAAACAAAGGCTCCCGAAGGTTACAAACTTGATGAAACACCGATTGAATTCACAATTGAAAAAGGACAGTCAAAAGCTGTTGAGATCGTTGTTTCTAATCAAAAAGTGAAAACACCAACGCCAGATAAACATGATCATCCTGATAAACCTACACCGGGCGGAAATGGTAAAGATGATGGAGATCATTCGAAAACCAATGGTACAGCTGGCAGCTCGGATGGTCAGACGAACACAGACAACACTCTTCCAAAAACCGGAGATACAGACAGCATGCTGACGGCCATGATTGGCATCCTGCTGCTTATGGCAGGCGGAGGCTTAGCTGTTGCCTCAAGAAAGAAGCAAAGAAAAGGATAAATAGGAAGGCACCTGATCAATGAAGAACCGATCAGGTGCTTTTTTAAAAGTGAAACTGACAAGGCGCATTTTTAGAAGGAAGCATAAGAAAGGGTTTTTTGCATGTACAAAAAAATGATCATTACGGTGTTCATTCTTTTAGGACTGCTGCTGATCTCTTCTCCTTATATCAAAGGAGGAATCATAGCCTATCTTAGCAAAAGCCAAAGTGAGTCGGCCTTAACTGTAGAGCAGCTGAAAAAAAATAATGAGAGAGAAGCGGAATTTGAATTTGATTCAATCGAACCGCCTGAGTTGATGGATGCCATAAAGGCCGGCTTTGAACACGATCAAAAAGCGGTTATTGGACGGATAACGATTAAAAGCGTCGATCTGGAGCTTCCGATCGTAAAAGGAACAACCAACGAAAATCTATTGATAGGGGCGGCAACAATGCGCCCGGATCAAAAAATGGGCGAGGGAAATTATCCGTTGGCAGGCCATCATTTGAAGCAAAAGAGTCTTCTGTTCGGGCCTCTGGAAAACGTAAAAACAGGTGCCCAAATTGTTATCACGGATTTTAAAAAAGATTATATCTATTCTGTGACATCTAAAAACATCATATCGGAAATGGATGCAGAAGTAATTGAGGAGACAAACAAAAAGGAGATTACGTTAATCACATGTGACAAGGCGGTCAAAACCGAAGGGCGCCTCGTTGTGAAAGGGGAATTGGTTGATTCTTTTGGCCATACCAATTAATTATGCAAGAGTGAAAAAAAGCTGCCGTTTTAGAACGGCGGCTTTTTCGCTTCTTTTTTATATTTTTTGCTTAAATGCCTCAATAAGTTTTGTTCCTGTATAGCCCTCTTTTACAAGGGATTCGAGTATGGTCTCAGTTCCCTGCTGTTTTCTTGTGACCATTTGTCCGTAGAGTAAAACCTGTATGCTTTCTTCCAGCTTGACGATATTTTTCACTGCTGCTGTCAGCTGGGCGGGGCGATTGCTTTTTTTCGTAATCGTTACAAATACTTTGGCTTCAGATTGGCTGTTTTGAAGCTGTTCAAAAAAAGAAAGATGTTCTTTCTGTACAAGCGCTTCAATCAGCCAGTGATTTTCACCGTCTTCTTTATTGATAATCAGTCCGTCAATAAGAGGAAACTGTTCAATTGATTGTTCTTCCTTGTCCACTCGTTCCACATTCAGGTCAACCAGTTTAAAGGTTTTCATTTCTTCTCACCCCGATTACTTCCAAAGATTTCTTGCCTTCCATTATAACATAAACGTTTTCGAGGAAAAAATGCTGCAATGCTGGGGCTAAAGAATTTTGTATGAGTGAAACATTTAATAATTTCTATTTTTTCATTATACTGTAACTGACTATGGATTACGGAGAGATGTGGTATGAATCAATTTCGTTTAAAGGAAATTTATATTGACGGCGCTCCTTCTGAAAACCATTTGATTCAAAAGGAAGTAACATATATGTTAAGCCGTAAGGAAGTGTTTGAGGTCCATCTGAACAAAAAAGGAAGGATAAGTTTTTTATACGAAACACAAGATGGCATGGAGCAGTATAAAATCAAGCTGTCAATGCCGGAAAAAAAGTTGAGCTTTCAGTGGTTTGCGTGGGATGGTTCTTCCTATGTGCGCATGAATACGCAAAATTGGCTGACGAAGCAAATCTTTTTCCGTTTTTTAAAAAGTACATATTTCTTTAAAGGGAAAAAGCAAAAGATGTTTTTAGCTGAAGGGAAAATGAAAACGAAAGATAAAAACAGAGGCTGAAAGCCATTTTTAAGCGTTTTTCTTTTCTTGTTGCATCATTTACAATACATACAACCGCAAGGAGAGGAGGAATCGCATGTTCAATCAGGTCATGCTTGTCGGACGTCTTACAAAAGATCCCGAGCTTCGCTATACTTCCGCCGGTGCGGCAGTCGCCCACGTTACGCTCGCGGTGAACCGCAGCTTCAAAAATGCTTCAGGTGAAATCGAAGCTGATTACGTCAATTGCACACTTTGGAGAAAGACAGCTGAAAACACCGCGTTGTATTGCCAAAAAGGTTCTCTTGTCGGCGTAAGCGGACGGATTCAGACAAGAAGCTATGAAAACGCAGAAGGGGTTAACGTGTATGTAACAGAAGTATTGGCTGACACTGTTCGTTTTATGGACCCTAAACCCCGGGAAAAAGCTGCTGATTGACAACCCCCGCTCCTCCCGTTTTCTATCCATTCACTCAGTCGGATCTCCGCATCATCCCCTCGAAAATGACCAGTCGACCAGACTGGTTCTTTCTTTTTGTTTATTTAGGAAAAATTGGTTCATATGATGCATTTTCGCTTAAAAACACTTAATAGTGTTGAATAAAATCGATAAAAAACTTATAATTACTTAAAGATGATTGCTAAGAAAAGGAATGAGGGCGTGTATCAAGAAGAAAGATTAGTAGCGATTTTGGATTTTTTAAAACAGCATAACCGAATTACAACAGAGCAAATCTGTACGCTCTTGAAAGTGTCAAGGGATACAGCGAGACGCGATCTAGTAAAGCTGGAGGAACAGAATGTCATCATCCGCACTAGAGGCGGCGCCATTTTGCCGACTGTTCATCAGAAAATTCAAAGCTATTCCGGCCGCTTGAAAACAGTATCAGAGGAAAAAAACAAGATCGGCAGGCTTGCAGCATCGCTTATTCATGATGGTGACCGGGTGATTTTAGATGCTTCGACAACCGTTCAGGCCTGTGCAAAGCATTTGCAAGCGGTTGATTGTACCGTAATCACCAACTCAATTAATCTTGCGGATGTGCTGTCCGATAAAGAAGGAATTGAAATTTATCTGCTGGGAGGCAAGCTGGAAAAGGAGCACCGCTTTCTGTACGGCGCCTCTGTGATTGAAAAGCTCTCAAGCTACCACGTCGATAAAGCGGTGATTGGTGTGGTCGGTATTTCCGAACACGGCATTACCATTGCGCATGAAGAAGATGGGATGGTGAAGCGGAAAATGATTCAGCAGGCAAAGCAGGTAATCGCGCTTGCAGACCATTCGAAGCTGGGCAGCACCAGTTTTTATCAGTATGCGGAGCTGAGTGAAATCGATCTCTTGATCACAGACAGACTGCCGAATCAGGCATTTTGTGACTTGCTTGACCGCAACGGCGTGGAGCTTCTCGTGACAGAGCAGGATGAAGGAAAGGGCTGACAAACATGAAATTAATTGCGATTGACTTAGATGGAACCTTACTCAACAGCAAGCATCAGGTGAGCTTGGAAAATGAAAACGCACTGCGGCAGGCGCAGCGGGACGGCATTGAAGTAGTGGTGTCAACTGGGCGCGCTCATTTTGATGTCAGGTCAATTTTTGAACCGCTGGGGATCAAAACGTGGGTCATCAGCGCAAACGGCGCCGTCATTCACGATCCCGACGGCAGGCTTTATCATCACGAAACCATTGATAAGCAAAGGGCGTATGACATTCTCTCATGGCTTGAATCAGAAAACTATTATTACGAGGTATTCTCAGGTTCAGCCATTTATACACCGCAAAACGGCAGAGAACTTCTAGACGTTGAACTGGACCGATTCAGAAGCGCAAATCCGGAAGCAGATCTTTCTGTTCTTATGCAGGCGGCCGAGGTGCAATACAGCCAATCGGGCTTTGCTTACATTAATTCCTTTCAAGAGCTGTTTGAAGCGGATCAGCCAATCGATTTTTATAATATTCTCGGCTTTTCTTTCTTTAAAGAAAAGCTTGAGGCAGGCTGGAAAAGATATGAGCACGCTGAAGATTTGACGCTTGTCAGTTCGGCTGAGCACAACTTTGAGCTTTCTTCTCGCAAAGCTTCCAAGGGGCAGGCGCTGAAGAGGCTTGCGGAACGGCTGAGCATTCCGCTCGAGGAAACCGCGGCTGTAGGTGACAGTTTAAATGACAAATCGATGCTTGAGGCTGCGGGAAAAGGGGTAGCGATGGGCAATGCCCGGAAAGATATTAAAGCGATAGCCGACGCTGTCACCTTGACCAATGACGAACATGGTGTTGCACATATGATTAAGCATTTGCTATAGGTATAGGTGCTGCACCAAAAGTGCATCCTTGTTGATAACCGGCGTAACGGATTCTTGGAAATTCGGCGTGACGGCTATGAACGGAAAAAAGCTGGCTCTATAGAGCCAGCTTTTTTAGTCATGATCATTGCGCTGTTGCGCTTAATGTAAACAGTTCTTCGAGCTCCTGTGTGGAAAGCTCGGTAATCCAGTTTTCACTTTGGATAATTTGATCGTTCAGGGTTTGCTTCGATTCGAGCATGGCATCAATTTTTTCTTCGATTGTTCCAGTCGTAATCATTTTATGAACGTGGACAAAGCGCTCTTGGCCTATGCGGTATGCACGGTCAGTCGCTTGATTTTCAACCGCTGGGTTCCACCATCTGTCATAATGGATGACGTGATTGGCGGCGGTCAAATTAAGTCCCGTGCCTCCAGCTTTGAGTGAAAGTATCAGTGTCGGATATTCTTTCCTCTGGAATTTCTCAACGAGTGTATCCCGCTCCTGCTTGGAGAGACTCCCGTTTAAAAATTGCACAGGTTCCCCGAACGTTTTTTCAAGCAGCCGCTTCATCATGTTCCCCATCTGAATGTATTGCGTGAAAATCAGGCAGCTTTCGTTTTGGGCGCGGATCGCTGTCATCAATTCCAGCAATTTTTCGAGCTTGACTGATCTGCCAGCCAGCAGCTCGGTTTGCTCTTCCTTTAAATAGAGCGCGGGATGATCGCATATTTGCTTAAGCCGTCCGAGCATGCTGAGGATCAGCGCTTTTCGCTGCATGCCGGTCAGTGATGTCATATGGTCAAACGTGTCTTTGACAAGCTGCTCATAAAGTGATGCCTGTTCGGCTGACAGCGGAATAAACTCTTTTTCTTCCAGCTTTTCAGGAAGATTAAGCGCGACCTCTTCATCACGTTTCGTCCGTCGGAGAAGGAATGGCCGGATTAACTGCTGAAGCTGTCCGATTCTCTTTTCGTCCCGGTCTTTTTCAATCGGCAGCACATAGCGTTTGTGGAAGCCTGTCAAACTGCCGAGGTAGCCTTTATTCATGAAGTCAAAAATGGACCACAGCTCAGTCAGACGGTTTTCCATCGGCGTGCCGCTCAGCGCGATATGATGAAGCCCCTTCAGCTTTCTGATTGCGCGTGATTGCTTCGTATGCGCGTTTTTAATATTTTGCGCTTCATCAAGGCAAATCGTGCTCCAGGTCACAGAAGAAAGCTCTTCCGAATCGGCATGAGACAATCCGTATGAAGTGAGCACCACGTCTGCGTTTTCGTAATGAGCGGCGAAATCATCACCCTTTATACGGCGCGGCCCATAATGGAGCGCGACAGACAGATCAGGGGCAAAGGTTTGAAGCTCCCGCTGCCAGTTGCCGAGTACGGATGTCGGCGCGATAATCAAATGAGGCGTTTTTTGCCGGCCGCTTTCCTTCACGTGCAGGAAATAGGCGATCATTTGAATCGTTTTCCCAAGCCCCATATCGTCAGCCAGACAGGCGCCAAAACCGCTTTCCCGCAGAAATAGCAGCCAGTTCATGCCGTATTTCTGATAAGGGCGGAGTGTCCCTTGGAAAGAAGGGCTGACTTCGTGCTCCGGCAGGTTTTCTGCGGCAGTGAGCTTTCGAATCAGTGACCTGAGCTGTTTGGACAGATCAAATTGAATACCGGCAAAAGCGGATGTATCAATCAGATCTGAATCCTCAAGCCCGCCTTCCCCCTGATCCATTAGTTCGCGCGCCAGAATATCAGACATGTGGAGTCCTTCCGATTCCGCTTTTTCCATCAGGCGTTTCATCTGTTTGATAAACTGCGGATCGATTTTTACCCATTGCCCCCGTATATTAACGAGGCGCCTGTTGCTGGCGACGAGCTCATTAAATTCAGCCTCGGTCAGCTCAATTCCATTTGTCGCAAACCGCCAATTGAAATCAAGCAGCGCATTCATGCCGACAAATGACTCGCCGCGCGGGGCCGACGACACTTTTGCCTTCAGCATCATGTTGCTGTCTCTGACGATCTGCCACCAGGATGGGAGCAGAATTTCAACGCCCATATCGACAAGCGTCTCACTTGCTTCTGATAGGAAGATCCAGGCTTCTTCCTCAGAGATCAGCGTTGTCCCTGAATCAAATGACAGCCACGGAACCGTTCTGTGAAAGCGGTCCTGCTCACGCGCAATTTTATCGCTGTACGCCTGCCACGATTTTTTGAGGCTCTTCAGCCCGTCAAAAAATTCTACAGCACCGCTCTTTTTATCACGTAAAAACATTTCGATTTTCCAATCGTCTCCGTCAAAGTCCGGTTCATTTAAGCGCAAGCCGACTGTAAATGGAGATTGATCGTCAATCCAGCCAATCCCCTCCAAAAAATCCTCTTCATCAAGAAAATGGCCGCGGAATGTCGTAACCGCAGGCGATTTCTCCTTGATGTGTTCCCATTTCTCCCGCAGGTCATCGTCATATTGGATGTAATCCTGAACGGCAGCGGAAAACCATTCCGCAGTAAAGCCTTCCAATATATTGTCGCGGTCCTTCCAGCGAAAAACACCGTTTGTCCATGCTTCATAGTCAGGCATAAAATCGCCGTCTGCGATAAATTCATAGATGGTCGATGCCGCCTCGATCAGCGGCTCCGTTTCTTTTGTAAGCTGCACGGAGCTGAATGAGTTGAACGAGTTTTTGCCGAGAAGCTCTACAGTCATCCATGGAGATAGCAGAACAGCAGTCGTCCCGATGAAGCTGACATCCTCAAGAAAGGTTCCATAAAATGAGGATTCATGCCATTGGAACAAATGCTTTTTCATATGGGTGTAGGGAAGAGGCTGCTCATTCTCATCAAAGGCCGAGAGCGTAAATGATCCATCTTCCATTTGTTCGACGTGGATGAGAATTTCTTTAAGACTCGCCATCAATCAACTTTCCTTTCTGCAGTTCTTCTTGAAGCGCGCGCAGGCGCTTGTAATGTGAGCTCAGCTGCTGAATATACCGCTCCCACACCTTCAGCTTCTTCGCTTTTCTGTACAGGGTGCGCAGTTTTTTCAAATACCGTGCGGCTTCCTTGTACGAGCTGCGGTTCTTCTGATCGATAAAAAAGGACACTTCTCTATGGTAAGCGGGTATAAGCGCCTCTGGGTCGCTCGCTCCAATTTCCTTCAGCATGATTTTATCCATTTCATTGATGGAAAAGCCGACAAGGCTGTGAATTTCAATCCACTCGGCATAGCGTTTTTTTTCATATAAATGATGGCTGTATTCTGTGAACGTATACGGCAGACAGCCCGCGGCATAGCGTTCAAACAGCGCTTGATCATTGGTTTGCTTCACATAGGCATTCAGCAGAAGGAACAGCTCGCCGATCACATCGCGAATCTCTTTAAACGGCTTATCCAGCTTCGTATAACCCATCGCAATCGGTTCAATTTGCTGGTACCATGTTTTAAGCCGTTTCCAGTCCTTCTTGGCAGTCATTTCACTCAGCCATTGGAACGTATAAGGGAGCGCTTCCGGCGGGAATTGATCAACTTCCGCAAAAATCACGTCATCATTCTTTTGCAGGAACTCCAAATGCAGGCGCCCGAATTGCAATTCAGGAGAAAAACGCCGTCCTGCTTCATTTTTCAATATCTCCTGTTCGCGTGTCACCCATTTTGGACGCGAAAGCAGCGCACTCCAAATTTCACCAAAGACACGGATGCGTTCATATTGGAAAATTTCTTCTTTCAACAGCAAATGCCGGATAACATCCGGTGTTTTATCCAAAAATGGATCGAGCGCAAAAGACAGTGCGTACGTTTTTAATTTATCAATAGAGCTGTAGATTGTATCCATCAGCTGTTCAACGTACGGATTGAGGGAATAAAAATCTTGTTCGGGGTTCAGCTTGCCTGCTTCGATCAATGTGAAGATGCGAAGCCAAACCGCAATCGCAGAATGAATCTGATACAGGCTTTTCAGCTCCGGTTTGTTCGGCGCATGTTTTTTTAATGCGGACAGGTAGCCGTAATAGAGGCCCTGCATGTTTTGGCTGCCTTCTGGCGTGCGTGCCTGCCAGAGAGAAAACTCTGAATCAAAAAAAGTGAGCCAGCTTGAAAGCGATTCTTCATTCGGCAGCACCTTTTCCTGAAACTGGCGGCGGACGAGCTCCTTGCTTTCCTCAAGCTTTTCCCTCTCCAGCCAATACTCTGTAAAAGTACCCACTCGCTCGAACATTGCATATACATATAAAAACACAGCCAGCATATGGCGGCAGATTCTTCCGGACGGACATGAACAGCCGCTTTTGACTATGACAAACAAGTTCAATGTGACCCGCACAGGCACAACATCCTGCACGTAAGCCGTAATTTCCGTCGGACTCACTGCTTGTAAACGATAGACTGAATCCTGCCGATATAAAATAAGGGCTTTTTTGATCAGCTGAACATTTTCCTCATTGTAAGGAAGAAGTTCCTTTAACTGTTCAGCAGATGCCAGCACATCGTCTTTGGAAATCATATTCTGAAGCATGATTATCGCTCCTAACCGAGTCACGTAATAAAAAGATCCAATTTCTCTATTATATCGCAACACATCGGCCTTAAAAAGTTTTTCCTAAAAAAGGACATAAAAAATGGGATGTGTCGAATGATGTATTAGAGATTGCAAATTGATAACCGGCATCATATAATAATCGTGTTTTCAACTTATGGAAGCTGAAAGGAAAAAAAAAGATGAGTGAAAAGAAATTGAATCAAGAAGAATTTCTGAAAATTTTGATGCATGCACATGAAATTGGTGAGCAGTCATCTGAAATGACGACGAAGGAAATGCTTGAAAATTTGATTTCTCATATTAAAAATGGATATGCAACATAAAAATCCCGCACGCCTTTTGCGGGATTTTTTTATGCGAGATGACGTGACTGCCTGAATAAGAGAAAAAGAGGCAGCAGTGTCAAGACAGTTGGTGAAGCGCTTACATAAAATGAAGGAACATAACGTTTTGTAAAATAATGTCGAATTATGTCACGTGAAAAGCTTTAGAAATGCGGTTTCAACGTTGTATAATCGTAGATGGAAAAGGATGTTATAAGAGATTTGGAGGTATCATGGGAGAATCTACTAGCTTAAAAGAGATATTATCAACGTTAACAAAACGCATACTTTTGATTATGATTGTAACCGCAGCTGCCACTGCTGCAGGCGGACTCATTAGTTTCTTCGCACTTACACCCATCTATGAAAATTCAACTCAGATTCTAGTCAATCAATCGAAAAACGACCGAAAAGAAGTCCAATTTAACGATGTTCAAACCAACCTTCAGTTAATCAATACGTACAATGTCATCATTAAGAGCCCTGCCATCTTAGATGAAGTCATTAAAGAAATGGGCCTGTCGATGACATCCCAAGAACTGAATGACAAAATTACCGTATCCAGCGAACAGGACTCCCAAGTGGTCAACATATCGGTCAGGGATGAAAACGCGGAAACAGCGGCTCATATTGCCAATACTATAGCATCTGTTTTTCAAGACAAAATCACATCCATTATGAATGTTGATAATGTCAGCATTTTGTCAAAAGCCGAGGTATCAGAACATCCGTCGCCTGTATCGCCAAAGCCGCTTCTAAACATCGCCATCGCGTTTGCGGCCGGATTGGCGGGAAGCATCGGACTGGCCTTCCTGCTTGAGCATTTGGATAATACGATCAAATCGGAAGAGCAGCTCGAATCCCTGCTGGACATACCTGTTTTAGGGACGGTTTCCACCATTGCGAATGAGCAGAAAACAGCAAAGGCCATACAGGGTTTCCAATCTGAAAAAGCGGGGAGTGGACATTTTGGCGCTTAGAAAAAGCAGAGGCTCTTGGATGCGCAGGAATGTCATTGCAATGACAGAACCGAAATCCTTGAACTCTGAACAATATCGGACGATTCGCACGAATATCGAATTTGCTTCAGTGGACCGGCAAATGAAATCAGTTATGATCACATCGGCTTGTCCGGGGGAAGGGAAATCAACAACGGCCGCCAATTTGGCTGTCGTATTTGCCCAACAGGGAAAAAAAGTGCTCCTGATTGATGCTGATTTGCGGAAACCAACAGTACATACGGCCTTTTTTCTTGAAAACACGGTTGGCTTAACATCTGTTTTATTAAAGAAAAGCTCAATGGAGCAAGCTGTGCAAGCCTCAAATGAAAAACATCTTGACGTGCTGACGAGCGGCCCGATCCCGCCAAACCCGGCCGAGCTTCTCTCCTCGAAGTGGATGAAGGAGCTTGCTGACGAAGCGAGTGTGGCATATGATATGGTGATTTTTGATACGCCGCCTATTCTTGCCGTAGCAGACGCACAGATTTTAGGCAACGTGGCAGACGGTTCTGTTCTGGTTATTTCAAGCGGAAAAACAGAAAAAGAACAAGCCGCAAAAGCGAAAGAAGCACTTGAATCGTGCAATAGCAAGCTCCTTGGAGCGATCATGAACGGCAAAAAGCTTTCAAAGCACTCTGAATACGGTTATTACGGAAACAAAGACAATTTCATGCAAAATAAATAACGTGCATCGTGCCCGTTATTTATTTTTGTGAAAAAGGGGGCTAGGACATGATCGATATTCACTGTCACATTCTTTCGGCAATGGATGACGGGGCAGGTGATTCAGCTGACAGCATAGAAATGGCAAAGGCCGCTGTTCGTCAGGGAATCCGGACGATCATTGCGACACCTCATCATAAAAACGGTGTGTATGAAAATGAGCCGGCCGCAGTCAAAGAAGCAGCAGATCAGTTAAACAAACGTTTAATCAAAGAAGACATCCCTTTACATGTGCTTCCGGGACAGGAAATCAGAATCTACGGCGATGTGGAACAAGACCTTGCGAAACGCCAGCTTCTTTCGCTGAATGACACAAAATACATCTTGATTGAGTTTCCGTTTGATCACGTTCCTCGATATGCGGAGCAGCTTTTTTATGATTTGCAGCTGAAAGGATATATTCCGGTTATCGCCCATCCTGAACGCAACAGGGAAATTCGCGAAAACCCCTCCTTGCTGTATCATCTTGTGGAAAAAGGAGCAGCATCTCAGATGACTTCAGGAAGTCTTGCGGGGACCTTCGGCAAGCAGCTGAAAGCATTTTCTCTCCGGCTAGTTGAAGCCAATTTGATCCATTTCGTAGCCTCAGATGCCCATAATGTGAAAACGAGAAATTTTCACACTCAAGAGGCCCTTTATGTTTTACAGAAAGAATTCGGCCCGGACTTCCCTTACATGCTGACGGAAAATGCGGAGCTTCTCCTGCGGAACCAGACCATCTTCAGACAGCCTCCGCAGCCGGTCAAAAGAAGAAAATTGTTTGGTCTCTTTTAACAGCCGATTCTCATTTCACCACTTTCTTTTTGAGAGCGATATAATAGTGTATTGTATGATTGAATCACATTTCAGAAATCTGTACAGGCTGTACCCGACAGGCTATGCGGGAGATCATTCGCATTCATGATAGGATGTTCTCATACGATATTACGGAAGCTGCAAAGCAGCAATTTAACTGTTGGAGGGAAACAATGAATATTACAGTCATCGGAACAGGCTATGTCGGTCTTGTGACAGGTGTTTCTCTTTCTGAGATTGGACATCATGTAACCTGCATTGATATTGACGCTCACAAGATTGATGAAATGAGAAAGGGCATTTCCCCCATATTTGAACCTGGTCTTGAAGAGCTGATGAGAAAAAATACAGCTGATGGACGGCTGAACTTTGAAACGAGCTATGAGAAAGGCTTGGAACAGGCAGATATCATTTTTATAGCGGTCGGCACTCCGCAGAAAAGCGACGGACACGCCAATCTGGAGCAAATTACAGATGCGGCCAAACGCATCGCACAGCATGTCAAACGAGATGCCATTGTGGTAACGAAAAGCACAGTGCCCGTCGGGACAAACGATTTGATTAATGGACTGATCACTGAACATCTAGCTGAGCCTATCAGTATATCGGTCGCATCCAATCCGGAATTTTTGCGTGAGGGGTCGGCGATCTTTGACACGTTTCATGGAGACAGGATCGTGATCGGAACAGCCGATAAGAAAACAGCCGATACGCTTGAGGAGCTCTTCCGTCCGTTTCAAATCCCGATTTACAAAACGGATATCAGAAGCGCTGAGATGATCAAATATGCCTCAAATGCTTTTCTGGCCACTAAGATCAGTTTTATAAACGAAATTTCGAATATATGTGAAAAGGTCGGCGCCGATATCGAAGCGGTCGCCTACGGGATGGGACAGGATAAGCGGATCGGGAGCCAGTTTTTAAAAGCGGGCATTGGCTACGGCGGTTCTTGTTTTCCAAAGGACACAAACGCCCTCGTGCAAATTGCCGGCAATGTCGAGCATGATTTTGAACTGCTGAAATCGGTTATCAAAGTCAACAACAATCAGCAGGCGATGCTGGTTGATAAAGCGCTGAACAGGCTCGGCGGGGTGACGGGAAAAACGATTGCCCTTTTAGGCCTGTCATTTAAACCGAATACGGACGATATGAGGGAAGCGCCGTCAATTGTCATTGCAGACCGTCTCGCTGCGCTCGACGCCCGTATTAGAGCCTACGATCCCATTGCAGTTAGCCATGCAAAGCATGTTCTCCCGCAAGCTGTTGAATATAAAGAGACGATCGAGGAAGCTGTCAAAGGGTCCGACGCCGTCATGATTTTAACCGACTGGTCTGACATTAAACAATTCCCGTTAGAGGCTTATCCGGATTTGATGGAAACGCCGCTCATATTTGACGGCAGAAACTGCTACACATTGGATGAAGCTTTGGCTGCAGGAGTGGAGTATTATTCTGTCGGACGAAAGGCGGTTGTGCCGTCAGGTTTAATTCAATAATTGAAAAAGAAAGGCTGGTTGCGCACCAGTCTTTTTTTCGTCTATTGCGGGGTGCTGAATACATTTGCTACTATTTAACTATTGTTTGGAAAAGTATGCAGAATTAGGGCTTCTTTACACAATCGTTTGATAAAACATTAGAAGAAACGAAGAAAACCAGAAAATAAAATCTTTCAAAAATTATTGGAGATGCCGGAAAAGGAGAGTCATCTAATGAATCATCTGCCTGAAAAAATGAGACCGTACCGCGAATTGCTGGAGAAATCAGCGAAAGAATACGTAAAATTGAATGTCCGAAAAGGGAAAACAGGACGATATGACAGTAAAATTGCCGGTGATCCCTATTTCCCCAAGCATGAAACATACCCGACTGATGAAAATGGACAGCCGATGAAGCTTCTGGCGCAGATTAATTTCTCGCACATTCCCCAGCTTGACGGCTATCCTTCTTCGGGTATCCTGCAGTTCTACATTTCTGTTCATGATGATGTTTATGGCTTGAATTTTGACGATCGATGTGAACAAAAGGATTTCAGAGTGATCTATTTTGAAAATATCATAGAAAACGAAGACGAGCTTGTTTCTGATTTTTCATTTATTGGCACAGGCGAATGTGATTTTCCGATTTTATCAGAAGCAGCAGTTGAGCCTGTGAAATCTTCGGAATGGGTCCTGCCGACAGATTTTCAATTTGAGCAGTATACGGGCATGGAAATAATGGAGTTCTTTGGCCAGTTCGGAGAGGATGAAGAAGACGTTTATAATGAACTGGCTGAAAACGGATTTGGCCATAAAATTGGCGGATACGCTTCTTTTACCCAGCATGATCCGCGGGAATACGCATATAAAGAACACACCATCATGCTTTTGCAAATTGATTCAGACGATGATATCGATTCAATGTGGGGAGACGTTGGCATCGCCAATTTTTTCATCACACCTGACGATTTAAGAAAAAAAGACTTTTCAAACGTTCTGTACAACTGGGACTGCAGCTAATACAAGCTTTTGATCCAAAGGGTCATACCTGATCAGAAGCGGAAATAATATAAGCCAAATGACAAAATCAGACGTGGCCGAACCGATGAAGAACATAAACATGAACAGAGGCAGATCAACAACATCTGCCTCTTTCAAGTGCCTTTATTACTATGACTTTAGGTATTTCCATTTAATAAAACGCTTTTATCAGCTGTATAACGAACAAAAACAAGAGCATATACCTATGTTTTAAGAGTGTTATAAGCCTAAATTAAGCCGTTTACCCTATTTAAGCCGCCTTCTGGCTATTTTAAAATATAATATATGGAAATAAAGTATGGAAAAGTCTATCTTCATCAGCCCCTCCATACGACTTTTTGAGTATTAAGAGGTGATTCAGATGGGTTATGAAAGTATGCTGGCGAATATCAAAAGTTCGCTTAACGGAAAAATTTCCGACGTGGAAGACAAGATCGAAAAGCTGAAAAAAGCAAAAAAGGACATAGACACACTGCAAGAAGAGGCAATCACTGAAATCAAAGAAATTGTAAAACCAGAATTGGGCAAGCACTGGACGGGAACAAAAGCGGATGATTTCGACAAGGGAAGAGAAGAGGCGAAATCGGAAGCATCCAAGATTGTGAATGATAAATATAACGAGTATATGGCTTCGATTCAAAGCAAAATATTCTGGCTTGAGACAGAGAAATTTGAGCTGAATTTGACAAAAAGCGCAGCGAATGCCGCAGGCGACCTTCTTGCTAAAGGAGAAGACTTTGTAGAAGAAGCAGGAAGACAAATTAGTAAACTAAAATGGTGGTGATCTTTTTTTATGTCAGAAATTAAGCTGAAGTACGACACAGTCATCAAAACATTAGATTCTGTCAAAGATGCGCTTGCTGACGTATCAATCGGCGCCGCGGGGTCCAATGGAAAAAACAAACTCGATTATACGAAAAAATATCATGAGCGTGAGGAGAACATCAAAACCATGCTCGGAGATTACAAAAAAGCGGTACAGAAAAATATTGAGGATACAAAGGATAACGTAGATTCACTCAAAGAGCAGGACGAGGCGATAGCGGTAAAATAGAACAGAAAGGGCAGTGCGATGAGTAAAGTATTTGAATCAAAATCTTTAATCGAAGAAGCGAAGAGCAGAAAAAAGCAATATGAGACGCTTGAAGAGCAGCTGAACACGCTGAAAAAAGCGTTTCAGGGAGTTGCAGATTTAGGCGATAATTTTAAAGGAAAAGGCGCGGACAATATTAAAGATTTCTTTCAGGGACAGGCGGAAATCGTCGAAAGCTGGCTGACGCTTGTCTCTGCTCAAATTGCGTTTTTAAATGGCATTTCAGGCGATATTAAAGATCAAGAACTGAATGATTCATATGTGGAAACTTCATTTTTGGATCATGAGCTGCCCAATGGAGACCTGAAAGCCTCAGAGATTGTCTCCGCTCATAAAGAAGAAATCGATTCTATTTTGTCAGGCATCAGCGATATTATTGATCTCGACATGTACACGCTTGAAGACTATGCAGATAAGATGGGTGATGCCCAAAAAATCAGACGTGACACGATCACAGCTGTCGATAAGCTTGATGAATCCCTGACCACTGAATATCAAAATTTAGAATCTCTGGACAACGCAGTGCTCACCAAATATTCCGTTCTCATGCAGGCCACCAGCAACGGGAAGAGCGCATCCCCTATGTACTATGACAAAAAAGCCTTCCACAGCAATGAAATCTACAAAAGCGTCATTGAAGTAGAAAATCAAGGAACAACCTATATCGATGCAAAAGCCCAGCAAGCAGAAGCAAGACGTCTCCAGGAAAAAGCCGAGGAAGAAGCAAACAAACCATGGTACGAAAAAACATGGGATGGAGTTTGCAACTTTACTGGAGAAGTCACTGGCTATTATGATTATAAAAGAGCAACCGAAGGCGTTGATCCGGTTACCGGAGAAAAACTCTCCACCGCAGAACGTGTGACAGCAGGAGCTATGGCCGCTGCCGGATTCATACCGGTCGTCGGCTGGGCAGGCCGGGCCTTCAAAGGCGGAAAAGCCATCTACAAAACCGGAAAAGCAGCTATCGCTGCTGAACACGCTTTAGACGCCTACAAAACAGGCAAATCCTTAGACATTCTCAAAATGACAGAAATGGGTGCATACGGCCTTATAGCGTCAAACGGATTCTCAGAAGCCGTCACAGGCCGGGATATGTTCGGAAACAAAGTGTCTGAGGAGAAGCGGAAACAGGGGGCGCTGGAAGCGGCATTGAGTTTGGTTGGTGCAGGGGCACTGGCGAAGTCGGTTGACAATACGTTATCGATGGGAAGAAATCTTGACAAGAGTTATTCTTTTTCTAAAATTAAGCAAAGTGGTCATATAAATAAAGAACAGATTGTTACTTCGACTGGCCATACATTTGACTTAAAGCCAGAGAAGAAACAATTATATACGAAAAAAGTGAATAGTGATAAGTTACAATCAAGTGAAAAATCTGTCGATCCTGTTGAACACTCAGTAAGTTATTACAGAGTTCAAGGAGGAGGAGCAGGAAATAAAACAAGTCAGTATAGAATTAAAGTAAATAGTGACGGAAGCATTACTATTCCTATTAAAAATGCTGATTTAAACATAAGTGCTTACAATTTAGAACACGCTAAATATTATCGAGATGTAGCAAGACCAGGCGGAGAAATTGTAGAATTTAAGGTGCCTAAAGAGGTTGATGATTTAATTAAGGAGACAGTCATTGATCAGTATGGATATACTAAAAACCCTCGTAACCAGGGAAGGACTGCTCCAAAGCTTGTTGATCCTACCACACCAGGAGTTAGTTATGAACTTCCGGCGGAACCATGGATAGAGTGGTTAGAGGAATATGGGCATTCCGCCAAAAAAATAGAATGAGAAAGTGGTGTTTTCGTTGTTATTAAAACCGGAGTATGCCCAAAATATAATAGTCGGGGTAAAGGCTTCTTCTCAATTCTCATGGTATCTAACAGAAAGAGATGTTTGGATACTAGATATCATGAAATATAAAGAAGCCTATGAAAAAAACGGGTTTAGTTTTGATATGGACTTTGCTCTTTCTCTAAGAAATAACATTTTAGTTGTAAATGAAGATAATTATCGTCTTTATTTAAAAGAATATACTGACTACATTATCCCGTCTTCAGAATTAAAAAAGTTAGTTGAACATCAGGATTATGAAAGTACTATTCTAGAATTAAGGCCATCATTATATATAGACTTTAATCAAAAAATGCTTCTTTCGCTGTATCCTGAGTTATTACCTTTTGAAAATTATGTTCCTAATAATTGGACAGGGGTTCGGGAAGACTTTACTAGTTATATTCCTGAAGAGGATAGATACTGGATTTTTGATGATGTGAATTATATAGACAAAGTTTTTAATGAGAAAGAAAGAGAGTAAAGGAGAAAATAAAATGTCAAAAGATGATAGCTTGGTAATAATAAATGAAAGTTTTAAAAAGGAGGGTAGTGAAGAAGATATAGAAGGATTAACAATAATGATTGATGGGGTTATAAAGCAGGTTTTTAATAAAATTAGAAATGAAAGAAATTATAACAGTAATAATGAAGTTATGAGAGATATTATATTTGAAGGAATTAATAGTATTGTTAAAAAATCTTAAGGCATTATTAAAAACAAATAAACGCTTCGAGTTGGTTTGATTTTCTACCTTGATTGGCACTGAAGCCTTTCAAGGTTTTTTTATTAGATTGTTGTCTTCTGTTTTATATAGCGTAAATAAGTATAGGCTTTGAACGCGTCATAGCCAGCGCCATGGCCGCAGCCAGATTCATACCAGTCGTCGGCTGGGCAGGCCGGGCCTTCAAAGGCGGAAAAGCCATCTACAAAACCGGAAAAGCAGCTATCGCTGCTGAACACGCTTTAGACGCCTACAAAACAGGCAAATCCTTAGACATTCTCAAAATGACAGAAATGGGTGCATACGGCCTTATAGCGTCAAACGGATTCTCAGAAGCCGTCACAGGCCGGGATATGTTCGGAAACAAAGTGTCTGAGGAGAAGCGAAAACAGGGGGCGCTCGAAGCGGCATTGAGTTTGGTTGGAGCCGGTGCATTGGCGAAACACATTGATAAAGGGATCCCGCTTGCAACCCATTCAAAAGTTCAAACAGCTAACAAGACATTAGAAAAAGTAAAACAATTCAAAGTCCCAACAAACGTCCGCGTGTACGCAGAACGCCCTGTAACTCCGGATGGCTTCACATTCGGAATCCCGACAGTCCGTGTCGATGTGGAAAAGACGGCTGTTAAGGATCTTGGGATTGTGAAGATGGCGAGTAGATGGAGTAATGATGGTGAATATGATGGGATTAGAGGATATAAAGGCAGAGATCTTTCAAAATACGATGATAAGTATTTAATTGATCCTAGGCTTGTAGTAGAGATGAATTTTAAGGGGAAAGGCAAATCTGGAACAAATGCAGCTGGCTGGGAAAGAAATGCGAAAAAATTCTTCAACACGTTACTTAAAAATAATCCTGAGTTTTGGAGTGCTGAAAATACTGCTAAGATTAAAAGAGGAAGAGTTCCAGTAGTTGATGAGCAATTTATAAAACATTTTCCACAGTATGCAGATTATTTAAAAGACCCTATGAGGCATCATCATATTGGAGAAGGAGGTCAAGCAGCAGCTTTACCTAAAAGCTTGCACCCTGGATATGGCGGTGTTTATAATGTCGAAAAAGAATGGGGAATTACCGGAGTAGATGATCAAATTGCAAATAGACTAGAAACATTCAGAAAAGAATGAGGAAGGTGACAAGATGTTATTACCAGAAGAATTTAATAGAAACTGGGATGTTAATAAAAATGGTCCGTTATTAAAGTTTCCATATGATGATCTAATAGAGGTTCCTTTTTCAGAGGATTTTAAGCAATTTTTATCTATAGGAGGCTTACCTGAAACACCTCCACCTTATTTGGATTTTACTTCCTCTCAAACATCATTTAAACCAATAACTAGTATTTTTGATATGTCTGAAGCATTTCAAAAATATTGGTTGTTGGGATCCACTGGTTCAGGAGATCCAGTGTGTATCGTTGAAAGTAACGAGAGAATCGTTTATTTAGATAATGGTAATGAATATAAAGAAGTATTTATTAACTCTTCAATAAATCAATTTGCTGAATGTATATTACTTTTCTCAGAAATGATTGATAAGGCTATACACATAAATGGTGAGGATGCATTTATTGATAATGATATTCCGGAAGATGTAATCGAATGGTTAAAAGAAGAACTCAAAAGAGTAGACTCTAATTGTACAAGAGAAGGAAGTTTTTGGGGTACTGAAATAGAAAATTTATATGAATAATGAAGAGAGCTATTACCTTACCGACTGATGTCTGCTTAGGTCCCATTAAATGAAAACTAAGAGTCGAATTATCTACTTAAAAGAATGTTTTTTCTCTTAATATATTTAATGTTGATGATCTAGTTTATATCAACCTAGAGTATGAGTTAACTGATAGTCCAACTATAAATTGGAATACAATTTATTTTCAATATGTACAGCGCTAAATGGGATATGGAAGCCTAATATAATGAACTTCGTATAAACGTTTAGATTGTTTAAATAATTAAGTTTAATAGTTGGAATGGTTAAAACTATGGAACATGGAATCAGATTTATTAATGAATACCCTGAAATCGGTGAATTGCTTCATCGTCTATTTGTAAATAGGGAATTAGACGAATGGTACAAGAGCAAATGCGCAGAGAAAATAAAAGTACCTGATGAATTTAATCAAATAAAAGGTTTGAAAAAAATTGAAGTTAGAGATTTAAACAATCCTTCAGGAGAAATTGATATCCATTTGCAAGGTCTTTCTGGGGAAAATGGTTTTCATTTAGAACAGCAAATCAATATGAAAGTATCTAAATTGGTTCCTGTTTATGTATTAGATTATAGTTATTCCCTAAGACACGATTTAATCGATGGCGCTTATGACATTGTAGGAACCGCTGAATCTTTAGAATTCATTCAGGGAACGAACTATATTAATAAAATAATGCAAGAGAAAGGGTTTATTGAACTCAGTTATTTGTATGATTACTACGATACTGTGTATGAGTGGAGTGAATTGCCGCATATACAGCCTTTCAACAGGAGATTAACATTAGGAGATGCCTTGTTTACTGATGTATTAGAATTGCTATAGTTAAAAACTTGCCGTGTGGTCATCGTCAAGTTTTTTTATAGAAAGTATAACAATGTAGAGTGCAAGGAGAAGCGGGATGAAAAGAGACCATATTTCTCAATTGCAGCCATTAAAAATCTGTAATGGCTGGTCTGTAGTACTGAACAATTTATGTTCAGAAAAAAGAATGCAAGAAAAATGTGAATTACTAATACTGCAAAATGAAAAACGTAAGGCCTTTATTAAGGTAAGTTATGAAAATAATCAATACTATATCAAAGTAGCTGGCTTACATACAGATAAGATTTATGAAGATGAGTCTTTTAATGAGATAGAACAATTATTAGTTGAGTTAGAATATCAAATCTGGAATGTGGGAAGCGGGGTTTTAGAAAATTTGCAGCCGCTAACCCAACAGATTCCCAATTTCTTAAGGCTTAAGATACCGGCGGGTTGGACTGTTGATTATATTACATTAAAAGATACTGATCCTAAGACTCTAGAGGCAAATGATGATGCTTGGTTATTTGACTTTAATCAAGATCTCCTTCAGATTTCTCATAAGACTAAAAACTTGCTGCTTGATGTAGGGTGGTACCCAGAAGGGGATTCAACCGGAAGTTATGGAATTGAACTGATAAAAAACGAAGATTGGGAAAATCCTTTAGAGGATATTATGTGTACTGAACTTAAAGAATTAATTAAACAGTTGGATTATATTTTTATGAAAGAAATGAAAAATGAATATTAATAAAAAAGCAGATTATACTATCTGCTTTTTTCAATGATATAATTTGGAGTCATTGCTAAAATCGACATGCAGAACAATTGAGCGCGAAAAGAGGGAAACAAGTAAAATGGAAATACATCAAATTCACGATTTTGAACAAAAAGATGAATCGGATTTTGTTCAAATACAACAATCCCTTAGAAATCGTATCAACCTATCCCACACGATCCATCCAGACTCCATCAACACCTGCGCAGGCGTCGATCTCGCCTATTGGGAGCAGAACGGAGAACCATACGGGGTGTGCAGTATTATCGTGGTTGACGCTGATACAAAAGAAGTCATTGAAAAAGTGCATAGCATGGGGAAAATCAGCGTACCGTACGTTTCGGGTTTTCTTGCGTTTCGTGAGCTGCCTTTGATCATCGAGGCAGCGAAAAAGCTGGAGACGGAGCCGGATGTCTTCTTGTTTGATGGCAACGGATATCTGCATTACAATCATATGGGCGTTGCCACCCATGCGGCTTTTTTTCTGGGTAAGCCGACGATTGGGATTGCGAAAACCTATCTCAAAATCAAAGGCTGTGATTTCGTGATGCCTGAAAATGAAGTAGGCGCATACACCGATATTCTCATTGACAGCGAGGTATATGGCCGAGCGCTGCGGACGCGGCGGGACGTGAAGCCTATTTTCTTGTCTTGCGGTAATTATATTGATTTAGAAAGCAGCTATCAGATCACGATGAGCTTAATCAATCAAGAAAGCAGGCTGCCGATCCCTGTCCGCCTGGCTGACCTTGAAACACATGTCTTGCGAACGTTTTATCAGAAAAATCACGGGTAACACTTGGGGCTCTAAGCCATCAAGTGTTTTTTTGTATGCTGTGTGCTTTCCTGATCCCAAAAACCTTGTCCTTGTGGAAAGATTTTATTTGAATGTTTTCCGCGTCAAATCGATAAAAGCCTTTAATGGCACAGACATCCACTTGTCCTTATGCCATGCTAATTGAGTGAAAACGGGGCAATCGCTCTGCCAATTGAGTTCTTTCATTCGGCCTGCTGCAATATCATCTTTTACTGTCATTTCAGGCAAGATTCCAATCCCAAGTCCGGCCATCACGCATTGTTTGATGGCTTCTATGCTGACGAATTCCAATTTGTTAGGATAGACACCGGAGTCATGCAAATTGTTCTCAAAGAGCGTGCGGTACGAGCAGCCGTCCTCTGTCAGCAGAAGAGTTTCGTTTTGAAGATCCTTCAATGTTACTGGTAAATCCGCAGGAAAAGGATGGTCATTAGCAGCCACCATTTTGATCTCATCCTGAATCAAAGATTCAACGTGCAGTGCGTCTTCCGTCCGGTTTACATCCAAGATGAAGGTGATATCAAGCTGGCCCTGTAAGAGCTGTTCTTTCGCTTGTTCATTGGAGATATATGGTTTGAATATGAGCTTTACTTGGGGAAATGCCTGTTTAAATTCTTTTATGATAGGCGGCAGGCGGTATGTGCACTGGCTTTCCGTCGCCCCGATTTTTAAGGTTCCGGTTGTTTCTTTTACTTGATTTGCGGCCATTTTCGCTTCTTCTGTTAACGCAATAATCTTCTGTGCATAAGATTTGAACGTTTTTCCTGCTTCTGTCAAGATAAGCCGCTTGCCGAGCCGTTCAAATAAAGGCGTCCCGATTTCTTCTTCAAGTGATTTGATCTGAGAGGTAACGCTTGATTGTGCATAATTAAGCATTTTGGCGGTTAGGGTGAAGTTTACATGTTCTGCCGCCGTAATAAAGGTGATCAGCTGCTTCAATTCCACTTGTTCTCTTCCTTTCTAAATCGGTTTTAGCGATTGGATTAATCGAAATAATCATCTGTATTGATTGATGAATCCATTATAAAATGAAGAAAATCATTCGTAAACAAAGGAGCAGATGCATCATGAAAATTGCGGTTATAAATGGCGGAACTCGGTCTGGCGGAAATACGGATATTCTTGCGGAGAAGGCTGTTCAAGGATTTGATGCAGAGCACATTCATTTGCGGAAATATCGAATCCAGCCAATTGAAGATCTGCGCCACGACCAAGACGGCTTTCGTCCTGTTCAAGATGACTACGATTCTATCATTGAGCGGATATTGCCGTGCGATATTCTTGTATTCGCCACCCCAATTTATTGGTTTGGCATGTCAGGGACATTAAAGCTGTTTATTGATCGCTGGTCACAGACGTTGAGAGATCCGAGATTTCCTGATTTTAAACAGCAAATGTCAGCGAAACAGGCATATGTAACAGCAGTGGGCGGAGACAACCCAAAAATAAAAGGGCTGCCGCTGATTCAGCAATTTGAACATATTTTTCATTTTATGGGAATGCCATTTAAAGGTTATGTGCTGGGAGAAGGCAATCGTCCAGGCGATATTCTTCGTGATCATCAGGCGCTGTCCGTTGCGAGCCGCTTACTGAA
Organism: Bacillus sp. JS; assembly: GCF_000259365.1. Lineage (NCBI taxonomy): Bacteria > Bacillati > Bacillota > Bacilli > Caryophanales > Bacillaceae > Bacillus > Bacillus sp. JS. The sequence goes on along the minus strand of NC_017743.1, from coordinate 3,599,951 downwards.
AAGAAGCGATGCGATATGAAGTTTTTGCTGTCGGTTATTGCTGGCATGCTGATTCTTGCATTCTTTTTATTTTGGAAGGTCCAGCCTCCTGTTTGGATACATGTTGAAACCGATTCACCCCAGTTGAAGAAATCTGTGAGAATGGCAGGAACCACGCTGCAAGTCAAGCACATCATCAAGAGTGACGCAGGAGAAGAAACAGCTGTCATATCGAACGGCATTTCTGGTCCAAAATAAAAAAGCACCTTTCAGGGTGCTTTTTTCTACAAATGAGGAATTACAAGGCCTCCATATAAAAACGCCGCAATAATCAAAAATGCCGGATGCATTTTGAATTTTGTCATGGCAAGGAGGGAGATCCCCGCAATTACAATAGATTGGATCCATCCGATTGCTTTGATGCCGTCTGCGCCGATTTGCCAGGTAAGAATGAGCATCATGACCGCGATGACAGGCTGAACGGACAGTGTCATGCCTTTGATAACAGGGGATTGACGGAAGCGCTGGATGATGCGCAGCAGGACGATCAATGCGAGCGCCGACGGTACAACGGTTGCAATCAGGGCAATCAGGAAGCCGGGCCAACCGCCTGCGCTGTAGCCGACATACGCGGCGATTTTGGTGGCGATGGGGCCCGGCAATGCGTTCGCAAGTGCGAGCATATTTGAGAATTGATCGTTTGAAAGCCAGCTGTATCTGTTTACGACTTCTTCAAACATTAGCGGGATAGATGCAGGTCCGCCGCCATATCCCAGTAGGTTTGCGATAAAAAACGCCATAAATAAATAGATCGATATCATGAGGCCGACATTCCTTTATCATGTTTATTTGTGACTTTGTCTTTCAGTTTAAAATGAAACGCCCCGTACGCTAAGAAAATGATAATGACAAGGCCGGGATTGATCTGAAACGTTTGCAGGCCGATAAAAGCGATGATAAAAAACAGGATTCCGGTGACCCAGCCGAAACCTTTAAGCGCTTTTTGGCCAAACTCGTACGCCATAATTCCGAGCATTACTGCAATCACCGGCGTGACGGCGCCTATCATGCCGGCAACAACTGCTGAATGGCTTAACACATTTACTGCCGCAAACAAGCCCACCATCGCAAGACATGTAGGCAGAATGTGGGTGAGTGTCGCCACAATGGCACCTAATGTGCCTTTAAGCTTAAAGCCCAGATACGCAGCCATTTTTGTGGCAATCGGCCCGGGAAGCGCATTAGCGATTGCTAATATTTCTCCGAATTCATCATCGTCAATCCATTTATATTTATTGACCGCTTCATGGCGGATCAGCGGAATCACGGAAGGTCCGCCGCCGAATCCTAATATGCCGGTGCGCACCATCGCGGCCGCCATATCCCGATAAGGATGCTTTTTCATTTGTTTCTCTCCTTTACAGCTTCATTCCCATACGGCTTTTGTATCGTTTGATCAGCATCTGGCAATCAACACTGACGACGCCTCGCAATGGATACAGCCGTTTTGTTAAAAACTCTTCCATTTCTTGATCGTTGGCAAAGATCCCATGCATATGCAGCTTGCTCGGACCTGTCATGTGATAAAGGCTGGTGACCGCAGGCTCTTCCTCAAGCTTAAGAGCGACCTCTTCTAAAAACTGCGGTTCTACCTCGACATTGAAAAACACGGATACATGGATGCCGATTTTAGCGGGATTGATGACCGCGGTGAATTTTTCAATAACGCCAGCTTCAATTAATTGGTTGATACGAGACTGGACGGCGACTCGGGACAAATCGACTCTTTTGCCAAGATCCGTATAAGAAATTCTGCCTTCTTCATGCAAAATCGTGAGAATTTGTTTATCAGTCTCATCAAGTACAAGGTTGGGGATTTGATATTCATGACTCAATTGCTCCACCTGCTTTCGTAGCCTTTTAGCCATCATTTTATCATAAAAAGTTACGTTTCGAACGAAAAAAATTTTATTTGTTTTCGAAATGAACGAATAAATATCTTATTGTTTGCGAAAAGAAGAAAGTTCGTCAGTTTTTCTGCCGGATCAGTAGATGTGAAAAATCAGGCTCCCTATACTGAAGAAAATCTCTTAAAAAGGGGACTTGTGATGAACAAATCTGTCATCGGTACAAAGCAAATGGTCGTTAGTCCGCATTATCTTGCTTCTCAGGCCGGAAACCGCATACTGGACAAAGGAGGTAACGCATTTGACGCCGCCGTTGCGGTGAGTGCTTGCCTGGCGGTTGTGTATCCGCATATGACCGGACTTGGCGGGGATGCCTTTTGGCTGACCTTTCATCAGAAAACAAAATCAGTAAAAGTCTACAATGGCACCGGACGTTCAGGAAAAAACGTAACGAGAGATGTATATAAGGGAAAAAGCGTGATTCCGCTGCGGGGAATTGACAGTGCCATTACTGTGCCCGGGATGGTTGATAGCTGGGATGCGGTACTGAAGGAGTATGGTCGCATGTCTCTTGAGGACGTGTTGGAGCCAGCACACGATTATGCCCAAAATGGGTTTCCTGTATCAGCCGATCAGTGCCGTCACACAGAAACGAATCTTGAACTGCTCGTCTCCACGCCTTACACAGCCGACATTTTTACAAGAAGAGGCAAAGCACCTATTCCGGGAGAGCGGTTTGTGCAAAAAGATCTTGCAGAGAGCTTGAACATGATTGCCAAAAAAGGAAGAAGCGCATTTTATGAAGGAGATATCGCTCAGCGGATTGTCTCGTATTTACAAAATAACGGCAGTTACATGACACTCGATGATTTTAAAGCGCACCGGGGCGAGTGGACGGAGCCTGTATCAAGTGATTATCGAGGATACAGTGTGTATCAGGCGCCGCCGAATTCTCAGGGATTTACCGGTTTATTAACACTGAACATTTTGGAAAACTATGATTTCACCCAAATCGAACATGGATCTTTTACGTATTATCATGTGCTTGTGGAGGCATTGAAAAAGAGTTTTCTAGATCGGAATGCCGTCCTGACTGATCCGGCGTTTGCAGACATCCCGCTTGAAAGGCTATTGGACAAACGTTATGCAAAACAATTGGTAGAAGAAATCGGCTATCTCGCAGTACCGGCTGCAAGCAGGCCGGTGGGAAGCGATACGGCATATGCGGCCGTAATCGATGCGGATGGCAACGCAGTGTCATTCATTCAAAGCCTATACTTTGAATTTGGCTCGGCAGTCACTGCCGGTGATACAGGCATTTTGCTGCAAAATCGCGGGTCATTTTTCTCATTGGATGAACATCATGTCAACACACTTGAACCGGGAAAGCGCACCTTCCATACGCTGATGCCGGCTATGGTCTGTAAAGGCGGAAAGCCGAAAATCCTGTACGGAACACAAGGCGGCGAAGGCCAGCCGCAGACCCAGACGGCCATCATTACCCGAATGCTGGATTACGGAATGGATCCACAGCAGGCAATCAGCGAACCGCGCTGGGTATGGGGCAGAACGTGGGGAGAGGAATACGAAGGCCTCAGAGTCGAGGGTAGATTCACAGAGAAAACAATCCAAAAACTGAAAGACAGCGGACATCTCGTGGAGGTTGTCGGTGACTATGATCCGCTGATGGGACATGCGGCAGCAATCAAAGTTGATGAAGAAGGATTTCTCCAAGGCGGAGCTGATCCCCGGGGAGACGGAGCGGCTGTGGGGGTTTGAGATTAGAAGAAAACACAAATATAAATAAGAATAACTAGAAGTGTGGCGGCACCAAATAAATAGTGTACATATTGTTTTTCTTCCTGCCTATATTTCCATTCCATAAATGTACGCAAACAATTCGACAAGAGCAGAAATAAAATAAGCATCTTCTCGGGAGGAAAGTGAAACAAAGAAAAACCTAATAAAATGAGCAAGATGATGTCCAGTAATCCTTGTGTAGTATTTACAGGTTTATACCACCGAGGTGGTTTAGGGATTCCAAGTTTTTTTCGGGCATAGGTATAAAAAGCAATATTGGTAAATAACATGACCAGTATCACAATCAAAAAATGAGTGCCTTCCATTCTAATCCCTCCTCTTTATCTTTTATACGAAGAAAAAGGAAAAACGTTTCATAAAAGAACACCCGAAGCTTTCTCCGGGTGTTCTTTTTTTATAGGTAACATTATGTAATCACAAGGTCTTTTTGACTAGTTTCTTCTATTTAAATAGTCCTTCTGTTCAGCTGGGACGAATCAGTGTGAATTCTTCCCCGAGCTTGGCATAATGGTTTCCCGCCAATCGTGAGGCTGGCTTTAATTCATCTGTCAAAATATATCCCTTTTCTGCATCATACACCTTTTCGTCTAGGTGGAAGCAGACAACTCTTCCGATGAGCAGATCTGCTGTAGTGACTCCTTGATCATTGTTAAAGGTAATATGCCGCTCTAATGTGCACTCAAAGCGAACACGGGCTTCCTGAATGCCGGGAACCGAAACAGCGTTGCTTTCAACAGGGTGAAGCGAGGTGCGCGTAAGCTCGCTTTCATCCGGCCCTAAGTTTGCAGCCGTTTCATTGATATCTTCAATGATGTCTTCATCACTGACATGAACGACAAATTCTCCGTTTTCCACTGCGTTTCGCGCTGTATCTTTTTGGCGTCCTCCCGCCCTGTTCACAGAAATACTGAGGAGGGGAGGATCTGAGCTGACGACGTTATAAAAGCTGAAAGGCGCGGCATTTACCGCTCCTCCTGAAGAAAGTGTTGTCACAAATGCAATGGGGCGGGGAATAACGGTACCCGACAATAGCTTGTATGTGTCTTTGGCACTAAGCTGGTCAGCTTGAAATATGTACATGGCAACAACCGCCTTTATCGTTAGGATATCTTGATTATAACGAAATGGTTTCGAGGAAACCAAATGATGCGGGTTGCATATGTTATGTCATGACATATATCTAATACAGGGGAAATGAAAAAATAGGCTTCCGTACCTCAGCCGGCAGCCTATTGAAACAATGGAAAATTAGATTATTTGTATTTCTTTTTGACTACCCAGCAATTGCCGTCTTTCCAGTATTCTTTTTTGCTGTCATAATCATCGTGCTTTTTGCAGTGTTTCTTATGGGAACGGTAAGATTTTTTGTGTGTGCGGCATGATTTTTTAAAGCTGCGAGATCTTTTGTGTGTACGGCATGATTTTTTAAAGCTGCGAGATCTTTTGTGTGTGCGACGTGACTTTTTAAAGCTGCGAGATCTTTTGTGAGAACAGAACGATCTTTTGAAGCTGCGTGATTTTTTGTGGCTGCGAGATTTTCTGTGAGAACGGTATGATTTTTTGTGGCTGCGAGATTTTTTGTGAGAACAGTAATATTTTTTGTGGCTGCGAGATTTTTTGTGAGAACAGTAATATTTTTTGTGGCTGCGAGATTTTTTGTGAGAGCAGTATGATTTTTTATGGCTGCGGGATTTTTTGTGAGTACGGTGCGACTTTTTATGACTGCGTTTTTTTCCATGAGGCTCTTGGTATAAATAATCCTTTAAACCTTCTTTTTTAGCGGATTTCACCGCTTCTTTGATGTCAGAATGGGAGTAGTGGCCCAATTTGAAATCCTCCTTTTTAAAAATATGTTAAGGATGAAGATCCTTACTACCCTCATAGTACGCGCGGTTTTAAAAAGTGTATAAGTGTTCCGCTGAGATCGCATAAAAATAAACGCCTAAAATTTGTAAGGGGGATTATGGATGAAGAATCAATCCAATTTACCGCTTTATCAGCTGTTTGTTCATCCAAAAGATTTGCGTGAATTAAAAAAGGATATATGGGACGATGATCCGGTGCCGGCTGTGATGAAGGTAAACCAAAAAAGGCTGGATATTGATATCGCGTATCGGGGGTCACATATCAGAGACTTCAAAAAGAAGTCATACCATATTTCCTTTTATCAGCCTAAGTTATTCCGCGGCGCACGAGAGATTCACTTAAATGCGGAGTATAAAGATCCTTCTTTGATGAGAAATAAATTGTCTCTGGATTTTTTCTCAGAGCTAGGGACGCTGTCTCCAAAGGCAGAGTTTGTGTTTGTAAAGCTGAATGGGAAGAATGAAGGGGTTTATCTTGAACTAGAATCCGTTGATGAATATTACTTAGCAAAAAGGAAGCTGGCGGACGGTGCGATTTTTTACGCGGTGGATGATGATGCTAACTTTTCTCTGATGAGCGATTTGGAAAGAGAAACGAAGACCTCGCTGGAGCTTGGATATGAAAAGAAGACAGGGACTGAGGAGGATGATTTTTATTTACAGGATATGATTTTTAAAATTAATACTGTCCCTAAAGCTCAGTTTAAATCAGAAGTGACAAAGCATGTGGATGTCGATAAGTATTTGCGATGGCTTGCCGGTATTGTATTCACCTCAAACTATGACGGGTTTGTCCACAACTACGCATTATACAGAAGCGGAGAAACCGGATTATTTGAGGTGATTCCTTGGGATTATGACGCGACCTGGGGCAGGGATATCCATGGAGAGCGGATGGCTGCCGATTATGTAAGGATTCAAGGATTTAATACACTAACCGCCCGGATATTGGATGAACCCGATTTTCGCAGGTCTTACAAGCGCCTGTTAGAAAAAACGCTCCAATCTCTTTTTACAATAGAATATATGAAACCGAAAATCATGGCGATGTATGAACGAATTAGGCCGTTTGTCCTGATGGACCCGTATAAAAAGAATGATATTGAGCGTTTTGACCGTGAGCCGGATGTGATCTGCGAGTATATTATAAACCGTTCACAATACCTCAAAAATCATTTAAGTATTTTATAAATGTGTGAAAATGGGTATCCGCTGAAAAAGCGACAATTAGGCTATTGAATTAGTTCAACAAATAAATGTGACACGTATATATGCAGTATGTTTATCATCTATGTATAAGTGACTAGGAGGAATTTGAATGAGCAAGAGGAGAATGAAATATCATTCAAATAATGAAATATCTTATTATAACTTTTTGCACTCAATGAAAGATAAAATTGTTACTGTATATCGTGGAGGTCCGGAATCTAAAAAAGGAAAATTAGCAGCTGTAAAATCAGATTATATTGCTTTACAAGCTGAAAAGAAAATAATTTATTATCAGTTGGATCATGTGAAAAGCATTACTGAGGATACCAATAATAGCACCACAACAATTGAGACTGAGGAAATGCCCGACGCTGATGATTTTCATAGCTTAATCGGACAATTAATGAACCAATCAGTTCAATTTAATCAAGGGGGTCCGGAATCTAAAAAAGGAAGATTAGTCTGGCTGGGTGATGATTACGCTGCGTTACACACAAATGAGGATGGGGCAGTGTATTTTAATATCCATCACATCAAAAGCATAAGTAAACATGAGCCCGATTTGAAAACAGAAGAACAGACGCCAGCGGGTGTCCTGGAAGCTGATGAATTAAGCGAGGTTTTTAAGAGCCTAACTCATAAATGGGTTTCCATTAATCGTGGAGGTCCGGAAGCAATTGAGGGTATCCTTGTAGATAATGCTGACGGCCATTATACTTTAGTGAAAAATCAAGAGGTGCTTCGCATCTATCCTTTTCACATAAAAAGCATCAGCTTAGGTCCAAAAGGGTCGCACAAAAAAGAGGATCAAAAGAATGAGCAAAACCAAGAAGACAATCATGATAAAGACAGCAGTTCGTTCATTTCATCAAAATCATCTAAACGATCACTAAAATCTTCAGATTATCAATCATCCAAATCTGGTCGTTCGTCACGTTCAAAAAGTTCATCAAAATCATCTAAACGATCACTAAAATCTTCGGATGATCAATCATCCAAATCTGGTCGTTCGTCACGTTCAAAAAGTTCATCAAAATCATCTAAACGATCATCAAAATCTTCAGATTATCAATCATCAAAGTCTTACAGCTCATCAGGTTCAAGAAGTTCATCAAAATCATCTAAACGATCACCAAGATCATCAGATTATTCAAGTTCCTTCAAAAGTTCAGGAAGACAAAAAGAAGATTATAGCTATGAAACGATTGTCAGAACGATAGACTATCACTGGAAACGTAAATTTTAATTGATAACGGGGAGCATCAGATTGAGTGATGCCCTTTTTCAGTTAAAGGAGGAGAATAGTGAAAGGTTTGAATCAATTACTTGACACAGATGTTGAGGTTGTCATTTCAGGAGATACAAGGTTTGTTGGCACCCTCATAGATATCGGACAGGATATTTTTGTTATTTTTGATGGCTGCAATTATCTTTATATTCCATTGCTGCATCTTCATCAAATGAACAAGGCGAAAATAATGACCAGCACTGAGAAATCAATTTTGATCAATCCGGAAGATTCTATGACGGAGGCAGAAACTCAAGCTTTTTCATATAGAAATACATTAAACAAGGTCAAAGGCCAGTTTATTGAAGTTTATGTAACTGGGGGTCGTTCGATACATGGGTATGTTACAAACGTTTTAAACGATTATATTGTATTTTTCTCACCCGTATTTAAAATCCTTTTTATATCTATGCATCATTTAAAATGGTTTACCCCTTATTCAACTGAACAAACACCGTATACTCTTGATAACTCACAATTGCCTGTCGTGCCTTCCAATGTTCCTCTTGTCCGAAATTTTGAGGAGCAGATCAAAAAATATATTGGTGTATTGGTCATATTCGATATGGGAGAGGTGCCAGAAAAAGTCGGACTATTAAAAGATGTTTCCAATAATATAATTGAGCTGATTAACGCAAGTGGAGAGCCAGTCATTTGGAAGTTAAATCATCTAAAGACAATGCATCTTCCCTAGTATATAAGAACTGCCCTCTTGAATAGCGGAAGGCAGTTTTTCATTCCATACTGGCTAAAGAAATAACCAACTGATCCAAACATATAAACATGCCAACGTAAAAAGAACAGTCAGCGGAATGATGATAATGGTCGTTTTGATATATTCGCCCCATGAAATGCTTTCATCATGCTGTTTTAGTATATGCATCCAAATAAGCGTTGCTAAGGTTCCTATAGGCAATAATAATGAACCGATATCACTGCCGATAATATTTGCCAAGTAGATGATTTTTGTTGTTGAAGGATTCAGTGGCATTTCAGTTAAGGTAAAAGTACTGATCATTAAAGCTGGATGGTTGTTAAATAGATTAGAAAAGACTGAAGTAGAGATACCCGATGCGAAAGTTGCATGGGCGAGGCTTCCAGAAACCACTGGTTCAAAATAGCTCACAAGCAACTCAGTGAATCCGATATTATGCAGACCATAAATTAAGACATACATAGTAAAAGCGAATATAAAAATGTGCCAAGGAGATTTGTATAACAAGTCTTTTGGGGGGGTTTTGAAATAAATCCATCTCCAGCCCAAAAGAATAACAGACCCGATGACAGCGACAAGAGGAACAGAAATACCGGTATATGATGCTGCAAATAGACTCAATCTGACGAGAAAAACAAATGCAAGCACAAACAGCATGATTTTTGTTTGATTTCGTTCTCGTAAAGGAGCTGACGGCGAATGAAGAGGATGGTACCTTCTATGCTGCAGAGACTGAAAATGGCCCGGTATATCTGGCAGGCTTTTGGGAAGACGTTTATAAAAGAACATAAACAGTAGACAAGTCATAAAAATGAGTCCCATCATACTAGGGACAAACATCATGGCGGTATGAAGATAAAGATCCATTCCAATGATTTTGAGAGAAATTAAATTCACAATATTACTTACGCCAATCGGTGCGCTAGAGGCTGTGGCTATTAAAACACCGCTTAATAAATATGGGGTTTTTTGATGTTTTTTTAAACCTAAATATTTTAGTACAAGCAAAAGGATTGGGGTTGTAATCAAAACGCTCCCATCATTATTTAGGAAAATGGTCATGAGAAAGCAGAGCAAATTGGTTAGCCAAAAAAGCTTGATGCCAGAACCCCTGGATTGTTGGAGCAGTTTTGCAGCCACCCAATAAAAGAAACCAAAGCTTTCCAGTGCAATGGCCATAATCATAGTGGCAAGGATTGTAACCGATGCACCCGTGACTTTTGTTCCTATTTCCCCTAAGTCTGCCAATGACACACTTCCGCACAATAAAACCATTAAAGCGCCTAATGTTGCGGGGATAGCTTCATTTAGTCCTTTTGGCCTCCAGTAAATAAAAATCAGTGTTGCGAAAAAAGCGAGCAATGTTAATATGCTGGTGAACTCAATAATTTACTTCACCTCTCTATCTTTCATTATTAAAATCAGACGATTGTCATGCGCTTACTAATGTCCTTGCCAACTATTTGTACTGTATGTATACGTATACTGATATGAAGTTGTACTAAGCGATTATATTAAATTAATAAAAATTCCATAAGAATCCCAAAAGAAAAAAGAGATTGCAAGTAACGTTCATGTACCTGCATCACTCTCTTTAGTTCTTGTCTGCTGACAATTTGAAATATGAATAAAGTGCTTTAAAAGCGGATTATGATTGTCTTTGCGGTAAGCGATAACCCATTCTGCATTAAGCTGTATTTGGTCCATATTTCGATAAGTTACATCCAAATTAAATAATTTTTTGGCTGAGGAAGGAACAAATGTAATACCAATTCCAGCACTGACTAAACCAATCACCATTTGGTATTCTGTAGCTTCCTGGACGATGTTGGGGTGGAAGCCCGCTTGCTCACAGAACTGAATAAAATCCATGTATAGAGTAGGCCATGCTTCTTTAGCTACAGTAATAATTGGTTCATCTCTTAAATCCTCAATCGTAATTGATTCTTTAGAAGTCAATGGGTGTTGCTTAGGCAAAGCTAAAACACAAGGGCTGCTTTGGGCGGTTTCGATATGCAAAGCTGTATGCTGTAAGGGAGGATGAAGTATACCAATATCAATGTTGCCCTTTAGTAGCTCCTCCTGCTGCCTAGACGAGGATATTTCACGTAACTCTATTTTTACAGATGGGAATTTTTTGCGATATTCCCGGACAATCGGCGGCAGAAATTCATATGTAGCTGATCCGACAAAACCGATTACGAGATGGCCGTGCTCGCCGCGTGCCGTCCGCTGTGCCAGTTCAATTCCTTGTCCGATTTGCATCAATGCCATGCGGCAATGATTTAAAAAGATTTCTCCTGCTGCGGTAAGCTCGACAAATCGTTTTGTCCTTTTCAGAAGCGTCACCCCGACTTCTTCCTCCAGCTGTTTGATCTGCTGGCTGAGAGGAGGCTGCGTCATGTTCAGCCGTCGGGCAGCCTTTCCGAAATGAAGCTCTTCGGCTACCGCGATAAAGTATTGAAGATGGCGAAGCTCCATTAAATATGCATTCCTTTCCATAGGTTAATAATTCGTATTACATATTAATCATAAGGCGAATCGATATTGGAGGTCAATTTCCAAAGAGTGTATAGTGAAACGTATCACAAGTCATTTAAAATTTTACGTTAAAATGCATAATAAGGAGTGAGGGTGTTGACAAAAGCAACAAAAGAACAAAAATCCCTTGTGAAAAACAGAGGGGCGGAGCTTGTTGTTGATTGCTTAGTGGAGCAAGGTGTCACACATGTATTTGGCATTCCGGGTGCAAAAATTGATGCGGTATTCGATGCTTTACAAGATAGAGGACCTGAAATTATCGTTGCCCGGCACGAACAAAATGCAGCATTTATGGCGCAAGCAGTCGGCCGTTTAACTGGAAAACCGGGAGTCGTGTTAGTCACATCAGGGCCGGGTGCATCTAACTTGGCAACAGGTTTGCTGACAGCGAACACTGAAGGAGACCCTGTCGTTGCGCTTGCTGGAAACGTGATCCGTTCAGATCGTTTAAAACGGACACATCAATCTTTAGATAATGCGGCGCTATTTCAGCCGATTACAAAATACAGTGTAGAGGTTCAAGATGTAAAAAATATACCGGAAGCTGTTACAAATGCATTTAGGATAGCGTCAGCAGGGCAGGCTGGGGCCGCTTTTGTGAGCTTTCCGCAAGATGTTGTGAATGAAGTCACAAATACGAAAAACGTGCGTGCTGTTGCAGCGCCAAAACTCGGTCCTGCAGCAGATGATGCAATCAGTGCGGCCATCGCAAAAATCCAAACAGCAAAACTTCCTGTCGTTTTAGTCGGCATGAAAGGCGGCAGACCGGAAGCGATTAAAGCGGTTCGCAAGCTTTTGAAAAAGGTTCAGCTTCCATTTGTTGAAACATATCAGGCTGCCGGTACCCTTTCAAGAGATTTAGAGGATCAGTACTTCGGCCGGATCGGTTTATTCCGCAACCAGCCTGGCGATTTGCTGCTTGAGCAGGCGGATGTCGTTCTGACTATCGGCTATGACCCAATTGAATATGATCCGAAATTCTGGAATGTCAATGGAGACCGGACAATCATCCATTTAGACGAGATTATTGCTGACATTGACCATGCTTACCAGCCGGAACTTGAATTGATTGGTGACATTCCGTCCACGATCAATCATATCGAACACGATGCTGTAAAAGTGGACTTTGCAGAACGTGAGCAGAAAATCCTTTCTGATTTAAAACAATATATGCATGAGGGTGAGCAGGTGCCTGCAGATTGGAAATCAGACAGAGTGCATCCTCTTGAAATCGTTAAAGAATTGCGTAATGCAGTCGATGATCATGTTACAGTGACCTGTGACATCGGTTCACACGCGATTTGGATGTCACGTTATTTCCGCAGCTACGAGCCGTTAACATTAATGATCAGTAACGGTATGCAAACACTCGGCGTTGCGCTTCCTTGGGCAATCGGCGCTTCATTGGTGAAACCGGGAGAAAAAGTGGTTTCTGTCTCTGGTGACGGCGGTTTCTTATTCTCAGCAATGGAGTTAGAGACAGCAGTTCGACTAAACGCACCAATTGTACACATTGTATGGAACGACAGCACATATGACATGGTTGCATTCCAGCAATTGAAAAAATATAACCGTACATCTGCGGTCGATTTCGGAAATATCGATATCGTGAAATATGCGGAAAGCTTCGGGGCAACTGGCTTGCGCGTAGAATCACCAGACCAGCTGGCAGATGTTCTGCGTCAAGGCATGAACGCTGAAGGTCCTGTTATCATTGATGTCCCGGTTGACTATAGTGATAACATTAATTTAGCAAGTGACAAGCTTCCGAAAGAATTCGGGGAACTCATGAAAACGAAAGCTCTCTAGCACTCTGCGCATCACGACACTGTTTTATGAACAGCACTAATTAAAAGGAGTGAAGGGAAATATGAAACGCGAAAGCAACATTCAAGTGCTCCACCGCGGCCAAAAAGATCAGCCTGTGAGCCAGATTTATCAAGTATCAACAATGACTTCTCTATTAGACGGAGTATATGACGGGGATTTTGAACTGTCAGAGATTCCGAAATATGGGGACTTCGGTATCGGAACCTTTAACAAGCTTGACGGAGAGCTGATTGGGTTTGACGGGGAATTTTACCGTCTCCGCTCAGACGGAACCGCGACACCGGTCCAAAAAGGGGACCGTTCACCGTTCTGTTCATTTACATTCTTTACACCGGACATGACGCACAAAATTGATGCGAAAATGACACGTGAAGAATTTGAAAAAGAGATCAACAGCATTCTGCCAAGCAAAAACTTATTTTACGCAATCCGTATTGACGGACTGTTTAAAAAGGTGCAGACAAGAACGGTAGAATTGCAAGAAAAACCTTACGTGCCAATGGTTGAAGCGGTCAAAACACAGCCGATCTTCAACTTCGACAACGTGAGAGGAACGATCGTAGGTTTCTTGACACCAGCTTATGCAAACGGAATCGCCGTTTCTGGCTATCACCTGCACTTCATTGACGAAGGACGCAATTCAGGCGGACACGTTTTTGACTATGTGCTAGAGGATTGCACGGTTACGATTTCTCAAAAAATGAACATGAATCTCAGACTTCCGAACACAGCGGATTTCTTTAATGCGAATCTGGATAACCCTGATTTTGCGAAAGATATCGAAACAACTGAAGGAAGCCCTGAATAAAAGAAAAAAAGAAAGCCCCTTTTTGCAGGGCTTTCTTTTTATTTGGCTCTTTTCCTGATTTTAGATAAAATAACATCAAAACAGTAAGGGTGTGGTCTGATGAAAATATTGGTTTTGGCAGTTCATCCTCATATGGAGACGTCAGTTGTTAATAAGGCGTGGGCTGAAGAATTGAGCAAACATGACAATATCACAGTACGGGATCTTTATAAGGAATACCCGGACGAAGCGATAGATGTTGCGAAGGAACAGCAGTTGTGCGAGCAATACGATCGGATTGTCTTTCAATTCCCGCTATATTGGTACAGCTCTCCGCCGCTCTTGAAAAAATGGCAGGATCTTGTGCTGACTTACGGCTGGGCTTTTGGTTCAGAAGGAAATGCTTTGCATGGCAAGGAGCTGATGCTGGCTGTATCAACAGGAAGCGAAGCGGAAAAATATCAAGCCGGCGGCGCCAATCATTACTCGATCAGTGAGCTATTGAAACCATTTCAGGCCACGAGTAATCTGATCGGTATGAAGTATCTGCCTCCATATGTGTTCTATGGCGTGAATTATGCAACTTCAGAGGATATTTCTCTCAGTGCAAAACGATTAGCCGAATACATCCAGCAGCCTTTTGTTTAAAAGAAAGCCCTGCCCGACATGGCAGGGCTGTTTGTGATTAAAAATCCGGCAGTTCAGACAGGTTATTTTCCTTCGTGCCGTCCGGTTCACTTCGCAAAATGTCACGCCCGTATTTATGAAAGACATCAACATGAGCGAGCTTTCCTGCTTTTGCTTCTGACAGCGCTGTAGGGTAATCGAGCTCTCTTCCTGTATTGGTTTTCACTGCAATAATATTGTCTTCCTCATTTCTTCTAACCGCAATAATTTCTTCTTTTCCAGATGGAACATTTTCCTGATCGGCAGTTGTTTGCCGGGCTTTATACGATTCATATGCTGCTTCAAATTGATCCATATTTACACCTCCGCTTTTTAGCGTGAACAAAAATGTCGATGATCATGTAAGGTTTTGACACAGCATACGACAATATTTCCTGAGAAATATCTTGGGAATGTGACAAATCCATTCATAATAAAAGGGATTCCGCACAAATACGGAATCCCTCTCAGTTATTTTGTCATGTGTAAATCCTGTGTTTTCATATAACCTGTCGCACCGCCGTAATCAACGAATACCCAATCAAAATCAAAACCGCCTTTATTCGTTTTACTCCAGCCTAAAAAAGAAACGCTTGTGTTTGCTGGGAGAGTCTTGATGCTCTTTCCGTCAGCGGATGTGTATACTTTCGTTTTTGTTTTGGTTTTTACTGTTGTTGCTGCTTTTACAATGTAATGAGTGGAGACAAAGCCTGTTTTTCCGTTTTTATAATGAACCTTTGCCCAGTCAGCATTTGAGAAGGAAATCAGCTTTAAGCTATCGCCTAAGTGCAGTGTATCGGCTTTCTGGCTTGATGCGGAAGCCTTCGTTCTGACATTTAGAGCCTCTGCTGACACCAAATAAGAATCAATCGGATAACTGTATAAATCGTCAATGCTTACAGTTGTTTCTGGCTGTTGAGCATGGATCGTGTCAGCGCCGCCTGCAGCAGCCGCAGTCATTCCAGCCGCAAGTGCTAAAGTTGAAAATATTTTTATTGGTTTGTTCATGTCGTTCCTCTCCTCACGTAAGAGAAATAATTCACTCTATATCCCTATTCACGTTATCGCAGGTTTCTAAACATGAAAAAGGATCAGATAAAAATCTGATCCTTGACTATTATTTTTGTGTTTCTAGTTTGAGAGGCGCGGATATTGATTTTTTTACTTTTTTTCCGTGCAAAATGTCATCTGCTGCTTCTGTAGCCAGTTTACCGATTAATTCAGGCTGCTGAGCGACGGTGGCTGATAGCTTCCCGTCTTTAATGGAAGCGAGCGCATCTTTATTGCCGTCAAAACCGATCACCAATATGTCTTTCCCCGAACTGTTAATTGCCTCGAGGGCACCGAGCGCCATTTCATCATTGTGAGCAAAAACAGCTTGGATATCAGGATGGCCCTGCAACAGATTTTCCATGACTGTCAGGCCTTTGGTGCGGTCAAAGTCAGCTGATTGTTTTGTGACGACATTGAGCTTTTTGTCTGCGATGTGATGGAATCCGGAGCCGCGTTCCCGTGTGGCAGAGGCGCCAGGCACGCCTTCTAGCTCTGCTACCTTTGCTCCTTTTCCAAGTTTGTCGGCAATAAACGCCGCGGCCATTTCACCGCCTTTTATATTATCGGAAGCAACGAGAGTTTCAACTTTTCCTTGTTCGGCGGATCGATCGATTGTAACGACGGGCACACCGACTGCGTTTGCAGATTCTACTGCCGTTGAGATCGCCGAAGAATCAGTCGGGTTGATTAATAATGCATCAACGCCTTGCTGAATTAAATCTTCCACGTCACTTGTCTGTTTCGATGAATCATTTTGTGCATCCACAATGATCACTTTCATTCCCCGTTTTTTAGCTTCTTTTTCAATGCCCTTTTTTAATGAGACAAAAAAAGGATTATTAAGCGTTGAGACGGACAAGCCGATGGTGAATTCCTTTTTGTTCCCCGAGTTTGACGGCTTTGCCCATTGGGGAGGCTCAAGCGAACAGGCGGTTAACAAAAATAATGATAACGTTAAAATGACGGATACAGCCTTTTTCATGTGAAAACCCTCCTATGCTGACTTCTTGCGGTCTAACAAAACCGCAATTAAGATGACAATCCCTTTGACAACCAGCTGATAAAATGATGAGACGCCAAGCAGATTAAGCCCGTTATTAAGTGTGCCGATGATCAGCACCCCGATTAACGTGCCGACAATGCGTCCGCGGCCGCCGGAAAGACTTGTCCCGCCTAAGACGACTGCCGCGATAGCATCAAGTTCGTACGATTCCCCGGCAGTCGGCTGGGCTGAATGCAGGCGGGAAGTCAATATGGCACCTGCAAGAGCGGATAAAAGTCCGGCTAAAGAATAGATCATCACTTTCACGCGTGTCACTTTTATGCCTGAAATGAGCGCGGCTTTTTCGTTGCCGCCGATAGCGTATGTTCGGCGTCCAAATGGTGTTTTATGAAGAAGCACCCAAAGGATGACAAAGGCAAGAACCATCGTAATGGCCGGTACAGGAATGCCTAAAAAGTAACCGCGTCCGAACATCTGAAAAGCGTAGTTTGTGCCAAGTCCGGTAATTGGATTTCCGTCAGTATACACAAGCGTCAGTCCGCGAAACACAGTCATAGTCGCAAGTGTGGCGATAAAGGGCGCCATTTTTCCTTTTGTGATCAATAATCCGTTGATCATGCCGAGCATGGCACCAATGATACAGCCAAGGATGATCGCGAGAACCGGATCAACACCGGATACAATCATTCCCGCAACTAAAGCGCTGGACAGAGCAAGAATAGCGCCGACAGAAAGATCAATGCCGCCTGTCAAAATCACAAACGTCATGCCGAACGCGATTAATCCGTTAATGGCGACCTGGCGAAGCAGGTTTAAAATATTCAGCGGTTCAAGAAAGCTGGGATTTAAAATAGATACAATGATTACGAGAATAAATAAACCAAGAAACGGGCCGAGTTTTTGCATGACTCCGTCGAAGTGAATCCGTTTGTGTTCTGTTTGCAGTTGTTCCGTTTTCATATTACCGCCCTCCCGTGGCAAGTGTCATAATTCGTTCTTGTGTTGCTTCTCGCGCATCGATTTCTCCGCTGATTCTGCCTTCATGGATCACGATAATCCGATCGCTCATTCCGAGAATTTCCGGCAGCTCTGATGACACCATGATGATAGCGACGCCGCGTTCGGTCAGCTCATTCATCAGCGTATAAATCTCTCGTTTGGCTCCAACATCCACACCTCTGGTTGGCTCATCCAAGATAAGCACTTTCGGTCCGATGCCGATCCACTTGGCTATCACCACTTTTTGCTGGTTTCCACCTGACAAATGGCGTGCGTGCGTTTCCGGTGATGCTGTTTTGATAGTCAGGCGTTTGATTAACAGATCGACAAATTCAGCCTCCCGCTTGTGATCAATGAGACCCTTTGGTGAAAAGCTGGACAGATTGGGCAGGGCAATATTCTCGCGAATCGAGGTGTCGAGCAGAAGCCCTTCATCCTTGCGGTTCTCTGTAATAAAGCCGAGTCCTTTTTTCACCGCTTCCTGCGGGTTCTTAATAGCTGTCTTTTTCCCAGCGATCCATATCTCGCCCGTGTCCAGCCTGTCAACGCCGAACAGCGCTCTCATCATTTCTGTCCGGCCGGCTCCCATTAATCCTGATACACCGACGATCTCACCGGAACGAACATAAAAGCTGACATCTTCAAAACGCCCTTTTACGGAGGCATTTTTCACCTCGAATACTTTGTCACCGAGAGAAGGAGTGCGTTTTGGATATCGTTCAGTCAGCTCCCGTCCGACCATTTTTTTGACGACGTCATCAAAATCAGTTTCTGAGATGTTTGTTGTATCCACCGTTTTTCCGTCACGCATGATGGTAATTCTGTCGCAAATCGCAAAAATTTCTTCCATGCGATGAGAAATATAGACAATGGAGACGCCGTTCTTTTTTAATGCTGTAATGACCTCAAAGAGCTTGCTGATTTCTCGTTCGGTCAAAGCAGCGGTCGGCTCATCCATAATGATCACTTCGGCATTTGTCATAAGCGCTTTTGCGA
Source organism: Bacillus sp. JS (assembly GCF_000259365.1). NCBI lineage: Bacteria > Bacillati > Bacillota > Bacilli > Caryophanales > Bacillaceae > Bacillus > Bacillus sp. JS. Next base: position 3,581,292 of record NC_017743.1, on the reverse strand, counting down.
TTTCAATCATTTGCTGCTGTCCAACAGAACATTCACCAGCTTCTTGATCGAGAGAAAGAGAGACAGAGAGTTTATCAAATTGCTCTTTTGCTAGCGCTTTCATTTTTCTTGTTTGTAAAACGCCCAGCTTGGAGGATATCTCCTTACCGATAAATAGATTCTCCAGAACAGTCATTTCCGGCCAGATATTCAATTCCTGATGGATAAAGGCTATCCCATGCTGTTCCGCTTCTTTTGGATTGGAAAAATACGTTTCATTTCCGTTTATGCTGATTTGGCCTTGATCCGATTTGTGCAGGCCTGTCAGAATGTTCATAAGCGTGGACTTGCCAGCGCCGTTTTCTCCCATTAACGCGTGAACCTCGCCAGGTAAGAGCTGAAAGGAAACGCCTGATAGCACCTGGTTTTTTCCAAATGCTTTATGAATGTCTTTCATTTCAATCTGCATGTTTTCTCCTCCTTTCTAGAAAAGCACACCCGCCTGCAGGATGCAGTTGGCATATGGTGTAAATTCACCCGTTCTTATGATGGCTTTTGCTTCTTTTGTCAGCAGCTTAAACTCCTCGTGCGAAAGGTATTCAATCTTTTGTTTAGAGAAAAGATTTTCTAGAAATCTCGCATTCTCTTGATTAGATGTTTTTATTTCAGCTGCGGCAATGACTTTTTCGACGACCATCTCGTCAGCGAGCACTGCCGCTGTATCTTGGAAAGCCGGGAGACCCGGCTTTAATGAAAGATCAATTTTCAAAACGCCGTCAGGGACCGGCAATCCGGCATCTGCAATGACAACTTTATCAGTGTGGCCAAGGTCAGCTAAAAGCTTGGCAAGATGGCTGTTTAGTATACCGTGTTTTTTCATGACAGCAGCTCCTCTACTTCATTTCTTGTCGGCATGCCGCCTTGGGCACCGAAGGAACAGACAGAAAGGGAAGCAGCACGATTGGCAAACCGCAATGCAGCTTCAATGTCTTTTCCTTCAGCCAGAGCCACGGCAAACGCTGCATTAAACGTATCACCAGCTCCGGTTGTATCCACGGGCTCAACAGGGAAGGACGGGATGAGCACCTCTTTGCTGCCAGCTGAATAGCGGACGCCTTGTTTTCCTTCTGTAATAAAGAGTTTTGCCGGATAAAGCGCCAGGGCTTCAGAAATGGTAAGCTCAGGGAATAAGAGCGAAGCCTCGTGTTCATTCGGCGTGAGATAGGTGGCGTGATCAATTGTTTCCTGCTTCAGCGGGCGGGCCGGTGCCGGGTTTAGCATGATCGGGATATCGTGGGAATGGCAGTATTTGCACACCTCATCAACGGTTTCCTCTGGGATTTCCTGCTGAATCAGGACCATATCGACCTTTTCAATCTGTTCAAGCGCATGTATCGCATACGCTGGAGTGATGTCATCGTTCGCGCCTTTGACAACGACAATGCTGTTATCACCTTCAGCAAGCACAATGTGGGCGGTTCCGCTTTCTTTGTGTGTAACCGGTTCCATATAGTCAATGCGAACACCGTTTGCTTTTAAGTTATTCAAAATAGCTGTTCCATAATGATCGTCTCCAACCTTCCCGACCATAAATACTTGAGCCCCAAGTCTTGCTGCGGCAACCGCCTGATTTGCTCCTTTGCCGCCCGGCACAGTTTGAAACGACGTGCCAAGAACCGTTTCACCGGCTTTTGGGCGTTTGTCTGAGGTGACCACTAAATCCATAGAACAACTTCCAATCACACAAATATTACGCATCATCATCTTCCTTTCTTGTCGTCTTTCTTCCTATATAGGTGACAGGCATTTGAATGGCCGTTTCTGCCAGCGGCTGTTTTTTGATGATACGCAAAAGCAGTCTGGCTGCTTCTTTCCCCATATCATATGATGGCTGTTTAATTGTAGACAGTGGCGGGAACAGCAGCTCGCTTTGCGGAATATCATCATAGCCGATAATTTGAATGTCCTCCGGCACTTTTTTTCCGCGCCGCAATGCTTCATGTAAAACTGCAGCGGCTTGAATATCGTTACTCGCGATCACACCGTCTGTCGCTGGATAAGCGGCAAACAGCTTCTCCGCCATTGATTGTGCATCTTGAATAGAAAACGAAGCCGTCTCAATCACCTGAAAATCAACTTCAGCCTGCTGTAAGATTTCCAAAGCGCCGTTAAAGCGGTCCTGAGCGGTCGGCAGGTGAGCGGGGCCTCTCAAGAGCGTAATGCGCCGGCTTTTTCCGTTAATGATAGCTTTGGCGGCTAACTTTCCTCCTGTAAAGCCATCACTGGACACAGAAGGGGCCCCTTCAAGAGTTCTGTCCAGAAAAACGACCGGATAATTCATGCCGCTGTATTCCTCAAGATCCGGGTAATTCGTTGCGGCAATAATGCCTGCAACATGGTTTTGCTTAAATGTTTGAAGGTACTCAAGTTCCTTTTTCAATTCCTCGTCACTGTTGCCGAAAATAAGGCGATAGCCCTCCTGGTTCAATTCATCCTCCGCACCGCGGGCAAGCTGGGGGAAGAAAGGGTTTGTGATATCCGGGAGCAAAAGTCCGATCAGCCGGGATTCTCTTTTATATAAAGATCTGGCGACTTCATTCGGGTAATAGTTCAGCTTCTCCATCGCCGCTATGACACGGGTTCGCGTTTCTTCGTGTACATAGCCGTTATCATTCAGGACGCGGGAAACCGTCGCAACTGAAACGCCCGCCGCTCCGGCGACATCTTTAATTGTAGCCAAAACAGCTCCTCCTCGTTTATGTAACCGTTTACATAGATAGATTATCATGGGTGATCCGAAGTTGGCAATAAAAATATCAAAAGAAATCTATTTGTAAATTGTATATATAATTGAAAAATTTAAGGTTTTCACTCTTTTTTTGACAAAGTCTTCACAAATATGGATGAAGATTTCTTGAACAAATATTAAGTTTTATTAAAATTGTTTCAATGTCATGCGTTTAGACCTGTAAATGAAAAGAAACAGGAAAGACTATCAGCCCAGAAAATGTTTAATTATGTTAGAGAATTCGGACTCGTAAATTTAGCGTTTTCATCTTGGAACTCCTTAGTCATTTTGGAATGGGCCTCATATTGCTTATTCCATGCAGAAAGGATGACATTATGACCTTATCCTTAAGAAACAGGATCAAACTATTTTGTGTTCATAAGAACCGGAAACATGCATGAGAGCGGGAGAAGTTTGATAATACAGGCTGAAAAAAAGATTGATTTGAAATGCATATTAAATTTAAACAGCAGGCTGTGACTATACGTACAGAAGGATATCAGAAGAAAAATGAAAGCGCATTCCTTTTGATTTTTAAAAAAAGAGATAAGGTATAAGTCCTGCTGTTTACCAAAAATAGAAAACAGTTTGTAGGTATAAAATCTCTTTCAAAAGAGAATTTTGGCTTAGTCGATGAGGGGAGATTATGTTACATAATGCCGATTGAGAATTCATAGTGATTCTATATACTGATGAATGAATTTACAACAATATAGAAGGAGATGTCGAAAAGCAATGTGGTTACTCATTATAGCCTGTGCTGTCATACTGGTCATCGGAATATTAGAAAAACGACGACATCAGAAAAACATTGATGCCCTCCCTGTTCGGGTGAATATTAACGGCATCCGAGGAAAATCGACTGTGACAAGGCTGACAACCGGAATATTAATAGAAGCCGGTTACAAGACTGTTGGAAAAACAACAGGTACAGATGCAAGAATGATTTACTGGGACACACCGGAGGAAAAGCCGATTAAACGGAAACCACAGGGGCCGAATATCGGAGAGCAAAAAGAAGTCATGAGAGAAACTGTAGAAAGAGGGGCTAACGCGATTGTCAGTGAGTGCATGGCTGTTAACCCGGATTATCAAATCATCTTTCAGGAAGAACTTCTGCAGGCCAATATCGGCGTCATTGTTAACGTTTTAGAGGATCATATGGATGTCATGGGGCCGACGCTGAATGAAATTGCGGAAGCGTTTACCGCTACTATTCCTTATAATGGCCATCTTGTCATTACAGATAGTGAATATACCGAGTTCTTTAAACAAAAAGCAAAAGAACGAAACACAAAAGTCATCATTGCTGATAACTCAAAAATTACAGATGAATATTTACGTAAATTTGAATACATGGTATTCCCTGATAACGCTTCTCTGGCCTTGGGTGTGGCTCAAGCACTCGGCATTGATGAAGAAACAGCATTTAAGGGAATGCTGAATGCGCCGCCAGATCCGGGAGCAATGAGAATTCTTCCGTTGATCAGTCCGAGCGAGCCTGGGCACTTTGTTAATGGGTTTGCCGCAAACGACGCTTCTTCTACTTTGAATATATGGAAACGTGTAAAAGAAATCGGTTACCCGACCGATGATCCGATCATCATCATGAACTGCCGCGCAGACCGTGTCGATCGGACACAGCAATTCGCAAATGACGTATTGCCTTATATTGAAGCAAGTGAACTGATCTTAATCGGTGAAACAACAGAACCGATCGTAAAAGCCTATGAAGAAGGCAAAATTCCTGCAGACAAACTGCATGATCTAGAGTATAAGTCAACAGATGAAATTATGGAATTGTTAAAGAAAAGAATGCACAATCGTGTCATATATGGCGTCGGCAATATTCATGGTGCCGCAGAGCCTTTAATTGAAAAAATCCACGAATACAAGGTTAAGCAGCTCGTAAGCTAGGGGGAAATGCAGACATGTTCGGATCAGATTTATACATCGCACTTATTTTAGGTGTACTACTTAGTTTAATTTTCGCGGAAAAAACAGGGATCGTGCCGGCAGGACTGGTTGTACCGGGATATTTAGGACTTGTGTTTAATCAGCCGGTCTTTATTTTACTTGTTTTGCTAGTGAGCTTGCTCACGTATGTCATTGTGAAATACGGTTTATCCAAATTTATGATTTTGTACGGACGCAGAAAATTCGCTGCCATGCTGATAACAGGGATCGTACTGAAAATCGCATTTGATTTTCTATACCCGATTGTACCATTTGAAATTGCAGAATTTCGAGGAATCGGCATCATCGTGCCAGGTTTAATTGCCAATACCATTCAGAAACAAGGTTTAACGATTACGTTCGGAAGCACGCTGCTATTGAGCGGAGCGACCTTTGCTATCATGTTTGTTTACTACTTAATTTAATGTAAGGTGTGTCAAACGATGAAAAAAGAACTGAGCTTTCATGAAAAGCTGCTAAAGCTGACAAAACAGCAAAAAAAGAAAACCAATAAGCACGTATTTATTGCCATTCCGATCGTTTTTGTCCTCATGTTCGCTTTCATGTGGGCGGGAAAAGCAGAAACACCGAAGGTCAAAACATATTCTGACGACGTACTCTCTGCCTCATTTGTCGGCGATATTATGATGGGCCGCTATGTTGAAAAAGTAACGGAGCAAAAAGGGGCAGACAGTATTTTTCAATATGTTGAACCGATCTTTAAATCCTCGGATTATGTAGCAGGAAACTTTGAAAACCCGGTAACCTATCAAAAGAATTATAAACAAGCAGATAAAGAGATTCATCTGCAGACGAATAAGGAATCGGTGAAAGTATTGAAGGATATGAATTTCACGGTTCTTAACAGCGCAAACAACCACGCCATGGATTACGGCGTTCAGGGGATGAAAGATACACTTGGAGAATTTGCGAAGCAAAACCTTGATATCGTTGGAGCGGGGTACAGCTTAAGTGATGCGAAAAAGAAAATTTCGTACCAGAAAGTCAATGGGATAACGATTGCGACGCTTGGCTTTACCGATGTGTCCGGGAAAGGCTTCTCAGCTAAAAAGAATACACCTGGCGTGCTTCCCGCAGATCCTGAAATCTTCATCCCTATGATTTCAGAAGCGAAAAAATATGCGGACATCGTGGTTGTGCAGTCACACTGGGGCCAAGAGTATGACAATGATCCAAACGACCGCCAGCGCCAGCTTGCAAGAGCCATGTCCGATGCGGGAGCTGACATCATCGTCGGCCATCACCCGCACGTCTTAGAGCCGATTGAAGTATATAACGGAACTGTTATTTTCTACAGCCTCGGAAACTTTGTCTTTGACCAGGGCTGGACGAGAACGAGAGACAGTGCACTTGTTCAGTATCACCTGAAGAAAAATGGAACAGGCCGCTTTGAAGTGACACCGATCGATATCCATGAAGCGACACCTGCACCTGTGAAAAAAGACAGCCTTAAACAGAAAACAATTATTCGCGAACTGACGAAAGACTCTAATTTCGCTTGGAAAGTAGAAGACGGAAAACTGACGTTTGATGTTGATCATAGTGACAAACTAAAATCTAAATAATCGGAGTGATAAAGATGAAATTTGTCAAAGCCATCTGGCCGTTTGTTGCCGTAGCCATCGTGTTCATGTTTATGTCAGCTTTTAAATTCAATGATCAGCTGACAGATCAGGAAAAACAGAAGATTGATACGGAGATGCATAAAATCCAACAGCAGGAAGAAACGGCAAGCACCAATAAATAATTCAAAGAAGAGAGTGTCTGATGAGACACTCTCTTTTTATTTACCCAGCATATTCATTCTGTAAAAATTTCAAAATGTTGCTTAACATATTCAAAAAAATACCGATGTTAAAACTGCAAAAAGAGGAGGAGATACGAAAAGTGAACTCACTGGCAAACTGGAAGAAGTTTTTGCTTGTGGCGGTTATCATTTGTTTTTTGGTTCCCATTATGACAAAAGCGGAGATTGCGGAGGCTGATACATCATCTGAATTGATCATCAGCGAAGCAAAAAGCCTGCTTGGTTATCAGTATAAATACGGCGGTGAATCGCCGAAAGAGGGCTTCGACCCTTCAGGATTTATACAGTATGTTTTCAGTAAGGCTGATATTCATCTGCCGAGATCTGTAAACGACCAGTATAAAATCGGAACAGCTGTAAAACCGGAAGACCTGAAGCCGGGTGATATTTTGTTTTTCAAGAAAGAGGGAAGCAGCGGCACTGTTCCGACACACAACGCTCTCTATATCGGAGACGGCCAAATGATTCACAGTACACAGTCAAAAGGGGTTATCATCACCAATTACAAAAAAAGCAGCTATTGGAGCGGGTCTTATATCGGGGCGAGACAAATCGCTGCCGATCCGGCAACGGCTGATGTTCCTGTCGTTCAGGAGGCTGAAAAATATATCGGCATTCCATATGTGTTTGGCGGCAGCACACCGTCAGAGGGCTTTGATTGCTCGGGGCTTGTGCAATATGTGTTTCAACAGGCACTCGGCATTTATCTGCCGCGATCAGCCGAACAGCAGTGGGCAGTGGGCGAGAAGGTAGCCCCTCAGAACATCAAGCCCGGTGATGTCGTCTATTTCAGCAACACGTATAAAACAGGAATTTCACATGCAGGCATTTATGCGGGCGCGGGCAGGTTTATCCAGGCAAGCCGATCAGAAAAAGTGACCATTTCCTATTTATCAGAGGATTACTGGAAATCGAAGATGACGGGCATTCGCCGATTTGACAACTTGACAATCCCGAAAGAAAATCCGATTGTATCCGAAGCTACGCTTTATGTCGGAGAAGTACCTTACAAACAGGGCGGAGTGTCTCCAGAGACAGGATTTGATACAGCTGGATTTGTCCAGTATGTATACGAGAAAACAGCCGGTATTTCCCTGCCTCGATACGCAACAAGCCAGTACACAGCCGGCACTAAGATTGAGAAGGCGGACCTGAAGCCGGGAGACATTGTGTTCTTCCAATCAACAAGCTTAAATCCCGCCATCTATATCGGAAACGGACAAGTTGTTCATGTCACATTATCAAACGGCGTGACCATCACCAATATGAATACGAGCACGTATTGGAAGGATAAATACGCAGGAAGTATACGGGTGCAATAAAAGACAAAGACTCCAGAATCTCTGGAGTCTTTTCTTTATGCATATTGGCCGGAAAGCAGCTGGTCTATAAAGTAGGCCACACCATTTTCGTCATTGCTTTTTGTGACAAAGGTGCTTTTTTCTTTTAATTCATCAATCGCATTTTCCATGGCGATACGGTGTCCGGCGACTTCAAACATGGACAAATCGTTCGGACTGTCGCCGATCGCATAGATATCCTGTGTTTCAATTCCGTATATGTCAGCCAGCTTTGTTAACGCGCGTCCTTTTCCTGAAGAGGCCGGCAGGATTTCGATAATATGTTTTCCGGAAGAGGTTTGCGCCAGTTTTTTATGATGCTTCAACTCTTCCTTCGCTTGTTTCAGCTTGTCCATATCAAAGGAGAAGCAAAGAAGCTTATAAATGTTTTCACCGCCCTCAAAAACAGATTCGATATGAGGGATTGGTTTAATGCCAAACTGCTTGAATTGAGTCATGGCTCCTTGCCACAATTCATCTGTCTGCTCGTTTGGATTTGCGCTCTTTAGAATGTCTAGCTCCGCGTGCAGCTTAGCTTCGCCGTCAAAAGGAGAAAGCAGATGGTCATCTGTATATACCTCAAAGTAAATGTTTTTTGACAGTAAGTAATCAGCAATCGCTTTGCCGGCTTCCTGATCCATTAATGTCCGGCTGATCAAACGGTAACCCGTGTCGTGGATGGTGCCGCCATTAGCCGCAATGATAGGGATGTCCAAGTCATCCAGCAGCGCTTTTACATCAAATGTTGCTCTTCCCGTGCAAATGGTGACGAGGATGCCGGCATCGACGGCCCGCTTGATCGCCGCTCTGTTTTCCGCAGAAATGACGCTTTCTTTATTCAACAATGTTCCATCTAAATCAATCGCAATACATTTCATATGTAGGGGGAACCTCCTTAAAAATGAAGCTGCTTCGTGTAGTATGTTCAGCTTGTCTGCGAAACATAATCCATATAAACCAAGGCTAAACGTTACTTTGAAAATTTTCAACAAGGAAATATGTAAAACGGGATGGCGTAATCGCCATCCCGTTCATTATACACCTAAATCATTTTGCAGCTCTTTTTTAACTTCCTGCAGCTTTTGCTGATCCAATTTGAAATAATAAACGCCGGCAGGTTCGTAATCATAACCCGTCAGCTGAATAGACTCAACTGATTTCAATGAAGTGATGAACGGGAACAGGCCGATAGCATCTTTAAGAGATAAGTTCATTTTCAAATTTTGCCCCATCGTATCGACAATATCATCATAAGCTGGTATTGAGCTCAATGATTTTGATTTATCTATAATAGCGCTCAGCACTTCCATTTGCCTTTGCCCGCGTAAAAGGTCACTGTCCGCTTTACGTGTTCTTACGTAAGCGAGCGCTTCTTCCCCATCAAGCGTATGTGTTCCTTTTTGAAGAACGACTTTACCTTTTGTATCTTTTTTGATTTGCTGAATGACCTTATCGCTTTTTACTGTTACTTTGACGCCATTTAACTCGTTTACGACGTCTTCAAAAGCCGTGAAATTGCTTTCTACGACATAATCCACGGGAATATCCAGCATCTCTTCAACTGTTTTCACAGTCAGATCAACGCCGCCGTAGGCGTGAGCATGTGTGAATTTATCATACCCGTGGCCGGGGATGTTGACATAGGCGTCACGCGGGATGCTCAGCATTTTAGCTGTTTTTTCTTTCCGATTAAATGTAACCAGCACATTCGCGTCACTTCTTGCCTGATCGACGGTCTCGCCGTTTTTCTCTCTGGCATCAATCCCTAAGAGCAATACAGAAAAAGAATCCTTACCAGGATCAAATTCTTTAATCCGTTTTACTGATTGTTCTCCGCGTGCTAGGCTGACGTGCGCTTCTTTAGAAGCATTGTTCAGCTTTACAAAAGCATAGGCGCCGACAGAGCCTGCCGCAATGACTAAGAAAGCCATTAAACCGACAACGACTTTCACCCATTTTCTCAGTTTTCTCTTTTTCTTTCTGCGCTGTGATCGTTCTTCCATATATCAATACCTCACGTTTCTTTAATATTTGAAGCGTACCATTCATTTTGCCAGGGGGCAACTCTTCGAAAGACATTTTTCGATAAATATTCCTATATTTATAATTTCTTGTTTTTGAAAATTGATAACGATGATGTGCTGAATCACCTTATATTGGACGCTGCAACAGGTAAAATGTTTCGGTGACATTGAAAAAAATACAAGTAAATGATTGGAAAACTCATGATCAACAGAATAAAAAGGTTTAATGACCGGAAAAAGAGGCTAAAAGATTTCTAAAAAAAATCCCACAGACAATGTCATTGCAGCTGATGGAGAAAGGGAGTCATTTTTATGAAAAAGCAGTCAAATATATGGCTTTATTTTTTCGGAGCTCTTGGAGGCGCGTTATATGGCTATGATACCGGAGTGATTTCCGGAGCTATTTTATTTATGAAAAAGGAGTTAGGATTGAATGCGTTTACAGAAGGTCTTGTTGTCAGCTCCTTACTGGTTGGGGCGATACTAGGCTCGGGAGCGGCCGGCAAGCTGACTGACCGTTTCGGAAGAAAAAAAGCAATTATGGCGGCCGCGCTGTTGTTTTGTATAGGCGGTCTTGGTGTGGCACTGGCCCCAAATACAGGAGTCATGGTGCTGTTTCGCATCATTTTGGGACTTGCAGTCGGAACATCGACAACAATCGTGCCGCTTTATTTATCTGAACTGGCGCCCAAGCATAAGCGCGGGGCGCTGTCATCACTGAATCAGCTGATGATCACGGTCGGCATCCTTCTTTCTTATATTGTCAATTACATATTTGCCGATGCTGAAGCGTGGCGCTGGATGCTTGGATTGGCTGCTGTGCCGTCACTGCTCCTGCTCATTGGCATTTTGTTTATGCCGGAGAGCCCGCGGTGGCTGTTCACGAATGGCGAAGAAAACAAAGCGAAGAAAATTCTTGAAAAGTTGCGTGGCACAACAGATATTGATCAGGAAATACATGATATAAAAGAAGCGGAAAAGCAGGATGAAGGCGACCTGAAGGAGCTGTTCGATCCATGGGTGCGCCCAGCCCTGATTGCCGGTTTGGGATTGGCATTTTTGCAGCAATTTATCGGAACGAATACGATCATCTACTATGCGCCAAAAACCTTTACAAACGTCGGATTCGGAAACTCCGCTTCAATTTTAGGAACGGTCGGAATCGGCACAGTCAATGTTCTCATGACATTAGTAGCGATTAAAGTCATCGACAAGATCGGAAGAAAGCCGTTATTGCTATTCGGGAATGCGGGGATGGTGATCAGCTTGATCGTTCTCGCTTTAGTAAATCTCTTTTTCGGTGACACTCCGGCTGCCTCATGGACGACCGTCATTTGTTTAGGTGTGTTTATCGTTGTTTTTGCGGTCAGCTGGGGGCCGGTTGTCTGGGTGATGCTTCCTGAATTGTTCCCGCTTCACGTCAGAGGAATCGGGACGGGTGTTTCGACCTTAATGCTGCATGTTGGGACACTCATTGTTTCACTAACCTATCCAATGTTAATGGAAGCGATCGGAATCAGTTATTTATTCCTGATTTATGCCGCAATCGGTATCATGGCCTTCTTATTTGTCCGATTTAAAGTGACAGAGACAAAGGGGAAAAGCCTTGAAGAAATTGAGCAGGATTTACGGGACAAAAACGGACAAGGAGGACAGGCCGGAAAACAGCAAACTGTCGGAACATAAAAAAGGTGCGCGATCATGCGCACCTTTTTGATTGCTCATTTTCCAACCGAGCCAAAGTTAATGATTTTAAAAGAAATATTGTACCTAAAATCAGCTTCAGTAAATATTTCATCCCAATGCCCTTTTACTTTATTCCAGTAGTCAGGGTATTGAATCCTTATATGGTTTGAGAAAAAGACTGGATCGGTTTTATACTCGTGCTGCAGTTTATCCATCACCTGCTTTACATCTCGTTCAAGCTTTTTTTCAAAAATGTTTTCCAGCCTGTGCAAATATCTTTTGCTGAAGGAATTTTCATTCGGGTTTTGGTCTTCTGTCAGGATGCCTTTCGTTTTAACAGTAATCTGAAAGACAGGCTTTCCGTTTTTAATGACTGGTTTAATTTTCGTTTTCGACTTTTTGATTTCAAACGTAATCGGATGCCCTTTATCTGTCGTCGGCATGACACCGCCTTGGATCGTCCCCATGACCCATGTCAGTGTCTGGGTTTCATCAGCTGAAAGAAATCCAACGAGTTTATTGCTGCCTCTTTTGATAATGCCTGCTCCGTCATACTTGGCTTTTCCCTTTTCGTTTTTCACGGCTTGAATAAGATAACTGTACCCGTTCTGAGAGTAGACAGAAGCTCTTCCGATGCGCAGCGGTATCATAATCTTACCGTTATACCCGCTGTGAGTTGTCAAATCAATCAGTTTTTCTGAAGGCATTGGCTGCTGCTGATTGGTTTTTCCTTTTGTAAAGATATCAGCCGCCTTCCCTCTGGCCGCCATCAAATAGCTGCTTCGCCGCAGCTCATCATCCCGGATAAAGTGGTTGAAGACTTGGTCAACATTTTGATTCCTCATCAGTTTTTCTCCCAGAAGAATCACTTTTAAATGATCGCTGTAAACAGGAGGGTCCTTGATGGCTACATCACTGACTGCTTCCAGGATCGTCTTCCCGTGGGACGTCACATTAACGAATTCGGGTTTTCCGGATGATTGGCTGTCTTCGCTTTGGGGAAGCAGGTTTTGATACGTCAGTTTGTACTGGTGATCATCTGTCTCATCGATTGCCAGCCCTCTGGCAAAGGATAGTTTCTCGATATTTTTGACATCCCAGCACCCGCAGAGGGCCAGCAGCATAAAAAACATGACTGCGAGCTTTGTGGCTGTTTTCATTGCAGCTGACCCCTCCCTAATTTTTTCTGTATCCAGCTTAAAAACCAGACGAAGAATGGAATTGTAATCACAATTAAGAAAGCATATCCAAGAAGTGTCCCGTAATAAAACACGTCATTCAAGTCCTTAGGATACATCGTTATGAAAAACGTCGCAGCCAGCATTGCAGTCAGCAGCCATGCATTGTTTTTATTTTTCAGATGAAAGATTTCCGTTAACCCGATATGGGCGCCTTTGAAGGATCCGAGCATACAGGCAAATTGCTGGGCTGTCCAGGTCAGCTGTAAGAACAAATCAAATCGTTCAATAAAAATACCCGGAACCTCTAATGCGTGAATAAGGGAAATGGTCGGCCATGTCACCGTTTTTGCCTCAGCCACAGTCATACAGCCAATCACAATGAGCAAAGTAATGCTGTAGAACACTGTGGAAATCGCGATGCCCAGAGCAACAGCCTTTTTCACTTGCTTCGGATCTCTCATAAAAGGGACCAGGTAAAAAATGATTTCAAATCCTGAGAAATATAATAGTGTTTTTGGGAATAAAGAGAAAAAGCTTTGATAGCCTCCTTCAAAAACCGGCCGGATAAAATCAAGCTGGAACAAGCGAAAGCTGAACATTAGAAGCATCATAAAAATAATAAGGGTAATGGGAAAAATATAAGCGTATACCTTTCCAATGGAATAAACGCCTCCGCCCACATGATAGATGGCAACTGCAAGAAATATAAACACCACAACTGCCATTGGCGTATTTTTCAACAAAAAGAAACCGACAACCTCCCCTAAAATCCGTGCTTGATAGCCGACAATCCCAATGAAATAAAGACAGATATACAAATTTAATAGAAGGCCGATGAATTTTCCAGCTACAATGCTGTTGAGCTTAAAAAGGGTTTTTCCGCTGTTTTTTTGAAGAAAAGGCAAAAAAAGCAGAACGATGATAATAAAAATAACGCCCTGGATCAGTATCATTAGCCATCCGCTCGGACTGTCGGTTTCGGCGGCTGAGCGGGGAAGGGTCAGCACCCCGGCACCGATCAATGTGCTGCTGATCATAATGAGCGTCTGCATAAATGTCAGTTTATGTTCTGATTTCCTCATAGCCATCACCTTTGTCTGATGTTATCTTCGGGATCGTTTCGTGTCGGTCTTCTTTTTAAAAACATCGTGGGAATACGGATGACCGTGTCTTTCAAATCCTGTCCAGGCTGCGCCATGATCGGGATAATGTAATCCTCGCCAAAGCTTTTCAGGCGCATTAAGTGACCGATTACAAACAGAAAGACCATAATGACGCCATACATGCCAAGTACTGCTGCGCTGATCATTGCTGCTATGCGTATCAGCCGCAGCGGAAAGTTATAAGCGTATGAAGGAACAGTAAAGGATGCCAGTGCAGTGACAGAAACGACAATGACCATAAGGGCACTGACGATTTGCGCCTGAACAGCTGCCTGCCCAATGACAACGCCGCCGATAAGGCCAATCGTCTGTCCAATCGGTTTAGGAAGCCTTAATCCGGCTTCTCGAATCAATTCGATCGTAAAGATCATGATAAAGGCCTCTACAAAAGGCGGGAATGGTACGTTAAGCCTGCTGCCTGCAATGGAAATGGCCATTCTAGTCGGCAATAGCCCGGTGTGAAAAGAAACGAGAGAAATATACAGGCCGGGCAAATAAATGGTGATCAGAACGCTGGAATAACGAAGAAGGCGTACAACTGACATTGGAAGCCAGCGCTGACTGTAATCATCGGGAGAATGAATAAATTCGTCAACCGTAGCCGGCACAATCAAAGCAAACGGCGTACCATCCACTAATATGGACACTCGTCCTTCTAACAGTGCAGCCTCTACACGATCTGGCCGTTCTGTGCTTAAAATCGTAGGGAAAATTGAAAATGGTTCATCTTCAATCAGCTGTTCAAGCGTCCCCGATTCTGGCAAATCATCTATATTGACTGATTTCAGCCTTTTAAACACTTCCTTGGTGACATAATCTGGGGCGATATCCTGAATATAAGCGACAGCGACTTTCTTTTTCGTCCTTTTTCCGAGTGTCATTTCCTTGATGATAAGGTTAGGATCACTCGTCCTTTCCCGCAAAAGCGCCGTGTTTGTCCGCAGGTTTTCAATAAACCCTACTTTAGGACCGCGTTCCACAACTTCGGAGGAGGGTTCTTCAAGACTGCGTGTTTTAACTGACTTTGTGTCAAAAGCTAATCCTCCGTGATAGCCATCAGCTAGCAAAATGGCTTGCCCTGTAAAAACGAGCTGCTCTATTTCTTTCATTGTTGAAACAACGCTATGATGAAAGCCGAAAAAAAAGGCAGATAAGTCTTCAATCGAGCATTCCTTATGGGCTAAAGCCTCTTTTTGTAAAGGAGAAATGACATATTGCGCCAGCATTTTATTCTCTGTCAGACCGTCAATATACAGTAAACACGCCTTCCGTCTGCTATCTCCGAAAGCAAATGTATAAAACATCATATCGTCGTTTTGTCCCAATGTTTTTTTCAGTGTGTCTAAATTGTTCTGGAGATCAGAGTCGATTTGCATAGTTTCTCTCCTTCATAAACAGATTGACGGTTTTTATTAATTTGTATCAAAAAAGGAGAATTATTCTTATCGAGGAAAAGGCTGAAACAAACCTTCTTTTCAACGTGATATAATAGAAAGGAAGCGTTTTCTTTGAAGGGGTCATGAAAAGATGATGCTTTGTACATATGTTGACATCTGAAAAAAGCAGCTTATACGGGCGTTTGTAAGAGGGGCGCACCGGGAAAATGATGATCAGTTATTTACAGGGGAGGGGTACGGATCATGACGCAATCACCAATTTTTCTAACGCCTGTGTGTAAAGAAAAAATCTGGGGCGGAACCGCTTTACGAGATAGATTTGGATACGGTATTCCTTCAGAATCAACGGGGGAATGCTGGGCCATTTCCGCTCATCCAAAAGGACCGAGCACTGTTGCGAATGGCCCCTATAAAGGAAAGACATTGATCGAGCTTTGGGAAGAGCACCGTGAACTATTCGGCGGCGTAGAGGGGGATCGGTTTCCGCTTCTGACAAAGCTGCTGGATGTGAAGGAAGATACGTCAATTAAAGTTCACCCTGATGATTACTATGCCGGAGAATACGAAGAGGGAGAACTCGGCAAGACGGAATGCTGGTACATTATCGACTGTAAGGAAAACGCGGAAATCATTTACGGTCATACGGCCCGCTCAAAAACCGAACTTGTCACAATGATCAACAGTGGTGACTGGGAGGGCCTGCTGCGAAGGATCAAAATTAAACCGGGTGATTTTTATTATGTGCCAAGCGGAACGCTGCACGCATTGTGCAAGGGAGCACTAGTTTTAGAGACTCAGCAAAATTCAGATGCCACATACCGGGTGTACGATTATGACCGTCTTGATAGCAACGGGAATCCGAGAGAGCTTCATTTTGCCAAAGCGGTCAATGCCGCCACAGTTCCCCATGTGGATGGGTATATAGATGAATCGACCGAATCAAGAAAAGGAATAACCATTAAAACGTTTGTTCAAGGGGAATATTTTTCGGTATATAAATGGGACATCAATGGCGAAGCTGAAATGGCTCAGGATGAATCCTTTCTGATTTGCAGCGTGACAGAAGGAAGCGGTTTGCTGATGTATGAGGGCGAAACTTGTCCGTTCAAAAAAGGCGATCACTTTATTTTGCCTGCTCAAATGCCCGATTTTACGATGAAAGGAACTTGTACGCTTATCGTATCTCATATTTAAACTTAATCTCACTTCGAGATTAAGTTTTTTTTATTAGAAAATGGAAGTGATTCACCTATAAATGAAGCATGCGCGTGCCGATAAATAAACTAGTTTTATATACTCATAGAAGAAGAAAGAGGAGAAGGAATGAAAAAGAGATTAATCGCACCTATGCTTCTATCCGCCGCGTCCCTTGCCTTTTTTGCCATGTCTGGTTCCGCCCAGGCCGCCGCGTATACCGACTACTCCATATATAAGGTAGAGCCGTCGAATACGTTCAGTACAGAAAGCCAAGCCTCACAAGCTGTCGCCAAACTGGAAAAAGATACTGGCTGGGATGCATCCTATCAGGCTTCAGGCACAACAACGACCTACCAAATTTCCGCCTCAGGCATTCATAGCGACTCAGAAGCGAAAGCAATACTGAGCGGACTCACCAAACAGACATCGATTACCGGAAAGTCAAGTCCTGTCGGAAGCAAACAGCCATATGTCACCATCTCGTCAGGTGCCATTTCCGGAGAAAAACAGGCCAACACAATCCTGGCAAAGCTGAAGCAGGAGACGGGAGTAGCTGGCGCTGTAAAAGCGTACGGAGCACCTCAGCCCTATATGAATGTCATGACATCAGACATTGCTGATGAGACAAAAGTCAAGGCGCTTATCCAGAGCCTGGCTAAGCAAACGGGGATTAAAAGCTCGTATCAGCCCATCACACACTCGGTGTCTGTCACAACCATCCAGTCAGGCACAATCGTCGGAGACAGCAGAGCAGCGCAGATCAAAAGCGCCTTTCAAAAGGAATCGGGGCTGCAGGCATCATTAAAGGAAACGGTGAAAGGACATGCCTATTATACGTTTACAACTGCCGCCATTTCAGGTGAAGCGAATGCCAAAACTCTATTGCAGCAGCTGAAACAAAGCACTGGCATCACAGGCAGCTACAAGTCAATCAATCAAAAAACAACCGTTGAGTCATACAATGTCCAATCAGCTTATTTCAAAGGCCTGAATACAGTAAAGGACGCCATCAGCCAGATCAAGAAAAACACCGGCGTATCCGGCAGTTACCAACAGGTTGGAAAAAGCACATCATATACCGTGAATATGAAGGGGATAACAAAACAGCAGCTCCAAAAAGTAGATACTTTCTTTAAAAAGAAAAAATGGCATTATACGTCATCCAGCGTCAAAAAAACAACAACGTCTGCGGCTTACCAAATCACGACAGCAAAGATCTTAGGCGAGCAGCAAGCGAACAAAGCAGCAGCCTTCTTTGCTCAGAAAAAAGTAAAAGCCACAAAAACAACAGCTGGAACTACAGCAGAAAATCAATATCAACTCATCTCAGAAGAAACATCAGACCAATCAAAAGTCACAAAGGGATTGAACATATTAAAGCAAAATCAGCTGAGTGCTTCTGCGAAATCAGTCAAAAAACAAATAGCTGACACATTCAAAATCACAACTGAATCTCTGCTTGATCAAACGAAAGTCAATCAGGCACTCACGTTTTTCAAGTCGAATCATATATCAGCAGCAAGCCAGAAAACCGGCCAGTCGGCAGCAAGCAGCTATCAAATCACAACTGAAGCCATCATCAGCCAAGAAGACATTGACCGCGTTTTAGCATTTTTTAAACAAAACAATACCTCCGGCACAACGGCAAAAACAAGCGAAACGGCATATACACAATACAAAATCGTGACAGCCCAGCTCAGCAGCAAAACTGCATTAAACAATGGGTTAACCTATCTTAAATCGCAAGGTTTAACTCCGAGCTACACAACGAAAAGCAATACGCTTTATAAAATCAGCGTAAACGAACAGTTCACAGGCAATGATACAGCTGCTGCGGCATCATCGAAGCTAAAACAATTATACGGATGGGCATCATCTATCGTGAAAGTCAAAAACGGCCCGCAAATCATGAAAACAAATTACAATCTCTCGCTTCGTGATATGGTCCAAAAACAAATGACAGTAAGTCCGCAAACAGACGGGGCGGCTTACGTATCGCTCACGTACATTAATACAGCAACATCAACCGTTACGGCTGATGCACTAAATATCCGGTCAACGCCGGAAGTCAGCCCGACGAACGTGATCGGCCAATTTAAAAAAGGCGATAAGGTAAAAATCATCGGCCAGACAAACGGCTGGGCCAAAATTAATTTAGGCTGGCGAAACGCAAGCAGTGATGAAGTGGTTCAATACGTGGACCCGAATAACTTTTCCAGAGACAGCAAATACTACTTCCAATTTCTCAAGCTATCACAGACGGCCGGATTAAACGCTACTGAAGTCAATCAGAAAGTGCTTGCGGGTAAAGGCATCCTGACAGGGAAAGCAAAAGCATTTATCGATGCCGCCAATCAATACGGCATCAACGAGCTGTACTTAATCTCACACGCTCTCCTTGAAACAGGCAATGGAACATCTGATTTAGCCAATGGCTTAACCTATAACGGAAAAACCGTATATAACATGTACGGAATTGGCGCCTACGACAGCAACCCGAATTACTACGGCGCTAAATACGCGTACGAGCAAGGCTGGTTCACACCAGAAGCGGCCATTATCGGCGGAGCCAAATTCATAGGCTCATCGTATATTCACAACACAGCCTACAATCAGGACACACTGTACAAAATGAGATGGTCAGCTACAGCGACACACCAATACGCAACAGACATCGGCTGGGCGTACAAACAAGTAAACCGCATGTACAGCCTGTACTCATTGCTGGACGGTTACACACTTTACTTTGATGTTCCGGAATATCAATAAAAAAAACACCTTTTGCGGCTGCAAAAGGTGTTTTTGATTTATCTCTTAATGACTTTATTGTCTGATGGCTCTTCTTCCTGAGGGAAGACAATTTGATCAACGACACGCTCACTTGCTTTTCCATCAAGGTCATCAAAGAAATAATGAACAAATGAATCAATTTGTTCAAAGTTATACTTTTCTTCTTTAATGATCGAAATCATTTGCTCAGACGTTTTCGCAAGCGGACCAGGAATAAAGTCAAAGTAATCGTAATAGAAATCACGTTTGCGAATATAATCATCTACATCATAGCTGAAGAAGATCATTGGTTTATTTAATAAAGCATACTCAAAGCAAACAGAAGAGTAATCCGTTATCAGAACATCTGTTACGAGCAATAACTCGTTAATTTCCCTAAACGAAGAAAAATCATAAAAGAAATCGCTGTACTGATAAGGAATATTGGCATCGTTCCGTACGAAGGGATGAATTTTGAACAAGAAGATATATTCATCCTTTAACTCACGATACAGACGGTCAAAATCAAGCACTTCAAAAGGATAATGGGCTGATTGCTGACCGTTTCCGCGGAATGTAGGTGCAAAAAGAATGACCTTCTTATCCTTAAGGAACGGATATTCTGTATAGAGACGTTCTTTCACAAATGCCTTCTTCGCTTCATCAAAGAAAAAGTCTGTGCGCGGTACGCCTGTAGCAATGACGTTCTCAATGTCTACGCCAAAGCCCTCTGCGTAGTGCTTCCGTATATTTTCAGAACTGACAATAACCTTCGTGTAGTTTCTATGGTTTTTCGAATGCGGCGACGGTCCGCCCGGCAGCCCGATTCGGCTGTAGCCGAATGTCTTAAAGGCGCCGACAGCATGCCACAGCTGGACAAGGTCTGCATTTTTACGGATTTTTAACGGATAAATAATCGGATAAAAATCGTCTATAAAAATGATTTTGCTTGTCGCAAAATGATAAGCCATAGACATTAGTTCAGACAGGCTTTTTCTATCTCGGATGCTGCTCTTTAAGAAAAATTTGAAATCAAAGTTTTCTTCACGTTTCAGCAGTTCTTCATAAACAAATTCGAAGTTTCCTGTCATATCAAGCCGGCTGTCAGAAGCAAAGACAATTTTATTAGACTTAATTGGGAGCAGCCGGAACACATCGTATGCAAAATGGAACAAGCTTGTATTCAGCTTGCGCAAAAAGCGGTTTGCCTCTTTTCCAGTATCCAGCTCCAAAAGGCTCGGATCAATTTCCTGCAGTTTGTTGCAAGACAGATTAATCGTCTTTTCGCCCTCATCATAATTAACGATCAAATTGAACTTCATCAGCTTTTTAGCAGAATGAAATTCCATTTTTGTAGCATACACATCATTAGAGAGGAAATTGCTGACGTTTCCGACTGTATGCACTTCCTGATGTTTTACATTTTGGTCATCTACAGCTTCAATTTCGAGAAACAGCTTATACTCGCCCTGCGGAAGAGGCTTGTCATTCATCAGCTTAGAAAAGTTAATCTGCTGTGAAAATCCTGCCCACTTATAGGCTCCAGGCACATTTGAAGTATCAATTGACAGCTTATCTACCGGAACATCCCGCAGTGAAATAGCTGTAAATAAAACACCGTTATTCACCAATAATAAACGTTTTCGAACCTGATCCTCTTTTTGAAGCGGCAGGCCCTTGATATACATATAACCCGCAATTTTTAGAATTGACCCATTCCAAGAAAACTCAGAAATCTTCCGGACAGGGACTTGCTGGTTTTCTTCAATTCGCTTCGTTTTATCAAAAAGAGAAAAAACCCTATTATCAGCTGGATGGACAATGACAGCTGCATTTTCTTTTTGCGTTTTCCTTTTTGATCTGAAAAGTCTGTTCTTAATCTTTCTTGCCAGCTTCACTTTGTACCTCACTTTCTCCTAATCGGCACCAGATGTTAAAAATGATGAAATAAAATCGGCCACCCGCTCTGAAGATTTGCCGTCCTGATGGGTGATAAATGTCTGTGAAAAATCTTCAATCCGTTTTGTATCAGCCTCATGATCACTCTCGATATCATGTACAAGCGATGGAACATCTTTCGAGATCGGCCCGGGTACAAACGATTCAAAGGGATAGTAGAAATCACGTTCTTCCAAGTAGTCTTCTAAATCCGGGCAGTAAAAATACATCGGACGTTTCAGCAGGCTATATTCGAAAATAACTGAAGAATAATCCGTTATCAGCCCATCAGAGATTGCCATTAAATCGTACAAAGAGTACGAATCAGTTAAATCCAGCACAAAATCATCCTCTTCCGTGTGCGCATGCTTGCGCATATACGGATGAAGATGGAGGATCACGACATAATCTTTATGGTTTAGCGCCGATTTTAATTGTATCAGATCAAGCGGTATAGCGTCACCCTCTTGATGATGTCCGCTGCCTCGAAAAGTAGGAGCATACAAAAGCTTTTTTTTATGCTTAAGTTCCGGATAAGCCCGATGAAACTCATCCAGTACAGTGCGCATATGTTCCTTATGATAAAAATAATCCGTCCTTGGAATGCCGAGCGGCAAAATCTGCTTTTGCTCCATTTGAAATGCTTCGGCAAAATGCGGCACGGCAGCGGGTGCACTGACTATGGCATAATCATAGTTAGAATGCACAGGAACAATCTTCAAATAATCAGAAGAAGGGCCGAACGGCTTGTTCACAATACTGTAGCCGAATTTTTTAAACGCGCCGCAAGCATGCCAAAGCTGGATGGAAACCGTTTCCTTTCGTTTTGGCACAACATACAAAGGAAAATAATAATCATCCAACAATAGCACGCGGCATGTTGCAAGGTGATATAACGAGCTGAAAAGATGAAGCAAATATGCAGCTCGTCCGATCAGTCCCTTATCCATCTTCCGGAACAGCAGGGTGATGCGAAGAGACGGATCTTGCTTCAGCTTTTCATAAACACCTTTAAAATTATCACTTAAATGATCCTCACGATAGGAAGCTATGACAATTTTGTTGTGCTGTACTGGTAATAAAGCGCTCAATAGTTTATAAGCAGTGCCGAATACTCCTTTTACAATTCGCGTAAGGAATGTTTTCACTGTTTAAATTTCCCATTCGATAACAGTTTTTCCCCAAGATGAAGTCAAATCTGCTTCAAACGCGTTTGTAATTTCCTCAATACTGCGTACCGGGAAGCGTCCGCCAACTAATGTTTCTAAATAATCAACGACTTCAGGGTATTGAGCTAAAAAGTCTACAGTACGGGCAAAATCCTCGCGTCCGCTGCGGCTGCTGCCGATCAGCGTAATTCCTTTTTCAAGCACCATTCTTGTTTCAATTTCAACAGGGTATTCAGACACGCCCAGGAGCGCTACACACGCTTCAGGATGAACATGGGCAATGATCTGTTCAATGGCGCTTTCGCTGCCGCGACCGCCCACGCATTCAAAGGCATGATCGATTCTGACATCTTCAGGAATGTCGTTAATTTGATAAGCTGCATCAACAAAAGAAAAATGTTCAAGCTTGTAAGGTGTTTTGCCGAAAATAAACACCTTGCTGTCCGGATATTTCTTCTTCAGGAGAAGGGTCATGATAAATCCGAGGTTTCCGTCTCCCCAGACACCGAATGTGTCACGTTTCTTATGCGCCATGCGTTCAAAGCGTGAAAGCGCGTGAACTGCAATTGTAATAAGCTCAGTAAAGGCTGCGACATGCGGATTAATGCTGTCTGGAAGTTCAACGAGCCGATCAGGCGCCATGAACATGTAATCCTGCATAAATCCATCATAACCGCTTGAACGGAATCTGCTGGAACGCAGGTAATTCTCTGCGATCACTTCATGCTCTTCAACCGGTGTATTTGGCACCATAACAACCCGGGTTCCGACTTTAAATGTGCCTGTCGGATCAAACATGACTTTTCCGATGCCTTCATGGATCAGAGCCATCGGCAGTTTTTTGTCCATCGCTTCTTTGCCGCGTGAGCCAGTATAATAACGCTGGTCTGCAGCGCAGATGGATAAATGGGTAGGACGGACGACGACCTTATCTGAATGGACAACTTTATCTTTATATGTCACTTCAAATTGTCGGGCAGAAACTAAACGATACGTTTGATTTATCATTGTGAAATTCGCTCCTGTAAAATGGCATTAGCCACTTTTAAGTCATATGGTGTCGTTACTTTAATATTAAAGACTTCACCGCGGACAAGCTTCACTTTTTCACCTGCTAACGAGCAGATCTTGCAAGCGTCAGTCAGAACAGCTTTTTGCTCATCAGACAGTTTATTATAAAGCTTGACCAATTTGCTGATCCGGAAGCTTTGCGGTGTTTGCCCCTGATACATGTTATCGCGAACAGGAATATCAGAAATGAATTCCTGGTCTTCTGAGGCGATAATTGTATCGATGGCTGAGATTACAGTATCAACAGCGCCGTATTGAAGAACAGCATCAATGTTTTCGTCGATAATGCGATGAGTCAGAAACGGACGCACAGAGTCGTGAGTGATGATCACGTCATCTTCTTGTATGCCGAATTCTTTTTCAATATAGCGAATGCCGCTCATAATGGATTCATTACGATCGCTGCCGCCTTCAACAACAACAATGCGATCATCCTGCCCGATGAATTTCTTTAAAATGTCTTTTGTATGGTTAATCCACTCTTTAGGGGAAACGATTAAAATCTTATCGAAACGGTCATTTAATAAAAACTTTTCAACCGTATGAATGATAATTGGGCGTTTATTTAACGGCAAAAACTGTTTTGGCATATTGACGTTCCCCATGCGGGAACCTTTTCCACCGGCTAGAATTTCAGCATAAATCATAAAATGACTCCTTCCTTACTACAACTCATAATGTTTTATAAAAGGTTTTCATATTATTTGCAATACCGATCTCTATTATATATAAAGATCAGCATGATTTCTCATTTACATAGCTTAAAAGCTGCTTACTGGCATTCCCTTTCGAGTACAGATTCCATTCACGTGAAAAGCGCTCCACTTCAGATTGAAGCTTGTTCATATCTTTCAGCTGGTCCAAGAGCATGCCTGAATCACGGCAAGGAACCCCGGGTATTATCTCTGTATAATGGTCAATTAAACCACGGGTTCCGTTGTAAGCCTCCATATCATACGTATAAAATAAAATGGGTTTGTCCAGCAGAGCAAATTCAAAAGGGACAGAAGAATAATCTGATATTAACAGATCACTCATTTTTAAAAGGTCTGCAAGCGGGAGGTCTGAAACGTCTTTTATCCACGCACTATCCCCAGGCAATTCAGCAGATTGCTTCATAACAGGATGCAGTTTTACTGCAAGTAAATATTCTCCATTTAAATCATGCTGCAGCTGTTTTTCTGAAAACGGCAGCGAAAAGCTTTCAAACTGATGATCCCTAAAGGTTGGTGCATACAGGATGATTTTTTTCTCTGCCGGCAGATAATATTTGTTTTTAAGGTCATTACTGTTTTCCTGCACTTCATAGTAAGCATCGGTTAAAGGCACGCCAAACCGAAGAAATTTGTCATCTTTTATATCGAAAAATTCCTTGAAAATGTCTGCCATATGTTCAGAACCGACGATAATCCGGTCAAATGAAGCATATACTTTGCGAAACCGTCTTACGTCAGCACGCGAACGATTCTGAGTGTTGATATCCTTTAACCCAAAACGCTTAAACGCTCCGTTTGCATGCCAAACTTGGATACACTCGATATCAGATCTGCAGGTCAAAACGGTTGTCAAAACAAAATAGTTATCAACAATTACAGCTTTACTGCTCAGCATAGAAAAGACCGCTTTACATATATGAAGCGGGTGTTTTTCGTTAATAACGGAAACAGTAAGCTCAGGAAATTCTGTTTCCAGCGATTTGGCATGCTGGGTCAGAAGGACATGAATGGGAAATGAATAGTGTCCCATCTGATATTCCTTTAATATTGCCCGGGCATTATCAGGAAAGGATACAAGAAGGGTCACTTGCCTTCCCGGTTTGACCCAAAACAGCAATACACCGATGATTTTGATGAACAAATAATAAAAAAACGCAAACCAGGATTTCAATCTGTCATCAGCTCAAAGCGGCTGCCACGGATTACCTGCAGGCACAGCGAAAGGTTCTTGCATTTCATTACATACCATAGCTCCTTTAAGGCCCATTACAAATGGCGTGATTGATCTTTGACCTGTCCCGAATATTGCGGCTTTGCTGAAGCCCGTTCATGTTTCAGCACGGCTGTAACATACTTAGGAATGCTAAGCATTCTTCTCCAGCGCGCAGGGTTAGTGATCAGCCTGTACATCCATTCAAGGTGAAAACGGATAAAAAATGAGGGCGCTCTTTTGACATTGCCGCTGAACACATCAAAGCTTCCGCCCAGCCCTACAGAAACAGCCTGAGGGAATAGATGTCGGTATTTATGGATAAAGAACTCCTGATTAGGATATCCTAAAGCTACAAATACCATGTCAGGGTTTGAGGCTGCAATTTTGTCTGCCACCTCACGTTGATTCTTCACATAGCCATCAGAGTATCCGGCAATTTCAATCCCAGGATAATCACGTTCGACTCGCTGGATTGTTTGAGCAATCACATGCTTGGCTGCACCGTAAAAGAAAACCCGTTTTTTCTTTTGATCAGCCTTCTCAAGCAAAGACGTAAACAAATCGTATCCGGCAATTCTGGATTGAAGCGGCTTACCAATCAGCTTGGAAACCATCACCACACCAATGCCATCCGGCAAAATAAAATCAGCAGATGAAAGAACCGCTTCATAACGCGGATTTTGCATCGCTTCAAATCCGATTTCAGGATTAGCTGTTACGATGAACGCACCTTTATTCTGATCCAAATACGACGTTTCTAAATGTGATACAAATGAAGTCAGTTCACCGTCTACAAAATCTAATTGATTTATGGGTTTCGTTTGCATCGTATCAACCCTCCTTTTCATCTATATGTCTATAAAAAACACGTGTCATTCGTATAATTTGATTAAAGACTCTTTGTCTGAAAACATTTTACTCTATCTTACCACAAAAATCTTTAGGAACTTTTAACATTCACATTACAATTCCTTCACGTTTTGACGATGAATTAATATGAGGAGGGCGTACAAAATAAATGACGCAGCAGAAAGAAAATCGTTTCACTTAAAAACGCGACAAAAGATTCGATTTTTTCGAAAAAGAAAACTTGTTATAATGGGTAAGAATGAGGTATTAGACCTGTAAAAAATACACATCAATGCAACGATGATACCAAAAAATGCTGGTGATTGACATTTTTAAAGAGCCTTAACTTTTATAGGAACTTATGCTATTATTGTTCAATATTAATGGTACGTAAAAAATGTGTCGAAATTATAAACAATCTGTTAAGGGTTTTGGTTTTTTTCTGGTACTCTCAGTTGAAAACAGTTGGAAGGTGATGTTATCTGATGAAGAAAGTGATAACGTACGGAACATTTGATTTATTTCATTATGGACACATGAAGCTGCTGGAAAGAGCGAAGAATCTGGGTGATTACTTAATCGTAGGATTATCAACAGATGAATTTAATCTTCAAAAACAAAAAAAATCGCATCATTCCTATGAACATCGAAAATTCATTCTAGAAACGATTGATTTTGTGAATGAAGTGATTCCTGAAAAGAACTGGGAACAAAAAATCTCAGATATTCAAAAGTACGATATAGATACATTTGTCATCGGCGATGATTGGAAAGGAGAATTTGACTTCTTAAAGGAATATTGTGAGGTCATTTACCTTCCAAGAACAGAAGGCATTTCAACTACCCAAATCAAAAAAGACATGGCTAGTTTATAGAAGCACCAACTTAAAGAGGCTTGAAGTAATTCAGTTGCTTCTTTTTTTCTTGTTTGCGCAAATTTAAATTTTTTACTCTTTAAGGAGTTCATGATGAAATCTTTTATTTTACAAAAATGCAGAAGTTTATTAGTTAGGTCCTATTCACTTCTTTTTAAGATTTTTGCTCTTCTGCCAAGAAACAATAAATTAATTTTATTTGAAAGCTACTCAGGAAAACAGTTTAGCTGCAATCCACGAGCAATCTATGAATATTTACAGGAAAATAAAGATCAATATGATTATAAGATGATATGGAGCATTGATAAACGATATTTGTCGGCATTAGACGGTGTTGATGCTGCATATATAAAAAGATTTTCTCTTAAGTGGATTTGGTACATGGCTACAGCGAAATATTGGATTACAAACAGCCGGCTGCCTTTATGGATTCCAAAACCTAAAAACACATTGTATGTCCAGACGTGGCACGGCACGCCATTAAAAAAGCTTGCCAATGACATGGATGAAGTGCACATGCCAGGAACCACAACTGAAAAGTATAAACAGAATTTTCTGCAGGAAGCTAGCAAATGGGATTATTTGATTTCTCCTAATGCTTATTCAACTGAAATTTTTAAACGGGCGTTTCAATTTAAAAAGGATTTAATAGAATCAGGTTATCCAAGAAATGATTATTTATTTTCACCAAAAACAAATAATGAGAAAAATAGTATAAAACAGAAACTTGGTATAGATATAAATAAAAAAGTTATTTTATATGCGCCTACATGGCGGGATAATTCCTATCATAAAAAAGGCGCTTATAAATTCGACATACATTTGAATTTGAAAAAACTAAAAGAACATCTAAGCAAAGAATATGTTGTTATACTTCGAATGCATTATTTAGTTGCTGATGTTATTGATCTAGAGGGATTAGAAGAATTTGCGTATGACATGTCAATGTATAAAGATATCCGTGAACTATATTTTGTTTCAGATATCTTAATAACTGATTACTCTTCTGTATTTTTTGATTTTGGATCACTTAAGAAACCTATTATCTTTTTTGTTCCCGATATTGATATATACAGAGATAAATTAAGAGGTTTTTATTATGATTTTGAAAGTGAAGCTCCTGGGCCACTCTTGATGACCACAGAAGAAGTTATTGAATCTATTTATGAAGTCGAAAGTTTTGATTACAGTATTAATTATAATTATCAGAAATTTCATAGCAAGTTTTGCTACTTAGAGTCAGGTGAGTCAACAAAAAGAGTTGTAAAAAGGCTTTTTGGATAAAAATTAATTTATTTAAAAGGAAGTAGAGAAAGGCGAGACTTAATGGACTACGGCATATATTTAATAAACATAAGAGTTGAAAACGAAAATATCATATTTGATTTGATGTGTGAAGAAAAGGATTTTTATGATCACTTTTTTAGTAAGTTAGAGAATGTTGTTCTTGCAACTTTTAATAGACATATAGATATCTTATCGAATATCTCTTTACTTAGAAATGAAGGCATCATGAAAGTTGCTATTCCAATAAATGAGCTTAAGCCTTGTTCAGATCAAACAGTTTTTAAATTGAAGCTTATGTTAGATAGTGATGAAGTATTTATTGATATCCTAAACCATTTAAATGATACATTTAAACTTGTTATTGACGGATCTGTGCTAGAGTTTGCTCCTCAAGAAAATGATAATTTAATCATAAATAAAACAAACCTTTCCGAATTGGCTTTTATAGTTAAAAATGTCCAAACGTCAACAAATCGTACGACTTTTTTTGGGTCGCATCCATTTTTCTTTTTAAATAATTCAGTCCAATTCATCAACTGTTACTTAGAAAACGAAGTAACAAAGGAGCAATTAATAATAACGACTAAATCTTTTATACTTACAGAAGACTCTACTTTTGAAATATCCTTAACAATGAAGGATTATCCTATATATGAAGGTAATTGGTATTTTTATACCCAAGTTAAGGTAGGTAAAGAGCAGTGTACAATTAGAATGAAAAATGATATTAATACTGCTTTACAAACAAAAGAGATTTTTACTGAAAATGGCGAACTCTTTGTTCATAATGTTTCCCAAAATCAAAATAAAGAATTGCTAATTAACATTTCTAAATTTAATGAACAGTTAATTCAAACTAAAATTCATCATTTAAGCATTGATAATAACGATCTTAATTTAAAATGCGAGGTCATTCCAAAAGAGGAAGAACAGATTCTTATTAAAAACCTAGTTTTTATCAATAGAAAAACTGAGGATAAGCACATTGTTCGCTTGCAGGAAAATGATCATGATAAAGGGCTTTTACAGATAAGTATGCCCTTTTTAATGCATAGCTTTTTTGAAACTGATGGAATATGGGATGTTTACCTAGAGTTTGATTCAAATGGATTAATAGTTAGTCAAAGATTATCATTTGATTCAGTAAATGATAAAGCTGATGGTAAATTTATTAGTCTGCCTAAAACCATTTATAATTCTAATGGAGTCATAAAAAGAGCACGTATGTATGCTACTCTAGATAACAATTTAGCAGTTTTAATAAAAGATTCAGCAATATTAGGAGATATATCTTATATACATCATGATGGTGATGATTTAATAATTAAAGGTTCTATAGAGATTTTAGATAAGGAATTTAAAATTAAAAACATTTTTTTAGCTAATGATAATGAACAGAAAATTTATTTTAATAGTAATCTTCAAAAGAATCTTTCTTTTTGGCAATTTGAGAGCAGACTTAAAGTAAAAAAAACTGATATAGATATTATGAATCATTTCACATTTGATTTTTACATTTCAATTCTTATAAAGGATCAAGAATATGTTGTAAAACTGAAATCAAACTTAGACGATATTTTAGATAAGTCACAATCTCATGTTTATCCGGAGTTTGTAATAAAAGATGTTAAACCGTTCTCAATCCAGCCTAAGTTTAATAATTTAAATGAATTATCTTTTGTTTTTTCTTCTTACATTAACGCTGAATGTACAGATATAATTAGTAAAAATAAAGAAATAGAAATTCGTATTGTCATTGAAAAAAATAATTTAATATACGATAAAATTTATTTGAAGTTACGAGACAAGAATAGTAGCTCAATTCTGTTAAAACCTGCACTAGAACATGAGCAGAAAGAATATAAAGAGTTTGTGTTTTTATTAAAGGCTAACGAAACTGAAAATTATGGCTTGGAAAAACAAATGCAATACGAAGTTGGTCTATGTTTATCAATTAATAATAAGCATGTGGAGTCTTCTATAAAAATAAAAGATTTGAAACTAATAAATAGTAAGTCAACATTTAAATCTGGTGCAATTAAAATTAATAAGGCTCTCTTTTTGTCTGCTTTTATTGATAAAAGAAATTCTCTTTTAAAGATAGAAATGAGAGACATAAAGGCTACTGAAAAGAAATCAGAAAAAATAAAGTTTATATTTGCAGGACTTGTTGCAAAAGTTTTAAAACCTTTTGTTAATAAACCAGTATGGTTTGTTGGGGAAAATTTAGGGGAAGTAGCACAGGATAATGGGTTTGCCTTTTTTGAATACTGTGTTCGAAATAAAACTCAAGAAAAATACTACTATATAAGTAAGGAAGATAACAAAAATCTTGATAACCTTTTAAAATATCCGAAAAACATTATAACTTATGACAGTTTTAAACATCTTGTATTTTATCATTTAAGTAAATACCTAATAGTAAGTCATGGTATTAGAGATGTTATTCCTAGTGTCATCCATAATAAAATGAGTGAAAACCCAAAAGAAATAATCTATTTGCAGCATGGTATAATTGCAATGAAAAAATTGAGCTTTAATAGAAAATCTTATAACAGTAAAATTATAAAATTTGTTGTTTCATCTGATCATGAAAAGCGTATTTTAATAAATGAAATGAATTTTAAAAAGGATCAAGTGATGGTTACAGGGTTATCGAGGTTTGATACATTGATTGACAAAAGTAAAAAGGTGAATCCTAAACAAATACTCCTGATTCCCACTTGGAGAGAGTGGATTGATGACTTTGTAAGTTCGAAATTCTATCTCAACTACAGTTTATTTTTAAACAATAAGAAACTGCATAAACTTTTAGAAGACAATAATATTGTTTTGAAGTTTTTCATGCATATAGAACTTCAAAAAAAATATAGTAACTATTTTAAAGATCTGCATAAAAACATAAAACTAGTAAAAGTCGGAGAAGAGAGTGTTA
This sequence comes from Bacillus sp. JS, assembly GCF_000259365.1. Lineage (NCBI taxonomy): Bacteria > Bacillati > Bacillota > Bacilli > Caryophanales > Bacillaceae > Bacillus > Bacillus sp. JS. Next base: position 3,549,931 of record NC_017743.1, on the reverse strand, counting down.
AAAGTCTCGTCAGTGAAAGTTCTTTAATGATAACAGATTACTCAAGTGTAGCATTCGATTTCAATTATCTAGAAAAACCTGTTGTCTTTTATCAATTTGATTTATCTGACTATTTACATTACAGAGGGTCTTATGTCAATTTGAAAACAGATTTATTTGGTCAAACAGCTTACACAAATGAAAGTTTATTGGAAATCGTTCAAAAGCAAATTGAAAATGAATTTAAATATGAGAAAAAGTATAAAGTAAAATCAAAGAAATTTTATAAGTATCAAGATAAACAAAATTCTGATCGTATTTATAACCAAATAAAAATGCTTAAATAGGAAGGGGGATAATTAAGTGAAAATTACTTTTTTGGTTTACAATATCTATGGTATGGGCGGAACAGTGAGAACTGTTGCAAATACAGCTAATTATTTAGCTGCACAAAACTATGATGTTGAAATTATAAGTGTCAGAAGAACAAGGGGTAAACCCATGTTTGATATAGATAAGAGGGTTAAATTGAAACCAATATTTGATGCAAGAAGAGGAAAGCTCTTTGGTAAAAACACACCCTTATATAAGAAAATAATTAAAAGAATTTTAATGAAGATACCAAGTGTGTTTATAGATAAAAATGAGGATTTATATCATATGTTTAATTTATTTGTAGACCTTAAAATTCTAAAAAAACTATCTGAAGTTAATGAGGGTGTACTTATAACTACCATACCATCTTTTAATTTCTTATCTGCTAAATTTGTTAATCGTAATGTCATTAAAATTGGCCAAGAGCATAAGTATTTTGGCGGGTATGAAAAGTCAATTCAAACGAAAATCAGAAAGTATTATAAAAAGCTGGATGCTCTTACATGTTTAACCGATGCAGAAATAAATGATTATCATCATCTTCTAAATAATCATTCCACGGATTTATATAAAATAGAGAATGCAACACACATGCCAAAGGAGAGCTCAAACCTAGAAGAAAAAACAGTAATTGCTGCTGGAAGATTTGTTCATGAAAAAGGGTTTGACCTTTTGATTCAAGCATTCGAAAAGGTGGTTCAGCAATATCCAGAATGGAAATTGAAGATTTTTGGTGATGGTGTAGAGAAAGATTCATTGCGTCAAATGATATTCGATAAGAATCTGTATAATAATGTTTTTTTAATGCCAAAAACGGATAACATTATCAAGGAGATGACCAATTCCTCAATATATGCATTGAGTTCAAGAAATGAATCATTTGGGATGGTTATCATTGAAGCTATGTCTGTAGGGGTTCCCTGCGTTAGTTATTCTTGTATAGGTCCTGCTGAAATTATCAATGATGGTGAAGATGGAATATTAGTTGAAAGAAACAATGTAGATAAGCTCGCAGAATCTTTAACCAATATAATAAAAGAAGATAGTTTGAGGAAAACAATGGGCAGGAATGCGAAGGAAAATGTAAAAAGATACTCATTTGAAGTTGTGGGAACGAAGTGGGAAAAACTTTTGAATGAGCAAGGTTTCAAAAAAAACAAAACTCTCTTAAAAAAGGTTTATTCTGAAATTGAGGTCCAATAATCTGTAATTAGTATTTCGAGACAAATATCTCGAAATACTTTTTTGTTTACTATAGCTATAATTAGAAAATGAAATGTAAGTTTTTTTCACGGACCTTAAACCTGTTATGATGTGAAAAAAATCTCTACATCTGTTACAATATTCACCGGTGCTTTCAAATTTCTTTAACCGAAAGATCCAAAAAATCATTTAAGTCTAAGGAAGATAAACAATGAATGCATTAGTAAGAATCGTAAAAGAGCAAGTGACATCGTTTCCTTTAATTTTGCGCTTGGCTTCGTATGAGACAAAGTCTCAGTATCAGATGAATTATCTTGGTGTATTATGGCAGTTTCTAAATCCTCTCATTCAAATGCTGGCGTATTGGTTTGTATTTGGTATGGGGATTCGTAACAGCAAGCCAGTCATAACAGGTATTGGAGAAGTGCCTTTTATTGTTTGGATGCTGGCTGGTTTGATCCCGTGGTTTTTTATTAGCCCGACGATTCTCGATGGATCAAACAGTGTATTTAAACGGATCAATATGGTTGCGAAAATGAATTTTCCGATCAGTTCACTGCCTTCTGTCGTGATTGCTTCAAATTTATTTAGTTATTTTGTAATGATGGGTGTTTATGTCATTGTCCTTTTAGCAAGCGGTGTTTACCCTAGCTTGCATTGGATACAATATATTTACTATTTAATCTGCATGATTGTGTTTATGTTTTCATTTAGTTTGTTTAACTCAACAATCAGTGTGCTTGTCAGAGATTATCAATTTCTGCTGCAGGCTGTAACGAGATTATTGTTCTTTTTACTTCCGATTTTTTGGAACATCTCAGAGCAGCTCGGGAAAAACCACCCGAATCTTCTGCCTGTGCTTAAGCTGAATCCGATTTTTTATCTGATAGAAGGATTTAGGAACAGCTTCTTAGACGGAAAATGGTTTTTCCAAGACATGAAGTACACGCTGTACTTCTGGCTGTTCACCTTCCTTCTATTGTTGGTAGGTTCTATCCTGCATATGAAATTCAGAGACAAGTTTGTTGACTTTCTTTAATACGTAAGGAGATTGTACGATGAAACTAAAAGTTTCGTTTCGAAATGTTTCAAAGCAATATCATTTGTATAAAAAACAATCGGACAAGATTAAAGGATTGTTTTTTCCGGCTAAGGATAATGGTTTTTTTGCTGTGCGGAATGTCTCCTTTGACGTGTATGAGGGAGAGACAATCGGCTTTGTAGGGATAAATGGATCAGGGAAATCGACCATGTCTAACCTGCTGGCTAAAATTATTCCGCCGACCAGCGGCGAAATTGAAATGAACGGCCAGCCGTCGCTGATTGCGATTGCTGCCGGTTTAAATAACCAATTAACGGGCCGGGACAATGTCCGGCTTAAGTGTTTGATGATGGGGTTAACCAATAAAGAAATTGATGATATGTACGACAGTATCGTGGAATTTGCCGAAATTGGCGATTTTATTAATCAGCCGGTTAAAAACTATTCCAGCGGGATGAAGTCGCGTCTCGGTTTCGCAATTTCTGTGCATATTGACCCTGACATCTTAATTATTGACGAAGCGCTCTCCGTAGGGGACCAAACGTTTTATCAGAAGTGTGTAGACAGAATAAATGAGTTTAAAAAGCAAGGAAAAACCATTTTCTTTGTCAGCCACTCGATCGGCCAGATTGAAAAGATGTGTGACCGCGTCGCTTGGATGCACTACGGCGAGCTACGGATGTTTGATGAAACAAAAACGGTTGTGAAAGAGTATAAAGCGTTTATTGACTGGTTTAATAAGCTCTCTAAAAAAGAAAAAGAGACATATAAAAAAGAGCAGACGGAAGAGAGGAAGAAAGAAGATCCTGAAGCGTTTGCCCGTTTCCGCCAAAAAAAGAAAAAGCCGAAATCATTGGCTAATGCGGTTCAAATTGCTATTTTGTCTATCCTGACTGTATTCATGGCAGGAACGATGTTTTTTAATGCCCCGCTTCGTACAATTGCTTCGTTTGGCGCTATCCCGCAAAATGAAGTGAAGAATCATCATGGCAATGCAAAGGGCAAGTCAGAGGAACGCTTAACCGCAGTCAATAAGCAAGGGTTTATAGCAAATAAAAAAGCGCCTGCTTATAAGGATCAGGATTTGAAACAGAAGGCTGACGTTACACTGCCATTCGGTACAGAGGTGACGGTAGCTGCAAAAGGTAAACAAGCAGCGAAAATAAAGTTTAACGGACAGTCTTATTTTGTGAAAAAGAGCGCTGTTGCAACTAATATGAAACATGCTAAATTGCATGCCGCTGCCTTTACGCCGTATGTCTCGCAAAACGCTGCTTCTTCCTATGAATACTTTCTGAAATTCCTGGGAGACAGCAGAATCAGCATTCAATCGAAATTGAATGGATATACTGAAGGAGATACAACTGACGGCAGAAAAACGTTAGATTTTGATTATGAAAAAATCAGCTATGTGCTGGAGAATGATAAAGCATCAGAACTGATTTTTCATAACATTTCTCCTATCAACCCGTCGTCACTATCCTTAAGTGATAGCGATGTATTGTATGACAGCAGCAAGAATCGTTTTCTTGTGAACACAGCTGATCAGGTTTTTGCAGTTGATAATGAAGAGCATACACTGACACTGATGCCGAAATAAAAAAAGGCTATTGGATGAATGTCCAATAGCCTTTTTGTTTAGATTTCTTCTTTGTTTAGTAAACCTTCCATAAATGGAACGAGCTGATCGCGAAGCTCTTTATCCTGCATCGCAAATTCTAGAGTTGTTGTGATAAAGCCGAGCTTTTCACCAACATCATAACGCTTGCCTTCAAAATCGTACGCAAATACTCTTTGAATTTCATTCAGTTTTTGAATGGCGTCTGTGAGCTGAATTTCTCCGCCGGCGCCAACCTGCTGCTCCTCTAAGTACATGAAAATCTCAGGCGTGAATACGTAGCGGCCTAAGATGGCAAGATTAGAGGGTGCTGTGCCTTTAGGCGGCTTCTCAACGAAGTTTTTCACCTGATAACGGCGGCCTTCACTTGTCAGCGGGTCGATAATGCCGTAGCGGTGTGTTTCTTCTTCAGGCACCTGCTGAACACCGATAATAGAAGAAAGTGTTTTTTCATATTCATCCATTAATTGGCGCAACCCTGGTGTTTCTGCTTGAACAATATCGTCTCCAAGCAGAACCGCGAACGGCTCATCGCCGATAAAGTTACGCGCGCACCAGACAGCGTGTCCGAGACCTTTAGGTTCTTTTTGGCGGATATAGTGAATGTCAGCCAGGTTAGAAGCCTTTTTCACTTTTTCAAGCAGTTCGGTTTTTCCTTTTTCTTCCAGGTTTCTTTCAAGCTCAGGGGAGTAATCAAAATGATCCTCGATTGCACGCTTGCTTTTTCCTGTTACGATAATAATATCTTCAATACCGGCTTCAACAGCTTCTTCAATTATGTATTGAATGGTAGGCTTATCAACGATAGGAAGCATTTCTTTCGGCATTGCTTTCGTAGCCGGCAAGAATCTCGTTCCGAGACCTGCAGCAGGGATTATGGCTTTACGTACTTTTTTCAATTTCAAAGCACCTTCCTTAAAAACAGATTTAGGGTTCAGCTTTTTGAATGCTGGGATTTAAAATGTTTGAGTTTCTTTACTCATCAATACCCTATTTTCATTCTGTTAAACACATCTAATCATATAAGAAAAACCAATATTAAACAAGAGTCAATTCAGTGACTTTGAGGTCAAGGAAATACAAAAAAATAACATCAATTGATAGATAAAACAGTTTACGCTGATCAGGTAATTCAAGAAATATAACAGCTTTTTCATCTCTAGAGCCTGCCCAGCAAAAATGATATAATGTAGTTCTGAAAATGTGACGTACGAATTTATTTGAAAGGTATTAAATAGATGATGACGATTAAGGTTTCTACTCCTAAATTAGCATATGTTTGTCAAGAGCTGAATGCTGCAAAAAAGTTTAGTATCAATACAATCGATTGGAATTATCCAATGGAAATTGTCACTTTACATCATGAGCCCAATGGACCTTCTTCTTTTAAAGATACTGCTGTTATTAATATGTACAGCTACTTTAAAGGTTCTGAACCTGAGAAAGATAAAATCAAGCATCCGATTGAACAAGAAGGTTTAACATATATTCAAGAACCAAATAAGCCAATTTACCGCTATTACAATAATGGACGCTATATCAAATATCAAAGGTTTACAGCATCAGGAGAACTTGCTGTCATTGATTACTTTAATGAAAGCAGGCAAAGATTTAAAAGGGAAGAATATGATTCGTCTGGATATGTACACAGCTTAATGTACATGGATCTGGAGACTAACAAACCAAAGCAGCATCTTTATTTAAGGGCAGATGGCACTTGCTATATGACAAAATGGTATAAGAATGATGGAACAACTGAAAAAATTGTCATTTTCGACGAAAAAGAGAATATAGTCAGTGTATTGTATTCAGAAAATGAACTTTCCTGTTATTTTCTAGGCTGCTTAATAAAGGAAACGGATTATTTATTTTTAACTTCTGAAGTCAAGTTATATACAACACTAAAGTCTCTTTCAGTTGAATATTCTTCCATGTATTTAGGTTTTATAGAGACGAATGAGATGTTGGAAAACCCTGAAAAGGAAATAGACCACCTTGATGCTTTCGTGGTACCTTCCTTGAAACGATATCATGACATAATGAAATATACGGGGCCACGCACAAACATTTATTACGTTTCTGAAGAGCCGTTTACCCGCAAGCGTTTTGTGGACAAATTAATTGATCAGGTGCCATTTAATAATCAATTGAAAGATATGAATGTTGAGCTGTTAACGGCTGAATGGCAGTCGAAATCAAATTTATATTTGTCAGCCAAGGTTAAATTTAAAGGCGACGTTCCGCCCCATTCTGTTGGCCGTCATAAAATGTATTGGAAGTTAAAAAATAAGAAGAGCGGCACTGAAAGCACATTTAACGTAAAAGTAAACAGCGAGGAAGAACTTACTTTTACTGTAAGTGGTATACTTCGTGTTGACTCTGTATTAGATCAGTTGTCCACTATAGAATTGTATCTTTGTTCTGAGTGGGATAATAGCTTCTTTGCATCAGGTGTGCGAATAACCGATCCAAAGGAAATTCCATTATCAGAACAAAGTATTTCGGGCTGGCAAATTCATTTGGCAGAAGAAAATAATGATTTGCATGTTCAGACAGCTGAGGGATTTCGGAGAAAATTAATGAAACGGCTGTTTGTAAAAAAATAGCAGACGAGGTTTTACCAGAAGAAGGAGCTTGAAGATGAGAAGGATCTTTTCACTAATATATGAAATAGACATTGAAAAAGGCGGCATTACAAGCTCTATGATGTCAAGATCTTTTACATTTGCGGAGCGCGGCCATAAAATCGATTTGGTCACACTTGATTATAAGGAGAATTATGATCAGATTGAAAAAGTGCTGAAGAGCGCTGGAAGGCTGCATGCTGATGTAAATATCCTCAATATTTATGATGATTATAAAAATCAGCATAAGCATATAAAAGTCGGGAATGCACAACAAAGTTATTTTGAGCTAAATCGTAATCGCTTTGAAGAACCATATGCCGTGTATCATAATGAGGAAAAATTAGAAACGGAATACTTCAAGAATGGTTTATATATGAAAAAGAAAAAATGGGATGAGTCGAATAACCTTTTATATGTAGATCATTTCAATGAAAATATGCAAATGACAAAGCGAGAATTCTTTCATGGCGGTTATGTAAATAAAACTGTGATTTTCGATACAAGAAGCGGAAAAATCAATCAAATTCACTACACAGCACCCGACGGTTTCTGTTATTTAACAGAATGGTACCATTTTAAAACAGGGGCCAGTCAAGGTGTTATACAGTTTGGCCGAGATGAAAAGGAAGCTGTGTTTTTTAAAAATAAGCACCAGTTTCATACACATTGGCTTGAAACGTTATGTAAGAAAGAAAAGGACCCTATTATCATCTGTGACGGGGTCGGAAGTGCTTCAAAAGTAAATGAAATGCGTGCAGGATTGGCAAAACGATATTACTGTGTTCACTCAAATCATTTAGATTATCCTTATACGTTAGGCAGCAAAGTTCGAAATAATCATCAATATGCGATGGAGCACATTAAGGATTATGACGGGCTGATCGTATTAACGAATGAACAAAAAGAAGATATCATGAAGGATTTTGAGTCGAACAATAACATTTTTGTTATTCCTCATGCACCAAGAAGGCTGGAAAAATTACAAACGTATGAAAAAAAGAAAAACGAGTTTGTCATGGTGGCCAGATATCATGAGGAAAAAGGGATCGATAAGGTCATAAAAGCAATGGGAATCGTAAAAAAATCCCGGCCAGATATTGTCCTTAATATATATGGCAGCGGTCCCGGCCACGAGGAATACCAGCAATTGATTGAGGATCTCAAGTTAGATAATGTACATTTAAAAGGGTATGTCGCAAATCCTGCTCCATTTTATCAGCAGGCGCTTGCCACATTATTAACATCAAAATTTGAGGGGTTTAGTCTTGCCATTTGTGAATCGTTTTCGTGCGCAACCCCTGTTATCAGTTTTGATGTGAAATACAGCCCGAGAGAGCTCATAAAAGAACACGAAACGGGAATGCTTGTAGAACCTGATCATATTGAAATGCTTGCTGAAAGTATCATTTATTTGTACGACAACCCTGATAAAGCCATTCAATATGGAAAAAATGCAAAGAACTTAATGGATACTGAATATAGTGAAGCCCGATTATTTGAAAGATGGGAAGAAGTATTTGAAATGACGAAATAGTGCATTTTTATACTGTTTTTGTTCATTATATGAGCTTTTGTGAATGAAATAGAAGCGGATAAGGATAGAGGTGTCATGGTGAAAATTACTGCAGCAGTACCCACATACAACTCAGAACATTTTATCTCCCGCTGCCTGGATAGTCTGGTTCAACAAACCATGCCGAATAATGAGTACGAAATTATTTGTGTAGATGATTGTTCTCAGGATGGCACGGTTTCAATATTAAAAAAGTACAGTGAACAGTATTCTAATATAACGGTTATAGAACGAGAAAAAAACTCGGGAGGACCGGGAGAGCCGCGAAACCAAGCGATACGTGCTGCGAACGGTGAATACATTTTTTTTATTGATTCCGATGATTATGTAGGAATCGAAGCGTTTGAGAGAATGTATCAATTTGCAAAACAGCACGATTCAGATATTGTGCTTGGAAAGATGGTTGGTGTAAACGGCAGATCGGTCCCGCAAGCTATTTTTAAGGAAACAAAACCTGAAGCGGATCTTGTAAAATCTCCGCTTGTTTACTCAATCGGACCGACAAAACTTTTTAAAGTCTCACTGCTTAGAATGCATGACATATATTTCCCCTCTAATATACAGGCTACGGAGGATCAGGTATTTGTCATGCAAGCTTATTTAGAAGCGGACAAAATTTCTGTCTTGGCCGATTATGATTATTACTATGCTGTACAGCATGACGGCGAGCATATGACGTTTGCATACGTTGCGCCTCAAAACTACTATGGCGCGATGAAGGTAATCATAGATATGATTCGTAATAGCCGTCTTTCTCATAACCGCAAAATGAAGTTTTTGGCGAAGTTTTTAAATCGTCATTTTGATTTTTCTAGAACAACGGACTTTACCGTAACAATTGAGGATGAACAAGAGCAGCAAACATGGATGACAGAGCTTCATCATTTTGTTGAACAAAATATACCACGGGAAATTGATAAACTTGTTCATTCTCATACGCGGTTAAAATTATATTTTGTGCGTGATAATGACTTAAAGGGTTTAAAGCAGTTTGAAGCTGATAAAGAAAATATGGCCCAATATACGTCAGTTAAAAATGGTCATATCATAGCAAACTATCCCAGTCTTATCTCATATCATTTGGCAGAGAATGAACGGATTGTTGATGACAGAAACAAAATCAGTCATTACGTGAGCGAATTTCAAATGAAGGACAACACTTTCACATTAAGAGGGTCGGTTACCCACACGGCTTTACAACCAGAGCATCAAGCTATGCAAACTTTATACGGCATTTGGGTGCACCGTGATAGAAAAACTGAAAAAATCATTTCTCCAGTGTATTCCAAGAACGGAGAATTTGAATTTCTCACGAAGTTTACTGATTTGGCCGTTAATGAAGAAGATATTGGAGTTTGGGACTTCTTTATTGAATCAGAGATTGACGGTTATAAAAAACGCGTCCGAATTGGCAGCAGCAGAGAAAAATATCCCTATTCAAAGCATGCTAAATATATTGGGAATAACGGGGAATATGCTTTCAGCGCACGGCCGTACTTTACTAAAACCTATGATAATTTGTCGGTGGAGGTCAGAAAGCAGGAAGTTCTGAAAGTTGAATTCAGAAATAATGATTCGGACCAGCATTTAACGTTCGTCTTCCCTGGAAGCCAATTGTTTTTTCCGAAGCAATCCTTATTATTGCTTGAGTGTAATAACCAAGAGTTTTTAATACCAATAAAAAACCAAATCAGTTCAGCTGATGGGACAGTGATACAGGTTGATCGGAATCTCGTTGAGCAAAAGTTTGCCCCGGCTTATTTACAAAACACCAATATTGTTTTATCCATTAATTCATATAAAACAACATTGGTTCCGAAAAAGGATGTCAGTGTATACTTTTGCAGTAAAAATATTGAAAAAAAGCTATGGTGCTTTAAAATAAAGAAGAAAGTAGACCTATTTATACAATCAGATCAATCAAAATTCTATCTAACAGCCCGTTAAACAAAGAAACCAGGTGACAATATGAAAAAACTAAAAGTTATGACCGTTTTCGGGACCAGGCCTGAAGCGATCAAGATGGCACCTCTAGTGCTTGAATTGAAAAAATATCCTGAAATAGATTCCTACGTAACGGTCACTGCACAGCACAGACAAATGCTCGATCAGGTGTTAGATGCGTTTCACATCAAGCCTGACTTCGATTTGAACATTATGAAGGAGCGGCAGACACTGGCAGAGATTACGTCCAACGCACTTGTGAAATTGGATGAGCTGTTTAAAGATATCAAACCCGATATTGTGCTTGTCCATGGTGATACGACGACGACGTTTGCCGGAAGCCTAGCCGCTTTTTATCATCAAATTGCTGTCGGCCATGTGGAGGCAGGGCTCCGTACAGGGAATAAGTATTCCCCATTTCCGGAAGAGCTCAATCGCCAGATGACAGGAGCGATTGCTGATTTGCATTTTGCCCCGACAGGCCAGGCGAAAGACAATTTATTAAAAGAAAATAAAAAAGCCGATTCTATTTTTGTAACGGGAAACACAGCGATTGACGCACTTCGCACAACGGTTAGGGACGGCTATTCACATCCTGTCCTCGATCAGGTGGGCGATGATAAGATGATTCTGCTGACCGCGCACCGCCGGGAAAACTTGGGTGAGCCAATGGAAAACATGTTCAAGGCCATCCGCAGAATTGTTGAGGAGTTTAACGATGTACAGGTCGTTTATCCTGTGCACCTGAATCCTGTTGTCCGGGAAGCGGCGCAGAAGCATTTTGGCGATTCGGACAGAGTGCATCTGATTGAACCGTTAGAAGTGATTGATTTCCATAACTTTGCGGCAAAATCGCATTTTATTCTGACAGATTCGGGCGGTGTGCAGGAGGAAGCGCCATCTCTCGGAAAGCCGGTGCTTGTTCTGCGTGATACGACGGAACGGCCTGAAGGAGTGGAGGCGGGAACACTGAAACTTGCAGGGACGGCTGAGGAAAACATTTATCAGCTGACAAAACAGCTGTTAACTGATCATGATGAGTACAAGAAAATGTCCCAGGCTTCTAATCCGTATGGAGATGGAGAGGCTTCCCGCCGGATTGTGGAAGAATTACTGTTTCATTACGGGTATAAGAAAGAGCATCCGGATTCATTTACAGGCAAATAAAAAAGAAGCTTTGCACATTGTGCGAAGCTTCTTTTTTGTTTTACTTTTCGAGGCTTTCCTTCAGCTCTTTTGTGATATCGGAAAGGGCGCTTTCATCAGTTTGGTAGTAGTAAATTCCATTGATTTTCGTGCCTGTGCCTTTCAGTTCGTGCTGTTTAATCTTTTTACGCGCGCCTTTGTAATCGGATTGGATATCCCACATGTCATCGAAGGTTAAGTTCGTTTTCACATTATTTTCAACGACTTTAAACATATCTCCGAATTTCGTGATGGATGAAATATTTGCGCCTTTATTAATGATTCCTTCTATGACTTGTCGCTGACGGTCCTGGCGTCCGAAATCGCCTCTCGGATCCTCTTTTCTCATCCGGGTATAAGCGAGCGCTTCTTTTCCGTTCAGCGTGATTTCTCCTTTGCCGAACGAATAACCGTCATAGCTGAACGCGAATGTGCTGTTTACTGTGACGCCGCCAAGTGTATCAACAACGTCTCTAAAGCTTTCCATGTTCACTTTTACAAAATAATCAACTGGAACATCGAGGAAGTTCTCAACCGTGTCAACCGTCATCTGCGTGCCGCCGAAAGCATATGAATGGTTGATTTTATCCATTGTGCCTTTTCCGATAATTTTTGTATACGTGTCACGAGGAATGCTGACCATATCGGTTGTATTCGTTTTTGGGTTAACGGTCATATAAATGAGCGTATCGGCACGGCCTTTATCGCCGTCGCGTTCATCCACACCCATGATTAAGACGGAAAAAGGATCCTTTTTATTGATACTGACCTCTTTATCCCTCTTTTTCGATTTATCAATGCTTTCATGAATACTTGCCACGGTTGATGCTGCTTTATGCCATAAGTAGTATGCATAGCCGCCAGTTCCGAGTACAAATACGGCCACAATGGCTAAAATGACAAGTAATGCCTTTCTTTTTTTCTTTCTTTTTTCAGCTCTCATTATAAAGTCCTCACTTTTTTGTAATCTAGTACGATTATAAGTTTCTTAATATTTGAAAACAACTAAAATTTGTCTGATTCTTTACAATAGACGGCTGCTTGTAACAAATGTTTCGGTATTTTAAGAAAATCCGCAAAAACTTTTCGTTGTTTTGAAAGAAATCTTAAAATAAGCTTAAAATTGTCGATAAAAAGTGGAGAGGTGATATAGGAATGAAAAAAATTGCTATTTTAATGTTCTCAATGCTGCTTCTTTTGTCTGCGTGCGGCACAGCTCAGAACTCATCAGGAGCAGAAACAAATTCAGACAGCCAGGATACGTCTGCAGAAGAGACTGTAACGAAGGAAGGCACTTTTGCCGGTTTGGCGGACAGCCATACGATTGCAGTTACTATTGATGATAAAGAGACTTCGATTCAGGTTGGTTCAGACCTTCAGGACAAAATGAACAGCATTTCGGAAGGGCAAAAAGTTGTTGTCAAATATACAAAAGATTCAAATGGCGCCTTAATGCTTAAGGATCTTGAGACAAAGTAATAAAAAACTCTTAGGGGGTTCCATGTTTTGAAAAAAATGAAGCTCTTGCTTCTATCATCAGTCACAGCGGCGGCTATAGCATGTCCGGCGTTTATGCAGTCTGCGAAAGCCGCTGATAAAACCATTTCGGTTAAGCTGAGTAATTATGTAGGCAGCAAATCAAGTTTGGATGTCGATATCACAGGCGGCTATGAAATTCCCGGCTCACGAATAGCGGATACGGAGCGATATGGAGGAGCTACCCGTTTCGATGTTGCCAATAATGTAGCTTCTGCCGGGTGGACAAACCCAACGACTGTGGTCATTGTGAATCGGGATGCTTTTGCAGATGCGCTCTCAGCAACACCGCTTGCTAAAAAGTACGATGCACCGATTTTATTAACAGACGCAGATTCGCTAACACCAAAAACAGAAAGCGAAATTGCAAAATTAAATCCTGACAATATTCTCATCATTGGCGGGACAATCAGTGTTTCTAAAAATGTAGAAAACACATTAAAAAAATATGGTTCTATCGATCGGATTGGCGGAGCCACCCGTTACGAGGTTTCTAAAAACATAGCCGATCGGATGGGGAATTACAGCCAGGCAGTAGTGGCCACAGGCATGGTCTTTACGGATGCCCTGTCCATCGCGCCATATGCTGCAATGAACGGTTATCCGATTTTACTTGCGGGAGACAATAACATCCGCAGTGATTACAAAATTCCAAGCAAGGTTACGATTGTCGGCGGTCCGTTGAGTGTCAGCACTGGTGTGGAAGCTACATTAAAAAAGCAGGCAACTGTGAAACGGATTGGCGGGGTGTCCCGATATGAGGTATCTGCCAATATCGTAAAAGAATTAAATATGAAAGCAACAAAGGTATTTATGTCAAATGGTCAAACATTTGCGGATGCATTGACGGGGTCTGTGCTTGCAGCAAAACAGGGAAGCCCTTTACTGCTGGTTGAAGCAGGCAGTCTGCCGTCGCCAGTCGCTGATGTAGTGGCCTCAAAAGGAACTCAGTCATTTGCTCTGCTTGGAGGAAGCATCTCCATCAGTGATACGCTAAAGAACAAACTGGCAGATACTTTTGCAGGAACTGGCTATACAGTCAAGTTATCCGGAGGAAATCTGGTGCTTTATAAAAACAGCACTGCAATCAAGACGCTAGGAACTTCTTTCACAGCAAATCCTAAAAAATATGCAACTACAAATTCTATCAGCCTGAATGGAACGCCATATCTCGGAAACATGAAATTCACAATAGAGTCAGGCAAATATATTCGTCCGATCAATGTGAATATCCCCTTTGAAGATTATTTAAAGGGTGTTGTTCCTCATGAAATGCCGGCTAGCTGGCAGAAAGAAGCGCTTAAAGCCCAAGCTGTCGCAGCGAGAACTTATTCCATCAATTCGGCCGGAAAAGAAGTACAAGACACCACTGCTTTTCAGGTATATGGAGGATATGACTGGAACTCGAAAACTTCAGAAGTCGTTGAAGCTACAAAAGGAAAAGTTTTGAAATACAATGGGAATTTGATTTCAGCTACGTATTCCTCAAGCAATGGCGGCTTTACAGAAGCGAGCGGTGAGGTGTGGAGCAGCCAGCTTCCTTATTTAATCGCCAAAAAAGATACATACGACCCGCAAATCAGCTGGTCTCTGTCTTTAAATAAAACCCAGATTGATAAAAACACTCTGAATCTGAAAAGCCCTGGATCTTGGTGGAGCTCTAAAAATGAAACAAACTCAGCATATTTGAGCGGTTTGAAAAACTGGTTTATTAAAAATAAATACAGCAATGCCGAGTCTATCAAAATCACGAAAATATCCAGTGTGAAATTCAGCACGGAGAAAACTGCCGGTCAGCGGCCGGAAACAGCAAGCGTCACATTCTCATATTTCGTGAAAGAAAAATCAAATGGCTACATTCTCTCAAATGGAAGCCTCAGTGAAAAAACAGCAACAATTACTGTACCTGCAACAGAGCTGAGAACGATGCTTGGCGCTTCAAATATGAAGAGTACATACGCTTCTGTTTCAAGCAATACGAGCGCTTTTATTATTAGCGGTAAAGGATACGGACACGGCATAGGCATGAGTCAGTACGGAGCCAATGCCAGAGCAGCGGCCGGACAATCTTATACAGCGATTTTAAGTTTTTACTATCCGGGAACAACTCTATCAAGCTATTAAAAGATTGATAGAAGTCCAAGGAGGCGAGATGCCTCCTTCGTTCGTTATTTGATTTTTGAATCATTATCAATCTTTGGAGGGACTATCTTTGCGGATCTTTCTTAAAAGCATACCCATGCTGATACTAGGAGTCGTGTTATTTGTACCAAATGCGTTTGCGGCCAACTCTGTTACAAGGCTGGATGGAGCAAGCAGATATGAGGTTGCTGTGAATGTTTCAAAACAAGGCTGGAGCAGTGCTAGCACGGTTGTTTTGGCAAACGGAACAGCGTATGCAGATGTATTAACTGCTGCTCCTCTGGCTTATAAATACAATGCCCCGATTTTATTGACGGAATCATCTAAACTGACTACACCGACTAAAGACAGAATCAGCCAGCTTAAACCGAGCAAGGTCATCGTCATTGGCGGAACAATCAGTGTTTCTGACAATGTAGTAAGTGACGTTAAAAAATTGGGTGTTTCCAATGTGGAACGGATCGGCGGAAGAAGCCGCTACGAAGTTGCCCAAAATATTTCTAAAAAATTGTCTTCAAATTCAAAAGCGGTAATCGCAAATGGAACGGCATATGCTGACAGTCTGGCAATCGGTTCTTATGCTGCACGTAACGGCATTCCAATTTTACTGACTACTGCAAGCTCCATTCCTGCACCAACGAAAAGTGCGATGAACAGCAAAGGGACATCATCGACTATTGTGGTCGGAGGAGAAATCAGTGTCTCTAAAAATGTTTACAGCCAGCTTCCTTCACCAACAAGAATCGGCGGAAACAGCCGTTTTGAAGTGGCTGCAAACATAGCGAAAAAATATTATTCTTCATCTAAAGCCGCATTTGTCAGCAATGGCTATCAATATGCCGATGCATTAGCGGGTTCTGTTCTGGCGGCGAAGCAAAATCGCCCAATGCTATTTACTGACGCAGGTTCATTGCCGACTGCGACAAGAACAGTCATCGGATCAAACAGCAAGAATACTTTCACTGTTCTTGGGGGAACCATTTCAGTTACCACAAATGTTGTGAACCAGCTGAAAAATGTGATTGTTGGCAAAAAGGTATTTGTGGATGCAGGACATGGTGGTTATGACAGCGGAGCGATCGGTAACGGATTAAAGGAGAAGGACATTAACCTTGCCGTTGCTAAGCTTGTAAACAGCAAACTTTCCAATGGCGGAGCAATTCCGATTATGGCCAGATCTACAGATGTTTTCTTAGAGCTTTCTGAGCGGGTTGCAAAAGCAAAAAGCAATAATGCAAATCTGTTTGTGAGCATTCACGCCAATTCAGCGAGCCCAGCAGCAACAGGTACTGAAACCTACTATTATACAAAGTATGAGTCAGAAAACAGCAAACGGCTTGCGACTGAAATTCAAAATAGGCTCTACAAGGCGCTCAATACGCAAAACCGAGGCGTGAGAATCGGGAATTTCCATGTGATCAGAGAATCAACGATGCCGAGCAGTTTAGCGGAGCTGGCATTCATATCAAATGTAAACGACGCAAGTAAGTTAAAGAGCGCTTTGTACCAAGAAAAAGCAGCTCAAGCAATATATGAAGGAATTATTGGCTATTATTAATAAGAAATAAGGCGGCTTGCCGGCAGAACCTATCAGGAATTGCCGGCAAGCTTTTTTATACGATAAAATGAGAAAAATTTTAAAGCATACATGCTATGTAAAAGTTTAACAAAATTTAAGGTTCGGCCTATTCTTATTGACAGATGTTTTTGATATAATTATCTGGCAAAAATATAACCGATCCATTAGGGTAGTGAGGTAATCGATGAAAATAAGCATTGTTATCCCTGTATATAATTCAGAAGATCTTATTTCCGAATGTCTTGACAGTTTAGTTAATCAAACGATGCCAAAAGAGGATTATGAGATTATATGTGTTGATGATAAATCTACGGATTCATCTTTAGACATTTTGAATCAATATAAACAGAAATATGAAAATGTAGTTGTTATTGAAAGAACAGTAAATTCAGGCGGTCCAGGTGCCCCTCGGAATGATGCAATAAAAATTGCCAAGGGTGAATACATTCTATTTGTTGATTCCGATGACTATCTAGGCAATGAAGCATTGTTAAGATGGTACAATTTCTCAAAAGAGAATCAATCAGATATTACTTTAGGAAAGTTAAAAGGGATAAACGGCCGAGGTGTTCCCAAATCAATGTTTAAGGAAACGAACCCGGATGTTGATTTGGTTGATTCCAAAATTGTTTTTACATTGGGACCCCAAAAACTGTTTAAAGCCTCACTTTTAAAAGAAAATAAAATTACCTTCCCTACTCACATAAAAGCAGCGGAAGATCAAGTCTTCACAATGAACGCTTATTTAAAAGCAAAGAAGATTTCTGTTTCAGCTGACTATGATTATTACTATCTGGTCAAAAGAGATGGTGAACATATGAGTGTTGCTTATGTTCCCCCAGAGAACTTTTATGGAGCAATGGAAGATATTGTCTCTGCTATCAAGGCTAGTGATCTGGAAGAAGCAAGAAAAATTAAACTGATGGCAGTATTTTTAAACAGGCATTTCGATTTTTCACGGACAAAAAATGTCACAATAAAAATGAAGACCGATGAAGAAAGAGCTGAATGGTTTAAATATTTGTCCTCATTTATTCATGCAGTACCTGAAGAGGCTGACCAATTTGTGCTTCCGCATATCAAGTTGCGGCTGCTGTTTATTCGGAATAATGATTTGCAAGGGTTAACCCAGTATGAGCGTGAAGAACAAGACATTAAAAAGTTCTGTGTTGTAAATAACGGGGATTTAATTGCACGTTATCCGAGCTTAGAACGCTATCAAATTTCTGAAGAGTTATTAAAAGTAAATTATAAAAATAAGCTTGAACATTATCTGCAGAATATTGAATTTAGCGATCACAGCCTCAGCATTCAAGGAACCATTAAACACAAATTGTTGGATGATGAAACGAATCAAAATCAGTCTCTGACAGGAGTATTTGTTCATCGTGATACAAAGGCGGAAAAATACATTGCGCCGGCTAAGTACGAAAATTCAACATTTACATTTGAGTGCAAGTTTGATGAACTGGCATCTGCAGAAGAAGATTTAGGCGTTTGGGATTTCTTTATTGAATCGTCGATAGATAGCTACAAATTAAGGGCGAGAATCGGAAACAAGCGTGCTGCGTACAAGTATTCAACAAACACGATGTATTTAGGGCATAATGCGTTGTTTGTCTTCAGTGCAAGACCATATTTCACAATGAACTACGATAATCTTTCGATTGATATAAAGAAACATGCCTATACAGAAGCGGAACTTTCATATGAAACAGAATCAAAAGACTTATCATTTATTTTTAAAGATAAGCAAATTTGTTTGCCACATCATTCGAAAATCATTGTGAATACCGGACAGTCTGAAATATCATTACCAGTAAAGCGTATTGATTTGGAGCCTCATTGCACAAAATTGACGGTAAACGTGCAGAGTTTGCTTGAACAGCTAGCTCATGTAAAGAAAGAGAGATTAATTGAATTTGCGATAAATACTTCTCAAAATAAAATCAGTGCAAAAGTGGATAACCAAGCAATTATCCTAGGCACAAAAAGTGTGGAACGAAAATCCATGTTATTCTTCAATAAAATGGTTGAAGTTCAGTACAAGCTGTTAACCTCTAAATCAAAATTTTATTTTCAATATTAAATGCTTCACAACGAAAAGAGAGACAAATCAGTAAAATGATTTGTCTCTTTTTTTATACAATATGCTTAATTTTTAAAAAAAGTGTCTAAAACAATAAAAAGTTTACGGATAAATGTCAGAAAAAATAACAAATTCACACTTCTTAACATACCATTTACATCCAATTAACATCCGTCTGCTAAACTGACTGGCATAGGTCATCATAACATCCCAAACAAATCGTGAGGTGTGTGTCAGTGAGTGCAGAGAAAAGCATGAATGTGAGTCGTGAATTCTCAGTTCAGCAAATACATTCTTTTACATTATCTGAAAAGACGGCTCGTTATTTGGCAATAAAGCGCGTAATGGATATTTGGTTTGCGCTCATTGGGTTGGCGATTGCGCTGCCAATGATTGCGGTATTTTCAATATTGATTTGTTTGGAGACGCCGGGGCCTGCCATTTATACGCAGGAACGCGTAGGGAAAGGCGGGAAACCATTTAAGCTTTATAAGCTTCGTTCCATGAAAATAGATGCCGAGAAGTCTGGTGCGGTTTGGGCGCAGAAGCAAGATCCGCGGGTGACAAGGATCGGAGCTTTTATCAGAAGAACGAGAATTGACGAGCTTCCTCAGCTGTTTAATGTGCTGAAAGGCGATATGAGTATGATTGGCCCTCGTCCGGAACGTCCCGTTTTTACGGAAAAATTCCAGAATGAGATTCCGGGCTTTACGCAGCGTCTGGCTGTTAAACCGGGATTGAGCGGCTGGGCTCAGGTGAACGGCGGTTACGATATGACGCCGAAGGAAAAGCTGATATTTGATTTATATTACATTCGCAACCTGACTTTCACTTTAGAATTAAAAATTATGTTAAAAACTTGTAAAGTAGTCTGGACAGGTGATGGTGCAAGATAAAATGGAATGCCGGTATTCACCATCAATCTGAGCTTAAAAAGAAGTAGGGAATATGATGCCAAGTATTACAAAACAAATTATGAGCGGCGCAAAGTGGACAAGTATTTCAACTATGTGTATTACAATCATACAAATTGTTCAGTTTGCCCTGCTTGGAAATATGATGACCTTAACAGAATTTGGGCTCGTCGGCATGATCACAACGGTTACAGTTTTCGCCCAGATTGTGCTTGATATGGGTTTTGGCGCAGCGTTAATTCAGAGAGACGACGCGACGGAGCGTCAGCTGTCCACATTGTATTGGCTTAACATTATGACGGGCGTTTTGCTGTTTGTTCTTTTATATGTGAGCAGTCCTGTCATTGCGGGATTTTATCAAAGAGAAGAGCTGGTGTTTCTAGTTCGGATTCTAGCGATTATGTTTTTGATCGCGCCGATTGGACAGCAGTACCAGTATATGCTGCAAAAGCAGCTGCATTTTAATACGTTAAGCAAAATAGAGATTTTTTCAAATGTATTGTCATTCGGATATTTAGCGATTGCGGTTTTTATGATGGATGCGATTTTGGCGTACGTCATTTCTCAGGTCCTGCTCCAGTCCAGTAAAGGGATTTTATATTGGGCCGTATACCGGAAAAAGTGGCATCCTGCTTTTGTTTTTGATTTGAGAGGCATGAAGGAGTTCTTTTCTTTTGGAGCCTTTCAGCTTTCATCCCGTCTTGTGAACAGGCTGGGAGCAAATATCGATATGATTTTGATCGGCCGGTTTATTGGTGCTGAAGCATTGGGGATTTATAACCTCGCCTATCAGATAGTCACCATTCCGGTTTTGAAGATCAATCCGATTGTCACACGGGTGGCATTCCCTGTTTTCGCAAAAAACAAATATGAAAACAGCGTGATCAGAGAAGGCTTTCTGAATATGACAAAAATGCTGGCGCTTGTTTCGTTTCCGCTGTTAATCGGGCTCGTATCTGTGTCCGACGCCTTTATCACAGCGGTTTTCGGGGAAAAGTGGCTTGCTGCTGTTCCGATCCTAAATGTTCTGGCGATTGTCGGAATACTAAGAGTGCTTATGAATCCAAATGGATCTGTGCTGCTTGCTAAAGGAAGAGCGGATTTAGCATTTTATTGGGATTCCGGCGTGCTGATGCTGTATGGATTATCACTGTTTGCAGCGGTACAGACGGGAAGCCTGCTGACAGTCGCATGGGTGTATGCCACTATCAGCGTTGTCAATTTCCTGATTGGGCGCTGGCTCCTGGCATATGTTATCAAGCTTAACCTTTCAGCTTATTTCCAGTCGATTATGAAGCCGTTTCTGATTACTGCGGCGATGGGGATCATCGCGTTTGGTGTAAGCCTGAGTACGGAACACTTCAGTATGCAGGCAGAAATGCGGCTGGCCATTTCAGTTGCGGCTGGGGCGCTGTGCTATCTCTTTCTTTTGGTAAAAGCGTACCCTCAAACGAAAAGCAAACTACTAAGAAAAGGACGTTTGTCATGAAGATTTTGTGGATCACAAGCGTATATCCGAGCAGTCTGAAACCTGGTGAAGGTGTGTTCCATGAGACACAGGTGCAAGAGCTGCAGAAACTCGGGCTTGATATCACTGTGATATGCCCAAGGCCTTTTCATTCAGCACCTGTCCGTATGCTGAAAAAGACATATCGTAAAAAGGATGCCAGACCGGAGTATGAGATTAGGAAGGGGATACCGGTTTACCGGCCTTTCTACCGGGCAGTTCCCGGCCAGCTGAAGTGGGCGCAGCCTCACCGGAGAATTGCATCAGCGGTTATAAAAACCATGAAACAACGCGACCTAAATCCGGACCTGATCCATGCGCATTTTGCCATGCCATCGGGCGGGGCTGCGGCAGTCGTGTCAGAGTCAATGCGAATTCCTTATGTCCTGACCTTGCATGGCAGTGATGTGAATGTCTATCCGCATTACAGCAAAGGAGCGTTTAAAGCCTTCAAGCGTGCCGTAGGTTCAGCGTCAGCCGTTTTAGCGGTCAGCCACAAGCTTCAGGAAGAAGCCAAAAAGCTGTCTGGCTTTGACAGCTCGGTTTTGCCGATTGGCATACAGCTCAGCCGCTTTCAGGAAAATGAGCAGACGAAAGAAGAACTCAGAAAAAAACTCGGGCTGCCACTCGATCAGCGTCTGGCTGTCTATGTCGGCCGGCTGGTCAGGGAGAAAGGCATTTTTGAACTGTCCGAAGCCATCGAATCCCTGCAGGACCCTCCTCAGGCAGTCTTTGTTGGGGATGGTCCCGCAAAATCGATGCTGACGCAGAAGGGGCATATCGTCACAGGCCAAGTCCCAAATCATCAGGTAAGAGACTATTTGCTTGCGGCAGACCTATTCGTGCTTCCTTCTTACAGTGAGGGAATGCCGACTGTTGTAATTGAGGCGCTGGCGTTAAGGATTCCTGTCATCTGTACAGATGTTGGCGGAGTGGCATCTTTATTCGGAAAGCACCAGCATCTGCTGATTAAGCCAAAATCCGCTCAAGCCTTAGCGGAAGCGATCACTAGGTACGAACATGAGCAAGTATGGAAGCCGGAAGTGGCAGATGATTTGTATGAAACTGTGCAGGCTCAATTTGACGCAGGAAAAAATGCCAAGACCTTGCATCATCAGTATCAGACGGTCATGAAAACGTCCGTTTAATCGTCAGAAACTGCGACCAATATAAATAGGAAGATCATTTTACAGGAGAGGGATGAGCGCTGTGAAAAAAATAGCTGTGATTGGAACAGGTTATGTGGGACTCGTGTCAGGCACTTGCTTTGCGGAAATCGGAAATAAAGTTGTTTGCTGTGATATCGACGAATCAAAAATCAGAAGTCTGAAAAATGGAGTAATCCCAATCTATGAACCAGGGCTTGCAGACTTAGTTGAAAAAAATGTGCTGGGTCAGCGCCTGACCTTTACGAACGATATCCCGTCCGCCATTCGAGCTTCAGATATTATATATATTGCAGTCGGAACGCCTATGTCAAAAACAGGTGAAGCTGATTTAACGTACGTAAAAGCGGCGGCGAAAACAATCGGTGAGCATCTTAACGGCTACAAAGTGATCGTAAATAAAAGCACAGTCCCGGTCGGAACAGGGAAACTGGTGCAATCTATCGTTCAAAAAGCTTCAAGGGGAAGATACTCTTTTGATGTTGTATCTAACCCTGAATTTCTTCGGGAGGGCTCAGCAATTCATGACACGATGAATATGGAGCGTGCTGTGATTGGTTCAACAAGTCATAAAGCCGCTGCCATCATTGAGGATCTGCATCAGCCATTCCATGCTCCTGTCATTAAAACAAATCTAGAAAGTGCAGAAATGATTAAATACGCTGCGAACGCATTTCTGGCAACAAAGATTTCCTTTATCAACGATATTGCAAACATCTGTGAGCGAGTCGGCGCAGACGTTTCAAAGGTTGCTGATGGCGTTGGGCTTGACAGCCGGATCGGCAGAAAGTTCCTTAAAGCTGGTATTGGGTTTGGCGGTTCATGCTTCCCTAAGGATACAACTGCACTGCTGCAAATCGCAAAATCGGCCGGCTATCCATTCAAGCTCATTGAAGCTGTCATTGAAACGAACGAAAAGCAGCGTGTTCATATTGTAGATAAACTATTGACTGTTATGGGAAGCATCAAGGGAAGAACCATTTCAGTCCTTGGATTGGCCTTCAAACCGAATACGAACGATGTGAGATCTGCTCCAGCGCTTGATATTATCCCGATGCTGCAGCAGCTGGGCGCCCATGTAAAAGCATACGATCCGATTGCCATTCCTGAAGCTTCAGCAATCCTTGGCGAACAGGTCGAGTATTACACAGATGTGTATGCTGCGATTGAGCACACAGATGCATGCCTCATCTTAACAGACTGGCCGGAAGTAAAAGAAATGGAGCTTGTGAAAGTGAAAACCCTCTTAAAACAGCCCATCATCATCGACGGCAGAAATTTATTTTCACTTGAAGAGATGCAGGCAGCCGGATACATTTACCACTCTATCGGCCGTCCCGCTGTTCGAGGAACGGAACCCTCTGACAAGTATTTTCCGGGTTTGCCGCTTGAGGAATTGGCTAAAGACTTTGGGAGCGTCAATTTATAAAAAGAAAAAGTATTACTTGGCTGAAGCTGCCGGCTGCTAGGCTCGGCCGCCGGCTCCTGAAACATCAGGAAAGGGGTTAAACATGTGAGTATCAAACGATCAGCGGTCCATACGCTAGCGTTACTGGCCGCTGCTTTATTAGGAGTCGTTTTATTAGTGGGAGCCATCCATAAAGATATAGGTTTCGTGCAGATGGCCGCTGTGCTTGCGGAGTTGGCAATTGGTCTGTTCGCGCTGGCGCTTGCAACCGCATTTACAACAAAAGAACGGCTCTTTATGGCTGTAATCTATATTTTGATCGCCTGCACTTTTTTAAATAATGCATTTTTCGCCATTCATCTTGGATTTTTCAGTTTGTTCCTTTACAGGCTTCTGCTCATTGCCGCCGGGTGCCTTCACATTATTGGCATGTTTCGGAATCGTACCCATATCGAAAGATGGAATGGGCTGCAGGTGAAAGGGATATTGCTCTTTTTCGCCTTTTGGTTTATATACGGCCTTGTTTCTCTGCTGTGGGCCAAATCGGTAACAGCCGGCCTCAAATATTTGGCCTTATTGGCAATGGGCATTTTCTTCATTTATCTCATTGTCATGTACGTGCAAAAAATCGAGCGGCTGATGATTGTTTATGCCATTTGGCTGGTGATGACAGTATTTCTGATGATCATTGGTTTTTACAATCATATCACCCACCATCATCTTGCGAGTTCCACATTGTACAGCGGACCTGAGTATAAGCAGCATTATCCGACATCAGTCTTTTTTAATCAAAATGACTTTGCGACCTTTTTATCGATCAGCTTCTTTTTTTACATCACGATGATGAAAAACAGTAAGAATGGATACATCAAGGCGATTGGCCTTGTGCTCTCGCTCTGTGCGTTGTATTTAATTTTTGCTACTGGTTCAAGAGCCAGTCTTCTGGGGATTTTTGCAGGTGTTGCAGTTTACATTTTCATTGTTTTGCCGCCTATTTTAAAGAAAATGGCCATCTGGCTGTCGGCGGCGGGAATTGCTCTTTTCGCAGTTCTTTTCGCCAGCAAAATGTATTCGAAGTTTTGGGAGCTGTTTCTGGCCCCGCAGACGCTGCATTCATTTCATGACAGGCTTCCATCAAATGTGGCCCGGGCCAATCTGCTGAAAAACGCTTGGCATTTCTTCCTGGATTCATACGGATTCGGAGTCGGGGCAGGAAATGTATCCTATTATCTTGAGCATTATGCTTTATATGATACGGACAATGTGGCAGAGGTGCATAACTGGCTCGTTGAAATCCTTGCTAATTTTGGCTTGTTCATCATGCTGGGATATCTGTCCATTTATGCCTACCTTATATGGGTGCTTTACAAGTTTTATGAAAGAAAATTAGAAAATCAGTCAAAACTGATCACAGAAGGGCTTATTACCGCTATGGTCAGTTTCCTGGTATCAAGTATCAGCCCAAGCTCTGTTTCAAATTTATTTTTCCATTGGGTGTTTATGGCGCTCGTCATCGCCGCTGTGAATGTGTTAAGGCGGTCCAGACAAAGCACTGAGCCGATGTACAGATAAACAGACTACAAAAAGCAGGGAGACTTATATGAACGATATATTGATAAGAATAGCCCGTCGCATAAAAAAAAATATCATTTGGATCATAGCGGTGCCAATTATATTAGGTGCGGCGGGGTATATCCTGCCGTCACAAATCGCTGGTCAAAAGAGCTATACAGCTGAAGACACTTTGGCTGTGGGAAGCTATGATCATCCGGTTTATAACAGCACAGAAGAGATTCCGCTTTTGCTAAAGAGCGACTCTTTTTTGAAGGAGGCGCTTCCTGATGAAAAGGATGAAGATGTAGCAGAAATCAAAGAGAAGCTTACCATCAAAACAGAATCTAAATCGTTACTGACTTTAAGCTATAGCGACGAGGATAAGGATCGAACGGAATCTGTCCTAAACGCCATTTCCTCCACCTTTCTCAAAAACGATCAAAAGCTGTATGCAGAAAGAGAAGCCGTCGTCCGCAGCAGCATCGATGCGCTTGAAGGCGAGAAGGTGAGCGAGGATTCCAAAGTGGATAAAGAGAGATTTTTGTATGAACTTAAAAATACTCAGCTTAATCTGAAAGCGGCCAGTGTTACAGATTCTGAAACCGTGAGTGAGACAGCAGGCGGCGGAATGTCTCCGAAAAAGAAAGCAGTTCTCGGCGTTATGATTGGCCTTACGATTGCCTTTATGTTCGTTGTCATTCCTGAATTTTTCAGAGAATCCTTTTAAAATCATACGATGGAGATGTGATCATGACCAATTGGAAACCTCTCGTATCTGTCATTACACCTTCCTATAATGCGCGTGACTATATTGAAGACACGGTTCATTCGGTTTTAGATCAGAGCCATCCTCATTGGGAAATGATTATCGTGGATGATTGCTCAACGGATGGGACCCGCGACATTTTACAGCAGTATGAAAAAATAGACGAAAGAATTCACGTGGTGTATCTGGAGGAGAACTGCGGAGCTGCGGTTGCTCGCAACAAAGCATTGGAACGCGCTCAAGGGCGCTATGTAGCATTTTTGGACAGTGATGACAAATGGAAAAAAGACAAACTGGAAAAGCAGCTCGCGTTTATGATGGAGCGCTCCTGTGCGTTTTCTTTCACAGGCTACAGCTTAATGGAGCAGGACGGAACCCCGCTCGATAAATTCATTCATGCGCCTGAAAGCCTGACGTACGATGACGCTCTGAAAAATACAATTATCGGCTGCTTGACGGTGATGATTGACAGAGAGCAAACGGGACAGATCCAAATGCCAAATATCAGAACGAGACAGGACTTAGCTACATGGCTGTCTCTTTTAAAAAAAGGATTTACTGCCTATGGAATGAATGAATGCCTTGCTGAATATCGGCTTGTCAACAACTCAATATCCAGCAACAAATGGAAGGCTGCGAAAAAAACGTGGTTTGTCTACAGGGAAATCGAACGGCTTCACTTCATGAAAGCGACATGGTGTTTTGTTCAATATGCAAAAAACGCGGTGAAAAAAAGATTATAGCCGCAAACAGAGAGAAAAGGTGATGAAGGTGGAAACAAAAGAAGCAATCATTCATGTCATCGTTGCCACTGCTGAATGGGGAAAAGACCAATTGAGATACAGAAGGCACCGGCTGGCAGAATTTTTAGCTGCTCAAGAGGAAACGAAGGAAGTCATTTGGGTATGTCCGGCTCCGCGTGCCCAGGGGAAAGAATTTCAAGAAGTCCATTCTGGCATCAGGCAATTCGCTGTCAAAGACCTGCTGCAGAAAAAAATGTTTCGTTTTGGACGATATACAGATGTTTTTTACAGACATAAGCTCTCGCCTTTACTCGATGAGCTTGCAGCTGCTTCTTCAAACGGTGAACGCTGCTGTTTATGGTACACGTTTCCGGGATTCCCGCTGCTGTCTTCGCTGTATTCTTGGGATCAGGTCATTTATGATTGCAGTGACCTATGGGCTGCGCCGATCAGCGGGCGTTCAAATCTGCTGTCTGAATTCCGGCGAAAAGTCATAAAATCGGCAGAGCTGAGAATTATACAACGAGCAGATTCAATTACCTGTTCATCTGATTATCTTCATAAAGAAGTAGGCAAAAAACTGACTGCGGGACGAGAAAAGGTTCATACTGTGGAAAACGGTGTGGAGTTTGAGCTGTTTTCTGCACATAAACAAGTTCCCGATCGCAGTATACTGCAGGGTAGAGAAGGAACGGTGTTAGGTTTTATTGGCGGGATTAAACCGAAGCTCGATTTTAAAATGATTGAAGCCGCCGCCCTGCAAAAGCCTGATTGGACATTTTTATGGGTTGGCCCGGATGCCACCAATGGTGACGTTTCGTTTCAAGAGCTGCTGAGACTTCCCAATGTTATATGGACCGGTCCGGCAGATCCAAAAGGAGTGCCTCATTTTATGGAGCTTATCGACATTGGCATCATGCCATATAAACAATCACCGTATAACCAAGCTGTGTTTCCGCTGAAACTATTTGAATTTTTAGCGGCAGGAAAACCTGTTGTAGGCACTAATCTTCCGTCAACCTCAAAAATGCAAAAGCCTTATGTATACGAATATGTAGAGGGCGATCATCCGATTGATTTTATAGCCGCTTGTGAAAAAGTTCTCGGACAAAACGGAGACGAGACCTATAAAGAAATGCGCCGAAACATCGCCCGCACCCAAGATTGGGATTGCTTATTTAGACAAATTATGAAATATACAGGGATTCAAAAACATGCGTAGTCCTATAAATTGGGATGCGCGTTTTTTGATTATACGTGTTTCTTTTTGATGAAGCTTGTTATAATAACTAAGGAGAAGGTATAATGGAAGGAACGGTTCTCTATATAAATAAAGACTTTATTTAATTCCAAAGGAGACTTCTTTATGCTTGACGAACGCATGATTCGCATTGTTGTTGCGTTTATTGTCTCGCTGCTGACAGTTTTAATCATAACCCCAATCGTAAAAAGGATTGCGATTAAAATAGGTGCAGTTGACCAGCCCAGCAATCGAAAAGTACATGACAAAATCATGCCCCGGATGGGCGGGCTGGCCATATTTATCGGGGTGGTTGCAGGCGTGCTTGCATCCGGTATATACACTGAAACAAGGATGACGGCTATTACAGTCGGAGCATTCATCATAATTGTGTTAGGTATTCTTGATGATAAATATCAATTAAGTGCAAAAGTTAAGTTTTTGATTCAATTAGGTGTAGCCATTATGATTGTAAGCACTGGCTTAAAAATGGACTTTTTCTCAGTACCTTTTTTAACAGAACGATTTGAATTAGGATGGATGGCTTATCCGCTGACCGTATTATGGATTGTCGGCATCACGAACGCAATTAACCTGATTGACGGATTGGATGGCCTTGCTGCCGGTCTTTCTGTTATTGGCCTGTCAACGATCGCTGTCATGGCGCTATCCGGCGGAAAAGTGCTCATTCTGTCACTCTCATTAGTTGTTATTGCCAGCACGCTTGGATTTTTGTTTTACAACTTTCATCCGGCAAAAATCTTTATGGGAGATACGGGCTCACTTTTTTTAGGGTATAGTATTTCGATTCTTTCATTATTAGGCTTGTATAAAAGTGTCACATTGTTCAGTATCGTTATCCCGATTATTATATTAGGCGTACCGATTTTTGATACAACATTTGCTATTATCAGGAGAATCTTAAACAAACAGCCGATTTCAGCGCCTGATAAGTCACATATCCATCATAGACTGATGGCCTTTGGCCTTTCACATCGGATGTCGGTCTTAGTTATTTATATGATTGGATTTATTTTCAGTATCAGTGCGATTGTGCTTAAAACTGCCACAATTTGGCTCTCTTTGTTTATTATCTTCATTTTAATCATTTTTATGCAAATCATAGCAGAAGTGACAGGACTCGTGAATGAAAAATTCAAACCGTTTACGAAATTTTATAAACGGCTGGTGAAAAGGAATTAAAAACTCCGGCTTATGTGCCGGAGTTTTTTTCTGCGCAAAAATGCCCGATCCTCTAAAGGACCGGGCATTTTTTAATAGGATGAACCAGTTGTTGAATTCGTTGTACCGTTTGAGCTTGTGCTGCTGTCATTCGAATAGCTGCTTCCGCTCGTCGTGCCGTCAGTTGTTGTGCCAGTGCTGTCAGAACCGCTTGAACTGTCAGTCCCATCTGTTGAACTTCCGGTACCGGAAGTGCCAGTGCTGCTTGTATCTGGAGTATAATCTAAATGCTCTTGAAGCGTTTTTCTGACTTTCTCGAGATTTGTAGCATCAGGTTCAAAGTAATACGTGTTGTTAGGACCTAAATACAAATCAGACCCTGTAATGCTCAACGTGTCGATTTTTTTGCTGGTAAAGCCGCTGTAAATCTGCTGAAGCGCTAAACCTTCAGTAATACGAATATTGGTTTCAACGTTTTCGCTGGCTTTTTCTGCGATTTTATCAATTTTAGCAATGTTGCTTGCACTTGACATTTGGTCAATCAGCGCGTTTAAGATTTGTTTCTGTCTGTCATTACGGCCAAAGTCTCCGCGTTTATCCTGTTTTCTCATTCGGGCATACGCCAAGGCTTGTTCGCCGTTTAAATGCATCTCGCCTTTTTTGAAGTAAATCCGTTTGCTTTCGTTTACGTCACTTTTTTCATCGAAATCGAAAGGCACGTCTACATCAATACCGCCGACTTCATTTATCACATCTTTAAATCCGTCAAAATCAACTGTGACATATTTATCGATCGGGATTTGCAAGAAGTTTTCAACAGTTTCAACTGTCTCATCTTTACCTCCTTTGCTGTAAGCGGCATTGATCTTTGTCTTGCTTCCGGTTGTGTCACCGGCTAATTGCACACGTGTATCACGCGGAATACTCAACATTTTCATGGTTTTATTTTTAGGATCCAGGGTAACTACAATAAGAGAGTCTGATCTCCCTTTTTGTCCTTTAGTCGCGTAATCCTCTATTCCCATAAATAAAATAGAAAACGGTTTTTTCTTCATGTCTACAACTTCGCTGCGAAGATTTGATTTATTCCCGCGAGATAGGGCATCGTACGAATCGTCGGCAGCGTTAATGGTTTTATAAAGTTTATATCCGCCAAGCCCTACAACTACTAATAATGCGAGGACGAACAATAACATTATTCTTTTTATAATTTTCCTGCGTTTGCTCTTTTTCTTTTTTCGCACCCGCACTCTAACGCGTTCAGCCATTATTCAGTCTCCTTTATGTGATTGACGGCTTTTTCAAGATACGTCAACTCTCCCTCTTTAATATCACTCTTTCCATTTGTCAGTTCTGTCATCCATTCAGAAAAAGCATTTGTTTCCTTTTCTTCCACGTATGTTTCGAATTCAACATTTTCTGAATAATGGATTTCCTTTAACAGAAATTGTGACTCCCTTAATTCATTTTCAATCTTGCCAAGCCATGTGTAATCTGCGGAAGTATGCATGATTCGCATAAGCTTCCGTTCTACCACACCTATATGATTTAATCCTTCAGACACTGATTTCCCATAAGCGCGAATTAATCCGCCAGCCCCAAGCTTAATACCTCCGAAGTATCGTGTAACGACGGCGCAAGTATCCTTAAGTCCGCGTTTTTTTAATACCTCAAGCATCGGCACTCCCGCTGTACCGCTTGGTTCTCCGTCATCATTGGCTTTTTGGATATGGTCATTCTCGCCGATAACGTAAGCTGAGCAATTATGAGTCGCATTCCAGTGCTGTTTCTTTATTTTCTGTATAAATTCCTGTGCCTCTTGTTCGGTAGAAACACGGCTTAAATGACAGATAAAACGCGATTTTTCTATAACAATCTCGTGTTCTCCTGCTTCTTTCACAGTAAAATAGCTGTGCAGCATGCTAGCTGACCCTCCTGCTAAGCATAAAAGACTGCCTATACAAATTCGTACAGTCTTTAGAATTTTTGTGCGTATTTTGGTATCATAAAGAGTAGATAGTATATAAAAATGTTTTTTTCTAGAATATACGCATTCTTTCATTATAATTCGACATAATTTGCAGATCAATTACATTTATAATAAAAATATATGACAACGCCGTGACGGAGGGAAATTATGAATAAAACAAAGATGGATTCCAAAGTGTTGGATTCTATTTTGATGAAGATGCTGAAAACCGTTGACGGGAGCAAGGACGAGGTTTTTCAAATCGGGGAGCAGTCACGCCAGCAGTATGAACAGCTGGTTGAAGAACTGAAACAAATTAAGCAGCAGGTGTATGAAGTGATTGAGCTTGGCGATAAACTTGAAGTGCAAACCCGCCATGCGAGAAACCGTTTATCCGAGGTCAGCCGTAATTTTCATAGATTCAGTGAAGAGGAAATCCGCAATGCTTATGAAAAAGCCCATAAGCTGCAGGTAGAATTGACGATGATCCAGCAGCGTGAGAAGCAATTGCGCGAACGGCGGGATGATTTGGAGCGCAGATTGCTAGGGCTTCAGGAAATTATCGAGCGGTCAGAATCATTAGTAAGCCAAATTACAGTTGTGCTTAATTACTTGAACCAGGATCTGCGCGAAGTCGGACTGCTTCTTGCAGATGCTCAGGCAAAACAGGATTTCGGCTTAAGAATTATTGAGGCGCAGGAAGAAGAGCGAAAAAGAGTTTCAAGAGAAATCCATGACGGACCCGCTCAAATGCTGGCGAATGTTATGATGAGATCGGAATTAATCGAGCGGATTTTCCGTGACCGGGGTGCAGAGGACGGATTCCAAGAAATTAAAAATCTCCGTCAAAATGTTCGGAATGCCCTTTACGAAGTGAGAAGGATTATATATGATTTAAGACCGATGGCCCTTGATGACCTAGGCCTGATTCCAACTTTAAGAAAATATCTATATACAACCGAAGAATATAACGGGAAGGTCAAAATACATTTTCAGTGTATTGGAGAAACAGAGGATCAGCGGCTTGCGCCTCAGTTTGAAGTTGCGCTCTTCAGGCTCGCACAGGAAGCTGTGTCTAATGCGCTAAAGCATTCTGAATCTGAAGAAATTACAGTCAAAGTTGAAATCACAAATGATTTTGTGATTTTAATGATAAAAGATAACGGTAAAGGGTTCGACCTGAAGGAAGCGAAAGAGAAGAAAAACAAATCATTCGGCTTGCTGGGCATGAAAGAAAGAGTAGATTTATTGGAAGGAACGATGACAATAGATTCGAAAATAGGTCTTGGGACATTTATTATGATTAAGGTTCCGTTATCTCTTTGACTATGATTTGTAAAATAGAGCCAAAAGGCATATTGACCGAATGCTAGAGTATATAGAACAATAATACAAGGAGGCGTGGCTTGTGACTAAAGTAAACATTGTTATTATCGACGACCATCAGTTATTTCGTGAAGGTGTTAAACGGATATTGGATTTTGAACCTACCTTTGAAGTGGTAGCCGAAGGTGATGACGGAGACGAAGCGGCTCGTATTGTTGAGCACTATCATCCTGATGTTGTGATCATGGATATCAATATGCCAAACGTAAATGGTGTGGAAGCTACAAAACAGCTTGTTGAGCTGTATCCTGAATCTAAAGTAATTATTCTATCAATTCACGATGACGAAAATTATGTAACACATGCCCTGAAAACAGGTGCTAGAGGTTATCTGCTGAAAGAGATGGATGCTGATACATTAATTGAAGCGGTTAAAGTAGTTGCCGAGGGCGGCTCTTACCTTCATCCGAAGGTTACGCATAACCTCGTTAACGAATTCCGCCGTCTTGCAACAAGCGGAGTTTCTGCACATCCTCAACACGAGGTTTACCCTGAAATCCGCAGACCATTACATATTCTAACTAGGCGGGAATGTGAAGTGCTGCAGATGCTTGCAGACGGAAAAAGCAACCGCGGAATTGGTGAATCATTGTTTATCAGTGAGAAAACCGTTAAAAACCATGTGAGCAATATTTTACAAAAAATGAATGTGAACGACCGGACGCAAGCCGTTGTGGTCGCCATTAAAAATGGCTGGGTAGAAATGAGATAGTATATTAGGAGACTTGCCTTTTTCTAGGCAGGTCTTTTTTTAGGCTGCCGTTTCCCTTACAATAGAGTTATAAAGCAATAAGGCAGGTATCGAAGCTATGAATATTGCAGTCGTAACAGACAGCACGGCATATATTCCGAAAGAAATGCGTGAACAACATCAGATACATATGATCCCTCTCCAGGTTGTTTTTGGGGAGGAGACTTACCGTGAAGAAATTGAGTTGGACTGGAAAAGCTTTTACGAAGAAGTAAAAAAACATAATGAGCTCCCGACGACTTCTCAGCCGCCAATCGGCGAGCTGATTGCGTTGTATGAAGAGCTTGGCAAATCTTATGATGCGGTCATCAGTATCCATCTTTCCAGCGGGATCAGCGGAACATTCAGCAGTGCGGCAACGGCTGATTCAATGGTCGACAATATTGATGTGTATCCATTTGATTCAGAGATAAGCTGTTTAGCCCAAGGCTTTTATGCTCTTAAAGCCGCTGAATTAATTAAAAACGGAGCATCATCGCCGGAAGATATTATAAAAGAACTGGAAGAAATGAAAAAAACAGTTCGAGCTTATTTTATGGTAGATGACTTAGCTCATCTTCAGCGCGGCGGGCGATTAAGCAGCGCCCAAGCCTTCATTGGTAGTCTTCTAAAGGTAAAGCCTATCCTTCATTTTGACAATAAGGTAATTGTGCCTTTTGAGAAGATTCGCACACGTAAAAAAGCAATTTCGCGAATTTATGAGCTTTTAGACGAAGATGCGAGCAAAGGGTTGCCTATGCGCGCTGCTGTTATCCATGCTAATCGCGAGGAAGAAGCAGCGAAAATCATTGAAGAGCTTTCTGTAAAATATCCTCATGTTGAATTTTATAACAGCTATTTTGGCGCGGTAATCGGCACTCATTTGGGTGAAGGTGCGCTAGGAATTTGCTGGTGTTTTAAATAAGGCCAAATCTCCGTTTTAGCAACGGAGATTTTTTTATATTTCTATTTTGATTGTTCGACAGAAACTATTCATTCAGGCATACTGTCTCGAAAGGAGGCGGTGCTATGTGAAGGTGCCAACTGAAAAGCACATTTCCTTTTCTAGAGAATTGCAGCAGACGCTTCAAAGCCGTCATTTGCTCAGGACTGAACTCCCATTTTCCGATGAGATGATTGAATGGCATATCAAGAATGGCTATATCACCGCTGAAAACTCTATATCTATAAATAAACGGGGATATAGATGTAATAGGTGCGGCCAAACTGATCAGCGGTATTTTTCTTTTTATCACTCATTTGGAAAAGATCAGCTGTATTGCCGTTCCTGTATCATGATGGGCAGAGTGAGTGAGGAGGTTCCTTTATATTCATGGAAAGATGGAGATGAACAAAACTGGAAGTCTGTTAAGCTGACATGGGGCGGCAAGCTTTCAAGCGGACAGCAAAAAGCCGCCAATATTTTAATTGAAGCAATATCAAAAAGAGAAGAACTCCTCATCTGGGCGGTTTGCGGCGCTGGCAAAACAGAAATGCTATTTCCTGGTATAGAATCAGCGTTAAATCAAGGACTGCGTGTATGTATTGCAACTCCTCGCACCGATGTTGTATTAGAGCTTGCCCCAAGACTCAAGGCTGCCTTTCAGGGTGCTGACATTTCAGCGCTTTACGGAGGAAGCGATGACAAAGGGCGGCTATCTCCGCTCATGATTTCCACCACGCATCAGCTTTTGCGATATAAAGATGCATTTGATGTTATGATCGTTGATGAGGTTGACGCTTTTCCGTATTCTGCTGATCAAACCCTTCAATTCGCTGTTCAAAAAGCAAGAAAGAAAAACAGTACCCTCGTTTATTTAAGTGCAACACCTCCTAAAGAATTAAAAAGAAAAGCGCAGAACGGACAGTTACATTCAGTTCGCATCCCCGCAAGACACCACCGGCAACCTTTACCCGAACCGCGCTTTGTATGGTGTGGAAACTGGAAGAAGAAATTAAACCGAAATAAAATTCCGCCAGCGGTGAAAAGATGGATAGAGTTTCATGTGAAAGAAGGGAGGCCTGTTTTTTTATTCGTTCCCTCCGTTTCTATTCTAGAAAAGGCTGCTGCGAGCTTTAAAGATGTTAATTGCCGAACCGCGACTGTGCATGCGGAAGACAAGCATAGAAAGGAGAAAGTGCAGCAATTCAGAGATGGTCAGCTCGATCTATTAATCACAACAACAATACTGGAAAGAGGCGTTACGGTTCCCAAGGTGCAAACAGGTGTACTAGGAGCGGAATCGCCTATCTTTACGGAAAGCGCACTTATTCAAATCGCAGGAAGAACCGGCCGGCATAAAGAGCATGCAGACGGCGATGTCATCTTCTTTCACTACGGCAAAACAAAGAGTATGCTCGATGCAAAAAAGCATATAAAAGAAATGAACGGATTGGCAGCAAAAAATGAATGAACAGACTAGCCATTATTTGAAAACGTGGTACAGTATACTCATATAACCGATGATGAGGAGCTGTAAAAATGCTTGTCAATTCAAAAGAAATCGTAATGAAAGAACTGCTCGACCGTTATATGGACCAGCTTCACATGGCCTGCACGTGCCAAGTATGCCAAAACGATGTACTGGCACTTTCTTTAAACAAAGTGAGACCATCCTACGTTACTGATCTTAAAAAGATCGCATATACGAAAGCAGAGATGGTAGATAAACAAAAAAATACGGCTATGCTTGTCATTTTGGCTGAATCTGCAGCTGTGGTATCAGAGAGTCCAAGCGATTTATGCCAAACAAAGCAGGAGGAGGCATTCATAAACTGATCTGTCTGCTATGCGATTCGCAATTTTCTCAAGCTGTTACATGGAGAGCTCTTTTTTTATTAAAGCCTGACGAAAAGGTCTGTCATTCCTGCAGAAGTAAATTGAAAAAAATCACAGGACATATCTGCACCATATGCGGCAGACCTCAATCCGTTTATGCGGTATGCAGGGATTGTGAGGCGTGGAAATCAAGGATCAGTCACAGCTTGCTGCTCCGCCAAAATCGTTCAGTTTACACATATAATGATATGATGAAAGAAACGCTCTCCCGTTTTAAATTTAGAGGAGATGCAGAAATTATAAATGCTTTTAAAAGCGATTTTTCTTCAACCTTTTCAAAGGTTTACCCCGATAAGCATTTTGTTCTTGTTCCTATTCCGCTAAGCAAGGAACGGGAAGAGGAGCGCGGATTTAACCAGGCACAGCTCCTGGCAGAATGTTTAGGCAGGCCCATCCACCATCCCCTAATCCGCCTGAATAATGAGAAACAGTCTAAGAAAAAGAAAACAGAACGCCTGCTTTCCGCGCGTATTTTTGATACGAAAAACAATTCAGCAGAAGGTATGAATATCATTTTAATAGACGATCTTTATACAACAGGCGCCACTTTGCATTTTGCAGCGCGCTGCTTATTAGAAAAAGGAAAAGCCGCTTCAGTGGCATCTTTTACCTTAATCAGAAGCTAAATGATTCTGTTTTTATGCCGATATAATCACTAGAAATTGACACAGGCATATTATCGAATAAGGAGAAAAAAAGATGGGAGAACTGGCGAATTGTCCGAAATGTAATACTTTATTTTTAAAGACAAAGCTGCAAACCGTATGTCAGGCGTGTATTAAGGAAGAAGAAAAATCATTTGAGACTGTTTATAAGTTTTTAAGAAAGCAGGAAAATCGGCAATCAACTTTGAACCGGATAACTGAGGAAACAGGTGTGGAAGAAGAGCTGATATTGAAATTCATCAGGCAGAAGCGAATTCAGATCACTCATCTTCCTAATTTGGCATACCCTTGTGAAAGGTGCGGAACATCGATTCGAGAAGGCAAGTTCTGCAAGGCTTGCCAGTCCGATATCAAGGCTCAAATGGATCATTTGAACCACGAGGACGCTCTGAAAATCGAGAAAGAAAATAGTAAAAAAGACACATACTATGCCTATAATACCAAAAACAGCTGATTCCCTAAACTAACTGAAAACGCAGTCGATAAAAGGGTTAAGATTGTTTAAAGACTGCAACGGAAAGCGAGAGGAATCCTATGAAAATCAATCAATTTGGAACACAATCCGTTAATCCATATCAAAAAAATTATGAAAAGCAAGCGGTGCAAAAAACTGCTGCACAGCCTCAAGATAAAATTGAAATTTCGTCACAGGCTAAAGAAATGCAAAATGCATCCGACGCAGTCGCTGGTTCACGACAGGAAAAAATTGCGCAGCTTAAAGCGCAAATCGAAAACGGGTCATACAAAGTAGACGCAAATCACATAGCGAAAAATATGATTAATTTTTATAAAAAGCAATAAAAAGGAGAAAGCCCATGTCAGCAAAGGCCATTATTGAACAATTAAAGCGACTTTGCGTTCTGCATGAGCACCTGCTCACGCTGTCTGAAGAAAAGACGGAAGCGCTCAAAGCCGGTAAAACAAAGGAGCTTTCAAACCTTTTGACAAAAGAGCAAAAATATATTCAAGCGATCACGCAGACAGAAGATGACCGGATCAAAGCAACCTCCGCCTTTCTCGGATACAGCGAAAATAACACCATTACCGCATGTATCGCCAAAACCTCAGGCAGCGAAAGGGAAGAGCTGGAACAACTATACGAATCTCTTTCTACAGTTCTCGGACGTCTGAAAAAAGTAAATGAGATGAATAGGCAGCTGACGAGAGACGCGCTGCAATTCATCTCTATTTCGTACGATATGCTGGTTCCTAAGGAAAATAACTTCAATTACAGCAAATCAATTAAAGCTGAGCTGCCGAAGAGCAGCCGAATGAAACTTTTTGATTCAAAAGCTTAGCAGAAAGGAATTCAAAAAATGACATCTACCTTTATGGGGCTTGAAACTGCAAGGCGGGCGTTAAGCTCTCAGCAGGCAGCGTTAAGCACGACTGCAAATAACGTGGCAAATGCCAATACTGATGGTTATACAAGACAGCGGGTCTCATTGGAGGCAACTGACTATTTCCCTGCGGTATCCAAAAATGCAGAAAAAACAGCTGGACAAATGGGTACAGGTGTTCAAGGAAAGTCAGTTGAGAGAATAAGAGATATCTTTCTTGATTATCAATACCGTCTTCAAAACAACAGTGCCGGATACTATGACACGAAAGCTAAAGCGCTGTCGCAAATGGAAGGCGTTTTAAATGAGACGGATGACAGCGGCTTGAACAGTGTGCTGAATTCGTTTTGGAATTCCCTGCAGGAATTATCGAATAATACAAATGAAGAAAGTGCACGTTCTGTTGTTGCTCGAAAAGGACAAGCTGTAGCTGAAACGTTTAATTATATTTCTGAATCACTTACAAATGTTCAATCGAATTTAAAAGCGGAGTTAAATACAACTGTGTTGGATGTCAATTCTCTGCTTTCTCAATTAAACAGTTTAAATAAGCAAATTGCACAAGTAGAACCGGTCGGGCTTCTTCCGAATGGTTTATATGATCAGCGAGATTTGCTGATCGATAAATTATCCTCAATGGTTGATATCAAAGTCAGCTATAACAAATCAGGCGGGAATGCACTTTCGTCTGCTGAGGGAACTGTATCAATTGAAATTCTTGATAAAAATAAACAGTCGCTTGGAACTGTTTTGGACGGTAAAAATTACGAGGTTTCAGAACTTACAGCCAACTATGATAATGAAACTGGTTTAGTATCAAGTATTTCAATCGGAGATAAAGCTGTGCAGGCGGAGTCCTTCAGCAGCAAGGGATCTCTTTTAGGATTTATAGAGTCTTACGGGTATATAACAGCAGATGGTCAAGAAAAGGGCGTATATCCGGAAATGCTTTCTGATCTTGACAATATGGCGCTTGAATTTGCCAAAGCTTTCAATGAAGTGCACAGAAATGGTTTGACCAAGAGCGGTGAACAAGGCGGAGACTTTTTTGATTTTACCGGCGGTGAAACTGAACCTGCAAAGGGAGCGGCGGGCAAGATTAAAGTGTCTGACAGTATAATAGATTCAAAAGGCGCAAACATTGCTTTCTCACTGACTGGTTCAGCAAACGATAACGCCAATGCTACAAAATTAGCAAATGTTTTAACCGGCAAAATAACCATTAACGGCAAAGAAACTAGTGTGTTAGATTATTATGCGGGTCTGATTGGCGAGCTAGGGATCGAAGCTCAAGAGGCTAATCGGCTGGCGTCTAATACAGAAACACAGCTGAATGATGCAGACATAAACCGTCAGCAAATGAGCGCAGTTTCTTTAGACGAAGAAATGACCAATATGATTCAATTCCAACACGCATACAATGCAGCTGCAAGAATGGTGACTTTACAAGACGAATTGCTTGATAAAGTGATCAACGGCATGGGTGTTGGGGGAAGGTAGGTAAAGTCATATGAGGGTAACACAAGGCATGATACAGCAAAACTCACTGAGATATATCGGTTCGAGCTACTCGAAGCTGGATAAACTCCAGTCACAGATTTCTTCAGGAAAAAAAATCTCAAAGGCTTCCGACGATCCTGTAGTAGCAATGAAAAGCTTAAAGTATAATACGCAACTGTCTCAAGTGCAGCAGTATAAAAGCAATGCTTCTCAAGCTTTTACCTGGCTCGAAAACACTGAAACAAACATTACAGAAGGAATTGACATCCTATCGAAGGTCAGAGAATTAGCGGTTGAAGCTCAAAATGATACAAACGGCGAGGCGGAGCGGCAAGCGATTGGCGTAGAAGTGAAGCAGCTAAAGGAACAGCTTTTAAATATTGCGAATACACAAGTGAACGGCAGATATATCTTTAACGGGACAAATTCAGATAAGCCTCCGGTTACAGATAACGGAGACGGAACTTATACAATTTCTGATACAGCTGATGTCGTAGTCAATATATCAAATAATATGTCATTGAAAGTGAACTCAGATCCAAAGTCAGCTTTTGGAGGCACTTCTGAAAGCGGGCAGAATGTATTTGAAATGCTTGATTCTTTTGAGAAAGCATTAAGTTCTGGTTCACTGGACGGCATGGACAGTGTTTTAGATGATCTTGACCATTTCTCTGACGGCATGAGCGCTGAACGCTCTGATCTTGGAGCGAGATATAATCGTCTTGAACTGGTTAATACAAGACTTTCAGCTCAAGAAGAAACAGCTACCAAAGTGTTGTCAGACAATGAAGATGTAGAGCTGGAAGAAGTAATAACTGAATTTATTGCGCAGCAAAGTGTGCACAGGGCAACTCTGGCTGTTAATGCGCAAATTGTTCAGCCTACATTGATTGACTTTTTAAAGTAAGCGGCTCTCTTAGGAGTTCGCTTTTTTTATAGTTCAGGAGGTAGAGTGATGCAGATTCCCAGATTGATTATGCATAGTGTTCAAGGGAAAATAGGTTTAACAACGACGCCCGCCAGCTTAAAAATGGAGCAGCCGCAAGCCGATCTTGAGATCCAACAGCCGAGTGCGGAAATGGAAATATCGGTGACACCTGGAAAACTCACGATTGACCAGACACAAGCATGGGAAGAATTAGACAGAAAGCATGTTTTCAAGAGAATTGAAGAAGCCGCCCAACAAGGACATGAGGATGTAATGGAGGGGATAGCCCGTACTGCCGAAGAGGGCGACGAGCTTATGAGGATTGAAAATAAGGGGAACCCAATCGCTTCACAAGCAAGGAGGAACTCTGAAATGCACCAAATTCAATTAGGCGAACATTATGCCCCTTCTCTATCTAGGGTGAAAATACAATATACTCCGTCACAGCTCGATGTTCAGATTACGCCGCGAAAGCCTGTTATTCAGGCCGAGCCGCATAAGCCTATTGTTGAATATACGCCAGGAAATGTTAAGGTTGACATGCTCCAATACCCTGATTTAAATATAGATGTAGAATACCCGAAAGAATCACCCGAAAAGTAAAAAGAAAAGGATCGTGAACAATGATCATTCATACGAAGTACCATGGCCAAATGAACGTAAAAGAAGAACAAATCATTCTTTTTGAAAACGGAATTCCAGGTTTTTTAGAAGAAAAACAGTTCGTCATTCTTCCGCTTTCAGAAGACTCTCCATTCGTGGCACTGCAGTCCGTCACTTCAGAAAATCTTGCGTTCATCGTTGTAAGTCCGTTTATCTTCTTTAGGAATTATGAATTTGACCTTGATGAATCAACTGCTGAACTTTTGGATATTGAAAATATTGAAGATATAGAAGTCATGACAATACTGACCATGGCAGAGCCATTCGAAAAGTCTACTGCGAATTTATTGGCTCCCATAATTGTGAATCGCAAGAACATGATGGCTAAGCAAGTCGTTTTACACGACTCCTCATATACGACAAAGCATCTGATTGGAGGAGAATCATGCTAGTTTTATCGCGGAAAATAAACGAAGCGATTCAAATAGGCACTGATATTGAAGTGAAAGTGATTGCGGTTGAGGGGGATCAAGTGAAGCTTGGAATTGAAGCCCCAAAGCATATTGATATTCATCGGAAAGAGATTTATTTAACCATTCAGGAAGAAAATAACCGTGCGGCGTCGTTATCCAGCGATATGATCTCCGCATTATCCTCACAAAAAAAGTGAGGATTTTTTTATTTTTGTATTAACAAAATCAGAGACAATCCGATA
Organism: Bacillus sp. JS; assembly: GCF_000259365.1. Lineage (NCBI taxonomy): Bacteria > Bacillati > Bacillota > Bacilli > Caryophanales > Bacillaceae > Bacillus > Bacillus sp. JS. The sequence goes on along the minus strand of NC_017743.1, from coordinate 3,507,884 downwards.
TTAATGATGTAGCCGGGAGAGGGTACAAATGGCTCCGCCGATTACAAAATTGAGGCACAAGGACGTGCCTAAACAACATATTCAGGGAGGAAATAAAAATGAGAATTAACCACAATATCGCAGCACTTAACACATTGAACCGTTTGTCTTCAAACAACGGTGCAGCACAAAAGAACATGGAGAAACTTTCTTCAGGTCTTCGTATCAACCGTGCGGGAGATGACGCAGCAGGTCTTGCGATCTCTGAAAAAATGAGAGGACAAATCAGAGGTCTTGATATGGCTTCTAAAAACTCTCAAGATGGAATCTCTCTTATCCAAACAGCTGAGGGTGCATTGACTGAAACTCACTCAATTCTTCAACGTGTTCGTGAGTTAACTGTTCAAGCGGGTAACACTGGTACTCAAGATGCAACGACAGACCTTCAAGCAATTCAGGATGAAATTGATAACCTTCTTGATGAGGTAGATGGAATTTCTCAACGTACAGCTTTTAACGGTAAAAACCTTCTTGATGGTACGGAGACAAATGGATTCACTTTCCAAATCGGTGCCAACAAAGGTCAACAATTAACAGTTAGCATTGGAGATATGAGTACTGCTGCTACAGGTCTTGACATGTTAAAAGCAGATTACAAAGTAACAACAGCTACGGCAGCTAACACAGATGCGCTTCTAACTAAAGTAGATTCTGCAATTAACAAAGTATCTTCTGAGCGTGGTAAACTTGGTGCAGTGCAAAACCGTTTAGAGCACACAATCAACAACCTTGGTGCTTCTTCTGAAAACTTAACTGCTGCTGAGTCTCGTATCCGTGACGTTGACATGGCTAAAGAGATGAGCGAGTTCACAAAGAACAACATTCTTTCTCAAGCTTCTCAAGCAATGCTTGCTCAAGCAAACCAACAGCCGCAAAACGTACTTCAATTGTTACGTTAATTTTAAAGAAGACCTTGGCGTTGCCAAGGTCTTTTATTATATTTCTAACTCCGAATCATTCTCCTTGCTATCTCTAACTCATGATATAATAACTGGATTCTCTCCACTGATTTTTTATAAATGCATTTCCGAACAAGAAATCTAAAACAGATGAGTTTTTTTCCAAAAATATGTGTAATCTTATCTCGACTCAGTCGATATAAACGATAGATTGGGGCATAGGGGATGATCAATTGAACATTGAAAGGCTCACTACGTTACAACCTGTTTGGGATCGTTACGATACTCAAATACATAATCAGAAAGACAATGAGAATGCAGTTCCTGTTCATCAAGTTTCATTTACCAACCTTTCTGAAATGGTTGGGGAAATGAACAAGCTTTTGGAACCTTCGCAAGTGCACCTCAAGTTTGAGCTTCATGAGAAGTTAAATGAATACTATGTAAAAGTAATAGAGGACTCTACAAATGAGGTCATCCGCGAAATTCCGCCAAAACGGTGGCTTGATTTTTATGCGGCTATGACTGAATATCTTGGGTTATTTGTAGATGAAAAAAAGTAGATTAGGAGTGGTTTGAAATGGTCACGAGAATAACAGGTCTGGCGTCAGGAATGGATATAGATGATATCGTCTCAAAGCTGATGAAGACAGAAAGAGCACCGCTTGACAGGCTGACACAAAAAAAACAGACTCTTGAATGGCAGCGTGACAGCTATCGTGAAGTAAATACAAAAATAAAAGAATTCCAAGATTATATGTCTAAAAATACGTTGACATATCCGAGTACGTATCAGGGCAAAACTGTGACAAGCTCAAATGAATCTGTGTTAACTGCTACAGGAAGCTCAAGTGCGCCAAACTCTTCTTCTACTGTTGAAGTAGCGAGCTTGGCAACCGCAGCAACGTATAAGGCAAATAATTATACGGGATACACACAAGGCGATTATAATTTGGCATTTAACGTTGTGGCGCCTGGCGAGACAACGGCAAAAACAGTGAACATCAGTGTGACGAGCGCTGATACGATTGATAATGTGATTTCTAAACTGAACAGCTCAGATCTAGGCGTATCAGCATTTAAAGATAAAATTTGGAATGGAACAGAGTATGTGGAAACGATTGCATTCTCTTCTAAAGCAACAGGCGCAGGAGGCAGCATACAGGCAGCAGACGCTTCTACAGCAGATTTTATGTCCGGTCAGCTAGGTTTTTCTTTGGACGCTGATAATAAGATTACTGCTTACAAAGAAGGAACGAATGCAAAAGTCACGATCAACGGCTTTGAAATGGAGAAGCTGTCAAATAATTTCACAGTTAATGGCGTTACGTATTCGATCAAAAATACAACTGCAGCCACAGGCCCTGTTACCACATCTGTTTCAACTGATGTTGACGGGATTTACAACCAAATTAAAGAGTTTGTGGATAAATACAATGAATTGGTTGACAGCCTGAACGAAAAGCTGCAAGAAGAAAAATACAGAGACTATACGCCGCTGACGAGTGAACAAAAAGAAGCCATGTCCGATAAAGAGGTAGAACTCTGGGAAGAGAAGGCAAAAAGCGGTTTGCTGAGAAATGATAGCAGCATCAGCACAGGTACGAACCAAATGCGGACGGATTTTTATACTCAAGTAAATGTTGATGGTAAAAACCTTCAATTAACTGAATTTGGTATCACAACTTCAAGTACTTACCAACTGAGAGGACATTTGGAGATTAATGAAGACAAACTGAAAGCCAAAATACAAGAAGATCCGCAAAGTGTCGCCGCTTTATTTACAAACGGAACGAACAGCAGCGCCTATAGTGATAAAGGGATTATGAAACGCATCGGTGACACACTGAAAAGTACGGTGAAAAGCATTGAAGCAAAAGCCGGCAACTCGACAATGGGCGCCGATAACTACTCGATCGGTAAAAATTTAAACACAATCAGCACTGATATCATCAAAATGCAGGACCGGTTGAACGCGATAGAAAACCGCTACTATACAAAATTTAGTGCGATGGATTCTGCGATTCAAAAAATGAACGAACAATCGTCCTATTTATCACAGCTTCTTGCACAATAAATGTAATTTGGAGGATGACACATGGCGATCCAAAATCCTTATACAGCCTATCAGCAAAATTCAGTGAATACGGCTACACCCGGTGAGCTGACGCTTATGCTGTATAATGGCTGTTTGAAATTTATAAGACTTGCCTCTCAGGCCATTGAGAATGATGATATGGAACGTAAAAATGAAAATCTGATTAAAGCGCAAAATATTATTCAGGAATTAAATTTTACACTTAACCGTAATATAGAGCTTTCCGCTTCTATGGGTGCGATGTACGATTATATGTATCGCAGATTGGTACAGGCAAATATCAAAAATGATACGGGCATGCTGGCTGAGGTTGAAGGTTATGTAACAGATTTTCGCGATGCTTGGAAACAAGCCATTCAAAGTGAACGGAAGGACCGGCACGGATCAGGCGGGATCGCATGAATAACATAGATCAACTATACACTGAGACGAAGAGTATGCTGTCACACATACAAAATACGCCGGAAAGCGATGAACTTTTAAAGCAAATTGAAGACTTTGTGGCTACACGGTCTGAACTGATTCAGGAGATATCTCTGCCGCTTTCAAAAGAAAAGCGAAAGCAGATGAAACTTATCTTGACATGGGATCAGCTGATTGTGAAGGAAATGGAAAGACTGAAGCAGTCAATCGCAACAGAACTTCAGCAGATGAAAAGAAAACGTGTGATGCATACGACGTATTTAAATCCTTATAACAACATTACGATTGACGGCACATATTATGACAAGCGTAAATAGGTGAGTGCCTTGAAGAGCATTGAAGATTATACGCTTTTATCAGCTTATTATCATCTTCTTTTTACCATTGAAGAAGGGTTATGTTATTTGATAGAGGCTGAAGAGAATTTATCAAAAACAGAAGGGGATCGGATCTATCAAGATCTGATCCAAGCCTTTTTTTATTTGGATTCAACACATTCAACACTTCTCTTCATTATGGATACGCGATGTGCTGAAATTTGTGTGAAAGCATTTGACCAAATTTTTGCAGAGTTTGATCAATTGGTCTCTTTCTCTTTTCCCTCTCATGAGTTCTGCGAGTATTTAAAAGAACATTTTCTGATTCACTATAGAAAATGGATGCTGTCTATTCATCAATGTATGGAACCCTTTTTAATCAATTAGGCGTGTGTGAGGTATTTGTTTTGTTCAATCAGCATATACATATACCTCCGAACCGCCATTAGCAGCAAATACAAACAATATTCGACAAAGTTCACTGAATTTTCACAAAAGATTTATGTTTCAGCAGGAATTGTAAAGGGTAAAAGAGAAATAGATACATATCCTTAATAAAAGGGAGGCGTTCTTTGATGAACTATCACATCAGAGGAGAAAATATTGAAGTGACACCTGCGTTAAAGGATCATGTCGAAAAGAAAATCGGCAAGCTGGAGCGTTATTTTGACCATAGCGTGAATGCCGATGTGAACGTCAACTTGAAGTTTTACAATGACAAGGAGTCTAAGGTTGAGGTTACGATTCCGATGACAGATCTGGCGCTTCGATCCGAGGTGCATAACGAGGATATGTACAACGCAATTGATCTCGCAACAAACAAACTGGAACGTCAAATCCGTAAGCATAAAACGAAAGTAAACCGTAAATTCCGTGAGCAGGGCTCTCCGAAATATTTATTAGCCAGCGGCTTTGGCTCTGATACAGATATTGCGGTTCAAGATGATATAGAAGAGGAGGAGAGCTTGGACATCGTCCGTCAGAAACGCTTTAATTTAAAGCCGATGGATAGTGAAGAAGCGATCTTGCAAATGAATATGCTCGGCCATAATTTCTTTGTTTTCACAAATGCGGAAACAAACCTTACAAATGTCGTGTACCGCAGAAATGACGGGAAATATGGCTTAATTGAACCGACTGAATAATGAAGAGAAGCCTTCCGTGATGTCCGCGGAAGGTTTTTGTTTTTCTTATTTGCAAATTCTTTGGAAATAACAAAAGGTGTGATATGATAATGAGAGGTATACATGGACTAGTAAATTATTTATACATGCCTCTAAAATAGGCATGTGATGATAGAGGAGCGTTATAAATGCTTGGAATTTTAAATAAAATGTTTGATCCAACAAAACGTACGCTGAATAGATACGAAAAAATTGCTAACGATATTGATGCGATTCGCGGAGACTATGAAAATCTCTCTGACGACGCGTTGAAACATAAAACGATTGAATTTAAAGAGCGCCTTGAAAAAGGGGCGACAACGGATGATCTTCTTGTTGAAGCATTCGCTGTTGTTCGGGAAGCTTCGCGCCGCGTAACAGGCATGTTCCCGTTCAAAGTCCAGCTCATGGGGGGCGTTGCGCTTCATGACGGAAATATCGCGGAAATGAAAACAGGGGAAGGGAAAACGTTAACGTCAACTCTGCCTGTTTATTTAAATGCGCTAACAGGTAAAGGTGTACACATCGTGACTGTCAACGAATACCTGGCAAGCCGTGATGCTGAGCAGATGGGTAAAATTTTCGAGTTTCTCGGTTTGACTGTCGGTTTGAATTTAAACTCAATGTCAAAAGACGAAAAACGGGAAGCTTATGCCGCTGACATCACTTATTCCACAAACAACGAGCTTGGCTTCGACTATTTGCGTGACAATATGGTTCTTTATAAAGAGCAGATGGTTCAGCGCCCGCTTCATTTTGCGGTAATAGATGAAGTGGACTCTATTTTAATTGATGAAGCGAGAACACCGCTTATCATTTCTGGACAAGCTGCAAAATCCACTAAGCTGTACGTACAGGCAAATGCTTTTGTCCGTACGTTAAAAGCGGAGAAGGATTACACGTACGATATCAAAACAAAAGCTGTACAGCTTACTGAAGAAGGAATGACGAAGGCGGAAAAAGCGTTCGGCATCGATAACCTCTTTGATGTGAAGCATGTCGCGCTCAACCACCATATCAACCAGGCCCTAAAAGCTCACGTTGCGATGCAAAAGGACGTTGACTATGTAGTGGAAGACGGACAGGTTGTTATTGTTGATTCCTTTACGGGACGTCTGATGAAAGGCCGCCGCTACAGTGAGGGGCTTCACCAGGCAATTGAAGCGAAGGAAGGGCTTGAAATCCAAAACGAAAGCATGACCTTGGCGACAATTACGTTCCAAAACTACTTCCGGATGTACGAAAAACTTGCCGGTATGACCGGTACGGCAAAGACAGAGGAAGAAGAATTCCGCAATATCTACAACATGCAGGTTGTCACGATCCCTACCAACAGGCCTGTTGTCCGTGATGACCGCCCGGATTTAATTTACCGCACGATGGAAGGAAAGTTTAAGGCGGTTGCGGAGGATGTCGCACAGCGTTACATGACGGGACAGCCAGTTCTTGTCGGTACGGTTGCCGTTGAAACATCTGAGTTGATTTCTAAGCTGCTTAAAAACAAAGGAATCCCGCATCAAGTGTTAAATGCCAAAAACCATGAACGTGAAGCGCAGATCATTGAAGAGGCCGGCCAAAAAGGCGCAGTTACGATCGCGACTAACATGGCGGGGCGCGGAACGGACATTAAGCTTGGCGAAGGAGTAAAAGAGCTTGGCGGACTCGCTGTTGTCGGCACAGAACGACATGAATCACGCCGGATTGACAATCAGCTTCGAGGACGTTCCGGACGTCAGGGAGACCCGGGGATCACTCAATTTTATCTTTCTATGGAAGACGAATTGATGCGCAGATTCGGAGCTGAGCGGACGATGGCAATGCTCGACCGCTTCGGAATGGACGACTCTACCCCAATTCAAAGCAAAATGGTATCTCGCGCGGTTGAATCGTCTCAAAAACGAGTTGAAGGCAATAACTTCGATTCGCGTAAGCAGCTTCTGCAATATGATGATGTTCTGCGCCAGCAGCGTGAGGTCATTTATAAGCAGCGCTTTGAAGTCATTGACTCTGAAAACCTGCGTGAAATCGTTGAAAATATGATCAAGTCTTCTCTCGAACGCGCAATTGCAGCATACACGCCAAGAGAAGAGCTTCCTGAGGAGTGGAAACTTGACGGTCTAGTTGAGCTCATCAACACGACTTATCTTGATGAAGGCGCACTTGAGAAGAGCGACATCTTCGGCAAAGAGCCGGATGAAATGCTTGAACTCATTATGGATCGCATCATCACGAAATATAATGCGAAGGAAGAGCAATTCGGCACAGAGCAAATGCGTGAATTCGAAAAAGTTATCGTTCTTCGTGCCGTTGATTCTAAATGGATGGATCATATCGATGCGATGGATCAGCTTCGCCAAGGGATTCACCTTCGTGCTTATGCGCAGACGAATCCGCTGCGTGAGTATCAAATGGAAGGCTTTGCGATGTTTGAGCATATGATTGAATCAATTGAGGATGAAGTCGCAAAATTTGTGATGAAAGCTGAGATTGAAAACAATCTTGAGCGTGAAGAGGTTGTACAAGGCCAAACCACGGCCCATCAGCCGCAAGAAGGCGACGATAACAAAAAAGCAAAGAAAGCACCGGTTCGAAAAGTGGTTGATATCGGCCGAAATGCCCCATGCCACTGCGGAAGCGGGAAAAAATACAAAAATTGCTGCGGCCGTACTGAATAGTTCGCCCCGGCACGTTTATTGACCGCGGCGCCTGCAGGCGCCTGCGGATCTTTTAATGAGGTGAATGAAATGGAATTATCAGAAATCAGAGCAGAGCTCGAAAATATGGCTTCTCGTTTAGCGGACTTTAGGGGGTCTCTTTGACCTCGAATCAAAGGAGGCCCGCATTGCTGAGCTAGATGAACAAATGGCTGACCCGGAATTCTGGAATGATCAGCAAAAAGCTCAAACGGTTATAAATGAAGCAAATGGTTTAAAGGATTATGTCAATTCGTATAAAAAATTGAATGAATCCCACGAAGAATTACAAATGACTCATGATCTTTTGAAAGAAGAGCCGGACTCAGATCTCCAGCTTGAGCTTGAAAAAGAACTAAAATCATTAACAAAAGAGTTCAATGAGTTTGAGCTTCAGCTTCTTCTCAGCGAGCCGTATGATAAAAATAATGCGATTTTAGAATTGCACCCAGGTGCTGGCGGTACAGAGTCACAGGACTGGGGCTCTATGCTTCTTAGAATGTACACAAGATGGGGAGAGCGCCGCGGCTTTAAAGTGGAAACGCTCGATTACCTTCCAGGTGACGAGGCGGGAATTAAGTCAGTGACATTGCTAATCAAAGGACACAACGCTTACGGATATCTCAAAGCGGAAAAAGGTGTCCATCGTCTCGTGCGGATTTCACCGTTTGATTCATCAGGCCGCCGCCACACGTCTTTCGTGTCCTGTGAAGTCATGCCTGAATTTAACGATGAGATCGATATTGATATCCGTACGGAGGATATTAAAGTTGATACGTACCGTGCCAGCGGAGCGGGCGGACAGCACGTCAATACGACAGATTCAGCCGTTCGGATTACTCACTTGCCAACGAATGTGGTTGTGACGTGCCAAACGGAGCGCTCACAAATTAAAAACCGTGAAAGAGCCATGAAAATGCTGAAGGCCAAGCTGTATCAGCGCAGAATTGAAGAGCAGCAGGCAGAGCTGGATGAAATTCGCGGTGAACAAAAAGAAATCGGCTGGGGAAGCCAAATTCGTTCTTATGTATTCCACCCGTATTCCATGGTAAAAGACCATCGGACTAATACAGAAATGGGGAACGTTCAAGCTGTAATGGATGGTGACATTGATACATTTATTGATGCCTATCTGCGTTCTAAGCTTTCCTAAGCTGAAAAACACACCTGATGCATACGGGTGTGTTTTTTTATTCCTCATATCCTTGATTTCACTGCTGCTTTAGCATATTACCACTGTATTTGGGTGTTATTTACATCTAATCAGGGAAGGATTAAAATGCTATCGGAGAGCATTGGAAGAAACGGAGGATATTTTGATGGACGTACGGAATAAAACATTATGGGTTTTGCGGGATTATGTATACATACTGATAGGAGCAGCGATTACAGCCGTGTCCTTTAATGTATTTTTGCTTCCGAACAAGATCGCCGCCGGCGGTGTCAGCGGGATCAGTACGATTTTACAATCATACGGTTTTGAAGCAGCGTATGTACAGTGGATTATTAATATTCCTTTATTTATTGCGGGTGTCATTTTGCTCGGCGGGAAATTTGGGCTAAAGACGCTTGCAGGTTCTGTTTTTTTGCCGCTAGTAGTGTTTTTGACAAGGGATATTCAGCCAGCCACTCACCATGAACTCTTAGCGGCAATTTTTGGCGGTGTCGGGATAGGTGTCGGAATTGGCATTGTGTACTTAGGGAAAGGTTCGACAGGAGGAACAGCCTTGGCTGCACAGATCATTCATAAGTACTCCGGCCTGTCATTGGGGAAGTGTCTTGCTATCATTGACGGAATGATCGTTATTACCGCTATGATCGTATTTAATATTGAGCAAGGCTTATATGCCATGCTTGGCGTCTATGTGTCCAGCAAAACCATTGATGTTGTGCAAGTCGGCTTTAATCGTTCCAAAATGGCGCTCATTATTACAAAGCAGGAGCAGGCGGTCAAGGAGGCTGTCTTACAGAAGATTGACAGAGGCGTGACGAAAATTTCAGCAGTTGGCGGATATACCGACGATGACCGTCCGATTTTAATGTGCGTGGTGGGGCAAACTGAATTCACCAAATTGAAACAAATCGTCAAACAGATTGATGAGTCTGCTTTTGTGATTGTAGCAGACGCGAGCGAGGTGCTGGGCGAGGGTTTCAAACGCGCTTAAACGAGGTTATAATATGGAAGAGATCGTAAAGGAGTTGTGCTTCTCAACATGAAATCAAAGTTATCGATACTAATGCTTGGATTTGCGCTTTCTGTTCTGTTGGCTGCCTGCGGTTCAAACGATGCAAAAGAAGAGAAGACAGACACCGGCAGCAAGACGGAAGCCACTGCATCTGAAGGGGAAGAATTATATCAGCAAAGCTGCGTTGGCTGCCACGGCAAGGATTTAGAAGGTGTGTCAGGACCTAATCTCCAAGAGGTCGGAGGCAAATATGACGAACACAAAATTGAAAGCATTATTAAAAACGGCCGCGGCAATATGCCAAAGGGGCTTGTAAATGATAACGAAGCCGCTGTTATTGCCAAATGGCTGTCAGAAAAAAAGTAAGATGAGAAAATCCTTGCCGAGTGCTGGCAAGGATTTTTTTATACCATAACAATATGAATGAAAAGAAACTGTAATAGTATTATGTCTAAAATTGACGTATAATGAAGTGTATTGAAAAAGGAAACTTTCAGATTTTTCATCTTTTTACAAATGAATGGGTCATAAATTGTCGAATGCATTCGAAGAGTATGACCGTGTGATAGATAAAATGATATAAAAGATTAGGTGATTTCATGATAGAAATGAAGGAAGTATATAAAGCCTATCCGAACGGCGTAAAAGCGCTCAATGGGGTTTCTGTTGCCATTCATCCCGGCGAGTTTGTGTATGTTGTCGGTCCGAGCGGAGCGGGTAAATCTACTTTTATTAAAATGATTTACAGAGAAGAAAAACCGACAAAAGGACAAATTTTAATCAATCATAAAGATCTCGCGGCAATTAAAGAAAAAGAGATTCCTTTCGTGCGCCGTAAAATCGGCGTTGTCTTTCAGGATTTCAAGCTTTTGCCGAAACTTACTGTTTTTGAAAATGTGGCATTTGCCCTTGAAGTAATTGGAGAACAGCCGTCTGTCATTAAGAAACGGGTGCTTGAAGTGCTTGATCTCGTGCAGCTGAAGCATAAAGCGAGACAATTTCCTGACCAGCTTTCAGGCGGGGAGCAGCAGCGTGTATCTATTGCCAGATCAATTGTGAACAACCCTGATGTTGTGATTGCTGATGAACCGACAGGAAACCTTGATCCGGATACGTCTTGGGAAGTCATGAAGACGCTGGAGGAAATTAATAACCGCGGGACAACAGTCGTGATGGCGACACATAATAAAGAAATCGTAAACACCATGAAGAAACGTGTCATTGCAATCGAAGATGGTATCATTGTGCGTGATGAGTCAAGAGGGGAGTATGGTTCATATGATTAAAATTCTCGGGCGCCACTTGCGTGAGAGTTTTAAATCTCTCGGGAGAAACACATGGATGACATTCGCATCCATTAGTGCTGTAACCGTTACGCTGATTTTGGTCGGCGTGTTTTTAGTGATTATGCTGAATTTGAATAACATGGCTACGAATGCTGAGAAACAAGTCGAAATCAAAGTGTTGGTTGATCTGACTGCAGATCAGAAGGCGCAGGACAAGCTTCAGAACGATATTAAGGAACTGAAGGGCATTCAGAGTGTCACGTTTTCATCTAAAGAAAAAGAGCTTGACCAGTTGGTTGACAGCTTTGGCGACAGCGGAAAATCCCTGACGATGAAGGATCAGGAAAACCCGCTTAATGATGCGTTTGTCGTCAAAACGACAGATCCGCATGATACGCCGAACGTGGCGAAAAAGATCGAAAAAATGGATCATGTTTATAAAGTCACTTACGGAAAAGAAGAGGTCAGCCGTTTGTTTAAAGTAGTCGGCGTTTCCCGAAACATCGGAATCGCGTTAATTATCGGACTGGTATTTACGGCGATGTTCTTAATTTCCAACACCATTAAAATTACAATTTTCGCAAGAAGAAAAGAAATTGAAATCATGAAGCTTGTCGGCGCGACAAACTGGTTTATCCGCTGGCCGTTTTTCCTTGAAGGATTGCTGCTAGGCGTATTCGGTTCTGTGATCCCGATTGCATTGGTGCTGAGCACGTACCAATACGTCATCGGATGGGTCGTTCCAAAGGTTCAAGGGTCATTTGTCTCTCTTCTTCCTTATAATCCATTTGTATTCCAAGTTTCGTTAGTGCTGATTGCAATCGGTGCAGTAATTGGAGTATGGGGAAGTCTGACTTCCATCCGCAAGTTTCTGCGAGTATAAAGTGAAAAAGCCGTCCCGCTTTCGGGGCGGCTTTTTCATTTGCCTTCTTTTTCTTCTATGATTACATGAAATCTCCATCCTTTACATATACTATCTCTAGGTTTTGATAAAGACAGTCTGGCATACAGGAGGAGTAAAGGATGAATCAAAAAATAATGGCTGTGATAGCAGCAGGGAGCATGCTGTTTGGAGGCGCCGGTGTATATGCGGGAATCAACCTGCTTGAGATGGATAAGCCCCAGACTGCAGCAGTTCCCGCGACGGCACAAGCTGACTCTGAACGGGATAAAGCTATGGACAAAATCGAAAAAGCGTATGAGTTAATTTCGAATGAGTACGTAGAAAAAGTTGATAGAGAAAAGCTGCTCGAGGGAGCCATCCAGGGAATGCTGTCTACGCTAAATGATCCTTATTCTGTTTACATGGACAAGCAGACAGCTAAGCAATTTTCTGATTCTCTTGATTCCTCATTTGAAGGCATCGGGGCTGAGGTTGGCATGGAAGACGGCAAAATTATTATTGTTTCCCCATTCAAGAAATCGCCAGCGGAAAAAGCCGGGTTGAAGCCTAATGATGAAATTATCAGCATCAATGGAGAATCGATGGCCGGCAAGGATTTAAACCATGCTGTGTTAAAAATAAGAGGAAAGAAAGGGTCCAGCGTTTCAATGAAGATTCAGCGGCCCGGAACGAAGAAACAGCTGTCATTCCGGATCAAAAGAGCTGAGATTCCGCTCGAAACAGTTTTTGCATCAGAGAAAAAAGTGCAGGGGCATTCTGTCGGATATATCGTCATCTCTACTTTTTCTGAGCATACCGCAGAGGATTTTGCAAAAGCATTGAGAGAGCTTGAGAAAAAAGAAATAGAAGGACTAGTCATTGATGTACGCGGCAATCCGGGCGGATATCTTCAAAGTGTGGAAGAAATACTTAAGCATTTCGTTACAAAGGACCAGCCGTATATACAGATTGCTGAACGCAATGGAGATAAAAAACGTTATTTCTCAACATTGGCCCATAAAAAAGCGTACCCTGTCAACGTGATTACGGATAAAGGAAGTGCCTCCGCATCAGAAATTCTTGCCGGCGCATTAAAGGAGGCTGGCCATTATGATGTTGTAGGCGATACGTCTTTTGGCAAGGGAACGGTTCAACAGGCTGTGCCAATGGGGGACGGCAGCAACATCAAATTAACGCTCTACAAGTGGCTGACGCCAAATGGAAACTGGATTCATAAGAAAGGAATTGAGCCGACCATTGCGATTAAGCAGCCCGATTATTTTTCCGCAGGGCCATTGCAGCTGAAAGAGCCGCTTAAAGTGGACATGAACAATGAAGACGTCAAGCATGCGCAGGTATTGTTAAAAGGTCTCAGCTTTGATCCGGGACGTGAGGATGGCTATTTCAGCAAAGACATGAAAAAAGCGGTTATGGCCTTTCAGGATCAAAACAAGCTGAATAAAACGGGTGTAATCGACACACGCACTGCAGAGGCACTGAATCAGCAGATAGAAAAGAAAAAATCAGATGAAAAAAATGATTTGCAGCTTCAAACAGCATTGAAATCATTATTTGTCAATTAAAGGAGATGGTATTCCATCTCCTGTTTCTTTATGCTTAAAGAGATTATGGATCATAAGTCACATAAAAAATGAGTTTTTGACAAGAAATTAAAAAAATTTTCACAAATAAACATTTATAAAGGACTGTTATTACCCGATATCAATATATGAGAGAGACTTTCTAACGAGTTAATATGCATTTAAAATGAAACTTTTGCAAGTTGCCTAGTCTTTGTTTACTTCATACAATATAAGAAGGTTCTAAAAAGAACAGTAATCAGGTTTATGGCAGCTGAACGACAGGTATTTAAAGAGTAACGTTAGCGAGAATGCTTGTTAGCACTCCAGTACTGCTGCGTATACTGGCCCGTGCTTATCTGGATAAAGAAAATGGGGGTTCACAATTGAAGAGGGCAAGTATTGTGCGTGAGAAAAAATATTATGAATTAGTGGAACAATTAAAAGACAGAACACAAGACGTAACATTTTCAGCTACAAAAGCACTAAGTCTTCTTATGCTGTTCAGCAGATATTTGGTCAATTACACCAATGTCGAATCAGTAAATGACATTAATGAGGAATGTGCCAAACATTATTTTAACTACTTAATGAAAAACCATAAGCGATTAGGAATTAATCTGACAGATATAAAAAGGTCGATGCATCTAATCAGCGGGTTATTGGATGTGGACGTAAACCACTATTTAAAGGATTTTTCACTATCGAATGTCACGCTGTGGATGACGCAAGAGAGATAAACTCTCCTGAGGATATCCAAGCCATTTAATATTTGATAGAATATGAGTAACATGTTTGGCTTGAGGCGGTGAGAGATAGTGTCTGTTCAATGGGGAATTGAACTGTTAAAAAGCGCGGGCCTGTTCTTCTTACACCCGCTTTTCTGGTTTTTTATCATCATAACTCTGGCTTTCGGCTATGTAAGAATCAAAAGGGAACGCAAAACCTTTCATACAAGAATAGCAGATATTTATGATGATCTGAAATTTACATATACAAAGGGACTGATTCCAGGTTTTCTTTTGTCAGTTGTTTTAGGTGGACTCGGAATATCGATTCCTCTCGGTTTACTTGCGATTATTGCCGTTATTACTGCAGCGGCAGCGTTCACTCTTCGCGCAAACTGGATGTCTGCTGCATATATCGTCAGTGTGAGTATGCTGATAGGTTTTGGACTGCAAGTCTATCAGGCTGAGCCCTTTCTGGAGAGATTTCCGCAAGGATTTGCAGTTGTTTGGCCGGCTGTGGCTGTGTTTCTAGGTTTGCTGATTATCACTGAAGGAGCGGTTGCTTATCGTTCTGCGCATGTGAGAACATCACCGGCGCTTGTCGTAAGCAGCCGCGGTTTGCCGATCGGACAGCAGCTGGCAAACCGGGTTTGGCTTTTGCCGCTGTTCCTTCTCGTGCCCGGTAATGGTTTAGAATCGCATCTTAGCTGGTGGCCGGTGTTTACTGTTCCCGGCGGCTTATTCCATTTTCTATGGATTCCTTACTTTGTCGGATTCGGACAAAGGGTACAGGGATCGCTGCCTGAAACGAGTATAAGGATCACAGCGAAACGCGTTTGTATTCTCGGCCTTGCCGTCACAGTTCTTGGTGCAGCGAGCTTGCTTTGGACGCCGCTTGCGGGTGCAGCCGTCTGTACAGCTTTGTTAGGACGCATTTTTCTGTCTATAAAGCAAAGGGTGAATGATAACGCGGCTCCGTTTTATTTCTCGAAACGGGATCAGGGCTTGATGGTGCTTGGGATTATCCCCAATACGCCGGCCGAGGACCTGGAATTGAAAATCGGAGAAATCATTACAAAAGTTAATGGGATACCGGTTAAGAACGTTTCCGATTTCTATGAGGCGCTCCAGCATAACCGTGCATATGTGAAGCTTGAAATTATCGGTTTGAATGGAGAAATTCGTTTTGACCAGCGAGCTTCTTATGAAGGAGAACATCATGAATTGGGCATCCTCTTCGTAAAGGATGAACGTGAAGACGAAGCAGCCGCTTCGGGATCATAAAAGGCAGCCCGGCACCGCAGGAAGATGCGGTGCCGGGCTGTTTTGTATTACGCTGAGTTTTTTTCTATCCGTGCCGTTTCATCAGATTTGATGCCCAATGAAACAAAAACGCCGATAATGGATACAGCAAAGAGAATCATAAATAGGGTATGATATCCCGAAATCAGGCCGATTAAGGCTGATGAAATGATGCTTCCGAAATAACGGAAGGTCGAGAAAATGCCCGATGCCACTCCTGACATACTAGGATCTACTGTGGCAAGGGATGACACCTGCATGCTGGTCAGACCGACTCCGGAAGCAAGTCCGCCAAGGATAAGAGAGAGCATGAGAAACAAGACGGAATGCGAGCTGCTTAACAGCAAAAATAATAGATTCGCTCCAGCCATCATAGCAAATGAAAGAAAAATGATTTTTTTTGCTCCCCACTTATGATGGAACTGTGCGCCCACCCAGTTGCTGGCTGACATGAAGATCGAAAATACGGAAAGCGCCATCCCGCTGTTAGACGTAGTAAGCCCAAATTGGTTCGTCATGAACAACGGCATGATCAATAAGACGGCATACATCATTAAATTGCTTAACAAGACTGATAGATTGGCATTTGTAAAGGTTGAGCTTTTAAACAGTGCAAAGTCAATGATTGGATGCTGCGTACGTTTTTCTCTTCTGAAAAAAAGCGGAACAAAAAGAAGTATTAATACACTGTATACCGCATAACCCCACGAAGCCTCATTTTTCGTCAGCAGGATAATGGAAACGATGCTGCCTGCAAGCAAGAGAGAGCCGATGATATCCAGCGGCGCGTCAGATTTATTTTCTTTATATTGAGGAAACATCGTTAATGCCGTAAATAAAGCAATGGCGAGGAACGGAATGTTGACCCAAAAAATCGAATGCCAGCTGAAGCTGTCAATCAGTATAGAGCCGATAAAAGGCCCGAGTGCTGCACCAAGTCCCGCGCCCAGTCCGAAAAATCCAAACACTTTCGGCAGGCGTTTTTCAGAAACCACATGCCGGATAATGGCAATGCTGTTTGGCGTAAGCAATGCCCCGCCGACTGCCTGCAATGCCCGAAAGACAATTAACAGGAGCAGACTTGGTGAGAGAGCGCAGCCTAGGGATGCGAATAGAAATAGGCCGACTCCCCATAAGTACATTGTTTTATTGCCGTACATGTCACCGAGCTTTCCTGCAATCGGCTGTGTGACTGCCATCACGATTAAATAAACGGTAACCACCCAAGTGATGCTTGCGAGGGATTCGTTATACGTATGGGAAATAGATGAAAGCGCGACCGCGATCATCGTTGAGTTAATGGGAACCAGAATGGCCCCCAATAATAGCGAGACGATCAGCGCCCATTCTTTTCTTGAGCTCATTAGGATCCTCCTTTTTATTATGCCAAGGAGTTAATCAGCAGAAATTCCTTTGACAAATAAAGCTGTGCTGTGCTCCAGCATTTTTTCCTGAGGCATTGATATGACCCGATTTCCTAAATGGAGACGGTGAATGAAATAACCGAAGATAATCGACATGAACACGTCGGCATGCTCCGCTTCATTTCCTGTCTGAATAACCCCTTTTTCACCCATCGTTTTGAGATAATCAACCAATAGCTGTTTCATAGATTGGGGATATTCAGTGACGTGGTTAATGACATCCTGAAACATGGCCGGTTCACGAAAGCTGATTTTAATGATATCTTTTCTATGTTCGAGCTCCTCCAAGAGACAGGTTCCGATATGAAGCAGGTCTTTGTACAAATCCCCTTCGGTTTGTTCCAAAATGCTGCTTCTGTTTGTAGAATGCTGAGAAAGCAAAGCCTCAACTAGTCCTTGTTTGTTTTTAAAGTTTCTGAAAATCGTCGCTTCACTTACGTTTGCTTTTTCTGCAATTTCTTTTGTAGTCGTTGCGCGATATCCTTTTTGGACGAGCAGCTGCATGGCAGCGTCAAGGATTCTCTTGTTTGTCGGTCTCAATACGTTTCACCTCACGAATATACTGGCAGGACAAGTATACACCCGCCCCGCTTGTATAAGAAAGAGGGGACGCATCAGGACCGGCTGACAACTGTGATTTTGCCGCTGCTTCCGTCAACCGTGATGATGTCTCCGTCTCGCAGTCTTTCTGTTGCCGTGCGTGTGCCGAGAACGGCTGGAATGCCGTATTCACGGGCAATAATCGCAGCGTGAGACAAAATGCCGCCTGTGTCTGTAATAACCGCTTTGGCATCTTGAAACAGGCTGGTCCACAGCGGTGTGGTCATCTTGCAAACAAGTATGTCCCCAGGCGCGAATTGAGAAAATTCATTGGCGTCCCGAATGATCTTCACCGGACCTGTCGCAATGCCGCTTGATGCCGCAATGCCAAAAATATGATTCTCTGTGTTTTTTTCATCCTCTATCACAGCGCCGACGATTTCTTCAGCAGCTTTTAGCTGTTCTTTTGTCGGAGTGCCGAGATAGGCAGGGGCTTGGGCCAGCTCATACTCATGAAAGGTCTGCCTGCGTTTTTCAGCCTTCTCTTGCAGGGATACAGGGTGAAGAAGCGCGTGTTCCACTTCATCGTCATATAAGAACCAAAGATCCTCACGATCTTGAATAACACCGTTTTCCGCCAGCAATTCACCTACCTTCAGCAAAAAGATTCTCGCCTTGGCATCCAGCATGGCGTCAATATAAAAGTGGTGATCATCTTTTATATTTGCAGCGTTCAGCGTCCATTGATAAAGGCGGTCAAATTCTGTGCGTAAATCGGGATCTTCTATGTTTTCCAAGAATTCATTGTATAATTTCTCTCGTTTTTCTTTCGTTTTCTGAAATTCATTGTCAAAGTGATAGCCATTACGGACATAATTTTGAATATTGGCCAGAGCAAAATACGGATTTTCCGCCCAGATTTGTTCAATCAGATCATGACTTTTAACAGATCTCCATCCGTATTCTTGCAAGAATTCATGGATGTTCTTCAGGAAGCGTCTTCCCTCATCTGTTTGTTCCAATTTTTCCTGGAGCTGTTCAGGCTTGTTGTTTTCAAAAATGGCCATAAGGTGCGGGTTCTCCTGAACTTCAACGGAAAAAAGCCATAGGCAGCGGTCAGTTTCCAGTGATTTGTTCATTTTTCCTGTCAGCATCTCGTAAAAATGAGCGTTTTCGGACTCTCCTTGAATGTCCTGATACATCGCTTGCAGTTTGTTTGTTAAAAGGATTTGCGGGAAAACGATATTGAAGTGCTCTTCATAAGCCGTGAGATAAAAGGCCTTTAGTTGTCGAAAAGCATCCAGTGCGCTTTCTGCAGTATGCTCAGTTTGTGCGAGCTGGTCCAGTGTCCGGTAAAAAGGAAGATAGGTGTGATTGATGATGTCATACATACGCTCCGATAAAATTGGGAAAAGCTCTTTGCCACAGTCTTCAGAAGGAGGCTGTTGCCCTCCTTGGTTTTTGGAATAAATATGTCCGCGATAAAGTTTTACTTCATCAACAACTACACCAATTGGGAACTTTTGCATGCTCTTCTTTAAGCCATATTCCAATGCCGGCACGATGAAGGATGAAAATAACGGACTCACCGGACCTTCAATATTAGACTCCATGTTAAGCCAGAAGTCATTCATATCAGCGTCGGTAATCATGAAGCTGCGTTTTTCTTCTGCCGCTTTTTTGTCCTGTTCAATGGTTGTAATCGGGCGAGCTTGCAGAAGGTATATTTGACGATCAGCTATTCCAAATTCTATATCAACAGGATACCCGTACAGGTCTTCAGTTTTTTTTGTGATTTCAGCCAAATCAATCACTTGTTCATCTGTAAGGCAAAAACGGCTGCGCATGTCTTCACTCGTTTCCTTTTCAGCAATTCCTTCTGCCGCAGACTCCATGTAGATTTCTTTTGCCCCTATTTCTTTCTGAATCTCAAACGAAGATTTATGAACAATGAACGTGTCTGGGGTAACACTTCCTGAAACGACAGCTTCACCCAGCCCGTAGCTGGCGCTGATTAAAAGCTCTCTATCATCATGGGTAACAGGGTTGCGGCTGAAAATAACACCTGACACTTCTGAATCGATCAGCCCCTGAACGACCACTCCCATTAACGGCTCTGTAATTTGATTGTTCATTTTTTTCTTATAGCTGCTGACCCGACCTGAAAAAAATGAGGCCCAGCACTCTTTCACTTTAGCCAGAAACTCTTCCTCTGTTTTGATATTTAAGTAGGTTTCATACTGACCCGCGAATGAGGCGCCTTCTAAATCTTCCGAAGCAGATGAAGAACGCACGGCTACGGATCGATATGATTCTCTAAGCTGATAAAAAGAACTAGTCAGCTCATTTTTCAGCTCTTCCGAAAATGTCCCGGAAATGATCCCGCTTTCGACGCTCTTGTTAGTCTCTTGAAGCTGGTTGTCCTCCATAAAACGTGCGAGCGCGTTCGTTTGAATAATAAACCCGTCCGGAACAGGAAGACCGTGTTTGGTCAATTTAATCAAATTCATTCCTTTTGCTCCAGCCAGCTGGCTGGACTCTTCTGCCTGGCGAAATAAAACAGAATACATAGTTGAAACCCCTCTCTCCTTCATTTTATTTTTCTCTCTAGTCTTTTTATGGCGGAGCCTGTGTTTAAAAATGATAGTAAACACTATCATTCCATTGTAGGTTTTCAGGAAAATGCTGTCAAACGCAGAAAGTCCTAAATAAAATGAATAGTTAAGTTAGTTAGATTATCATGAAATATACGGATGAACTGGTGCTGTATACCTATTTTCTTTTATTCTAGGAATCTGGCGGCGGACTTGATGATGTAATAGAAAAAGTGCCGCTGTGTGGGACAGCAGCACAATGTCCGGCACCAAAATGCAAATATGGTGATTGATTTTGGATGAAAAGGGGTATGGTGTAGGAGAGGGAGCGAATGCATGATTGTCCGATTCTTCATTTTTTACTATAATCAGATCAGATGAAGAATCCCTGAGGAGGGTTTTTGTTGATTACAAAAGCCGTTTTTGCATTGTTTTTCCCTTTTATGCTTGTCGTTCTATTTACTAGAGTCACTTTTAATCATTATGTGGCGATCGCTCTAACAGCTGCATTGCTGTTTGCCTCTTATTTAAAAGGCTATACAGAAACGTATTTTATTGTAGGATTGGATGTTGTATCACTTGTGGCTGGCGGACTGTATATGGCCAAAAAAGCTGCAGAGAAAAAAGAAGAATAAATCGGACATAATGAATATAAAGACCGAATACCTGCTTTTACGTTTAAAAAGCAGGTTTTTTATACACAAAAACAGCTGGAAATAAAAAACCACCGAACTTTAGTTCGTATTTTTAGTGATTTTGCTTTCCATTGTGTTACTATATCTATAGGAAGATTTCGTTAAAGAAACGGAGGCTTATTTTTGTGAAAGATCGCTTTGAGTTAGTCTCGAAATATCAGCCCCAGGGAGATCAGCCGAAAGCCATTGAAAAGCTTGTAAAAGGAATTCAGGAGGGCAAGAAGCATCAGACTCTGCTGGGTGCGACAGGAACTGGGAAAACATTTACGGTGTCCAATTTGATTAAAGAAGTCAATAAGCCGACTCTCGTGATTGCCCATAACAAAACCCTGGCTGGACAGCTTTACAGTGAGTTCAAGGAATTTTTTCCGAACAATGCTGTCGAGTACTTTGTCAGTTACTATGATTATTATCAGCCGGAGGCGTATGTGCCTCAAACGGATACATTTATAGAGAAAGACGCTAGTATTAATGATGAAATTGATAAACTGAGACACTCCGCCACATCGTCTCTGTTTGAGCGTAGAGATGTCATTATTATTGCGAGTGTGTCTTGTATATACGGCCTCGGTTCGCCTGAGGAATACCGGGAAATGGTCGTGTCATTGCGGAGTGAAATGGAAATTGAGCGCAACGAGCTGCTCAGAAAACTTGTAGATATCCAATATGCCCGCAACGATATCGACTTTCAGCGCGGCACATTTCGTGTGCGCGGGGATGTAGTGGAAATCTTCCCGGCATCCCGTGATGAGCATTGTATCAGAGTTGAATTTTTCGGTGACGAAATTGAACGGATTCGGGAAGTGGATGCGCTGACAGGAGAAATTCTCGGCGACCGTGACCATGTTGCGATTTTCCCGGCGTCCCACTTCGTAACGCGGGCTGAGAAAATGGAGAAAGCGATTCAAAATATCGAGAAAGAGCTTGAGGAACAGCTGAAGGTTATGCACGAAAACGGCAAGCTGCTTGAAGCGCAGCGTTTAGAGCAGCGGACAAGATATGATCTTGAAATGATGCGTGAAATGGGTTTCTGCTCCGGCATTGAGAACTATTCAAGACATTTGACGCTGCGTCCTCCAGGTTCAACGCCGTATACGCTGCTTGATTATTTCCCAGACGACTTTATGATCGTAGTGGATGAGTCGCATGTGACCATTCCTCAGGTGCGCGGCATGTTTAACGGAGACCAGGCGCGGAAACAGGTGCTCGTGGATCACGGCTTCCGGCTTCCATCAGCGCTTGATAACCGTCCGCTTCGTTTTGAGGAATTTGAAAAGCATATGCACAATATCGTGTATGTATCAGCAACACCAGGGCCGTACGAGATTGAACATACAGATGAAATGGTCGAACAGATCATTCGTCCGACGGGGCTTCTTGACCCGCTTATCGACGTTCGTCCAATCGAAGGCCAGATTGACGACTTGATCGGCGAAATTCAAGCAAGAATCGAGCGGGATGAACGGGTGCTGGTGACAACCTTGACGAAGAAGATGTCAGAGGATCTGACCGATTATTTAAAGGAAATCGGCATTAAAGTAAACTATCTGCATTCTGAGATTAAGACGCTTGAACGGATTGAAATTATCCGCGACCTGCGCCTTGGCAAGTACGATGTGCTTGTCGGCATCAACCTGCTGAGGGAAGGCCTGGACATTCCCGAAGTATCCTTAGTTGCGATTTTGGATGCGGATAAGGAAGGCTTCCTTCGTTCGGAGCGTTCGCTGATCCAGACCATCGGGCGAGCAGCGAGAAATGCGGAAGGCCGCGTCATTATGTACGCCGATAAAATAACGAAGTCTATGGAAATTGCGATTAATGAAACAAAACGACGCCGCGAGCAGCAGGAGCGGTTTAACGAAGAGCACGGCATTACGCCGAAAACGATAAATAAAGAAATTCGCGATGTCATTCGTGCCACAGTAGCAGCTGAGGATAAAGCGGAATACAAAGCAAAAGCCGCGCCGAAGCTGTCGAAAATGACGAAGAAAGAACGCCAGAAAGTCGTTGAACAGATGGAGCATGAAATGAAGGAAGCCGCCAAGGCGCTTGACTTTGAAAGAGCCGCGGAGCTTCGCGATTTACTTTTAGAGCTAAAAGCGGAAGGATGATGAACAAATGGCTATGGATCGGATAGAGGTGAAGGGAGCCAGGGCGCATAACCTGAAAAATATAGATGTAACGATTCCGAGAGATCAGCTTGTCGTTGTCACGGGTTTGTCCGGATCAGGTAAATCCTCCCTTGCCTTTGACACGATATATGCTGAAGGACAGAGACGGTATGTCGAGTCGCTGTCTGCTTATGCCCGCCAGTTTTTAGGGCAAATGGATAAGCCTGATGTTGATGCAATTGAGGGACTGTCTCCCGCCATCAGTATCGATCAGAAAACAACGAGCCGCAATCCGAGGTCTACTGTCGGTACGGTAACGGAGATTTATGATTATCTGCGTCTTTTATATGCGAGAGTAGGGAAGCCTCATTGCCCGGAGCACGGAATTGAGATTACATCCCAGACCATCGAGCAGATGGTGGACAGAATTCTGGAATATCCGGAACGGACGAAGCTTCAGGTACTTGCGCCGATTGTATCCGGCAGAAAGGGCGCCCATGTTAAGGTGCTTGACCAGATTAGAAAACAAGGCTATGTCAGAGTCAGAATTGACGGCGAGATGGCTGAGCTTTCCGACGATATCGAATTAGAAAAGAATAAGAAGCATTCCATTGAAGTTGTCATTGACCGGATTGTGGTGAAAGAAGGCGTGGCAGCCCGTCTGTCAGATTCATTGGAAACGGCGCTCCGTTTAGGTGAAGGACGGGTTATGATTGATGTCATCGGTGAGGAAGAGCTGATGTTCAGCGAGCATCATGCCTGTCCGCACTGTGGATTTTCAATTGGTGAGCTTGAGCCGCGCCTGTTTTCGTTTAACAGTCCGTTCGGGGCGTGTCCGACGTGTGACGGTCTCGGAATGAAGCTTGAAGTGGATGCCGACCTTGTCATCCCCAATCAAGATTTGTCATTGAAGGAGAATGCGGTCGCCCCTTGGACACCGATCAGTTCACAATATTATCCTCAGCTGCTTGAGGCAGTCTGCACCCACTACGGGATTGATATGGACGTGCCGGTCAAAGATCTGCCGAAGCATCAATTGGATAAAGTGCTGTACGGCAGCGGAGACGACCTGATTTATTTCCGATATGAAAATGATTTTGGACAAATCCGTGAAGGTGAAATTCAATTTGAAGGCGTATTGCGCAACATTGAAAGACGCTATAAGGAGACAAGCTCTGATTTTATCCGTGAACAAATGGAGCAGTATATGTCTCAGAAGTCTTGTCCGACGTGCAAAGGCTATCGGTTAAAGAAAGAGGCGCTTGCCGTATTGGTTGACGGACGCCACATCGGAAAAATTACCGAGCAGTCTGTATCCGATGCACTCGCCTTTTTCAAAGGCCTTACCCTTTCTGAGAAGGATATGCAGATCGCCAATTTGATTTTGCGCGAAATTGTGGAGCGCTTAAGCTTTCTGGATAAAGTGGGCCTCGATTACCTGACATTGAGCAGGGCAGCGGGAACGCTGTCCGGTGGAGAGGCACAGCGCATCAGGCTGGCGACTCAAATTGGCTCGCGCTTATCCGGTGTGCTTTATATTTTAGATGAACCGTCTATCGGTCTGCATCAGCGTGATAACGACCGCTTGATCAGCGCACTGAAAAATATGAGAGACCTCGGGAACACACTGATTGTTGTCGAACATGATGAAGACACGATGATGGCAGCGGATTATTTAATAGATATTGGACCGGGTGCCGGCATTCACGGCGGACAGGTGACATCTGCAGGTACGCCGGAAGAAGTGATGGAAGATCCAAACTCATTAACTGGCAGCTATTTATCAGGGAAAAAGTTTATCCCATTGCCTCCTGAAAGAAGAAAGCCGGACGGACGTTACATTGAAATGAAAGGCGCTTCAGAAAACAACCTGAAAAAAGTGAATGCCAAGTTCCCGCTTGGGACGTTTACAGCAGTTACAGGTGTTTCCGGTTCAGGAAAGAGTACACTCGTTAATGAAATTTTGCATAAGGCGCTGGCGCAAAAGCTTCATAAAGCGAAAGCGAAGCCCGGCAGCCATAAAGAGATAAAAGGTTTGGACCATTTAGACAAAGTCATCGACATTGACCAGGCGCCAATCGGTAGAACGCCGAGATCCAACCCTGCGACATACACCGGTGTGTTTGATGACATTCGCGATGTATTTGCGCAGACAAATGAAGCGAAGGTCCGCGGCTATAAAAAAGGCCGTTTCAGCTTTAACGTGAAGGGCGGGCGATGTGAAGCCTGCCGCGGAGACGGGATTATTAAAATTGAAATGCACTTCCTTCCTGACGTATACGTTCCATGCGAGGTATGTCACGGCAAACGCTATAATCGGGAAACGCTTGAAGTGACGTACAAAGGAAAAAGCATCTCTGATGTGCTTGATATGACGGTTGAAGATGCTCTTTCTTTCTTTGAAAATATCCCGAAAATCAAGCGCAAGCTTCAAACCCTATATGATGTTGGTTTAGGTTATATTACGCTCGGCCAGCCGGCGACGACCTTGTCGGGCGGAGAAGCGCAGCGCGTGAAGCTCGCATCAGAGCTGCACAAACGCTCGACCGGACGCACGCTCTACATTTTAGATGAGCCGACGACAGGTTTGCATGTCGACGATATCGCCAGACTTCTTGTCGTGCTGCAACGGTTGGTAGACAACGGAGACACTGTACTGGTTATTGAGCACAACCTTGATATCATTAAGACGGCCGATTAC
The DNA here is from genome assembly GCF_000259365.1 of Bacillus sp. JS. Lineage (NCBI taxonomy): Bacteria > Bacillati > Bacillota > Bacilli > Caryophanales > Bacillaceae > Bacillus > Bacillus sp. JS. The sequence goes on along the minus strand of NC_017743.1, from coordinate 3,482,222 downwards.
ATTGTGGATTTGGGCCCGGAAGGTGGAGCCGGAGGCGGAACCATTGTCGCGTCAGGAACGCCTGAGGAAATCACCGAAGTGGAAGAATCGTATACAGGCCGTTATTTGAAGCCTGTTATGGAGCGTGACAAAAAACGCATGAAATCGCTCTTGGAAGCGAAAGAAACGGCTACATCTTAAAAAACTTTATTAAGAGAGAACAGCTTGTCAGCAAGTCCATCCAGGGGCTTAGCAGGCAAGCTTTTTCTTTACTGCATAATAGGTTTAGAATCGTCTTTGGGTAAAATTTCTTTGGGAAAACGCCTAAACATTTACAAATTGCTGTCGATATATGAATTGAAAGGCGGATGAAGATTTCCAAATCAAGAAGACAAACCCTATTAAGGGGTTTAAAGGCATCTTAATCAATAACTGAATCTACATAGGTTAGAAGCTTTATTGGAATCTCATACGCCAGAAATCAAAGAAAAGGAAGTCTTTGATTTCAGAATAAATATACATGGAGGTAATTTACACATGAGAATTAACCACAATATCGCAGCACTTAACACACTGAACCGTTTGTCTTCAAACAACGGTGCGAGCCAAAAGAACATGGAGAAACTGTCTTCAGGCCTTCGCATCAACCGTGCGGGAGATGACGCAGCGGGTCTTGCGATCTCTGAAAAAATGAGAGGACAAATCAGAGGTCTTGAAATGGCTTCTAAAAACTCTCAAGATGGAATCTCTCTTATCCAAACAGCTGAGGGTGCATTGACTGAAACTCATGCGATCCTTCAACGTATGCGTGAACTTACTGTTCAAGCTGGTAACACAGGTACGCAGCAAACTGAAGATTTAACTGCAATTAAAGATGAAATGGATGCTTTAACTGAAGAGATCGATGGAATTTCTCAACGTACTGAATTTAACGGAAAAAAACTTTTAGACGGTAGTGAAACAGCAGGATTTACATTCCAAATTGGTGCAAATGCTGGCCAAAATATTAATGTTACAATTGGTAACATGGATGCAACAACTTTAGGAGTAAAAGGTATCGATGTTTCAGCGGAAGATTTTAGTTTTGACACTGAGATTGTTAAAATCGATAGTGCAATTACAAGTGTTTCAAACCAACGCGCTAAACTTGGTGCGGTACAAAACCGTCTAGAGCACACAATCAACAACCTTGGTGCTTCTTCTGAAAACCTTACAGCTGCTGAGTCTCGTATCCGTGACGTTGACATGGCGAAAGAAATGAGCGATTTCACTAAGAACAACATTCTTTCTCAAGCTTCTCAAGCGATGCTTGCTCAAGCAAACCAACAGCCACAAAACGTACTTCAATTGTTACGTTAATTTCTGAAAAGCTATCTCTTTCTGATAGTTACAGCTTGCCGACAGAGTCCATTTACTGGATGTGCCGGCAGGCTTTTTTTGTTACAATCATGGTGTGACAGCTAGGGAATCACTTGTTTTTTCAAAACAAAAAAGGCAAGATATTGTCATCTAACCTTTAGCTTTGTTTCAGTTATCATAAATGAAATGTTTTCCGCAATTATAAAGTCTTCTTATACAGCTGCTTACTTACACTCATTAAATCTTGAACAATATGCGTGTTGCTGCTATCGAGGAGCACTTTTATATATTGGATATCGTGAGAGATCGGGAAGGGACCGTGAATCTGTTCAAGCTCGGCGATCATTTCACGATTCATTCTTTTTTGTTCATGAATCAGCTTTAACACGGATTCTTGTGTTACTGTATAGTCACTGGTATCTTTCTCCATTGCTTGTCCAGCCTCCTTGGTTGCCGTAAGCTTTTTACATATTGTAATCGGTATAGCCGGAAGATTCTACTTCTAAAACTTTTTAAAATCCAATTTCCGTAAATCGGAGCATGTCTAAAGAATGAATTTGAAACCTGAAGAGATTTTAAACGTATAAATAAGTAAAACGTCCCTGATCTTTTGTCATGGACAATTCACAATAGGAGTGTGGAATGAATTGAACCGTAATCAAGCTATTATTGCATCACTTTGTTACTTCAGTGTGTTCATTGCGCCAATCATTGTGCCGATTGTCGCTTATTTTGTAGTAAATGAGAAAGAAACAAAACGCCATGCGATACGTTCTCTTATTTCTCACATTGTTCCGTTTGTCGGCTGGCTGTTCCTTTTTATTGCTTTACTTGGCGGAGCTATTGCGATTGATGGAGACAGCCTTCTTCCCGTATTTGTAATCATTGGGGGAGCGGTTATTTATTTCTTGGTTGTCATTGGCATTATCATTTGGAATGTGATTCAGGGCATTAAGGTCCTGCGTGCAGCATAAGTAGACAATGGGGAGGAGATCGTAATGAAGCAAGAAAAGGAACGAATCCTTAAGCTTGTTGAGGAAGGGAAGCTTACCGCACAAGAGGCTTTGACACTGATTGAAAAGCTTGACAGCGACTATAAGGAAAAAGAAGAGAAAATCACAGCGCTCTCAGTTCACGTTCATGACGAGGAAGAGCCATTTACAACGGCAAAAAAAGAGAACGGCAAGCCGTCTTTAGGAGCCAAGCTATTTGACTGGATTGATTCTGCTGTGAAAAAGGTCAAGGAAGTTGACCTTGATTTAAACTTCGGCCATGCATATGATGTTCAGCACATTTTTCAATTTAAAGATACTGACTTTTCCAGTGTTGAGCTGCAAATTGCCAATGGCAGCGTGAATATCGTCCCTTGGGAAGATGAGGATATCAGAGCGGAATGCCAGGCAAAGGTATATCGCGCTGACAGCCAAGATGCGGCAAGACATGCATTTCTTCAGCATATTGAATGCGAAATCAAAGGAAGTAAGTTTTTTATCCGTACTGAGAAAAAGACGATGAAAACGAATGTCACTTTGTATATTCCTCAAAAGGAGTATGATAAGATTCGGGTGAAGCTGTTTAATGGACCGATCAGAGGGGAACATTTACATGTAAAAGAGTTCTCAGCGAAAACGACAAACGGCGTGCTGTCGTTCTCACATTTAACAGCTGAAAAAGCCATTGCTGAAACGGCCAACGGGCAAATTAAGCTCGCCAGCCACAGCTGCGGAACGATAGAAGCGGAAACCATTAACGGATTGATCGATCTCCGAGGGAAAAGCGAATCCATTGACGTTCAAAGCTTTAACGGAAATATTGCGATTAACGTCACAGAATCAGACTGCCGCTCCATTTATGCAAAAACAACGACTGGGAGTGTGGAGCTTGCGATTCCAGACGATCTCGCAGTGAAGGCAGAGCTGAAAAGCAATCTTGGTTCGCTGTCCCATGAATTAATGGATGTTGAGATGCTGAAGGAAAAAAATGAAACCATTCAAAAAGAAATGATGTTCACTTCAAATCAGGCACATGATCAAAACATCACCGTCTTCTCAGAATCATTAACAGGCGCCATCAAACTAAAGTACTCACAGAGGTGATCGAATGAATAAGCTTTATCGCTCAGAAAAAGACAAGAAAATCGCTGGTGTCATTGGAGGTCTCGCGGAATATTTCAATTGGGATGCATCACTCCTCAGAGTCATAACTGTCATCTTAGCAATTATGACAAGTGTCTTACCGGTTTTGCTCATTTATATCATTTGGATTTTTATCGTCCCGTCAGAAAGGGATATGAAATGACATGGTAAAATGGGCAGTCAGCATTTTAGTCAATGCATTGTTATTAATCGTCATTGATGGATATATTGACTCCATCCATATCAGCAGCATTGGGGCAGCGATTATCGCCAGCCTCATTTTATCGATCTTAAACGTGCTGATTAAACCGCTTTTAATTATTTTTACACTGCCGGTCACCATGGTGACGCTTGGGCTCTTCTTGTTTGTGATTAACGCCATCACGCTGATGATGACTGCGTCTATCATGGGTGACAGTTTTCAAATCGACGGCTTCGGCACAGCGATATGGGCATCCGTTATCCTGTCGGTATTTCATTTATTGATTCAAAAAGGCATTTTAGAGCCGCTTAGAAAAAAATAAAAAAAGCTGCCTGCAAAGGCAGCTTTTTTACATGTTCTGCAGCCTTCTTAAAAAATTGTGAAGTAATCGCTTTTTGTTGCTTTGTTAGATTGGACATTGTTTAAAAATGAACTCATAAGCTTCCCTGTTCAGACGCAAAATACATGAAAAGGGAGGTGTTTTGGTGAGGAAATACACAGTTATCGCTTCTGTACTATTGTCTTTTCTTTCCGTTTTGTCTGGCGGCCATCATGAATCGAAAGTTTTTCCTGTTATACAGCAGGAACCATTTCAAACGCCTCATTACATACCTTTGCTTGAAAATCCTCCTCCAATTGATGTGAAAGCTGAAATGAGAAGCAACCTAATGATTGAGGCCCAAGTTCGCGACAATTCGTATCAAGCATTTTCCGCCTTTCTTTTTTACAAACAAAGTAATGAGCTGGGCTACAAAATGGTGCCGATGGATCCGACACCCGGAGCGGTCCGCAAGTTTTTGGCGCAAATTCCGAAACGTTTGATTTGGAACAGCGAGCTTGAGTATTACATTGTGATGTCGAATGGGAAGCAGCGGGTGGAGTCGGAGACGCAGAAACTGAAGCTTGAAGGATACCAGGCTGACCTTGCGCATATTCCAGAGCTTCTGATCACAGAGCTGGCGGTTGATACGAAGAACATAGGACGTGCAGACGGTTATGAATTTATTGAGATTTATAATACGACTGACAGAACGATTGATTTTAAAGACTACCATATCCGTTACCGCTACCCAAAAGAAGGGCCTGACTCCGATTTGATTTGGAGACCTGATGAAAAGATCTTGATACCATCCGGCGAAACGTTTGTCATCTGGCTGAAGCCTGCCGGGCATCCAGAATTGACGCCGGAGGATTTCAATCGGTATTATCAGACACAATTAATAGAAGGAAAAAATCTCGCGGTGATAGACGAGACAGAGGGTATGGCCAATACGAGGCCGCGGGCGGTTGTGATATCAACGAATACAGGAAAGGATATTTCGGCAGCGCATTATCGGAAACATGCGCTGCGCCGGCTGTCATCTGTGCTTTACAAGTATCCGCTAAACGGAACTGCAGAACTTTTGAACATTTCAATCGGGGAAAAAAATCCGTCTCCCGGAACCGTATTACAGGCACAGGTACCCGAGCAGAAACGGAAAATCAAGCTGGATAAAGAAAAGCCGGTTATTGAGGATTTGACTGACCGCAAGCCTGTCCGCCCTGCTGAAAGCATTGAGCTGCGGGCTGACATACGGGATCGCAGTCTGGTGAAAACAGCAGCTTTTTACTACCGGACGGATGAAAACAAACCGTTTAAGCGAATTCTTGCTGAAAAAGACCGCAACGATAATCTTTACCATTATATTGTGTATTCACCTGAACTGATTGGGAAGGATCAGCTTGAGTATTACGTGGCGGCCGGGGACGGGATGAATGAAGCAAGAACACCTGTTAAAATGATTGATATTAAACAAACAAGCAAGTCGCACGGTTTGCGGATGAACATTGAAAACAGAGACACGCTGTCGGGAACTCAGTTCCTCAAAGCCACGACAGACGGGCGGACTGACAGCATTAAGCTATGGATTGACGGAAAAAAACAAGTGACAGAGCCCGCGATGGAGAAAGAAGTGTATTTTGCGTTTGATACGAGGAAAACGAATCTTTATTTTAAAAACGCGGTAACGATGGAAGGCAAAGTATTAAAAGTGTTCGATGATACGACAAATAAATACCGCACCTATTCTGTTCCATTGCCGGAGACGCTGCTGCGCAAAGGGAAGCAGCTGCAGCGTATTACAATACGATCGGGTTCAAAGGTGTCACCGTTTGATACGGCTGAAAACCGTGATGACTTCTTAGTCAAAAACGCCCGATTGGTGTTATCAGATGGAACGGTGATCAGGGATGAGAGGGTTTCCCCTGAGAAGGAACTCTTGATTGGCGATAATCAGCGCTCGAGTAAAAGCTGGCAATTCCAATTCAATCTGCCTGACGGGCTGTTTACATCACAGCTGCTAGAGTGGGAAACATCAAAGCTTTCTGAAGGCGCTCACCATATTCAAGCAAGCAACGGCAAGGAAAATGTCAGCCTGGTTGTAAGGGTAGATAATTCAGGGCCTCACATTGAGCCGAATATTATCGAGGGGCAAACATATAAAGGAAACCTTATCCTGCAGGCGGATATGTATGATAAATGGAGCAAAATTGAGGAAGCGGAAGCGTTTTTAGATGGGGAAAGCATTACACTCCCATATCATACGTCATCCTCTGAACTTTTGCCGGGAAAACATTCACTAAAAGTGACGGCAACGGATCTTGCGGGCAATAAAACCGTTATTGAGAGGACGTTTAAAATTGAACGAGAGCATCCGGACCAGCCGGAGGTGATAGACACCGAAGCTGACACGCATAAGGCCAAGCTTTCTGTGCGGGTGAAGGATCCGACGAATGATGCCATGGATGTTGGTTTTTATAGGGGATTTCAATATACAGCGCGGAATCATGTGAAAATATTTAAGCACGCGTCACTGACTGAACCGCCGAAAAGCTTTGTGCCGGAAAGTGAGACTCCGTTTACGAATAAAGAATTGGAGCTGGTATCTGCTGCTGATGGAAAAACAGTATCGACAGAAAAGAAAGAGCTTTTCCCTTATCATCGCTTTGAAGTGACTGTTGATCAATCCGTGGATGAGAATGATTTGGCGGAAGCAGTTTGGAAGGGCAGTTCTTTGCCGGGGAGAAAGGTGACGATGTATGCCTGGAATTATCGGACAAATGAATGGCAGCCCGTTGACAGCTTTGTCGCGAAGGATGACAAACCATTTACGCTGAAAGCGTCTGTGATCGCCTCCGATTTTGTACGGGAGTCGAAAATGAACGTGATTGTACAGGATGAAATTCCTCCTGCGAAGGATATGTACACATTTGTCTGGATGTCTGATACACAGTATTACGCCGAAAGCTATCCGCATATTTTTGATAAACAGACCGAATGGATAAAAGATAATCAAAAGCAGCTCAATATCAAATATGTGTTCCACACAGGTGATATTGTAGATGATTCTGCCGATATCAGACAGTGGAAAAACGCTGATCGGTCAATGTCCGTTCTGGATAAGAGCGGAATTCCATACGGCGTGCTGGCCGGTAATCACGATGTCGGGCATAAGGATGGTTCCTACAGAGCGTTTGGCAAATATTTTGGCAGCCATCGTTTTGATAAAAAATTGCATTACGGCGGTTCTTATAAAAACAACCGCGGGCATTATGACCTGATTTCGAGCAACGGCAACGATTATATCATGCTTTACATGGGATGGGGCATTACGGATGAAGACATCGCGTGGATGAATCAGGTGCTGAAGAAGCACCCTGACCGGATGGCCATTTTAGCTTTTCATGAGTATTTGCTGGTCAGCGGAAACAGAAGCCCAATCGGAGAGAAAATATTCAAAGAAATCGTAAAGCCGAACCCTAATGTTGTGATGGTGTTGAGCGGGCATTATCATAGTGCGATGAGAAAAACAGATGAGCTGGATGATGATGGTGATGGAAAACCGGATCGTCTTGTGCATCAAATGCTGGCCGATTATCAGGGCGGGCCAGAAGGCGGGCAAGGGTATTTGCGTTTGCTTCAATTTGACCAGGCCAATGACATGGTGCACGTATCGACGTACTCTCCGTATGTAAAGGATAAGAATTACTATGATACGGATACCTATGGCAACAAGGATGAATTTTCCCTTTCGCTTGATTTGAAGCCAAGAATCAAAAAGGTGGAAACCGATTATTTTGAATGTAACGTATATACCAATGAAGAGCTCGGAAAACGAGAGCAAGTGAAGAGCGGGGATACAGCTGAATTCCACTGGGATCATCTTGAACCGCAGTCTGTTTATTATTGGTACATTATCGTGGAAGACAGTTTTAACGGCAAAACGAAATCACCGATCTGGAAGTTCAAGACGAAAAAAGAGACATATCGTCCGGCACCAGACCAGTTTGATTTTCGCCATGTCTCCAATCCTTGAAAAGGGTTGGAGGCTTTTTTTATGAAAGACGATCCATATAGTGGACAAATGTATAACGGTCGCCTCTGTATACGGATTTTGCATGCTCAAAAGCAGTTCCGTTCTGCAGATATGTTGTTCGTTTAATTAATAGGACAGGCGCTCCCTTTTGGATACCAAGAATGTGTGCTTCTTCCGAGGTGGCAGCACTTGGTTCAAGCTCCTGTTTGGCACGGGCAATCGGTATGTTGTTGTACCTTTCAATATGCTCGTAAATCGACGACTGAAAATGCGATTTATTTAATTCACCCGCAAGCTCAAACGGAATATGTGAGGACTCAATCGCCATCGGAATATCATTTGCCAGCCGCACCCGAGTGATTTTATGGATAGAGGAGGGGTGCCCGCAGCCTAATATAGCCGCGAGCTCCTCAGTTGAATCAATAAGCTGATAATCAATGAGCTTGCTGCCCGGTGTCATTCCGCGGCTTTTCATATCCTCGGTAAAGCTTGTCAGTCCTTGGAGGGCTTGTTCCATTTTTGGCTTGCTGACAAAGGTGCCCCGCCCTTTCAGGCGATAGAGCAAGCCTTCATTAACTAAATTAGAAAGCGCCTGGCGAACCGTCATCCGGCTGATCCCGAATTGTTCGGCATATTCGCGCTCAGAAGGAAGAGGCATGTTCGGCTGCAGCTCTCCGCTCTTAATTTGGTTTTTTAGTTGCTCCATAATCTGATAATAAATCGGAATAGGCGATTGTTTATTGATATGCATAAGTCAGCATGTTCCTTTCAAGGTCTTAATGACGCGGCTTCACGATCAATCAAAACCGTAACATCGGAATGCAGGTGCAAAGCAGATGCGGGAAACTCTTCGCTTATGTTTCCTTCTAACAGCTTACTTACAGCTTCCGCTTTGCTTTTCCCAGAAATAAGCAGCAGAATGCGCTTGCTTGAGAGTATCGTTTGAATTCCCATTGTCAGTGCTTTTTTCGGCACGCTGTCTATGGAAGGAAAATATCTGGCATTCGCTTGGCGGGTTTGCTCATTTAATGTCACAACATGAGTTCGCGACTTGAAGGACGTTCCCGGTTCGTTAAAGCCGATGTGTCCGTTTCGCCCGATGCCGAGTAGCTGTATGTCAGTGCCGCCCAGGGATTCGACTAGCTGTTCATACCGTCGGCATTCGGCTTCCAAATCGTCTGCATTTCCATTTGGAATAAAATGCCGGTTAGGCTTGCTGTTGATATGCTGAAAAAAACGGTCGTTCATATAGAAGTGATAGCTGTTCGGATCGTTGTTTGAAAGTCCGGCGTACTCATCCAAATTAACTGTAGTGACGTTTTGAAATGAGAGATTCTCAGTTTGGTGCAGGCGGATCAGCTCGCGATATGTGCCTTCCGGCGTGCCGCCTGTCGCTAAACCGAGAACGGCATCAGGCTTATCTTTGATTGTAGCTGCTGTTATTCTGGCTGCTTTTTGGCTTAGCTCTTCATACGTTTGACATTCCATTACTTTCATATCTGGTCAGCCTCCTTGGATATAAATGCAATGTTTCCGCGGCAAATGGTGAGAATCACCTCACAATCACTGCTGACAATCACCAGATCTGCATCTTTTCCCACTGCCACACTGCCTTTTCGGTCAAAGATGCCTAGCTGTTTGGCCGCGTTTGCAGAAGTTATATTAGCTATATCCATCCAAGAGCAATTTGTAAACTCACGCATATGCCGTGCGCCTTCGTTCATTTTGAGGATCGAACCGGCAAGGGTTCCGTCTGAAAGAAGAGCTGTTCGTCCTCTTACCGTCACACTTTGGCCGCCGAACTCATATACGCCGTCCTTCAGTCCTTTTGCCCTCATGGAATCAGTGATTAAAATGAGCTTGCTGCTGCCTTTTGCCAGAAAAGCAAGCTTTGCCGCTAAAGGATGGGAGTGGATGCCATCGGCGATAAGCTCTGTCACAAATCCATCGTGAGCCAGCGCCGTTCCAATTACTCCGGGCTCTCGGTGATGAAACGGGCTCATCGCGTTGTACAGATGGGTCATATGGGTCGCGCCTGCTTTGGCGGCCTCCGACAGCAATGCGGAATCGGCATCTGTGTGCCCCATGGACGCAATAATCGATTCGTCTTTCAAATGGCGGATCAGTTCAAAATACTGATCCTCCTCCGGCGCAAGTGTAACAATTTTGATCAGTCCGCCCGCCTCCTGCTGCCACTTTTTGAACAGCGCAACATCAGTAGGCCTGATCCACTCTTTTGGCTGGGCTCCGGCTCTTTTAGGTGAAACAAAGGGACCCTCTAAATGAATGCCGAGCAGTTCCGCACCTAATAAGGAGGACTCTTCAGCCGCTTTCCACTCTCTTGCATTCACCAGCGCTTGAGAAATGTTCCCATGCTCTTGGGTAATCGTTGTGGCTAAAAAGCTCGTCGTGCCTTCTTCGGGCAGTCTTGACGACATGATGTCGAGCGTGGAAAAGCTTGCATCCATCGTATCCGCTCCATAGCCCCCGTGGATATGAATGTCAATCATGCCGGGAAGCAAAACGGAATCCGCGGGTGCTTGAATCTCTTTTGAATATGGCTCCTTGGGCCGTTCTGTTGATACTGTGCTGATTTTTCCGTCATTGATTCCGACATAGCCGTTTTTGATTACTTCATTTTCTGTCACGATCGCAATGTCTTTGATAAGAAGACTCTCTGCCATAGATGATCCGCCTTTCTGGAATTTGAATACCTTTATTTTACTCTTTTTCAGACTAGTGATCTAGACCAGCTGAGGTGTTTTCCCCCCTTTTATAAAATCTGTTTTAGGTTCAAGCCCGAAAGTGATAAAATGAAAGTATTGTGAGCAAGCTCGGGGCAGCCCGGAACAGGAGGAACATATCGTGGCAAAGGTTCGCACAAAAGACGTAATGGAACAGTTCAATTTGGAATTAATCAGCGGAGAAGAAGGAATTAACCGCCCGATTACAATGAGTGACCTATCAAGACCAGGCATTGAAATTGCCGGATATTTTACATATTACCCGAGAGAGCGCGTGCAGCTTCTCGGAAAAACAGAGCTTTCTTTCTTTGAACAGCTTCCGGAAGAGGATAAAAAGCAGCGAATGGAGTCTCTGTGCACTGATGTAACACCAGCTATTATTCTTTCTAGAGATATGCCAATCCCGCAGGAGCTGATTGACGCTTCTGAGAAAAATGGGGTGCCTGTCCTCAGATCGCCGCTAAAAACGACAAGACTGTCAAGCCGATTAACCAACTTCCTTGAGAGCCGGCTGGCGCCTACCACGGCGATTCATGGTGTTCTTGTCGATATATATGGTGTCGGCGTGCTGATTACAGGAAAAAGCGGCGTCGGGAAAAGTGAAACAGCGCTGGAGCTTGTGAAACGGGGGCACCGTCTTGTCGCCGATGATTGCGTTGAAATTCGGCAGGAGGATCAGGATACCCTTGTCGGAAACGCTCCGGAATTAATTGAGCATCTCCTTGAAATCAGGGGGCTTGGCATTATCAACGTGATGACGCTGTTTGGCGCCGGCGCGGTCAGAAGCAATAAACGAATCACGATTGTCATGAATCTTGAACTTTGGGAGCAGGGCAAGCAATACGACCGTCTCGGGCTTGAGGAAGAAACCATGAAAATCATTGATACAGAAATCACAAAACTGACGATTCCCGTCCGTCCTGGCCGAAATCTGGCAGTCATCATCGAAGTGGCAGCAATGAACTTTAGATTGAAGCGGATGGGGCTGAATGCCGCTGAGCAATTTACGAACAAGCTGGCGGACGTCATTGAAGACGGTGAACAAGAGGAATAGGAGTTGGCGTTAAATGAATGAAGCGATAGAACCACTCAATCCGATAGCTTTTCAGCTGGGGCCGTTAGCCGTCCATTGGTACGGAATCATTATCGGTCTCGGCGCTTTGCTGGGGCTGTGGATTGCGATGAGGGAAAGTGAGAAACGGGGGCTGCAGAAAGATACGTTTATTGATCTTGTCTTGTTTGCCATTCCGATTGCAATTATTTGCGCACGAATTTATTACGTTGCCTTTGAATGGGATTATTATGCGGCACATCCGGGAGAAATCATTAAGATCTGGAAGGGCGGCATTGCCATTCACGGCGGGCTAATTGGCGCCATTTTAACTGGTTATGTGTTTTCAAGAGTGAAAAACCTTTCGTTCTGGAAGCTTGCGGATATTGCCGCGCCAAGCATTTTGCTCGGCCAAGCGATCGGCCGCTGGGGGAACTTCATGAATCAGGAAGCGCATGGCGAGGCTGTCAGCAGAGCATTTTTAGAAAGCCTGCACCTGCCTGAATTTATCATCAATCAAATGTACATCAATGGGCAATATTATCATCCTACCTTTTTATATGAATCACTATGGAGCTTTGTCGGCGTTATTGTTTTACTGCTTCTGCGCAGAGCGAATTTGCGAAGAGGCGAGATGTTCTTGATCTATATCATTTGGTATTCAATCGGAAGATACTTTATTGAAGGAATGCGGACTGACAGCTTAATGCTGACAGAATCACTTCGCATTGCTCAGGTGATTTCAATCGTATTGATTGTTTTGGCTGTGGCAGCCATCATCTTCAGACGCGTCAAGGGATACTCGAAGGAGCGGTACGCGGAGTAGACGTCAACAAAGGGGGATGGGGGATGAAGAAGATCTTTCTGGCCGGTCTTGCGGCAGGTCTTCAAACAACTTGGACACTCGGTAAAGTCATTTTCCCGGTAACACTGTTGGTCACTTTGCTTCAGCACACACCTGTAATGGATTGGCTTGTACGGCTGATCACACCGGTAATGGGTCTCTTCGGGCTTTCCGGTGAAGCGGCCATTCCGCTTGTGCTGGGAAATATGCTGAATCTGTATGCGGGAATTGCCGGGATTTTGACGTTGGATTTGTCTGTAAAAGAAGTCTTTATTTTAGCTGTTATGCTTTCATTCTGTCATAACTTGATTATCGAATCGACAGTTGCCGCAAAGGTTGGCATCAGAATTGGCGTTATATTGGCGGTGCGCATCGGTTTGGCCGCTGTGTCAGCCATCGTCATCAACCTCATTTGGCATGGCGGACAGGAAACGGCACAGTACGGTTTTATCGCTGCGAAGAGCGTTGCGCCGGACAGCTGGCTGGCAATGCTGGCAGAAGCCTTAACGAAAGCCGGGCTTGGTGTTTTGCAGCTGGCGGCAATAGTAATCCCGCTGATGATTATCATCCAGTTTTTAAGAGATTTAGGCTGGCTGCATCGGTTCTCCAGGTGGCTCTCGCCGTTTACGCAGCTGCTTGGCATGAATAAAAATACGTCTATGACGATGGTGGCGGGACTGACGATTGGTCTGGCCTACGGAGCGGGTGTCATGATCAAAGCTGTCGAGGATGACGGCGTGAGCAAGCGGGACATGACTTTGGCATTTATATTTCTCGTTGCCTGCCATGCGGTCGTGGAAGATACACTTGTCTTTATTCCGCTCGGCATACCGGTCTGGCCTCTTCTTTTGATTCGTGTCACCACAGCAGTTCTGCTGACAATGGCTATTGCGCATACATGGAAAAAGTGGAAACCCTCAGCGGTTGGAAAGGAAGCAATATGAGTGACAAACAAGTAACGACGATTCTGTTTGATTTAGACGGAACGCTTATTAATACGAATGAATTAATTATCGCGTCCTTTTTGCATACGCTGGAGCATTATTATCCGAGCAAGTATAAACGAGAAGATGTCCTTGCGTTTATCGGGCCGTCTCTTTTTGAAACGTTCTCTTCGATGGACCCTGATAAATGCGATGATATGATCGCTATGTACAGAGCATACAATCATGACATGCATGATTCACTCGTCACTGAATATGAAACGGTATATGAGACCCTGGATGCATTAAAAAAATCAGGCTTTAAACTAGGGATTGTGACAACAAAATTAAGAGATACTGTCAATATGGGCCTCAAGCTCACGGGAATCGGCGAATTCTTTGAAACGGTTGTTACCCTTGATGATGTGACAAATGCGAAGCCTGATCCCGAGCCTGTGCTGTTAGCGCTGAAACAGCTAGGAAGCAAGCCTGAGGAAGCCATTATGGTCGGTGATAATTACCATGATGTGCTGGCAGGGAAAAACGCCGGAACAAAAACCGCAGGAGTCGCATGGACGATTAAAGGGCCGGAAATGCTGGCGAAGCATGAGCCTGATTTTATGCTTGAGAAAATGAGTGATCTATTACAAATTGTTGGAGTGAAGTAATCTGTGAGAAAAACAGATCGTCATCCGGTCTCGGGGGCCAACTCACTGTGGCATGTCTATCAAACGGTACCTTTTGTAAAGGTCGTCAAAAATTTCATTGTCATACAAATTGCAAGATATACACCGTTTATAGGGATGAAAAACTGGCTGTACCGTACATTTCTGCGGATGAAGGTTGGAAAACAGACATCCTTTGCCCTCATGGTGATGCCAGATATCATGTTTCCGGAAAATATCTCAGTCGGAACGAATACAATCATCGGGTACAATACGACTATTTTGGCCCATGAGTATTTGATTCAGGAATACCGGATCGGCAAAGTTCTGATCGGAGACGAAGTAATGATTGGTGCCAACACGACTATTCTGCCCGGAGTGGAAATAGGGGATGGCGCAGTTGTGTCCGCCGGAACGCTTGTCCATAAGGATGTGCCTGACGGGGCATTTGTCGGCGGGAATCCAATGAGGATCATCTATACGAAGGAAGAAATGCAAGAAAGATTGAAAAAGTCCGCTGAATAAACATCAGCGGACTTTTTTGTTAAAATTGAATATTGTTGTTTTCGTAAATATGCTGAACGCCAATCCATTTTTGACCGACATGAGAGTAGCGTGTGTTTGTCATTCTGACCGTGCTTGTTTTGCTGTCCGTCCGGAATATCGCTTCCTTCATGTTTGTGATGGTGCACTTATCGATGATCACATCAACGTGGAAGGTTGAACCGCCAAGCTGTCTAATGAACTTTCCGCCATTGTCTGCCGTGAAATTTTTCACTGTGAATGTACTGGCTTTATTGATTTGGAAAATCTTATCAGACGCTTTTTGAGCAGAGCCGCCGTCAATGGTCACTTTTCCTTCCTTCTTTACCGTTAACGCATCCTCACCAACATCTTCCCATTTCACATTCTGAATGTTAACGTTTCCATAAGTGTGCACGCCATCAGCAGCAGGTGCGCCGAGCACCACATTTTTCAGAGTTGCTCCATCCTCCACACGAAAAACAGGGTCTTGGTTTTCTGACTGGCTTCCATCGCCTAGTTCTTTCCCTGCTACAAACCGCTGTCCTTTCCCGTCATATGTTGTATTTTTTGGTACGATAATTATTTCGTGAACCACTTTGTCAGCTGCAAAAGCAGTTGATGACTGAAACTGGCTGAAACCCATAACCAAACCGAGCATACATAGGATAGACACAATTTTTTTCAATAATAAAATCCTCCCCGGATATCTTCGTTTTTTGCAAGAGAAGCGTCAGCGACTTGCTCCGGCTTCTCTAGCATAGATCGGGGCAAGGCTGAATCTGCTTTAATCATAAAAACAGACAGCCTGAAAGTAAAGACAATTTTGGGTGATAAATGGAAAATGAATCGATCTTACCGATTGAAACAAAAAGCATGAATATTGTCGTATTTGCTCAGGATAGAGCATATGCGGCTTTCAGGTGTTTACTTTTGAATAACCACGGCCTGGCTGCCCATTTGTTTCCACGCTTTTTCAAAGCTCGTCCTATCGGCTTTTCTGTTTTTATAGCCATACGGGTCATTGAGATACACATATTTCTCATCATATCCCGTAACGGCGACGCTGTGTTCGCTGTACGTAATCTCTATCGTTCCGCTTGGCGTTTTCCATGTCTGCATGTTGTCAACTGGCGCAAAGCTGGCGGTCGTAATGACCCAAACTGGATTGCCTTTTTCAAGCTGCTGATAAACAGCGGAAATACTTTTTCCAGTCAGATCTGATACTTTGTCTCCGGCATAGGTTTTCGCCAGCTGATAGATCGGTCGATGGTAGACACCGAGACCAGGGCCATTTGCCATATCCCCGACAAATCCGTCATTCGGATTACCTTTTAATCCGCTGCTGTATGTCAAAGGCACTGTGGCAATCTGGTTTGCCAGGGTGTTTTTTGTCACGTCGTATCCCGCGTAATTCAGCACCATCGCAAGGCTTGTTACTTCACAGCCGTTATAGAGCCGGGGCGCGTCCATTTGATTGTAAAGGATGACATCAAGCGGCTTTGCGCTTCCCTTCAGCTCCTTTTTGCTATTCGCACCTGTATCTGTATCGCTGTCAGAAACCGCTTTTTTAAGACTGTTCAAAAAAGGAATATCTATATCTTTTGCATCTATTTTGAGTCCGAAAAAAATAACGCCTGAAAGAATCATCAGGACACATAGAGTTCGCAGTGTTTTCATCTTTATCTCCTTGTTCTCTATTTGATTTGTATTATAGCATGCCAAACATAAAGAATTTGAGATATTACGTACCTTTAATACATTGTTCATGATTTTTTCATAATGAGGAGAAGGATATTTGGACTAAAAAAATTCTGGCTGAAGTTAAGCATTGATTTTCATTCTTTCATCTGCTAACATATTATCATATTAGCGAACTAAAGGATTCGGAATTTTCCTTCATAAGATGACAACGGAGGTGCGCGGGTTGATGTTTATGTTTGAAAAACCGCACGGCATGAGAGATACACTGCCCGGTTTATACGAAACGAAAAAAAAGGTGAGACGATCGTTAACCGATTTGATTGATAAATGGGGATATCAATTTATGGAAACGCCGACACTGGAGTTTTACGATACCGTTGGCGTCCAATCAGCAATAGAAGAGCAGCAGCTGTTTAAGCTTCTTGATCAGGACGGCAAGACATTGGTGCTTCGACCGGATATGACGGGGCCGATTGCAAGGGTGGCAGCATCAAAGCTTTTGAAACACGATCATCCGCTCAGAGTCGGCTATGCGGCAAATGTATTCAGAGCTCAGGAGCGTGAAGGCGGACGTCCTGCAGAGTTCGAACAGATCGGAGTGGAGTTAATCGGTGACGGCACGACGAGCGCGGATGCGGAGGTTATTGCTTTAGTCGTCGGTGCATTAAAAAACACTGGGCTGGCATCCTTTAAAATTGCCATCGGCCATGCCGGTATTGCGGATGCTTTGTTTGTTGAGGTGCTCGGAAACGTTGAACGGGCTGATGTGCTGCGGAGGTTCTTATATGAAAAGAACTACGTCGGCTACAGAGAGCATGTCAAATCTCTCCCGCTTTCCTCCATTGATAAAAGCAGGCTGCTTGAGCTCCTTGAATTGCGGGGTCGCAAAGAAGTATGTGGACGTGCTGAGGAAATCGTCGATTCTGCACAAGGAAAAAGCGTGGTTGATGAGCTGAAGGCGCTGTGGGATATTCTTGAGGATTACGGGTGTACGGAAAATGTCCGCCTGGACCTGAATATGGTCAGCCACATGAGCTATTACACAGGGATTTTATTTGAAGTGTACGCTGAGAATGTCGGTTTTGTCATTGGAAGCGGCGGCCGTTATAACAAGCTGCTGGGCCATTTTGATTCACCTGCTCCGGCAACAGGCTTTGGGCTTCGGATCGACCGGCTGATTGAAGCCCTTCATATGAAAGACGAACCTTGTGATATAGATGCTGTTATTTTCAGCAAAGAGCAGCGGGCGCAAGCCATCGCTTATGCGAATGAAGAACGGATGAAAGGGAACAAAGTGGTTCTTCAAGATTTATCGGGAATAGAAAATATCGACCAGATGACAAAATCTTTTGCAAACGTCACTTATTTTATCGGTGCCAGAAAGGAAGAGCAAAATGGGTAAGTTACTCACAATGGCGATGCCAAAGGGCCGGATATTTGAAGAAGCGGCAGGGCTGCTGAGGGAGGCGGGCTACAAGCTCCCTGAGGAGTTTGAAGATTCAAGAAAATTGATCATCGATGTGCCGGAGGAAAATCTTCGTTTCATATTAGCGAAGCCGATGGACGTAACCACGTATGTGGAGCATGGCGTGGCAGACGTCGGAATTGCGGGCAAGGATGTCATGCTGGAGGAAGAGCGCGATGTGTATGAGGTCCTGGATTTGAACATCAGCAAATGCCACTTGGCAGTCGCCGGACTTCCGAATACAGACTCGAGCGGCGTAGCGCCACGAATCGCGACAAAGTATCCGAATGTGGCCTCCAGTTATTTCAGAGAGCAGGGAGAACAGGTCGAGATCATTAAGCTCAACGGTTCAATTGAGCTGGCCCCCCTCATTGGACTTGCAGATCGGATAGTGGACATTGTTTCCACAGGACAGACGCTGAAAGAAAATGGGCTTGTAGAAATGGAGCACATTTGTGACATTACCTCCCGCTTTATTGTCAACCCGGTAAGCTATCGAATGAAAGACGATGTGATTGACGAAATGGCATCCCGCCTATCTCTTGTTGTGGAAGGAGAAACGGCAAAATGAAGATCAAAACCATCAGCGGAGCAGAGCGGCTTTCTCTCAAGCGTTCCATCGATGCAGGAACGGAAGAGCAAAGAAAGACGGTCCGGTCCATTATTGAAGATGTAAAGGCAAATGGTGATCAGGCGGTCCGCAGCTATACAGCGAAATTTGACGGGATCGATATAAACAGCCCGCTCGTCACAAAAGAGGAAATTGAGGAGGCATACACCTCGCTGGATTCACATCTTCTTCAAGTGATTAGGCAGGCAATCGAAAATATTAGGGAATATCATGAAAGACAGCTGCAATCCTCCTGGTTTTATCACAGAAAGGACGGCACAATGCTGGGACAGAAGGTGACGGCGCTTGATTCCGCCGGTGTATATGTGCCAGGGGGAACGGCCGCATACCCTTCATCTGTTTTGATGAATGTGATTCCGGCGCTCGTAGCGGGCGTTGAAAGAATCGTTCTCGTCACGCCTCCGGGAAAAGACGGTCGGCTGTCTTCGGGGGTTTTGGTTGCTGCTGCTGAGCTTGACATAAAAGACATTTACAAAATGGGCGGGGCTCAGGCAATCGCGGCGTTAGCATACGGAACAGAAACCATTGAGCCAGTGGATAAAATCACGGGTCCCGGCAACATTTATGTCGCGCTTGCCAAACGGGAGGTGTTCGGTGATGTCGATATCGATATGATTGCCGGACCTAGTGAAATCGTCGTGCTGGCTGATGAAACAGCGATACCGCATGAAGTTGCGGCCGACCTGCTTTCGCAGGCGGAACACGATAAGCTCAGCTCATGTGTGTTTGTCACAGATTCCATGGCACTGGCCGAGGCGGTTTCAGCCGAGGTGAATGAGCAACTGAAAACCTTGCCGCGACGAGAAATAGCGGAAGCTTCGGTGAGTGATTACGGTTGTATCTATGTGGCAGACACAATGGATGAAGCGATTGATACCGTCAATACGCTCGCGCCAGAGCATTTAGAAATCCTCACACAGTCTCCGGAAGCTTTGCTTGGCAGCATCAAACATGCGGGTGCGATTTTCTTAGGCAGATACAGCCCTGAGCCTGTCGGTGATTATTTCGCCGGGCCAAACCATGTGCTCCCGACAAACGGAACAGCCAGATTTTCAAGTCCTTTAAACGTAACGGATTTTCAAAAGAAATCGAGCATTATTTCTTACAGCCAATCAGCTTTTGAAGAACATGCCGAAAGCATCGCGGCTTTTGCCAGACTGGAAGGGTTAGAAGCCCATGCCAGATCAATTGAAGCGAGAGAACGGAGGAATTCTAAATGAGAAAAGCGGAACGCGCCAGAAAAACAAACGAAACAGATATTGAGCTGGCATTCACAATAGACGGCGAGGGACAAGCGGATATCAAAACAGACGTGCCGTTTATGACACACATGCTGGATTTATTCACGAAACACGGCCAATTCGATCTTTCCATAAACGCAAAAGGCGATGTTGATATAGATGATCACCACACGACTGAAGATATCGGCATCTGCTTAGGACAGGCGCTGCTTGAAGCGTTGGGTGATAAAAAAGGAATCAAACGCTATGGCTCGGCGTTTGTGCCGATGGATGAGGCACTTGCTCAAGTTGTGATTGATTTAAGCAACCGCCCGCACTTGGAAATGCGCGCTGACTTCCCGGCGGCAAAAGTCGGAACTTTCGACACGGAGCTTGTACATGAATTTTTGTGGAAGCTGGCGCTTGAAGCCCGGATGAACCTGCACGTCATCGTTCATTACGGCACAAACACACACCACATGATTGAAGCTGTTTTTAAAGCGCTGGGGCGCGCGCTTGATGAAGCGACAATGATCGATCCGCGTGTTAAAGGAATACCGTCAACGAAAGGGATGCTGTAAATGATCGGCGTAATAGATTATGGAATGGGCAATTTATACAGTGTCTCAAAGGCGCTTGAACGTGTCGGCGTGCCGTATTTTGTTTCTGAAAAGCCCGAGGCGCTGAAAGAAGCCGATGCCTTCATTTTGCCGGGAGTCGGTTCATTTGGAGACGCGATGGACAATTTGCGCCACACGAAGCTCGATCAATTGATTCACGATATGGTCTCAGAGGGAAGGCTGCTTCTCGGGATCTGCCTTGGCATGCAGCTTTTATTTGAAGAAAGCGAAGAAAACGGCACCGCTTCAGGGCTCGGGCTGCTAAAAGGAAAAGCAGTCAGGCTGAAAGCAGAAGATGAAAAAGGAAACAAGCTGAAGGTTCCGCATATGGGCTGGAATCGCCTTTCCTTTCATAACGAATCTCCGCTGCTGTCTGAAACAGAACAAGGCTACGCTTACTTCGTTCATTCTTATTACGTTGACGGGATGGAGGGGGATGCGCTTCTGGCAAGCGCCGATTATGGTGTGCGAGTGCCTGCAGTAGTCGGAAAAGGGAACGTCTTCGGCGCCCAATTTCACCCGGAAAAAAGCAGCACGGTCGGAATGTCCATCTTAACCCAATTCACGAAAATGGCAGCAGAACAGAAGGTGAAAAAATGAGTGCTTTTACATTATATCCGGCAATTGATATGAGAAACGGCAAATGTGTCCGCCTTGTTCAAGGGGATTATAATAAGGAAACGATATATGGCGATTCACCGTACGACATGGCTGCGTTATTTGCGAGAGAGGGTGCCGAATGGATCCATCTCGTTGATCTCGACGGGGCCAAAGAAGGGAAAAGAGTGAATGACCGCCATGTGATTGAGATTGCGCAAAAGCTGAATCTGAACGTTGAAATCGGCGGCGGGATCCGTTCTGAAAATGACGTCTATGAATATTTATCAGCAGGAGTCGATCGGGTGATCCTGGGAAGTTCAGCAGTTTCTAATCCTCCGTTTGTCAAAAAAATGCTGAAACAATATGGTGAGAAGATTGCCATCGGACTGGATGCGAGAAACGGTTTTGTTTCAACAGAGGGATGGCTGGAAACATCAACCCTTAAGGCAGCTGAACTGGGCAAAGAGCTGGCCAATGAAGGTGCGGAAGTCTTTATTTTTACTGACATCGCAACAGACGGAATGCTGTCAGGCCCAAATGTTCAAAGCACGGTCGAGCTTGCTAAGGAAACGGGGAAATCGGTGATCGCGTCCGGCGGAGTCAGCTCTGTCGCGGATCTCGAAGCCCTCGCCCGCTATCAGGCGGATGGCGTCTCTGGAGCGATCATCGGAAAAGCGCTGTACACCAATCAGTTTACGCTGAGTGAGGCGCTTGAAAGGGTGAAGCGCAAATGATCACAAAACGGATTATTCCATGTCTTGATGTCAAAGAAGGGCGCGTTGTCAAAGGAATTCAATTTCTCGAATTGAAGGATGCCGGTGATCCGGTTGAACTTGCCGAAGTGTACGACCGGGAAGGTGCGGATGAACTGGTCTTTCTTGATATCTCCGCCTCGCATGAAGGACGAAAAACGATGGTTGACGTCGTGGAGCAGGTTGCCGCGAAGCTTGCGATTCCGTTTACAGTCGGCGGCGGCATCAATCAGCTCAGTGATATGAAAACGATTCTGCGTGCCGGAGCGGACAAAGTGTCGGTGAACACGGCAGCTGTTCTCCGCCCTGAGCTGATTACAGAAGGAGCCGAGTTTTTCGGTTCTCAATGCATCGTACTTGCCATCGATGCCAAGTATGACAAAGAATCTGACACATATAAGGTCTACACGCACGGCGGCAGAAAGAAAACAGATTGGGAAGTCACCGAGTGGGCAAAAGAAGGCGTCAAACGCGGGGCAGGAGAAATATTGCTGACAAGCATGGACTCTGACGGTGAGAAAAAAGGGTTTGACCACAGGCTGACAAAGCTTGTTTCTGAAGCTGTCCCCGTCCCTGTTATCGCCTCGGGAGGCGCGGGAAGCGCGCAGCATATGCTTGAGGCTTTTACAAAAGGGGAAGCCGACGCTGCGCTGGCCGCCTCAATTTTTCATTATAAAGAAACATCAATTAAAGAAGTGAAATCATACTTGAAAGAGTACGGGGTGAATGTGAGATGAAACAGGCAGATGAACTGTGTTTTAATGAGGACGGATTAATTCCTGCCATCGTGCAGGATGCGGCAAGCAAAGAAGTGCTGACACTTGCCTATATGAACAAGGAATCGTACGAAAAAACGCTGGAAACGAAGGAAACATGGTTTTACAGCCGCTCACGCCAAGCGCTATGGCATAAAGGAGAAATCTCAGGGAACACGCAAGCCGTCAAAGGTATCCGGTATGACTGCGACCAGGACGCGTTGCTCGTACTCGTAGAACCGTCAGGCCCGGCATGCCACACTGGCAGCTACAGCTGTTTTACAAAGGAACAAACAGAAGAACAGGCCGCGGGCCGATTCGGCATCATGAACGAACTGGAGCGCGTAATCGCCGAACGCCAAGCGGAAATGCCTGAAGGTGCTTACACCACGTACCTCTTCCGTGAAGGCGTCGATAAGATTTTGAAAAAAGTTGGAGAAGAAGCATCCGAAGTCATCATCGCCGCGAAAAACCGGGATCATGAGGAACTCAAATGGGAAGCGGCAGACCTGCTGTATCACCTGCTTGTCCTGCTCAGAGAACAAGCCTTGCCGCTGGATGATGTGCTTGATGTATTGAAAAAACGCCATTCTGAAAAATAAAAGGATTGGAGCTGCTCATATGTCAGCTCCTTTTTTATGTATTTGTGGCAGCTGAACCATTTGTCTTGTCCTAATAGAAGAAATGAAAAAACCAATCGAATTTCCTATTTAACGAAAATTTCCCATGATGTAACATGACTAAGAATGAAAATCCCAAATGGATATCAGGTCTTTAGGATTATTTTATACAAACCGGTCAGGATAGTGAGGAAAAGACATAGTATGAAAAAGCGGCTGCTAATTATTCGAAAAATGAGGAGAGAATGGTGAACGAAAAAATTGATGAACTGAACAAAAGAGTTGGACGTTTGGAACTAGAACTGGAAAGTGTCAAAAGGGAGATCGCATATCTCGCTGCTGGCAAGAAAGAACAAACAGTAGTCAAAACGGAAGAGCACCCAAAAATCAAAAAGGAAACCGAAGTTCCACAAAAGACGCCGGCTCCGCGAAAAGAGAACCGCACTTTAGAAAACATGGCGGGAAATTGGCTTCCGAAGATCTTTATTTTTGTTTTTCTTCTTGGTATGATTTGGGCATTTGTGGCAGCTGCAGAAAAAGGCTGGATCAACGCATATATGAGGGTAGGGGCAGGACTTATTGTCTCTATTGTGCTATATGTTCTCGGGAGCAGGTCACATAAGAAAAATGCCAGTGTATTGGGCAGTTCATTATTGGCGGGCAGTATTATTGTCTATATTGTTTCTTTGTTTGCGGGTAACATGCTGTACCAGATTATACCGACGCCGCTTACGATGATCCTTCTTGCTGCAGGCGTTGCGGGTGGTGTGTACATATCAAGAAAATACCGATCACAAACACTGATTGCGATTATCGTCGCAGGTGTTTACTTGTATCCTTTTTTATTTGGCGGGAAACAAGGAAATGAATACATCTTTTATGTATATGAGTCATTGGTTTTCGCAGGCTTAATATATGAGACAGTTAAACAAAAGTACAGTGTAGCATGGAATATAGCAAACTATGCTTTCATATTAGCGATTTTTGCTTTCTTATCATTTACAGATGCGCAGGTGACGGGTTGGACACTTGCTGTATTTATCCTACAGCAGGCGATTACGATCCTATCAGCCTTACGATCGAACAGCCAATTTAAAAAAGCTGTCTATCTCACAGCTGTTACAATCGGAGCTTTTGTCGTTTTCATTACAGGGGTTGTCCTGTACATGAAAAACGATACAGCCTTATACGCTTTTTATACTGCTGCATTTGTGTTTTACCTGTTGTTAAGCTTATGGAAAAGTAAAGAATTTGCCGAAATCAAACTTACGTTTTTTCTCATTTCTATGATTTATTTTAATGTATTGGCAGCGGATGGATTAGCTGAAAATGTGAGCTTGCTGTACATCATATTCACCTTACAAGGAATCATGATGTGTTACGTGTCATACCGCAAAAAAAGCTGGTTGATCGGCATTGCCGGAGTGATTGTATTATTACAGGCAGCCTGCGGCCTCATACAATACCCGGCACGTTCATTACACGTTCTCAGCATTGTCTCTTGGCTGCTGCTGATCTGCTCACTATTTGGCGGCTATCTGTATTCGAAGAAAATACATTATAAACAAATCACAATCGTTGTTTCGTCCGCTGTTTCATTGCTGCTGCTTGTATTCTTCAGCAAATTATCCATATGGATGTCGGATAGGATTGACGGCGTATCAGTAAACGTCGGAGTATCCCTGTCTTGGTTTATATTTGTCATTGTGATGTATGCTGTTTATTACGCAACCAAAGACAAGACATGGAACCGAATTGGGCTGATCTTTTTATTCATTACACTTGCCAAAATAATTTTAATAGATTCTGCTTCGATTGATATTGTTTGGAGAGCGGTCTTATTCATCTTGTTAGGGGTCATTGGCCTGTTTATATCCAGAGTATTTTATTCGAAAAAAGAGTAACAATCATGTCTGGTCAAGACTGCCGATAGAACGCGGCGGTCTTTTTTCAGTATGATTCTATATTGTAATACGGCTAGAACTAAATAATTATGTTGTAACAATCTATCAGTTAAACGCGTGGAGGTTCGTCATGAAAAAAATGATCTTGCTTTGCTTCAGCTTATTACTTACTCTGACAGTCGGATGCAGTATGAACAACAAAGAAAAAAACAACACAATAGACAATAACACAGAAGCCGTAAAACCAAAGGACATGGATCCAAAAGACCTGCCGCAGGTTCCGGCATTTCAGGACGAGAAGACGAGAGAGTACATGGTATCAACGAAAGAAGAGGAGCCAGGGTATTATTTGCTTGAGTCTAAACTGAAAGGGTTTAGGATGTTGTTTCCGGAGGATGGCGAGTATCTTCCTAATTATTCCACATCAAATGGAAAGAATAGCGAATCGATAGGATTTCAAAGCTATAATGAAAAATCAAATATACTCTTAGATGCACAAATTAGCTACTATAACAAATCTTCTTTTATTAATAATCCAGAGACAATGTTGCGCCAAATTAGTAATGAGAATGGTTACAAAGGTGAATTTAAGAAAGAAAAAACTGACGGGAAAATAGTATATACTGCATCAAAAAAAAGCACTTTTAAAAACAGTGATCGTAAATACAATTATTCCTTTCGTTATTTTGGATATATAAAATCTAGTGATGAAGAGTACTTGGGAATAGTATATTCTTTTATAGTTCGTTGTAAAAAGGTTGATCAACCCTGTGCTTTGAATGGAGATCAAGCAAGAGAAAGAACTGATACTCTCATTCATTCTATTATCTTTTATAAGAAGGGGAGTAGAGATGGACAATAAGAATGTTTTCATGAACGAAAATATAAAGCTCTTTATAATTAACTTAGAGTATGACTATAAAGAAAAGTTTACACAGAATCACTTTTCAATTGGATCAGTAATATTGATTAGTTAAACCTATTGGAGGTTCGTCGTGAAAAAGACCATCTTGATCAGCTTTAGCTTATTACTTGCCCTGACAGTCGGATGCAGTATGAACAACAATGAAAAAAACAACACAAAAGATAATAACGCAGAAACTGTAAAACCAAAAGACATGAATCGAAAAGACCTGCCGCAGGTTCCGGCGTTTCAGAACGAGAAAACGAGAGAGTATATGGTGTCAACGAAAGAAGAGGAGCCAGGGTATTATTTGCTTGAATCTAAGCTGAAAGGGTTTAGGATGTTGTTTCCAGCAGATGCTAAATATCTAGCAAGAAGATCATCGTTAACTGGGAAAAATAAAGAAAGTATCGGATTTAATAGTTATGATGAAGACACCAATGTAATGTTTGATGGGCATGTAACATTCTACAAAGAAGAAAGCTTTGTGAACGAACCTGAAACAATGCTAGATATTGTAAGTGGGAAAAATGATTATAAAGGTGAATATAAAAAAAGCAGTAAAAAGAACACGGACATCTACTTTGCTAAGAAAAAAGACATCTTTGAGGATATTGAAAGAAAATATAATTATTCATACAGTTACTTTGGATATGTGAAATCTACAGAAGAAGATAACCTAGGAGTTGAATTCGCCTTTACTTTCGGATGCAAAAATGAAAATCAACCATGCTCTTTAGATGAAGAAAAGGCTAAAAATAAAGTTGAGAAATTAATTAATTCTATCACCTTTTAATAGATAAAAAGGAGAAATAAGATGGAGAATGAGGATGAAGGCGTAAAGTTGGGCTAATAGATTTAGAGTATAACTATTAATAATTGTCTGCCTCAATTCATGCAAGTGAAGTTATACAAACCCTTAGGCAAGGTTTGAAGAAACAACAAAAAACCCGTGGAGGTTTATAATGAAAAAGATCATCTTGATTTGCTTCAGTTTATTACTTGTCCTGACAGGTGGATGCAGTATGAACGACAATAACGCAGAAACTGTAAAACCAAAAGACATGAATCCAAAAGACCTGCCGCAAGTTCCGGCGTTTCAAGATGAGAAGACGAGAGAGTACATGGTGTCAACGAAAGAAGAGGAGCCAGGGTATTATTTGCTTGAGTCTAAACTGAAAGGGTTTAGGATGTTGTTTCCGGAGGATGCGGAGTATTCCGACTCTGAAACTTCAAAGACAAACGAGTCACTATTTTTTGATAGCTTTAATAAAAAAACGAATATAGTAATGAATGCTTCAGTAAAGTTCTATCAAAATGAATCGTTTATAAACGAACCGGAGAATATGTTGGATATTATTAGCGGTAAAAATGAATACAAAGGCGATTTTGAGAAATTAGAAACGAAGGATAAAGATATTTACTTTGCCTCAAAACAAGAAAACTTTGACAAAGAAGAGAAACCATCTTATATCTTCCTTGGTTATATAAAATTGAAAAAACAAAATTATTTAGGGATGGAATATTCTTTTATGTTTAGCTGCTCCGCCAATGCAAATACATGTAAACAAAACCCGAAAGACAATGAAGAAAAAGTTAAAAAAATAATAAACTCTACTACCTTTGGCGATATGTAAAGGAAAATACGAAGAAAGAGAGATATCTGCTCAAAAGAAAAAGGCTTTTGATGATGTAGAGGGAAAGAATAGTTTTTCTTATAGAGAATTATCGGGAAATAGAGTATTCGTTTCGATTTACCTACTATAAAGATGAAGAGGTTAAGTAAGAGCCGTATGATAAACGATTTTATGAAAAAAGAAATAGGTATTTTGATGTGTTTGTGATGTTTTGCTTGATTTGTTAATGAAAAGAGAACGAAACAGAGTCAGATTTCCTATTTATCCAAATTCAGCCATGATGTAACATGAAAGAGGATAAAATAATCATTTCTTAACCAGGTCAATAGAATTATTTTCGGGACGAAAATAGAATTCTATTCTCACAAAACCCGTGGAGGTTCGTAATGAAAAAGATCATATGTATTTGCTTCAGCTTATTACTTGCCCTGACAGGAGGATGCAGTATGCATGACAACGATAAAAACACCACAAATGACAATAAAACAGAAGCCGTAAAACCAAAAGACATGGATCCAAAAGACCTGCCGCAAGTTCCGGCGTTTCAGGACGAGAAAACGAGAGAGTACATGGTGTCAACGAAAGAAGAAGAGCCGGGGTATTATTTGCTTGAATCTAAGCTGAAAGGGTTTAGGATGTTGTTTCCGGAGAATGGGAAGTATTCAAGCTATTTGTCTAGCCGTGATGAAAATGAAGAAATCATCGCATTTGATAGCTATGAAAAAACAAAAAATAAAATGCTAAATGCACAAATAGAGTATTATCAAGGAGTAACTTTTATTAACAATCCTGAGACAATGTTAGACCAAATTAGTAGTGAAAATGGTTATAATGGTAATTTTGAAAAACTAGAGAGCGAAGGTAAAGATATTTATATCGCCTACAAGAAAAATAATTTTGAAAACGATAAAAATAAATATAATTTTTCGTACAGATACTTCGGTTATATTAAATCTACTGAGAAAGACCAACGAGGGATTGTGTTTTCGTTTATGTTTAGATGCCCAAATAATGATAAGCCTTGTACGTTAGACAAAGATAACTTAGGAGATCAGGTTAAAAAGCTCGTAAAATCTATCACCTTTTTAAATAAGGAGGGGAAAGATGGCTAACAATAATATATTTTCAAATGAAAATGTAAAACTGCGGTTAATAAATTTAGAGTATGATTATAAAAAAAAGTTTGCATCAAATAATCCTAAAGAAATAAAGGAAGCAAAAGTAGAATTTGAAGCGGAAGTCCGCAGGATCTATAAAGAAGAAACTAATCAAAATCTTCCTAAGGATATTGAGATTTATACATCTAAAGAACTGATTAAGAAAAATAACCAAAAAGATAAGTCAATAAAAGAATCGGGTTATGATGGTACGGCAATATATATAAAAGATAGTAAAAATCAAATAGACCAACTTCATATTATTTCGGAGGGTAGTGCTGATAACGAGGATTGGTCTTATAATTTTTTTGGCCTTTTCTTAGGGATCGACAGTAGCCAATACAGAGCAACGAGAGAATTTACTAAGGAAGCAAAGAAAAGAGCTGGAAATTCTGATGAGCTACATACTTACGCTCTTGGGCATTCACTTGCAAATAACAACCAGGTAATGGTTCAGTTAATAGATGGAGAGTTTGATGAAGTATATGGGGTAAACGGTGCTCAGGTTAGTGTAAATCATTTGTTACAAGCTGATAAAGATTTACTTGATGCTATGATCAATAAATTTAATGTTCTGAATACTGATGAACTTGAAAATGTCCGCAAAGAAGACCTAAAAAAAGCAATCACCCAATACTACAATGACAAAGGCGTCACAGCAAACATCACCCAGCGTATTTCCAAAGATGACCCGCTTTATGGTGTCAGCGGAAAGGCTGATTTTATTACATTTGGCAATGTAAAGATGAAAGATACAAATACAGATGTCAAAGGAATCAGAAGCATTATAGATAAGATTCCTGATGAGGAAGTCCGCTCTATCCAAACTTTTTTACGGAAGTATTCGGAAGAATATAAAAAAGGTGGGTTAAACGGATTTGTCATGGCTTCGACTGGGATAGATGCAGAGCTTGTCGGCAGTATTATTAGTGCTGATGGAAATATGGCGAAAGGGAAAATAGTGAAAGACCGGTTTGGTGACATACAGGTAATGGTTAAAAATATCGGGGAAAAAATGCCGGCCTTTATCAAATTCTTTCATACTATCTTGAATAATAGCGGAACAGTTGTGGATCAGCTTGAAGAGAATGGGTACATTAATGAGACGCAAAAGAAGAGTATCAAAAAACAGTTAAAAATAGTTAATAATAAGATAGGCGATATAGAAATTCAATATAAACAGTTAAAATACGCGCTTTCTACTAATAATATAGTTGCAATTGTTTATTATGTCTGTGAGTTAATAGGTAGTGTTAATGAATTAAAAGATGCATTTGAAACACTCGACACAGAAACAAAAGACGCACTAAAACTCATCGTCGACGGCCACAGCATCGTTCAAATGCTCAACGCCTTGTCGAAGGAAAAAGGCTTCAGCTATAAAGGCTCAGATATTTATTTTACAGGCAAGAGCGGCTCGGGAGAAACAATTCAAGTCAATCTCTCATCCGCTGTCAGAATCTATCAAAACGGTATGAAAATCGTTGAAGATATGGAAGATGCGATTTCTCAGTACCAGAAGGTTTACAGTCAGGAAATAGATGAAGACTTCATAGACAAAAAACAGGCGATCACCACGGCGATTCATCATATGGAAGAAAACCCTTCGCATTATGCCTTCGACCTTCAATTCCGGCTTGCAGCTGGTTTCAGCCACACATTCGATAAATTGGAGAAAATCTCAGTTCATGAATCATTCCACACAGGTGCGCTTCCTGCTAATGATGGAATTGTTGCTGAATTAAAAAAACAGACAACAGAAAAAAGAGATTTTATCAAAAATATCCGCGAGAGTATTGAAAAGCTGTTTGAAAAAGAAGAAATGATTTCTCAGTTATTTGATTTTCAGCCTTAGGAGGAATATGAAGAGTGACTTCCTTATTTTCAGAAAGTGAAACAGAAATTGTATCAACCACCTATATGTTTCTGACCAAAGATGAAATGAAGGGGAAAGCGGGCGCCCTCAATCAACCGATCAACGACTTTCTCAGCCTGACAAAGAAATTTGAGACTTCATTAAAAGAGGAAATCAAGGGGCAAAAAGGGTTGATTGTAAAAAAAATAAAAGAAGAACTTGAGTCGAAAAGCGAAAAACGAAAAGCTGCCCTTCAGATGATAAAAGAAGAACATACCGCAAAAGTGGATCGGTACAAAATGATAATTGAAGACCTGCGGCAGCAGGATGTAACATTGACTTACAGAAAAAAGAAGCCAGTGAAAGATGTCTAACATAAAAAATCTCCTATTCAAACAATGAGTGGGAGATCTTTTATTTTCACCACGGCAAAAATATACTGAAAAAGTCTCTCGCCATTGATATGATTGAGAAAGAGTAAAAATCATCCTTTTGCTATGACTTTTCACCTTTCTGAACGCTGAAACAGGAGGAAAATATATGCCAACCCAGAAACAAAAATCTAAAAGTAAATTGAAACCCTTTTTTGCCTTAGTAAGACGGACCAATCCTTCTTATGGAAAGCTCGCCTTTGCGCTTGCCCTCAGTGTAGTAACCACGCTGGTCAGCCTGCTCATTCCATTATTAACGAAGCAGCTTGTCGATGGTTTTTCTATGTCAAATCTGTCAGGCACGCAAATCGGTTTGATCGCGCTGGTGTTTTTCGTTCAGGCGGGTTTAAGCGCTTATGCCACCTATGCGCTTAACTATAATGGACAAAAAATCATTTCCGGGCTGCGGGATTTATTATGGAAGAAATTAATTAAGCTGCCTGTCTCTTATTTCGATACAAATGCTTCCGGAGAAACAGTCAGCCGTGTAACGAACGATACGATGGTTGTCAAAGAATTGATTACAACCCATATCAGCGGATTTATTACAGGCATCATTTCTGTCATTGGATCATTGACAATCTTGTTTATTATGAACTGGAAGCTGACACTGCTTGTGTTAGTGGTCGTTCCGCTGGCCGCTCTTATTTTGGTGCCGATTGGAAGGAAAATGTTCTCCATTTCACGGGAAACACAAGATGAAACGGCCCGCTTTACAGGCCTGCTGAATCAAATTCTCCCGGAAATTAGACTTGTTAAAGCTTCAAATGCGGAGGATGTCGAATATGGACGCGGGAAAACGGGGATTTCCTCATTATTTAAGCTTGGCGTTCGAGAAGCTAAGGTTCAATCACTTGTCGGCCCGCTTATCTCACTCGTGTTAATGGCAGCCCTTGTCGCAGTCATCGGATATGGCGGCATGCAGGTATCTTCAGGCGAGCTCACGGCCGGAGCGCTCGTGGCTTTTATTTTATATTTGTTCCAAATTATTATGCCGATGGGCCAAATTACAACATTCTTTACACAGCTGCAAAAATCAATCGGTGCAACAGAACGAATGATTGAGATCTTGGCAGAGGAAGAGGAAGATACAGTGACGGGAAAACAAATCGAAAATGCGCATCTGCCTATCCAGCTTGATCGCGTGTCTTTTGGATATAAGCCCGATCAGCTAATCTTAAAAGAGATCAGTGCCGTCATTGAAGCAGGGAAAGTGACAGCGATCGTCGGTCCGAGCGGCGGGGGAAAAACGACGCTGTTTAAGCTGCTTGAACGCTTTTATTCTCCGACTGCAGGGGCTATTCGGCTGGGGGACGAGCCGATTGACACTTATTCGCTTGAATCGTGGCGGGAGCATATCGGATATGTATCACAGGAAAGCCCGTTAATGTCGGGGACAATCAGAGAAAATATTTGCTACGGATTAGAACGAGATGTAACAGATGATGAGATCGAAAAAGCCGCGGAAATGGCCTATGCCCTCAATTTTATAAAGGAGCTGCCGAATCAGCTTGATACAGAAGTGGGCGAACGCGGCATCATGCTGTCAGGCGGACAAAGGCAAAGAATCGCAATTGCGAGAGCGCTTCTCCGTAACCCAAGCATTCTTATGCTTGATGAAGCCACTTCAAGCCTTGACAGCCAATCTGAAAAGTCAGTTCAGCAGGCGCTTGAGGTGCTGATGGAGGGCCGCACAACAATTGTTATCGCTCACCGCCTATCTACCGTTGTAGACGCGGACCAGCTTTTGTTTGTTGAAAAAGGGGAAATTACCGGTCGTGGAACACACCATGAATTAATGGCTTCCCATGATCTTTATCGGGATTTTGCTGAACAGCAGCTGAAAATGAACGCGGATTTAGAAAACAAAGCCGGGTAAATTTTGGTCGAATCAGCCAATAAAAAAGAGGAGGGAATTTCCCAATCCTTCCTTTTGAACTATTGAGGGGCTTACGATTTATGGTATACTACTGACGGTAATATTGTATAAAACGGAGGGTAGTTGTGGGAAAACACACTTCTGAACATAAAAATCACGCACAAATTGTCCAGCTGCTTCAAGATGGACAATATTTTTTTCATAAAGGTTTGAAAGCGTATAAAGAGCGCAATCTGAAGCGGGCAAGCAAACTGATTCAGCGCGCGGTTCATTTGGAGCCGGAGGATTCAGAGATGCTTTCACAGCTTGCGGTCATTTACTCGGAAATGGGCCAGTATCAAGAGTCGAACGATCTTCTTGACTATATCATGGCTAATCTGGAGGCCGAAATGCCGGAGTGCCATTACTTTAAAGCGAACAACTTTGCCCACTTGGGGCTCTTTCAAGAAGCTTATAAAGAAGCGGCCGCATATTCTGATGCGGACCCGGACGGTGAATTCGCGGAAGAAAACGATAGTCTGCTTGATTTGCTCGATCTAGGGGACGATGGCATTGAGGATTCGTTGTATGATCAGGATGAACTGCTGATGAAACAGGATCGGGCAAAATCATTGCTGGAAAGCGGCCAGCTTGCTGAAGCGGTTGCCGCGCTTGAGGAAATCACAGCTGAATATCCGGAGCTTTGGTCAGCATACAACAATCTGGCGCTTGCCTATTTCTATTCCGGAAACGTTGTAAAAGCGAAGCAAACCGCGTATGAAGTGCTTTCTCATAATGAAGGAAATCTTCACGCTTTATGCAATCTTCTCGTTTTCTACTATTATGAAAGAGAAGATGAAAAAGTGGCGGAATTGAGTGAGCAGCTTTCTAATGTCTATCCAATGCTGTTGGAACAGCGTTATAAACTGGGTGCTACCTTGGCGCTTGTCGGCCGTTACGAGCTTGGGTATAAATGGCTCAAATCATTATATAAAACCGGCTTTGAAGGTGACGACACATTCTTTTACTGGCTCTCGTGCTCTGCTTATTTTACGGGGCATACCGACTTTGCCGAGACGATCTGGAGAAAAGTCGAGTCGCAATATCCCGGAGAAGACCGCCCTGCGCCTTGGGTTGAGCGAAGGGAAGCACTTCCTTCATCTGTAGAACAGCGTCTCGCAGCCTATTATATCAGCAGTACAAAGGGAGAAACGGAGCATCTTGAAGCGGTAATACGCTCAAAGAGAATTACCGCTCCTTTTGAAAATCAGTTTGTAAAGCTGCTTTTGAATGGAGACTCTGTGGCAGCCGACGTTTCAGAGGATGCGCTGTTCGCCTATCAAACGGTCAAATTATTAGAGCAAGCTGAAAAAGAAGAGATGACAACAGAAGTCATGAGCTGCTGGGTTTTCCATGTCATCCAGCAAATCCGCGCAGCCGCTCCGTTGAAGAATGAGAAAGGCTGGGCGGCAGCGATCTGTTATATTTGGAAAGAAGCCCATGGCAAGCAAGACACGAAAAAAGACACAGCAGCCCGATTTGGCATCTCTCCGGCAACGTTGACGAAATATATGAAATATATTGATGATATTCTAGAATAGTATATTTTGAAGAGTCGATTTGTTTAATCGACTCTTTTTTTGTTTGATAGATTATATTAAGAAAATAATATCGACAGTTTTTTTACACGCTTAAGAAAAATGACAAATGATGTGTGGCTTGACATCTGTTTGAAACATAAATGTAATAAAATTTATCGCTAATTTGTCGAAACTTGATGGTATAATGATTCTCGTACATAAGGAATTAGTGTTTTTTACATATGATGTGAAATAAACGCTATACAACCAGAATAAGAGATGCACAGAATAATTAACCATAAACAACCATCATTCCTCGTAGAGTATGAGGAACGAAACTTGATGTTCAAAATACGATTCCAAATGAGGACAGGTTCACAGTAAAAGGGAGGATATAAAAAGTGAGAAAGAGTTTAATTACACTTGGTTTGGCTTCCGTCATCGGGACAAGCAGTTTTTTGATCCCATTTACAAGTAAAACTGCATCGGCGGAAACATTAGATGAAAAGAAACAAAAAATCGAAAGCAAGCAATCTGAGGTTGCATCCAGCATTGAAGCGAAGGAAAAAGAATTAACTGAGCTTCAGGAAAATCAATCAAAGATTGAAAAAGAACTGCAAGACATTAACGCTAAGGCGCTTGATACAAGCAACAAGATCGAAGATAAAAAAGAAGAAAATGATAAAACAAAAGAAGAAATCAAAAAACTGAAAAAAGAAATTAAAGAAACAGAAGCACGCATCGAAAAACGCAATGAAATCCTGAAAAAACGCGTTCGTTCTTTACAGGAAAGCGGCGGATCTCAAGGATACATAGATGTTCTTCTAGGATCAACAAGCTTTGGTGACTTTATCTCTCGTGCGACTGCGGTCTCATCTATTGTGGACGCAGACAAAGATTTAATCAAACAGCAAGAGCAGGATAAAGCGAAGCTCGAAGATTCTGAAGCGGATTTGAATAACAAGCTGAAAGAAGTTCAAGCTGCATTGGCTAAATTAGAAACAATGCAAAAAGACCTTGATAAACAGCTTAATGAAAAAGACAAGCTTTTCGACGAAGCAAAAGCAAGCCAAAAGAAAACGGCTAAAGCGATTTCTGAATTAAAATCAGAAGCGTCTGAACTTGCAAATCAAAAAGCAAATACTGAAGCTGAACAAGCTCGCATCAAAAAAGAACAAGAAGCAGCTGCTGCTTTGATCAAAAAGCAGGAAGAAGCACAAAAAGCATCTGATGAAACACAAACAGATGACAGCCAAACGGCTACAACTGAATCAGCGAAAGCAAGCTCATCTGATGATTCTTCAGACAATTCTTCTAACGGTTCATCAAACAGTTCGTCTAACGGCTCATCTTCTAAGAAGAGCAGCGGTTCAAACAGCAATTCAGGCGGCACTGTTATCAGCAACTCCGGCGGAATTGAAGGCGCGATCAGCGTTGGTTCAAGCATTGTAGGACAATCTCCTTACAAGTTTGGCGGCGGACGCAGCCAATCTGATATCAACAACCGTATTTTTGACTGCTCATCATTCGTACGCTGGGCATACGCTTCTGCAGGTGTTAACCTTGGACCTGTAGGCGGAACAACAACTGATACGTTAGTTGGCAGAGGACAAGCTGTCAGCGCGTCTGAAATGAAACGCGGGGACCTTGTGTTCTTTGACACTTACAAAACAAACGGACACGTAGGAATCTACTTAGGAAACGGTACTTTCCTAAACGACAATACATCTCATGGCGTATCTGTTGACTCTATGAGCAATCCTTACTGGAAAGCAGCATTTAAAGGCGTTGTAAGACGTGTTGTTCAATAATAAATATGACAAGGGCCTTCTATAAACAGAAGGCTCTTTCTTTATTAACATATACCCTTTTCGAATACATTTAATCGTGTTGAGCAAAAAAATAGCGTATCACCATGAGATTTTATAGGATATGGGTAAGGAATACGTTTGATGGGGATTCTTATCTTATAAGAAAGAGCCCAAACTTGAAAAGATGGTTTAAGGAGTGAATAGTGTGTCAGAAGAAAAAATTTATGACGTGATTATAATCGGCGCGGGCCCTGCTGGGATGACGGCCGCTGTATACACATCAAGAGCGAATTTATCAACATTAATGATTGAAAGAGGAATTCCCGGCGGACAAATGGCCAATACGGAAGATGTAGAAAACTATCCTGGATTCGAAAGTATCCTTGGGCCTGAGCTTTCTAACAAAATGTTTGAACACGCGAAAAAATTTGGTGCTGAATACGCTTATGGCGATATTAAAGAAGTCGTTGACGGCAAAGAGTACAAAGTGGTCAAAGCCGGTTCAAAAGAATATAAAGCGCGTGCCGTCATTATTGCTGCAGGTGCGGAGTATAAAAAAATCGGTGTGCCTGGCGAGAAGGAATTGGGCGGACGCGGTGTATCTTATTGCGCGGTATGTGACGGGGCTTTCTTTAAAGGCAAAGAGCTTGTTGTTGTCGGCGGCGGAGATTCTGCTGTTGAAGAAGGTGTGTACCTGACACGTTTCGCTTCCAAAGTAACGATCGTTCATAGACGTGATAAACTCCGTGCGCAAAGCATTCTTCAAGCGAGAGCATTTGATAATGAAAAAGTTGACTTCCTATGGAACAAAACCGTGAAAGAAATTCATGAGGAAAACGGCAAAGTCGGTAACGTAACGCTTGTCGATACGGTAACCGGTGAAGAAAGTGAATTCAAAACAGATGGCGTATTCATTTACATCGGCATGCTTCCTCTATCTAAACCGTTTGAAAACCTGGGCATTACGAATGAAGAAGGCTACATCGAAACAAACGACCGCATGGAAACTAAGGTTGAAGGGATTTTTGCTGCCGGAGACATTCGCGAAAAATCACTGCGCCAAATCGTAACGGCTACAGGAGACGGAAGCATTGCGGCACAAAGCGTTCAGCATTATGTTGAAGAGCTCCAAGAAACGCTGAAAACCTTAAAATAAAAAGGGCTGTCATACGAGTTTCACATTACGTTACTGGGTTTTAATTCCGCTGTAACACATGTGTAATGCTTTTCGGTTATGATTAATAAAGTAATTGACCCCCTTTTTATAATGAATACACTTTTTTGGCACGGATTCTCCAGTTATCCGTGTCCTTTTTTTGTCCAAAAATAAAAGATGAATGCCAATTACAGCAAAATCATCTGAATTAACGAAAGAATATGCTGTAAAATAGAAGAAAAGATTGTCAATGTCTCTTCATTGTGGGAGGCATCTTGAAGCGGTATAATAAAGAGACGATGACAGGACGAAGGTTAGGTGACGTACTTGCAAAGAGTGACAAATTGTGTGCTTCAGACGGATGACAAAGTTCTTCTGCTGCAAAAGCCGAGACGCGGCTGGTGGGTCGCGCCGGGCGGCAAGATGGAGAGCGGAGAATCAGTCAGAGACTCCGTCATCAGAGAGTACAGAGAAGAGACTGGTATCTATATCATAAATCCTCAATTAAAAGGCGTTTTTACCTTTATTATTAAAGACGGTGACCACATTGTCTCCGAGTGGATGATGTTTACGTTTGTCGCTGATTCTTATACAGGACAAAATGTATCAGAATCAGAGGAAGGCAAACTGCAGTGGCACGATGTCAATGACATTCAGAGCCTGCCTATGGCCCCTGGAGACGGCCATATCCTTGATTTTATGATGAAGGGACAAGGGCTGCTGCACGGCACATTTACGTATACACCGGACTTTGAGCTGCTCAGTTATCGTTTAGACCCGCAGCACATCAAATAGAAAGACAAGTCAGGGGGGAGAAAGATGAGTGTTAGTGAATCACATGATATTCAGCTTGTCATTATAACCGGAATGTCGGGAGCGGGGAAAACTGTCGCCATTCAAAGCTTTGAAGATCTCGGCTATTTCTGCGTCGATAATCTTCCGCCTTCATTGCTTCCGAAGTTTTTAGAGCTGATGAAGGAATCAAATTCGAAAATGAGCAAAGTTGCGCTCGTGATGGATCTGCGCGGCCGCGAATTTTTTGACCGGCTGATTGAAGCGCTGGATGAAATGGCCGAGAATCCGTGGATCACACCGCGAATTTTATTCCTGGACGCGAAGGATTCCATTCTCGTCACGAGATATAAAGAAACGAGACGCTCGCATCCACTTGCAGCGACTGGCCTGCCGCTTGAAGGCATTGCGCTGGAACGAGAGCTGCTTGAGGAATTAAAAGGCCGCTCTCAGATCATTTACGATACATCTGACATGAAGCCGCGTGATTTACGCGAAAAAATTGTAAAGCACTTTGCCTCAAACCAAGGAGAGACATTTACCGTAAATGTGATGTCATTTGGTTTTAAATACGGTATCCCGATTGACGCAGATCTCGTCTTTGATGTCAGATTTTTGCCGAATCCGTACTATATCGAAAGCATGCGGCCGCTGACTGGCAAGGATGAAGAGGTTTCCTCTTACGTCATGAAGTGGAATGAAACGCAAAAGTTCAATGAGAAATTAATTGATCTGCTGAGCTTTATGCTTCCATCTTACAAAAGAGAAGGAAAAAGCCAGGTCGTCATTGCGATCGGCTGCACAGGGGGCCAGCACCGCTCTGTGACACTTGCCGAGAATCTAGCTGATTATTTCAAAAAGGATTACTATACTCATGTTACTCACCGGGACATTGAAAAGAGAAGCCGGAAATAAGATGGGACAAAAACCGAAAATCGCAATCTTTGGCGGCGGTACAGGCCTTTCTGTATTGCTTCGGGGCCTAAAGCATAAACCCGTTGACATCACGGCCATTGTAACAGTTGCCGATGATGGGGGAAGCTCTGGCCGTCTGCGGAATGAACTGAAAATTCCGCCTCCCGGAGACATCAGAAATGTGCTTGCCGCTTTATCCGATGTGGAGCCGCTTGTTGAAGATCTTTTTCAGCACCGCTTCAATAAAGGGAATGACTTAACAGGCCATTCTCTCGGGAATTTGATTTTGGCAGCGATGACAAATATAACCGGTGATTTTTTTCACGCTGTCACAGAAATGAGCAAGGTGCTGAATGTAAGAGGGAAGGTTTTGCCGGCTGCAAATACCAGTGTTGTTTTGCATGCTGAGATGGAGGACGGCCGCGTGGTCTCAGGCGAGTCAACGATTCCGGCATACGGACAGC
Organism: Bacillus sp. JS; assembly: GCF_000259365.1. Classification (NCBI taxonomy): domain Bacteria; kingdom Bacillati; phylum Bacillota; class Bacilli; order Caryophanales; family Bacillaceae; genus Bacillus; species Bacillus sp. JS. The sequence goes on along the minus strand of NC_017743.1, from coordinate 3,442,612 downwards.
GCATTAAGCGTGTTTTTCTCACGCCTGAACAGATTGACCCGCTGCCGGAAACGATAGACGTGATCAGGGAAGCGGATTTGATTATTATTGGCCCGGGAAGCCTCTATACAAGCATTCTTCCCAATTTGCTCGTCCCAAAAATCGGGGAAGAAGTGATAAAGGCACCGGCGAAAAAAGTATACATTTGCAACGTGATGACTCAGCCCGGTGAAACGCTCCATTACACCGCTGCTGATCATGTGAAAGCGCTCAATCAGCATATGGGCTGCGGTTTTATTGATACGATATTAGTGAACAGTGAAGACATTCCCGACGAAATAAAGCGTAAGTACGAAATGGAATCCGCACGTCCTGTTGATTTTGATATCGATGAGCTGAAAGCGATGGGGCTTGAAGTCATCAGAGACCAAATCGTAACGTATAAAAATGACGTAATTCGTCACGATACACATAAAGTGGCCTCTCTTCTTGTTGATTTACTGAAAGAATGAAGCCTTGAAATGAGGTGGCTATATGTCATTTGCATCAGAAACAAAAAAAGAATTAACCAATCTGGAAGTGAAAGACTGCTGCATTAACGCCGAGCTGTCTGCACTCATCCGGATGAATGGAGCTTTATCATTTACAAACCGCCATCTCGTACTCGATGTTCAAACCGAAAACGCGGCGATTGCCCGCCGCATCTATACATTGCTGAAAAAACAATATGACGTGTCGGTCGAGCTGCTGGTCAGAAAGAAAATGCGGCTGAAAAAGAACAACGTCTATATTGTGCGTTTTTCAGAAAATGCAAAAGCGATCTTAGAGGATTTAAAAATACTCGGGGAGAATTTTGTGTTTGAACGAAGTATTTCGAAAGAGCTGGTCAAAAAGAGATGCTGCAAGCGTTCTTATATGAGAGGAGCATTTTTGGCAGGAGGTTCGGTCAATAACCCGGAAACCTCCTCGTATCATTTAGAAATCTTCTCTCTTTATAAGGAGCATAACGATTCATTATGTGACCTGTTAAATGAGTTTCAGTTAAACAGCAAAACGCTTGAACGGAAAAAAGGCTACATCACCTATTTAAAAGAGGCTGAAAAGATTACAGAGTTTCTGAACGTAATCGGCGCTCACAACTCGCTTCTGCGATTTGAGGATGTCAGAATCGTTCGGGACATGAGAAATTCGGTCAACCGCCTCGTCAATTGTGAAACAGCCAACCTAAACAAAACGATCGGCGCTTCGCTGAGACAGGTGGAAAATATTAAATACATCGATGAAAGAATCGGCCTGGAGGCGCTTCCTGAAAAACTTCGGGAAATCGCGCAGCTGCGGATTGACTATCAGGAAGTGACGCTGAAAGAGCTGGGGGAAATGGTAGCAAGCGGGAAAATCAGCAAGTCAGGGATCAATCACAGGCTGAGAAAACTTGACGAAATCGCAGAACAGCTGCGGACAGGGCAAACCGTCACTTTAAAATAACCGTAAAGAAAAGGGGAGATCTTATGGTTCAACAGAAAGTGGAAGTTCGATTAAAGACAGGACTGCAAGCACGTCCTGCTGCTTTGTTTGTACAAGAAGCAAACCGGTTTACGTCAGATGTGTTTCTTGAGAAGGATGGGAAAAAAGTAAACGCCAAAAGCATCATGGGGCTGATGAGCCTGGCGGTAAGCACAGGCACTGAGGTTACCTTGATTGCCCAGGGAGAAGATGAACAAGAGGCGCTGGAGAAGCTGGCTGCTTACGTTCAAGAAGAAGTTTAGGTGATAAAAATGAGTGACTTTCTAAAAGACTGCTTTCAGAAAATCGGCTGGGAGAAAGACCATGTCAGCTTCGGCGATCTTCCCCTTTTTCTCAAAGCAATGGCATACCGTTTTCCATTTGAAAACCGCGCCGTACTTGCAAAAGAGAATTATAGGGTAACAAAAGAAGATCTATGGCGCCGCCTGGTCAAAGAACAGCACGGCGGCCTATGCTACGATTTAAATGGTTTCCTTTATTTTGTCTTGCGTGAGGCCGGGTTTCATGTGAAGCTCATTCGAGGAACGGTTTATGCAGGCAATCAAGAGGGATGGGCGCTAGAAGGGACGCATGCTGCTGTATTGCTGTCTGCGGAAAACGGCGATTACCTCGTTGATATTGGTTTCGGCATCAACCTGGCGCTTCAGCCGATACCGATTTCCGGAGAAACGGTACAGTCACCAGTCGGGTCATTCCGAATCAAAAAAGAAGAGACAGAAATGGGCAGCCATGTGCTGCTGATGGACAAAGGAGAAGGCTGGCAAATTGGGTACGCCTTTACCCTTGAAGAGAGCGATCTCTGTGATTTAGATAACATGAAGGACATGATTCACTCTCATGAAAAATCTCCTTTTAACAAATCACCGCTTGCCTCAAAGCTGACACCGAGCGGAAGGATGGTCATGTCAGACCGCCATTTCACGATTCATGAAAACGGCGGTGACATTCAAAAAAGGGATATCGGCCCTTCAGAATTTGAAGAGAAATTAAATACTCATTTTTTGTAACGTAAAAAGCTTGCAGGTTATCTGCAAGCTTTTTCTTATGAGCAAGTGTAGATTGCTGTATCAAATGCGTCTTCAGGGATATACAGTTTTCCCTTTTCGTATTTATAAGGAATCTCATTCTCTTTAAAGCACTCTTTGGTATAGTCAGTTAGTGTATCCCCAATTTCTATGTATTTCCCGGTATAGTTGGGCTGACATGCTGAAAGAATTGACGTAATGGCCAGAAACAGCATGATTTTCTTCATCACGACACCTGCCTATTATGAAAATTTTACCTATACCATTCTATCATATCGAAAAGAAAAAGACCGATTTACTATTCTGCACATGCTATAATAATTTTGGAATCTTCTAGAAAAATCATCGTGATGTACATATAAGGGGGATCAACGTGTATCAGATTTTGCTTGTGGAAGATGATGAGCGGATTGCTTCTTTGCTGGGCGGTCATCTTCAAAAATACGGATATGAAGTAAAAATTGCTGAACAGCTGAATGATATAAAATTGGAATTTGCAGAAATGAAGCCTGATCTTGTCCTGCTTGACATCAACCTGCCTTTTTTTGACGGGTTTTATTGGTGCAGGCAAATACGTACGATTTCTAATGCGCCGATTATCTTTATATCAGCACGGACCGATGAGCTGAATCAGGTAATGGCGATTGAAAATGGCGGCGATGATTATATCACAAAGCCGTTCCATCTAGAGGTAGTGATGGCCAAAATCAAAAGCGTCCTGCGCCGCACATATGGTGAATATTCGCCCTCTTTGCCGCAGGAATCAAGAATAGTGGAACTTGGCGGGCTGACGATTTATCCTGATCAGAATGAAGCGGAGTGGAACAGCGTCCGGATTTTGTTTTCCCAAAAAGAATTCCAGCTTCTCTCGATTTTTGTAAGGGAGCACAAAAAAATTGTCTCCCGTGATGTGCTATTGGAGGCGTTATGGGATGACGTTGATTTTGTCGATGACAACACGTTAACGGTCAATGTCAACCGGCTGCGGAGAAAACTGGAGAATGCCGGACTGAAAGATTGTATTTCAACAATCAGAGGACAAGGCTATCAATTTCAAGTCAATCGGAAGGATGAAGCGGAGTGTTAAAGACGTATCTCATCGACCGTTTCGCCATTATACTATTTTCATTATTAGGGATAGGGGCCAGCATGCTGATTGCGTATTTAAGCATCATAGAGAGCGGCGCAGAACCATCTAAAGAAAATATGGTGTATATATGGATTTTGCCCGGTGCTCTTTTAGCCGCAGGTTTTGCAGCTGATTACGTTCGGCAATTTTCCTTTCTTACCTATGTCAAAAAGCTTGCAGAACAAGCGTCTGCTGCAAATGACATCGGACAGTCTTTGAAAGCCCGAAAGCCAAGAACAGGAGAGCAAGCGCTTTGGACGAAAATGATCAACGCACTCGGACAGCAATACGAAAGCAGGTTCTCACAATATATCAATCAGCAAAAGCAGCATTATACCTTCACCAATCAATGGGTCCACCATATGAAAACACCGGTATCCGTCATTTCCTTAATGATTCAGGAAGGAAAAAGCGGAACCGCACCCTCTTTTCCGACGTTTTTAGAGGAGCTGGAGGATGAGAATGAGAGATTTCGCCACGGTCTTGATATGATGCTGCAAACGGCTCGGCTGGAGGAATTTTCCTTTGATGTAAAACCGCAAACCTTTGATTTGGCAGAAATGGTTCGTTCACTGATTAATCAGGAAAAACGTCAGTTTATTAAACGGCGCCTTTTTCCAACATTACATGTGCCGCCAAATGCCGTTCAGATTTCCAGTGATCAAAAGTGGCTTTCCTTTGTTGTCGAGCAAATCCTTTTCAACGCTTTAAAATATTCAAAGCAAGGTGTGGGAGACCCTATTACAATCCGGATTGAAACACAGGGACATGAGACACGATTGTCGGTTGCCGACGAAGGAATCGGCATACCGCCGCAGGATCTGCCGCGGATTTTTGACGCGTTTTTTACCGGAGAAAACGGACGAACCATGAAAGAGGCAACTGGAATGGGCCTTTATTTAGCAAAACAGGTGTGCAGCCGTCTCGGCCATAAGCTGTATGCGGAATCAAAAGAAGGAGCTGGCACTGTGATGACCATCGTGTTTTCAAGTGACACCCTCGTGAATGTGACAGCATTGTAAGGTTGGGGAGCGGAATTGCAAGAAAGTTCGATGGGAGGATGCTGACTTCCTTTTTATAATAAAGAAAAAGGAGGAGCAGAACATGAACGTGTTGCAAACAACGAACCTATCGAAAACGTACTATTCAAATAAAGGGACAATCTCATATCAAGCGCTCAGCGGCTTTGATCTCAGTGTGGCAAAAGGAGAATTTGTCGGGATTATGGGGCCGTCTGGAAGCGGAAAAACCACGCTCCTGAATTTGCTGGCTACCATTGATAAGCCGACGCAGGGCGAGATGATGATCAACGGCATTCAGCCGAAAACGTTAAAGGACCAGGACTTAGCTATGTTTCGCAGAAGAGAACTAGGCTTTGTCTTTCAGGACTTTAATCTGCTTGATACGCTGACGATACGTGAAAATATTCTCTTGCCGCTCGCATTGGATAAGGTAAAGCTGAAAGAAATGGAAGCCCGTTTGGATGAACTGGCTGATACGCTGCAAATCAAGCATATTCTTGACCACCGGACATACGAGGTGTCGGGCGGGCAGCAGCAGCGGGCAGCTTGTGCCAGAGCGATTATTCACAATCCGGCCCTCATTCTTGCAGATGAACCGACAGGAAACCTCGACTCAAAATCGGCAAAGCAAGTGATGAACACACTGGCTCAGCTGAATGAAGAAAAGGAAGCGACGATTTTATTGGTTACGCATGATGCCACAGCGGCAAGCTTCTGTAAACGGATTGTGTTTATTAAAGACGGACGTTTCTTTTCAGAGATTCACAGAGGAACAAACAGGCAGGTGTTTTATCAAAGTATATTGGATACCTTGAGTGTGTTGGGAGGCGATTTTCATGAATTTGAGAACCATCGCCCGTAAAAACATTCTTGGGAATCTGCAACGATATGTCGCCTACTTTTTAAGCTGTGTGTTTGCCGTTTCAGTGTTTTTTGTCTTCACATCTTTTATTTTTCATCCTGATGTCAATGAAGACAATATATATGGCGGAAGCCTTGTCAAAACATGCTTGAGTGCAGCTCTTGTCGTCATCATTGTGTTTTGTATATTTTTCATCACATATTCCAATTCGGCTTTTTTGCAGGCAAGAAAGAAAGAGTTTGGCCTGCTGACGCTGTTTGGCACATCAAAGCAGCAGCTTCGCAAAATGATTTATTATGAGCAATCACTCATTTCTCTTGCAGCGATTGCGGCCGGCATTGGAGCAGGTCTTTTATTTTCAAAACTGTTTTTTATGATCATGACATGGATGCTCAGCGTGAAGGTGCCGATTTCGTTTGCCATTGTACCGAAAGCGTTTGTGATGACAGCTGTCGGCTTTCTCATCCTGTTTCAGACGCTGCTCATTTTATCACTGGGGCGGATTCGGAAGCTGGAAATCATTGAACTGATTAAATCGGCCCAAAAGCCGAAAAGCCTGCCGGTCTATTCGAAATGGCTCACTGTGCTGTCTTTGCTTTGTCTTGGCAGCGGTTATTACTTATCTGCAACAGCCAATGCGATCGATATGATGTTTCGTGTCTTTCCAATTTTGATTTTAGTATTAATCGGGACGTATTTCTTTTTTACCCAAAGCAGTGTGGCGTTCTTCCGCATGCTGTACCGAAAGAAACAAAGCTTCTATAAAGGCACGAATATCATTGTGCGTTCCAACATGATATTCAGGCTGAAGGATCATGCACGCATGCTGTTTTTAACCTCTGTCATTACGGCGGTCATACTCACAGCTACAGGTGTCATCTATATGTTTTATTCCGATTTACAAACGCAGGAGGAGCAAAGCATTCCTCAGTCTGTTTCCTGGGTGGAAAAAGACGCGTCGCGATTTCAGGTCATGAAGCCTGAGACGGCTGAGCATACATTGAAAAAAGCTCATGCTGTTATCAAGTATAAGGTGGATACAACAGGGATTCCGGTCACTTTCCAATCAGATTTGCCGTATGGAAACAAGAAAACAGAAACGGAAGCCTTGCTGATTCCAGCAAATATCTATAATCTAGTCGCAAAGGAAAAAGGGTTTCCAGTTATTCATTTACAAGAAAACGAAGCATTTATTAATGTTCCTTTTCAAATGATGGTGAAAGACACATTTGGAGAAGGGAAAACAGCGGCATTTCATATGAAGTCAGGAAAGATACTTTCCTACACAATGAAAAAGCAGCAAAACAAAGGGATATTGATGTCAGTCGATGGAGTCAGCCGTTTATTGGTTGTCAGCGAAAAGAGCTTTGACAGTCTGTCACAGAATGTGCCGCTGAAGGAACAGATGAGAGTGGTAGGTTATGAGCTTGAGCATTGGCAGGAGACGGTGGATGTCTCTGAAAAGCTTGAAAACATGGTGCCGAAAGAACATATATCTGATTTTCAAACGCGTGCTCCAAGCTATCAAATCGTGAAGCAGGGAGTTGCGTTAATGCTGTTTATTGGTCTGTTTGTCAGCGTGCTGTTTTTTATCGTGCAAGGAAGCATGCTGTATTTGCGGATGTTTACAGAAATAGAAGATACAAGAGTGCAAGGTTTAGCATTAAAGAGAATGGGAATTACAGACAGAGAGATTCACTCGATCCTTGGAAAACAAATTGGATTTTTGTTCTTCATCCCATTTATTGCGGGCACAATTCACGCCGGCTTTGCGTATGCAGCGTTAAGCAATATGCTGAATTCCAACTTATTTTTTGAGGCTGTAATTGTCATCTTCATTTATTTTGTGTTCCAGGCTGTTTATTATATCGTTACCCGCCATATTTATAAGCGTGCTGTTCTTCAGCGTATGTAATATAAAATCCGGTCTGTGTCAGACCGGATTTTTGATTTATTGAAATTCTCTTGTAAGATTTTTCGGTGTTTGTCCTTGAATAGCTGCGATCATATTTTCGGCGGCCTGTTTGCACATGTTGAAGCGCACTTTTGCTGTTGCTGAACCAATGTGCGGAAGCAGCGTAACGTTATCCAGCTGGAGGAGCGGGTTATCTTGGGTAACAGGCTCTTTTTCGTATACGTCTAAGCCGGCTCCTCTGATCCAGCCTTCCTGAAGGGCGCGAATCAGCGCTTTTTCATCAACTGTCTTTCCCCGGGAAATATTGACGAAAATTGCTGAATCCTTCATCATCTTAAATTCACGTTCGCCTATCATATGGTACGTTTCATCTGTTAGCGGCGTAATGAGCAGAATAAAATCAGATTGCTCCAGCAATGTATCAAGCTCAGCGTACTTAACGCCGATGCTGTCTTCCGTTTCTTGTTTGCGATGGCGGTTATGATAAAGCACTTCCATATCAAAACCAAATTTGGCGCGTCTCGCTGCTTGTTCGCCAATTCTGCCCATGCCGATAATGCCTAACGTTTGATGATGAACGTCAATGCCGAAAAGCGCTTCCTCTTCAACGGTTCCCCATTTTCCCGCTCTGACAAAACGGTCCAGTTCGGCAACACGTCTGGCAGAAGACAGAATCAAAGAAAAGGCCAGATCTGCTACTGTGTCATCCAGTGTATAAGGTGTATGAGTGCCGACGACTCCTCTTTCTTTCATTGCTTCTATATCGAAGTTATCGTAGCCTACTGATTGGTTGCTGACCACTTTGAGCTTAGGCGCGTGTTCCAGCAATTCACGATTGATTGACGGTCCGGACGTTCCTGACGTTAAAAGCCCTTCCGCATCTTTTAATTTCTCAAATAGCACATCACTCGGAAGCGTATCCTCCTGCCATACTTCATAACGGCAATGTTCACCGATGAATGCTTCAATCTCTTCAGGAATCGGTTTTGTGATAAATACAAATGGTTTCAACAAGGCTCCCCCTTTATTGCTGTTGTCCATTTTATTATATCGGAAATAAATAAATGTTAAAAATATGGCTGCGTCTATTTCAATTTCTGGTTCTTTTGAACTTAAAATGGAGATCGGACAGCTAAATCCGCTTAAAAAAGTTTTTTAATTATCAGAATTCACCTATATTTTTTGTCAGACAAATCATCAATATCGAGTTGGAGCCAGATTATAGGATTCAATAAATATAAATTTTATTATCTTTGAAAGATATAAATGTTTATGTTTTGATTCTACAGTCCAATTATAGTGTCTTTTTTTGAAAGCCTTTTCGCAGTGAATTCCTATGCTATAATTCCTTACTGTAAGCTGGGGAAGAAGGCTTGCAAAAACATATGGATGGGAGATGAATCAAATGGTTTCTTTAACATCAATTTTGGAACACAATCAGCGGTTTGTCAGAGAGAAGAAGTATGAACCGTACAAAACGACTAAGTTTCCTTCAAAAAAGCTCGTCATTGTCACTTGTATGGATACAAGGCTTACAGAACTTCTTCCGCAAGCAATGGGGCTTAGAAACGGTGATGCTAAAATTGTAAAAAACGCGGGAGCCATCGTTTCTCACCCATTTGGAAGCGTGATGAGAAGCATACTGGTGGCGATTTATGAATTGCAGGCTGAAGAGGTATGCATTATCGGCCACCATGAATGCGGAATGTCAGGACTGAATGCTTCCTCAATTCTTGAGAAAGCAAAGGAACGCGGAGTAGAGGATAGCTGCCTGAATTTGCTGACGAGCGCCGGACTTGATTTGAAAACGTGGCTGACCGGCTTTCACAGCGTGGAAGAAAGCGTTTCCCACAGTGTGAATCTGATCAAGAACCATCCGTTGCTACCGAAAAAGGTGCCGGTACACGGGCTTGTCATTCATCCTGAAACAGGAAAACTAGATGTGGTCATTAACGGTTATGAAACTGAGCTCATAAACACACATTTATAAGGGAGGTTATAGCAAAATATGCGATTCTCAGGGAGATTCAAGGGATACAATTTGCAGAAATTTCAGAAAGATTTAATTGCAGGTATCGTAGTAGGTGTCGTGGCAATTCCATTAGGGATGGCGTTTGCCATTGCCTCGGGAGTCGAGCCTGAATATGGGCTGTACACTGTTGTTATAGCTGGGATTTGTATTTCTTTGTTTGGAGGATCCAAATATCAAATTGGCGGTCCGACGGGCGCCTTTGTCCCAATTTTATTCGGCATTATCATGCAGTATGGCTTGGAAAATCTGCTGATTGCGGGGTTTATGGCAGGAGTGATGCTGGTGCTGTTCGGGCTGTTTAAGCTCGGAAAAATAATGAAATTCGTGCCAAAACCCGTTATCATCGGTTTTACAGCCGGAATTGCCGTGTTAATCTTTACAGAACAAATCGCTAATTTTCTCGGATTGAGAAATGTTGAAAAACATGAGAACTTTCATCACAACATGTTTGAAATTGTGCAGCAGCTCGGCACCTTTAACGTGTATGCCATTTTGACAGCTGTGATCGGGCTTGTCATTTTGCTTGTATCCGCCAAGGTGATGCCTAAAGTGCCGGGCGCTTTGTTGGCGCTTCTTATTTCCACAGTGGTCGCGGTTGTCTTTTTCCCTGACCGCATGGCAACGATTGGGTCAACTTATGGAGAAATCCCCCGCCATTTGCCTGAATTTCAGTTTCCTGAGCTTACTCTGGATAAAATGGTCATGCTGTTTCCGGCAGCGCTTGTCATCGCGCTTCTTGGAGGACTTGAGTCGATTTTGTCGGCAATGGTCGCTGATAACATGAAGGGCTCAAAGCATGACAGCAACAAAGAGCTTGTCGGCCAGGGGATTGCGAATATGGCAGCGCCCTTGTTTGGCGGAATCCCGGCTACAGGAGCGATTGCGAGAACGGCGACCAATATAAAAAACGGAGCGGTTTCCCCTGTTTCCGGCGTCGTTCACGGTGTAGTCGTTCTCCTTGTCCTGCTTGTATTCGCGCCTTATGCCTCCCATGTGCCGCTTGCCAGTATGGCACCGATTCTCATGGTGGTCGCGTGGAATATGAGTGAGCGCAAGGAAGTCGCAAATATGCTGAGACTGAAAAACGCTGATTCCTTTATTTTGGCGGCGACCTTCGCCCTCACGGTTCTGTTTGACTTAATCATCGGTGTGGCAACCGGATTGCTGCTTGCATTCGTGTTCTTTATCAGAAGAATGAGCGAAGCGACCCGCATCCACAATCAGGAATCGCATCCTGTTCTGGCGAAGAGAGAAGATCCATCTGTCAGCATGTATGCAATAGAAGGGCCGCTGTTTTTCGGATCAATTGATTCCCTTGAATCGTCATTGCTGGAGCATGTACAGAAAAAACCGAAAACCCTCATCCTGCTCATGAATAAGGTGCACTATATGGATACGTCAGCTGAAGCGGTGCTAGGGAACATTATGAATCGAATTAAGCGCCACAATGGAAAGCTGATGATTGTAGGATTACAATCGCAGCCGAAGGAGCTGCTGCATAAAACAGGCCTTTTTCACAAAATAGGAAAACAGCATTTCTTTGATCACCATGATGAAATCACAGGTTAAAAAAAGCGGCTATTGCGGCCGCTTTTTTTATGCATGCTCAAATCGTTTTGTCAGTTTTTCTTGGTGGGACTTCATGACGTCTTCTAAAGAGACACCATACATATCAGCAAGAATGGCGATATTTCCGATGACATCTCCCATTTCTTCGATCAATTCTCGTTTTTTCTCGGCGCGTGACGATTCTTTCTCATCCGGCCGGTCTCTGCCAATTTCATACGCCCTCACAGCCCGGGCCAGTTCTCCGGCTTCCTCCATTAAAAAGCCGACCCGAATAAACGGCCCGTATTCTGTCCAGCCTCTTTTTTCGTAAAACTCTTTCATCCATTTTTCTGCATCAGCCAGCTGCAACATCATCACTCCTGCATTCTTTATGTATTTCATATTGATATTATCACATGAAGATGGGACAATATATAGTGTCTTTCGGGATATTTAACACGATATATAGATGCGGAGATGACAAGATGAAAACCATTTGTGTATTTGCAGGGTCAAACCCAGGGGGAAATGAAGCGTATAAAAGAAAAGCGGCAGAGCTTGGCACGTACATGGCTGAGCAGGGAATCGGGCTTGTCTATGGGGGCTCCCGCGTAGGCTTGATGGGCACGATTGCTGACGCGATTATGGAAAACGGCGGAACTGCAATCGGGGTCATGCCGAGCGGTTTGTTCAGCGGGGAGGTTGTTCATCAAAACCTGACTGAGCTGATTGAAGTAAACGGGATGCATGAACGAAAGGCCAAAATGAGCGAACTGGCGGACGGCTTTATCTCGATGCCGGGAGGGTTCGGTACATATGAAGAATTATTTGAAGTGCTTTGCTGGGCGCAGATCGGCATCCACCAAAAACCAATCGGACTGTACAATGTAAATGGATATTTTGAACCGATGATGAAAATGGTGAAATACAGCATACAAGAAGGGTTTTCTAACGAATCGCACCTAAAGCTGATTCACAGCTCATCACGGCCGGATGAGTTAATTGAGCAAATGCAGAATTATTCTTATCCGATTTTAGAGAAAAAGTGGACGGAAATTTAAAAAGATCCTTTATTGTGAAGGACGTATTTGGTCTAATTGCCGGGCAGAGAATGTATTAAAAACCGAGTTTTTTAACAATGTGAGGTTTCCAGAAGGAAATCTCTTTTTTATTTCTCTTTTGCCTGCATGGTATATTTAGCAGTAAAAGAGGACTTTTTCACTAGTTTGGATAATAAGCACAGATAAGGAGGGGATGAAGATGGCAACGTTGTCAGATGTGGCAAAAAAAGCTAATGTTTCGAAAATGACGGTATCACGAGTGATCAATCACCCTGAGACGGTGACAGATGAATTGAAAAAGCTTGTTCATTCTGCGATGAGAGAGCTGAATTACATCCCTAATTATGCGGCAAGAGCGCTCGTGCAAAACAGAACACAGGTTGTGAAACTATTGATTCTTGAGGAAATGGATACGACAGAACCATATTACATGAACCTGCTGACCGGTATCAGCAGGGAGCTGGATCGCAATCACTATGCTCTCCAGCTTGTGACAAGAAATTCTCTCAATATTGGCCAATGTGACGGCATTATTGCCACCGGCTTGAGAAGGACTGATTTTGAAGGTGTAATAAAAGCGTTTGAGAAGCCGCTCGTCGTATTCGGGCAAAATGAAATGGGCTATGACTTTATCGATGTGAATAACGAGAAAGGCACTTTTATGGCAACCCGACATGTGATGGGGCTGGGTGAGCGGGAGGTGGTCTTTTTTGGCATTGATTTAGATGAGCCTTTCGAACGTGCAAGAGAACAGGGGTATATACGGGCGATGAATAAAAGCTTTAAAAAGACGAATATGTTTCGGGTCGACAACAGTTCTACGAAAAGTGAAGGCCTTGCAAGAGAACTGCTGACATCCATGGACAATCAGGCGGCATTTGTCTGCGCATCTGATCGAATCGCGCTCGGCGTCATTCGTGCGGCACAATCGCTTGGAAAGCGAATTCCAGAAGATGTGGCGGTTACCGGGAATGACGGTGTGTTTCTTGATCGCATCTCCTCACCGCGGTTGACTACGGTCAGACAGCCTGTTGTTGAAATGGGAGAAGCCTGTGCGAAAATGTTGCTGAAAAAAATGAATGAAGACGGTGCTGCTCAAGGAAGCCTATTTTTTGAACCAGAGTTAATTGTACGAGAATCAACGCTGTAAGCGCCTTATTCTGTTATCGGTAACAGGGGGAAAAGGATTGTTCCTGCTATTCCGTCATGATACTTTCAAACTATGAGCCGGCTTCAATAACACGGAAATCAAAGGGGGAAACATGATGGAATATGCAGCGATTCACCATCAGCCATTCAGTACTGATGCTTATTCTTATGATGGGCGGACAGTGCATATCAAGATTCGGACGAAAAAAGATGATGCAGATCACATTCGAGTCATTTGGGGTGATCCCTATGAGTACAACGACGGCAGCTGGTCTGCAAACGAGCAGCCGATGAAGAAAATTGCTGCAACAGACGTGCATGACTATTGGTTTGCTGAAGTGGTGCCGCCATTTAGGCGTTTACAATATGCGTTTGTTGTAACAGACGATCATGAAGATATCTTTTTCGGAAGCTCGGGTGTATGCCCTTATAACGAAAAAACATTGGAGACGATCCATTATTATTTTAAATTTCCATTTGTTCATGAGGCTGATACATTTCAAGCGCCTGAATGGGTTAAGTCAACGGTTTGGTATCAAATTTTTCCGGAGCGGTTTGCAAATGGACGAGAAGACTTGTCACCGAAGAATGCATTGCCGTGGGGGAGCAAGGACCCGGGCGTCAATGATTTTTTTGGAGGAGATTTGCAAGGGATTGTTGACAAGCTTGATTATTTAGAGGATTTAGGGGTGAACGGCATTTATCTGACGCCGATCTTTTCCGCGCCTTCTAATCATAAATACGACACGCTGGATTACTTTTCTATTGATACTCATTTTGGGGATCCCGAGCTTTTTCGTACATTGGTCAGCCAGCTTCATCAGCGGGGGATGAGAATTATGCTAGATGCGGTTTTTAACCATATAGGAAGCGCATCTCCGCAATGGCAGGATGTCCTCAAAAACGGAGCTCAATCCCGCTATAAAGACTGGTTCCATATTCACTCTTTTCCTGTCACAGAAGACAATTATGACAGGTTTGCTTTTACAGCTGATATGCCGAAGCTAAACACGGCCAATCCCGAGGTGCAGAAATATTTGCTTGATATTGCTTTGTACTGGATTCGGGAATTTGACATTGACGGCTGGCGTTTGGATGTCGCAAATGAAGTGGATCATGTTTTTTGGAAGACATTCAGGAAGGCTGTATCAGCAGAAAAGCCTGATGTTTATATTTTAGGTGAGATCTGGCATTCTGCCGAACCCTGGCTTAGAGGGGATGAATTTCATGCGGTGATGAACTACCCTTTTACAGAACCTATGAATGAATACTTTGCTGACCAGACGATCCCAGCCTCACGTATGGCCCACCGTATCAATGCACATTTGATGAATGGGATGAAGCAGGCCAATGAGGTGATGTTTAATTTACTGGATAGCCATGATACAAAGCGCCTTTTGACCAGATGCCGCAATGATGAGAAGAAAGCTCGCGCGTTGCTGGCCTTTATGTTTGCCCAGACAGGCTCACCATGCATCTATTACGGAACGGAAATCGGGCTGGACGGTGAAAATGATCCATTATGCCGGAAATGTATGGTTTGGGAAACGGAAAAGCAAAACCAGGACATGCTGCGATTTATGAAACGGTTAATTGCTTTACGCAAGCAGGAAAACACTTTGTTGACTGAAGGACATCTTGAGTGGAAGCTGCTGGATGACAAAAATGATTTTATGAGCTTTTCGCGGACTCTCGATGAAAAAATACTGATTTATTTCTTTAATCAGGGGAATGCGGTTCAACACGTCAGTTTACGAGATTTGAATATTGAAAGGAATAAGAAAATCTGCGATGCATGGACAGAGCAGCCGCTTCATCATCACGATGTCATTGCCGTTCAGCCGGGGGAATTTTTGATTTTGAGTGCTGTCGCCCCAGTATAACATTCTGTTATCGGTAACAAATCGAAAGTTGTTGTAACCGCTTTCTGCAGGACAATACAATTGTTATAGTTTCGTAAATAGAAGGGGGAAAAGAGATGATTCTTTTTAAAAAGGGGTTCGCCATATTGGCGGCATCATTTCTGGCAATCAGCCTTGCCGCCTGCTCAAGTTCAAAAAATCCAGCAAGCGCTGATGGCAAAAAGGTGCTGACTGTGTCTGTCGAGGAAACGTATAAAGAATACATTGAAAGCATCAAAGCAAAGTTTGAAAAAGAGAATGATGTCACAGTCAAAATTGTTGAAAAGCAAATGTTCGAACAGTTGGAAGCGCTTCCTCTTGATGGCCCGGCGGGTAACGCGCCTGATGTTATGCTTGCTGCATATGACCGGATCGGCGGTTTGGGACAGCAGGGGCATTTGCTCGACATTAAGCCCTCTCATACAAAGAGCTTTGGAGAGAAAGAAATGCAGCAGGTGACAGTTGACGGCAAAGTGTACGGAATGCCGCTAGTCATTGAGACACTTATTTTGTATTACAACAAAGATCTTTTAAAAACAGCACCCAAAACATTTAAAGACCTTGAAAAGTTAATGGAGGATCCTCGATTCGCGTTTGCTTCGGAAAAAGGAAAATCAACCGGATTTTTAGCAAAATGGACTGACTTTTATATGTCGTACGGCTTATTGGCTGGATACGGCGGATATGTATTTGGAAAAAACGGCACAGATTCCGGGGACATCGGCCTGAACAACAAAGGGGCTGTGGAAGCGGCGAAATATGCAGAGAAATGGTTTAAAACCTATTGGCCGAAAGGAATGCAAGACAATTCAAGCGCAGACGACTT
The DNA here is from genome assembly GCF_000259365.1 of Bacillus sp. JS. Lineage (NCBI taxonomy): Bacteria > Bacillati > Bacillota > Bacilli > Caryophanales > Bacillaceae > Bacillus > Bacillus sp. JS. The sequence continues at coordinate 3,426,639 of NC_017743.1, read as the reverse complement.
TATTCAACAGATGTTTTTAGAAGGCAAAGCGGCTGCGATCATTGGCGGACCGTGGTCAGCTGCCAACTATAAAGAAGCTAAATTGAACTACGGAGCAGCTCCCATTCCGACATTGCCAAATGGAGAAGAATACGCCCCTTTTGCCGGCGGGAAGGGCTGGGTTGCCTCGAAATATACAAAAGAACCCGAGTTGGCTGAAAAATGGATTGAGTATGCTACAAATGATGCCAATGCTTACGCTTTTTATGAGGATACAAACGAAGTTCCAGCCAACACTGCTGCAAGGAAGAAAGCCGATGAGCAAAAGAATGAACTGACGTCAGCTGTGATTAAACAATATGAAACAGCAACGCCGACTCCAAATATTCCAGAAATGGCTGAGGTATGGACAGGAGCGGAAAGTTTGATTTTTGATGCAGCTTCAGGAAAAAAATCCACACAAACAGCAGCGGATGATGCTGTAAACACCATAAAGGAAAATATTAAAGAAAAGTATGTGAAATAAAACGGCGGGATAGCGTCCGGAGAATAGAGGGCGGAAAAATGAATAAACATCACACACTTGCAAAGCAAAAACGAAAGGCAGGGCTTTTATCGATCATTCCAGGACTTGGGCAGATTGCGAATCAGCAGTTGTCAAAGGGGCTCTTATTTCTTGCCATCACAGGCTTGTTTGCTTTTGAATTATGCGTTTTCGGTATTCAGGCGCTAACCGGATTGATGACATTGGGAAGTGTTGCCGGTGAAGACCACTCGCTGTTTATGCTGATTGAAGGCACGCTGCAATTGATCGTGACGGTGATTTTCCTCATGTTCTATATCTTTAATATGCATGATTCGCGTAAGACCGCCGCAATGAAAGCGGCGGGTTTGGAGATCAATACATCGGCCAAGGATATGCTCAGTTATGCCGGTGATAAAGGGTTTCCATATCTCTTTACACTGCCGGCATATATCATGATGGTATTTGTGATTATCTTTCCGGTTTTGGTGACTCTGTTTGTTGCATGTACAAACTATGATTTTTATCATATACCGCCTAATCATCTGATTGACTGGGTCGGTTTCAAGAATTTCTTGAATATTTTTTTCCTCGGCTCCTATCGTGAAACATTTGTAAATGTACTCGGCTGGACGGTCATCTGGACCATTTGCGCAACAACGCTGCAAATCATTTTAGGTATTGTGACCGCCCTTTTCGTCAATCAGGATTTTATCAAAGGCAAGCGGATATTTCGAATGATTTTCTTATTTCCATGGGCTGTTCCGGCGTTTATTACAATCATGAGTTTTTCCAACATGTTTAACGACAGCATAGGAGCGGTGAATGCACAGGTGATTCCACTATTCAATCATCTGCCGTTTGTTGAGCTGCCTGCGATCGCGTGGAAGACCGATCCTTTCTGGACAAAGACAGCCCTCATTATGATTCAGACGTGGCTCGGCTTTCCATATATTTATGTCATGGTAACGGGAGTGCTTCAGGCGATTCCAGGTGAATTATATGAAGCGGCAAAGATTGACGGGGCCACTTTTATTCAGCGTTTTCGGCATATTACATTTCCGATGATTTTATTTGCGACAGCACCCGTGATGATTACTCAGTATACGTTTAATTTCAATAATTTCTCGATCATCTACTTATTTAATGAGGGAGGGCCAGGCAGTGCGGGAGCCGGGGCCGGGTCGACCGATATCTTAATTTCGTGGATTTATAAACTGACAACAGGCACATCACCCCAATATTCTGTTGCGGCGGCTGTGACACTGTTAATTTCTTTCATTGTCATTGGAATTTCACTGATTGCTTTCAAAAAATCGAATGCTTTTGGCAATGAGGAGGTTATGTAGGTGAACGCGAGAACTGCCAGATTCCTTAGTAGAATCTGTACGTATTTGTTTTTAACGCTTTTAAGTATTGTCATTATATATCCGTTGCTGATTACGGCATCATCAGCCTTCCGTGTGGGGAATTCGGCGGCTTTTCAGCTCGATTTTTCGGGGGCTTGGACATTGGATCATTTTAAGCGGCTATTTGACGAAACGCTTTATCTCAATTGGTACAGCAATACACTTGTCATCGCGCTATCGGTTATGGTTTTGCAGGTTACAATCGTGACGCTTGCCGGGTATTCGTACAGCCGCTATCGGTTTGCAGGCAGAAAAAAGAGCCTGATATTCTTTTTAATCGTTCAAATGGTGCCAACGATGGCAGCGCTGACTGCTTTTTATGTCTTGGCGATGCTGATAGGCGCACTCGATCAATACTGGTTTTTGACAGCCATCTATATCGGCGGCGGAATACCGATGAACACGTGGCTGATGAAAGGTTATTTTGATACTGTGCCGAGAGAAATTGATGAAGCCGCGCGAATTGACGGAGCGGGCCATCTGAGGATTTTCGCTTCAATCGTTCTGCCGCTTGTTAAGCCAATGCTCGCGGTGCAAGCGCTTTGGGCGTTTATGGCACCGTTTGGCGATTATTTGCTGGCAAAGTTTTTGCTTCGCTCACCGGAAAGGCTGACCATTGCTGTAGGGCTGCAGTCCTTTATTTCAAATCCGCAGCAGCAAAAAGTCGCTCTATTTGCGGCTGGTGCCATCCTTGCCGCACTGCCGATATGCGTTCTATTCTTTTTTCTCCAAAAGAACTTTGTGTCCGGTTTGACAGCCGGCGGAACAAAGGGGTAATTCAATGAAGAATCTGGAGAATAAAAGCTTTATCATCCGCTGCCTGAAGGCGGTTGCATCTCCATCAGGTGTTTGCCGCTGGGGGAATACCTTCAGCTGGCTGCAGCTCTCTTTTCTCTTTATGTTTGTAACGGCCTCCTTGATGGCACCGTTGACAGTTTCGTTTCTGAAAATGGATCGTTTCAGCGTTGCATCTTTCGTGCCGTCAGCGATTCAAAAGGTGAATGATACATTTGCTGATCAATTACAAGGTGTTCAAATCAGAAACGGAAAACTAACAGGCGTGAAGAGCTCTGAGAGGATTGAAGATGGGCAGAATGTGATGGCGGTCGATATGAAGCATGAATATGAGACAAGCGGTGAAAATGGGCGATTGAAAGTGAAGGGATTTGACAACGCCATCGTATTTCAGCCTGATCGACTGGTAATGACCGATCAAAACGGAGCAGGGTTTTCTGTTGGCTATGCAAAAATGGACGTTAAGCTCGAGAATCCAAACGCCCATGATGTAGAGGTTTTGATCGATACATTGTGGTTGGCGCAGTATAAGCCGATGATTATGCTCCTGGCATATGCGGTGATTGTTATGATCCAGCTGTTTGTAACGGTTGTTCTTGCCGGAGGCCTTTGGATCACAAAAAGATCAAACATGGTCTCTATTGCGTCATTCAAGGAAGCGGCATCTATAGCGATTTGCGCTTCAGCACTGCCGGCATTTGCGGCAGCTGCTATCGGCCTGGTTCATTTTGACTTAATTACTGTATTGATGATCCATTCGTGCGGCGTCACTTTGATGATCACTTTGGCATTTAGATATTTGACAAAAACCCGCCGTGATAATGGAAACTTACATTCGGGAGGAAATGATGATAAATCAGCGGTTATTTGAGATTGATGAATGGAAAATCAAAACAAATACATTTCAAAAGGAGCACATGCGGCTGCTGGAAAGCCTGACGTCTCTTGCCAACGGCTATATGGGGGTCAGAGGGAATTTTGAAGAAGGATATTCAGGCGACAGTCACCAAGGCACATATATTGCAGGCGTGTGGTTCCCTGACAAAACGCGAGTAGGCTGGTGGAAAAACGGGTATCCGGAATATTTCGGTAAAGTAATCAATGCGATGAACTTTATGGGCATAGGCTTATATGTTGACGGTGAAAAAATTGATCTCTATCAAAATCAAATCGAATCATTTGAGGTGGAACTCAATATGAAAGAGGGGATTCTGCGGCGAAGCGCTGTTGTCCGCATTCAGGATAAAACCGTCAGAATCAGCTCGGAGCGATTTCTTAGCCTTGCTGTAAAAGAACTTTGCGCGATTCATTATGAAGCGGAGTGCCTGACGGGAGATGCTGTCATTACGCTTGTTCCATACCTGGATGGAAATGTGGCAAATGAAGATTCTAACTACCAAGAACAGTTTTGGCAGGAAGAAGTGAAAGGGGCTGATTCCCACAGCGGCTATTTAGCGGCAAAAACGATCGAAAATCCATTTAGAACACCGCGTTTTACTGTTTTAGCCGCAATGGCAAACGTGACAGATGGCTTTGTCAGTGAAAGCTCTCAAACAGCCGGGATGTATGTTGAGAATCGCTACAGCTACCAAACGAAGGCATCTTTGAAAAAGTTTATTATCGTCACGACTTCCCGTGATTTTCGGGAAGAAGAATTGTTAACGAAAGCTAAGGAGCTTTTGGCGAATGCTGTTGAGAACGGTTACGAAGAAGCAAAACGGAGGCACACTGATCAATGGAAGGAAAGATGGTCAAAAGCGGACATTGAGATTAAAGGGGATGAGGAGCTTCAGCAAGGAATCCGCTACAATATCTTTCAGTTATTCTCGACATACTACGGGGGCGATGCCCGTTTGAATATCGGGCCGAAAGGATTTACTGGCGAGAAATATGGAGGTGCCGCCTATTGGGACACAGAGGCTTACGCTGTTCCGATGTATTTGGCGACAGCCGAGCCAGAGGTGACGAAAAACCTGCTTTTGTACCGCTATCATCAGTTGGAGCCTGCTAAACGAAACGCCGAAAAATTGGGGATGAAGGGGGCCCTTTATCCGATGGTGACGTTTACAGGGGATGAATGCCACAACGAATGGGAGATCACCTTTGAAGAAATTCACCGCAATGGCGCGATCTGCTATGCAATCTACAATTATATCAATTATACAGGCGACCGCGGCTATATGGAGAAATATGGGATAGACGTTCTTGTGGCAGTCAGCAGATTCTGGGCCGACCGCGTTCACTTCTCGAAACGAAAAAACAAGTATATGATCCATGGCGTCACAGGGCCGAATGAATATGAAAACAACGTTAACAACAATTGGTATACAAATGTCATTGCGGCTTGGACGTTGGAGTATACATTAGAAAGTCTCGAAAGTATCTCAGCGGAGAAACGCCGCCTTCTTGATATACAGGAAGAAGAATTGAGCGTCTGGAGAGAAATCATCCAGCACATGTACTATCCGTATAGTGAAGAACTGCAGATTTTCGTTCAGCATGACACATTCTTGGACAAAGACCTGCAAACAGTTGATGAATTAGATCCAGCTGATCGGCCTCTTTATCAGAATTGGTCATGGGACAAAATTCTCCGCTCCAATTTTATTAAGCAGGCAGATGTTCTCCAAGGCATGTATTTTTTTAATGACCGTTTTACAATGGAAGAAAAACGGCGACACTTTGAATTTTATGAACCGATGACTGTTCATGAATCAAGCCTATCGCCATCTGTCCATGCGATTCTCGCAGCCGAACTCAGGCTGGAACAAAAAGCGCTCGAATTATATAAGCGCACAGCAAGGCTTGATCTTGATAATTACAATCATGATACGGAAGAAGGCTTGCATATTACTTCAATGACGGGAAGCTGGCTGGCAATTGTTCACGGTTTTGCGGGCATGCGCACCGCGAATGAGACGCTGTCATTTCATCCGTTTTTGCCGAAGGAATGGGACGGCTATTCATTCAACATCAATTATCGAAACCGATTACTCAATGTGACGGTTGACGAAAGGAGCGCCGTGTTTGAGCTTGTAAAAGGCGAGCCGCTGCATATGAAAGTTTATGCGGAACCGGTTGTCCTAAAGGGACGATGTGAAAGGAGAATCCCTAATGAGTGAATGGTGGAAAGAAGCTGTCGTTTATCAAATTTACCCGCGCAGTTTTTATGATGCCAATGGAGATGGATTCGGGGATTTGCAAGGTGTGATTCAAAAGCTGGATTACATCAAAAATCTCGGGGCGGATGTCATCTGGCTCTCCCCGGTGTTTGATTCCCCGCAGGATGACAACGGCTACGATATCAGTGACTACAAAAACATGTACGAAAAGTTTGGGACAAATGAAGATATGTTTCAGCTGATAGATGAAGTGCATAAACGCGGAATGAAAATCGTCATGGATTTGGTTGTGAACCACACGTCGGATGAACATGCCTGGTTTGCTGAAAGCCGTAAATCGAAGGACAATCCTTACCGGGATTATTATTTTTGGAAAGATCCTAAACCGGACGGCTCAGAGCCGAATAATTGGGGATCGATCTTTTCAGGCTCGGCGTGGACATACGATGAAAGGACAGGACAGTATTATTTGCACTACTTTTCGAAAAAACAGCCTGATTTAAATTGGGAAAATGACGCCGTTCGCCGGGAAGTTTATGATGTAATGAGATTCTGGATGGATAAAGGCGTTGACGGCTGGCGAATGGATGTGATCGGCTCCATTTCCAAATACACCGATTTTCCGGACTACGAAACGGATCACACCCGCAGCTATATCGTCGGCCGTTATCATTCTAACGGCCCCCGTCTTCATGAGTTTATTCAAGAAATGAACAGGGAAGTGCTTTCTCATTACGACTGCATGACGGTCGGAGAGGCAAACGGCTCTGATATTGAAGAGGCGAAAAAATATACAGACGCAAGCAGGCAAGAGCTGAATATGATCTTTACATTTGAACATATGGATATTGATACAGAACAAAACTCGCCAAATGGGAAATGGCAGATCAAACCGTTCGATTTGGTTGCCTTAAAAAAGACGATGACAAGGTGGCAGACCGGGTTAATGAATGTCGGCTGGAATACCCTGTATTTTGAAAACCATGACCAACCGAGGGTTATTTCCCGCTGGGGCAATGACGGGAAGCTGCGTAAGGAATGTGCGAAGGCATTTGCAACCGTTCTGCACGGCATGAAAGGAACGCCGTTTATTTACCAGGGAGAAGAAATCGGTATGGTTAACAGCGATATGCCGCTGGAGATGTATGATGATCTTGAAATAAAAAATGCAATTCGTGAGCTAGTCGTTGAAAACAAAACGATGTCAGAAAAAGAGTTTCTCAAAGCCGTGATGACAAAAGGACGGGATCATGCGAGAACACCGATGCAGTGGGATGCTGGAAAACATGCGGGATTCACAGCCGGAGCCCCGTGGATACCGGTAAATTCCCGCTATCAAGCTATCAATGTGAAAGAGTCCTTGGAAGATCAAGATTCCATTTTCTATTACTATCAGAAGCTCATTCAATTACGAAAGCAATATAAGATCATCATATATGGCGATTATCAGCTGCTGCAGGAAAATGATCCGCAAGTTTTTTCTTACCTCCGAGAATATCAAGGGGAAAAGCTTCTCGTCGTTGTGAATTTGTCGGAAGAAAAGGCGCTGTTCGAAGCGCCTCCGGAACTGATTCATGAGCGTTGGAAAGTGTTGATTTCGAACTATCCGCAGGAGCCGGCTGACTTGAAAAGTATTAGCCTCAAACCTTATGAAGCTGTGATGGGCATTAGCATATGAGAGCTGTCATTTTTGATTTAGACGGAGTGATAACAGATACAGCTGAATATCATTTTCTTGCTTGGAAGCACATCGCAGAACAAATCGATATCCCCTTTGACAGAGACATGAATGAAAGGCTAAAAGGAATCAGCCGAGAAGCGTCACTTGAAAGGATACTTATTTTTGGCGGAGCGGAAAAAAAGTATACAAATGCTGAGAAACAAGAACTCATGCATCAAAAGAATCAATATTATCAAACGCTGATCAGCAAATTGACGCCGGAAGATCTTTTGCCGGGGATCGGCAGGCTTCTATGTCAATTAAAAAACGAAAATATAAAAATCGGGTTAGCATCCTCTAGCCGCAATGCCCCCGAGATTTTAAGACATTTGGCAATTATTGATGATTTTGATGCCATTGTTGACCCGGCAGCTCTTGCGAAGGGGAAGCCCGATCCTGAAATCTTTTTAACAGCTGCAGCGCTGCTCGATGTTTCCCCGGCTGATTGCGCGGCAATAGAAGACGCAGAAGCAGGCATTTCCGCAATCAAATCCGCAGGGATGTTTGCGGTTGGAGTCGGTCAAGAACAGTCGATGATTGGTGCTGACCTGGTTGTGAGGCAGACGAGTGATCTGACACTTGAGCTGTTACACGGGGAATGGGAGCAGTATAGAATCAAAAGTGTTTAAATAAAAAACCTGCAAGAGACGCAGCTCCTGCAGGTTTTGTTGTGACTATTTGTCTTCTGTGTGAGTCAAAATTTTGTCAATCAGGCCGTATTCAAGCGCTTCTTCAGCAGACTTGAAGTTATCACGGTCTGTGTCGCGCTCGATTACTTCAAGCGGCTGGCCAGTACGTTCAGCAAGGACTTTGTTTAATTTGTCGCGAAGCAAGAGAATGCGTTTCGCGGCAATTTCAATTTCTGTCGCTTGACCTTGCGCACCGCCAAGAGGCTGGTGAATCATGACTTCACTGTTTGGAAGCGCATAGCGTTTGCCTTTTTCACCGGCTGCAAGCAGGAACGCGCCCATTGACGCAGCCATACCGATACAAATTGTAGATACTTTCGGTTTAATAAACTGCATGGTATCATAGATCGCCATACCGGCTGTAATAGAGCCGCCCGGGCTGTTGATGTAAAGAGAAATTTCTTTTTCAGGGTCTTCTGCTGCTAAGAATAAAAGCTGTGACACGATGGAGTTCGCAACGTTGTCATCAATCGCAGATCCAAGCATGATGATACGATCCTTTAATAGACGAGAATAAATGTCATACGCTCTTTCCCCGCGGTTCGTTTGTTCAATGACTGTAGGTATTAAATTCATAATGCTCCTCCTTCACCTTTTAGGTAAGTATGTAGTTACATGATACATTTTTGGTCAATAAAGGTCAAACAAAAAGCTGGCCTGATATGCAAAGTCGTCTCTTTTTCCCATTTTCCCCAAAAATACAGGGGTTCAAACCATCTTATGTCAAATTGCCAATTAAGATGCTGTGTCTATTTTAAAAGTGGTGTCTCGAAATAGAGGGTTGTTATTTGAATGGAATTATCGTATAATTAGTTGTGCTGACGTTCTCATAACGCAGTCCATATGCGCTCGTAGCTCAGTTGGATAGAGCGGTGGTTTCCGGTACCACGTCTGTCGGGGGTTCGAATCCCTCCGAGCGCGTCCAATAGAACAACAGGAAAGACAAGGGTTTGGCATTTTGCCGCTCTTGTCTTTTTTGTTTCATAAATCTTTCTTGCTGCAACATATATTTTCCTCCTCTCGGGCAGTTTATGAGATGTGCGATATTGAATTTGCGAGGAGGATGAACATGGGTATTTTAAGCGGAAACCCGCAGGATGAACCGATGCATTATGGTGAGATATTCGGCTTGTGGAGTTATGTGATGGCGGGCAATAAAATGGTCGGCAATTACCAGATGCTATTGAATCATGTCGGTGATGACGACCTGAAGAAGCTGCTTCGTGAGTCTATTGAGAAATGCCAAGATGAAATCAAACAGGTCAGCACGATCCTGAAAGAAAACGGGGTGGCGCTGCCGCCGGCTTCTCCTGAACCGCCGACAGCAGATCTTAACGATATTCCGCCTGGTGCACGGTTTCTCGATCCGGATGTGGCGGCCTCCGCGGCAGCGGAAAATGCTGCAGGTCTTGTGACATGCAGCAAAATGATGGGGCAATCGATTCGTGAGGATATTGCCATGATGTTTGGGCAATTTCATATATCAAAAGCGGCAACCGGCGCAAAATACTTAAGGCTGCTAAAAAACAAAGGCTGGCTCATCCCGCCGCCGCTTCATCTTCAAAAACATCACGACGCTTAATGGCAAAGGCATATACAGCTGTATATGCCTTTATTTTATGAAGAAGACGTAAGACGCAAGCCGATAACTCCGGCTAGGATAAGGCAAAGAGAAATCACCTGTGAGAGCTGAAACCGCTCCTTAAACCAAATGAGCCCGATCGCCGAAACGCCAATGCTGCCAATGCCGGTCCAGACGGCATAAGCGACTCCGGCAGGCAGGACGATCATCGCTTGGGACAGGCAGTAAAAGGATAAGCCGAATCCAAGCGTCATCACAATGATCGGCCATTTTTTTCTTGTCCCATCAATATATTTCATGGCAACGGCAGCTATAATTTCTTCTATGCCGGCAATCACTAATAAAAACCATGCCATTATTGTTCACCTCCCGGCTGAGATTTGCTTTCTTTCGTAAATAATTTCATTCCTAAAATGCCAGCCAGCAACAAAGCTAAAAAGAACATCTGGGCTGCTGAGAAGGATTCGCCCAGAACAATTCCGGTCATATATGTTCCGACGGTTCCGATTCCGACAAACACAGTGTACGCCGCGGCCATGGGGATTTTTCGATAAGAGCGGATCAACAGGAGAAAGCTGATCGCGATCAAGATAAAAATGATGACCCAATCCAAAAGCGAATCGGCATGTTTGAGGGAAGAGGCCCAAACAACTTCTAAAAGTCCTGCAATCAAAACAAGAACCCAATTCAAATGAAACACCTCTCTAATTTATGAATGAACGTCAGTCATTTTTAGGGCGTTAAAAAATGAGCGGTGTTACCCAGTCATTTTTTAAGCAGTACCTAAACTTCGTTTTAAGAAAGTAAAGATTTCTTTTTTATACACTTCAACATTTTCATCTTGTTCAAATCCGATATAGAATCGTTCCGCAGTGTTCTCGACCAAGTTGATAATCGTTCTGGCCGTCCATTTTGAATTGATTCCTTCCGTTATCTCATGGTTTGCAATGGCCTTATTGATGATTTTTTCAAGCCAGGAATAATAAGGCTGATAGATCGTTTCCCATTTTTCCATGGAGTGGTCGATCGCAAGCCCGGAATAACAGAGGACAATAATATCCTTATGGCGTTCTGTAATGAGAAATGTCTCATCAATTAATATATCTAAAACGGTCCAAAAATCCTCGTCCCCATGCAGCCTGCCTTTGATTTGATCAAGTGTATGGGTGAGAAGATTTTCTGCAATAGCCGGTATGAGGGCATTTTTAGATGAGAAATACAAATAGAATGTTCCTTGTGCAGTGCCGGCCTTTTTGACAATATCAGAAATAGAAGCCTTATCCAGGCCTTTTTCAGAAATGACTTCTATGGCTGCCTGCAGAATTTTTTCATATTTGCCCGATGTTTGTTTTGGCAAGAGGAACACCTCCTAGAAATGACTGACTCTCATTCATTTTATCGCGTGTATATGTGTTTGTAAAGAATAAAGAAGCAAGAAAACCTCTTGCTTCTTTATTTATCATAATCAATGGCGGCTTTTGGGAGCCCGGTATACTTGGCCCAGTAATAAATCGCCAGTGAGCCGATCGCGACTAAAATGAGGTCGATGGGATTGCTGATGATCCCTAAACCATGTCCGAAAGAACCGATGTAGGAAAAGATCAGCATCATAATATAAAACCCGATAAGCCACCAGGCTGATTTCAGCTGCTGAGCGAGGCTGACATCTTCTTTAGGCGTATATTTGCTGAAACAGAGATAGATCAAAAACATCACGAGCTGTGAACCGAGCAGCCAGGAGACTGTTCTCCATCCTGACCAGTACACGATAAACGCTGTAAATATAAAGGAAAGCGGACCGATAATGCTCATTCCTTTTAAATAAAACGGCCTGTCTAAGTCCTTCGCGTTAACCCTCAGCGCAGCAGAAGAAATAGGTGCAATCGCATATGAAAGAATGAGCGCGACTGAACAGACATTGACGAGCGCGTTCCACGAAGGAAAGGGAAGTGTCCAGAAAATGGACAGGGCAAACGAAAGCCAAAGTGAAGCGCGCGGTGTCCCCGTTTCTTTATTGACCTTTGAGAATATGCCAAATAATGTCCCGTTGCGCGCCCAGGCGTAAACGAGCCGAGATGTCGTATTCATAAAAATATTTCCGTTTCCCCCGGGAGACAGAATGGCGTCTAAAATGACAAGCGTTGCAAGCCAGCCTAACCCGAGCATGACCGCAATATCCTTAAACGGCAATGAGAACTCACGGCCTATTGCCGGCCAGCCATTTTTCAGCGTTTCTGTCGGAATTGCCCCAATAAAGGTGACCTGCAAGACAGTGTAAATGATGGTTGAAACGATGATGCAAATGATTAAAGCGATCGGGATATTGCGCTTTGGATTTTGCACTTCACCTGCGACAGATACAATCGGATGCAGGCCGAGATACGCAAACATCACACCGCCTGTCGAGATGGCGGCCTGAATACCTGTAAATCCAAACGGTGCAAATCCTTCAACGGATAAGTTCTCCGGCTGAAAATGAAAGATCAGCACGATAATGATGGTAATTGGCACGACATATTTAAAAATCGATATGATGAAATTCGCCTTAGCGAAGGTTTTGACGCTCCAATAGTTCAGCAGGAAAAACAAGCATAATAAGGCAAACTGCAAGATCCAGCCGGAAATGGTCGGTGAATCAGATCCTTTAATGGTCAGGCCGGGAAACCAATAAGCCACATACTGGCGCACAGCGGTCACTTCAATGGAAATCAAGCTTGTGTAAGCGACAATCGTGACAAACGAAATTAAATAGCCGACAAGGTGGCCATGTGAATAAACGGGGTATCGAATGATGCCTCCGGTACGGGGCAGAGCGGCTCCGAGCTCTGCATATACGAGCCCGATTAACAAAATAATGGCTCCTCCGAGGATCCAGGAAAAAGCGCCGGAGGGCCCAGCTTTTGAAGCGACATTACTGACAGCGAACAGCCACGCTGATCCAAAGATGGCTCCCATCCCAATTAAAATCAGATCAAACAGAGACATTGATTTCTGAAAATTTCCTTGTTTAGACATTCGCTTCCTCCTTCGAAACCAGCCTTATATTCCTTACAATGCCCAATATGTAACAGAGAATACCGCCCTTAATAAAAAAACAGGTGCAGCCTGCGCTGCACCTGTTTTTATTCATGAATTGAATCAAAGTGTTTCACTGTTATATTTTTGAAGGAGGCTGTGCCGCCATCAGAAAAAAGAGTAATGCCTTTATCTTCAGGCTTTGGGAAGACTTCATTTGAAAAAACGGTTTTCCCGTCGCCAACAAATACTTCTATCGTTGTTTTATCAACAAGTATTTTCAAATGCACCTTACGTTTGCTTCCATCATAAGGAGCTTTGCTTTCGACATAGGTATTGCTTTTGTCAGGCTGATTTGTGGCTGCTCTATTGACATATGCATAGCCGCCTTCAGCGAAAATGCCGACATCAATATGGCGTTTTTGGTCTTCAGATTCTCTGAGCCTGACGCCTGCATTCTTTAGCTCTGACCAAGAAAGATCCGTATCAAGCTGGTACGTATCACCTGTTATCGGCAATGTTTTTGATCCGTTCACATCCTGATCCTCTATTTTGTCAGTTGAAACAGTCAGCTGCTCCAAAGCTTCAATCGGCTGTGAGACGAGGCTGTATGTTCCGTCCTGCTCTTGCAGCCGGAGTTCGCGTATGACAGAATCTGTGCCGTTAAAGCCGTTCTTCATTGTCGGGGTGTTGTTGGCATAATCCCAATTGTTCATCCAGGCAAGCGCATACCGCTTTTCTGATGGATCTGTGCTTTTGCTGTCTTCGAACGTCACACCGCCGTACCAGTCAAAACCATAGTCAAGCCATTGGGCTTCAGTCTGATCCGCTGTGAATTCTTTTCCGTCGAAGCTTCCGGTCCAGTAGGCGTACGTATTTGGTTTGCCCCACGGTTTACCGTTCGCGCTCGCACCGAGAACCCATTTATTCGTTCCGTCGCTTGCCCGCATCATGTAGAGGTCAGGACATTCGACCATTCCCGCCTGCTCTGGGAAGAATCCGCTTGTGTAATGCCAGTCCTTAAGATTATCGGATTCATAAAAGCCGATTTTTGATCCTTCAGCCATGACCATGACCCATTTGTTATCCTGGTCATCCCATATCACTTTCGGATCTCTAAAATCGTCTGTGCCCGGATTAGGCATAACGGGGTTGCCACTGTAGAATTTGAATGATTTTCCTTTGTCTGTGCTGTACCACAAATATTGTTCCTGTTTTTTGTCTTTGGCTGAGGGCTGTGTCACAATCGCGACAAGCGCATTTTTCCCGAAGCCGGCTGTGTTCTCTTTATCCACCACGATGGAACCGGTCCAAATATCACCGTCCGGGTTTGTATATTTCGGAATCGCCACGCCTTCATCGGTCCAGTGCACCAAATCCTCTGAGACGGCATGGCGCCATTCTGTGCCGTTGCCTTTTGGGTAATCCCGGTTATATAGATAGAAATAATGATACTTGCCATCAAAATAGATCGGTTTTTGAGGGTCATTTTTCCATTTATCCGGCGTCGTAAAATGATATGCCGCCCGGTAGTCCGGCTTCTGTGTTGATTTTGTTTTTTGGTCATGTCCTTCTTTTGGAAATAAGTCGATAAACAGCAATATTCCTAAAAAGCTCAGGAATACGGTTAGCCATTTGCCTGCTTTTTTATAGTTCATATGGGATTCACCTTTATGATGTTGATAAGAAATAAAAGAAAATGCCAATAGGATATCGGCATTTTCTTTTGCGTTTTTATTAGTTAACTGTTAATTGTCCTTGTTCAAGGATGCTGTTTTTCACAACAGATGTTTTCTTGCCTTTGATGTTCAGCAGGAAGCTTGGCGCAAACGTTGATTGTTTGTCTGCGTAGAATCCTCTGTTTGTCATGTAGCTTGTAATCACGACATTGTTTCCTTTCGCTTGAGGTACAGCGAAGTGTGAGTAAGTAAAGGTTACATCGTTAGGATCAAGATCCATTTTTAACACAAGGCCAGTTTTGTTCAGCGGCTTGTATGGGCCAGTTAAAGAATTAGAAACATAGCCAAGCATGTAAATATCGTTAGACGTGATGCCGTCAATTGTCATTTTTGATCCGCGGGAGTCAGTGAACAGATACCATTTGCCGTTCATTTTAAAGACGTTTGCACGTTCAATTTCATCTGTTACTGTGTTAGATGCAATTAGCGGTTTCATCACTTTTTTCAGTGTGTAGTCATCGTTTAGCTCAATCATGCCGAGTGCGCCGTTAGCTAATTCAGCAGTGCGCTTTTTATCACTTTGCAGAAGTTTTTGACTTTCTTGACGGAAGAACGATGTGCTTTTGCCATAGTATGCTTTGTTAAATAAAGATTCTTCGCCTTGGTAGCCATCTTCAGTTCCAGTGTTTGCTTCAAATACTAAGTATTTGTGGCCTTTATCTTCTACGTAGTGAGGGTCTCTCAGCGTATGGTTATCGCCTGAGCTGTAGTTGCCTTCATCGATGAACTGCTGTACATTTTGATACGTTTTGCCATCGCCGTCAAAGATTGATTTATGATCCTCTACACCGTTGATGTTCAAAGAGTTGTCTGATGTTGATACGTTAACTTGTGCAGTTGTCAGTGTTTGTTTGCCGTAATGTGTACCGGAAAAGTCAGTGTAGAACAAACGGATGTGACCGTCAGATGTGAATGTCGCTGAGCCAGACCATTCTTGTGTTTGTTCTTTCAGGATTGAATCATTTGCATCGAATTTGTCGCTGTCTTTGAAGACGCGGCCAGCGTTTTTCCAGCTGTCAATAGAAGTTTCGCCGACTTTTTGATAGAACATGTAGATAGATGTGTCATCCGCATTTTTAGGATCTCCGGCTAATGCAAAGACGAT
Organism: Bacillus sp. JS; assembly: GCF_000259365.1. Classification (NCBI taxonomy): domain Bacteria; kingdom Bacillati; phylum Bacillota; class Bacilli; order Caryophanales; family Bacillaceae; genus Bacillus; species Bacillus sp. JS. The sequence continues at coordinate 3,410,961 of NC_017743.1, read as the reverse complement.
GTGGTAGCCGTGATAGTTTGCGACTGTGCCGTCAGCGTTTTGCAATGGCCAGCTGTCCCAAACGTCAAGGCCTTTTGCAGAAGAGATGTTTTTAATTGTGGACGAATCGAATTCAGGCACTTGATATTTTTCATTTTTTTGCTGTTCAGGGATTTGCAGCATATCATGGCGTGTAATATGGGAAATGCCGTAAGTTTCTTTATATGGTTTTTGAGTTGCTTCTTTCGCAAACGCTTGAGTCGCGCCTCCTGCCAGCAGTGCAGTAGTAAAGGTTAGTACCGTTGCTTGTTTTGCAAACTTTTTGATGTTCATCGTTCATGTCTCCTTTTTGTATGTACTGTGTTAGCGGTCTGCTTCTTCCAGCCCTCCTGTTTGAAGTTGGCAAGTCAGTTACGCACAATAAAAAAGACCTAAAATATGTAAGGGGTGACGCCAAAGTATACACTTTGCCCTTTACACATTTTAGGTCTTGCCTGCTTTATCAGTAACAAACCTGCGTGATTTACTTTTCGACCTCATTCTATTAGACTCTCGTTTGGATTGCAACTGGTCTATTTTCCTCTTTTGTTTGATAGAAAAACATAAACGGATGTAAAGATTACAGGTCTAAGGAACTAAAATATCTATCAATTTCTTTTCGTTCTCTGCATTTTTTATTGCCTCTGTCGCATAGGCATAAAGTTGCCTTTTTTATAATCATTCAGAAAATTGCACAAGATTTCATTCCACTAAATAAAAGTATACAGCGTGTATACGTGATCGATTAAAAAGGATCTCTAACTGAGGGATATTTCAAAATATTTGAAACGTTCATAGCCTGGTAACGTACAAAGCTATGGGAGGTGGAGAAATGAAGCAGAATAAAAGAAAGCATCTTCAGACGTTATTTGAGACATTAGGCGAAAAACATCAGTTTAACGGGACGGTTCTGGCTGCGGAGGGTGGCGATATTTTATATCATCACTCTTTTGGTTATGCGGAAATGACGGAAAAACGCCCGTTGCAAACCAACTCTTTGTTTGAGTTAGCGTCTCTGTCGAAGCCTTTTACAGCTTTGGGAATCATCTTGCTGGAGGAGAAGGGGATTCTCAGCTATGAAGACCAAGTGGGTCGCTGGCTGCCTGGCTTTCCGTATCAGGGCGTAACGATTCGGCATTTATTGAACCATACGTCGGGGCTTCCTGATTATATAGGTTGGTTTTTTGCCAATTGGGATCAAAACAAGATTGCGGTGAATCAGGATATTGTCGATATGCTGATGAATGAGGGGCTGCCCGGTTATTTTGAACCGAATGAAGGCTGGCTGTACAGCAATACAGGGTATGTTCTGCTGGCGGTTATCATTGAAAAAGCATCTGGCATGAGTTATGCGGATTTTATGAAAACAAGTATTTTTTCACCGATCGGCATGAATGAAACAAGAGTGTATAACAGGAGGCTTTTGCCTGAGCGAATTGATCATTATGCATATGGATATGTGTATGATGTACACTCCGAAACATACGTCCTTCCAGACGACCTGGAGGAAACGAACTATGTTGTGTACCTTGATGGCATACAAGGGGATGGGACGGTGAACTCTGTCACAAGCGATTTATTTCGTTTTGATCAGGCTTTATACCAGGACGAATTCATCAGCAAGGCTTCTAAGGAATCCGCGTTTTCTCCAGTGCGCCTCAACAGTGGAAAAACAATTGATTATGGGTTTGGCTGGGTACTGCAAAACAGTCCTGAAAAAGGGCGGGTTGTCAGCCACAGCGGAGGATGGCCCGGCTATTCGACGATGATGATCCGATATATCGATCATCGTAAAACGCTGATCTATTTGAGTAATAAGGAAGAGGATACTGAATATGAACAAGCGATTCTGAAGGCGGCGGAACATATTCTATTTGGCCAGCCATATGAGGTCCCCGAACGTCCTGCTGATAAGAAGAAAAAAGCAATTGATACGGCGATATACAGCCGCTATGTTGGCAGCTACTTGTTTCAGGATGGGACGGCTGCACAGGTGACAGCCGAGAATGAACGGCTTTATTTGGAGATCACCGGGCAGCTGAGACTGGAGTTATTCCCTTCCTCGGAAACGCGTTTTTTTCTGCGAGCATTGTCTGTTGAAGTCGAGTTTATGTTAGGCGAGGATGCTGCGAAAAGCTTTATCCTCTATGAGGATGGCTCAGAGGAAGAAGCGGTCCGTACGAATTAGAAAGGAATGAATTTGATGATCGGAATATTAGCCGGAATGGGGCCGAAATCGACCTCGCCGTTTATTGATAAGGTGATTGATTACTGTCAGAAGCTGTATGGGGCTTCAAACGATATTGACTATCCGCACATGATGATCTATTCATGCCCGACTCCCTTCTATGCAGATCGTCCGATTGACCATGATGAGATGAAGAAAGCGATTATCGACGGAGCGGTAAAGCTTGAGAAAACAGGCGTTGATTTCATTGCGCTGCCTTGTAATACGGCGCATGTCTACTATGAAGAGATTCAGCAGTCATTGTCGGTTTCTTTGTTAAATATCGTTGAGGAAACGATAAAAGAGATTCCGCATCTTGCAAAAAAAGCGGTGGTGTTAGGAACAGAGCCAACCATCCAATCCGCCATCTACCAAAATGGGCTGAAGGCAAATGGACAAGAAGTTGTTCACAAGGACCATTGGCAGCACGCTGTGAACCGGCTTATTGCCGCAATCAAACAGCCAAATCATATGCAGCATACACAAGCATTGTGGCAGACGCTATATGAAGAAATCAGTCAGCATGCAGACATCATCATTTCAGCCTGCACGGATTTAAATGCGGTGTTAGATCATTTTCAAAGTGAGATTCCGATGATAGATTCCTCTGCCTGTCTTGCAAAAAGCACTGTCAGCACATATCTTGCGTATCAAAGCTAGCTTCAGACAAGGACTGTCTTCAAACAGTCCTTGTTTTTTTATGTTCCTATTGTTTGACAGTTAACTGCAATGGTGTTAAAGTAAACATGTAAATAGTTACATGATTTTTTTCTGAAGGTGAGGTGGTGCTCTTGAAGAAGCCGGTTTTAAAACCATTCGCCTCTTTAGAAATCAAGGTTGATCCGCCTATCACAATTGGTGAGACAGGCCTGGGGCTGAGACGATTTATTTCGATTCGTTCGGGAACAATAACCGGGAAAGTAAAGGGACGTATTTTGCCGGGCGGCGCCGATTCGCAAATGATTCGTGCTGACGGCAGAACCGATTTATCTGCCAGGTATGTAATCGAAACAGTAGATCATGAACTGATTTACATTGAAAACAATGGAATACGGCAAGTCAGCGAGCCGTTTCGAAAACAAGCGGCAGCCGGGGAAATCATTGATCCGGAGCATGTTTATTTTCGTACGGTACCGACGTTTGAAACAGGCAGTGAAGCCTATCAATGGCTGCATGACCGCTTGTTTATCGGTTCCGCAGAAAGAACCCCTGATTACGTTCGACTAGACATTTATGAAGTACAGTAAAAGACTAAGGAGAGTGTGAAAGATGGAAAACTTTATCGGAAGCCACATGATTTATACGTATGAAAACGGATGGGAATACGAGATTTATATTAAAAACGACCATACAATTGATTATAGAATTCATAGCGGAATGGTTGCCGGACGCTGGGTTCGGGATCAGGAAGTGAATATTGTCAAACTGACAGAAGGCGTATATAAAGTGTCTTGGACAGAGCCGACTGGTACGGATGTTTCATTAAACTTTATGCCAAATGAAAAACGCATGCACGGCATTATTTTCTTCCCGAAATGGGTGCATGAACATCCTGAAATTACAGTGTGCTACCAAAATGACCACATTGACTTGATGAAAGAATCACGCGAAAAATATGAAACGTATCCAAAATACGTTGTACCTGAATTTGCGGAAATTACATTTCTGAAAAATGAGGGAGTCGACAATGAAGAAGTGATTTCGAAGGCTCCTTATGAAGGAATGACAGACGATATTCGCGCGGGAAAATTATAAGAAACATCAAAACCCGGAAAAGAGATTTACTTCTCTTTTCCGGGTTTTCTTTTTGCTGAGTATGTGGGAACCATCATAATTCCCGTGAAAAACAGTGTGATGCCAGTCCAGCGCATAGGCTGGTAATAGGCTGTGTCCCGTAAACATAACACGGCCGATAAAATAATGATACAAGCTGCCACAACAATGACAGCACCAATATATCCTGTTTTCCTCATGTTTATTCTCCTTTTGAAGGGAATAATTTCTGCCTTTTTTCAGAATCCGGATCGTTTTTGATCACAATCTCCGAATCGAAAATCAGCGTCTCTCTCGTTTCCTCGTGATACGCCGGCCAATTCACAGCTTCGGTGCTTGGGTTTCCTGTTTTAGCGAACGTGATCCATGCTGATTGTATCGTGTGAGAAAGCTGTTTCACCTCATCCGTAACCTCCGCGTTTGCCATCCGCTTCAACCCATCCAGATTTCCAAAGACAAAAGGAAGCTCTAATGCGTGAAACGCTTTATTGTACGGCGGCTGCTCCGAGTGCCAATCGAACCTGTACATCCAAACCGGGGCGTAGTGGGACTGTGCGGATGCATAGGCAACGGCCGGGCGCCAAAATAACAAATCAGTCATCATGTGAATCTGGCTTTCCAGAGAACGCGGATACAGATCGGCGGCTTTCTTGGCCAGCGGCTGCCCTAATAAATACTCGAGTGCAGCATCAAGCGTTTCCTGAGAATGAACGTCTGAATCAGGGGTGAAAAATAAATATCCTTCATCACGGGTTGTTCCGATTAATAGAGGAATGCCGGCAGCAGCCCCTTCTGCTATTGCTTTTTCTGGTTCAGCAGGCAGTGTTTTCGGATCAAGGGCGGGCTGGAAAAACAGATGAAAGATATTCTCTTTTTCTGCGATCCGAAGCTGATCCGCCGCTTTTAGCAAATCTTCTGCAGAAACCGTATGCAATTGATCCAGTTGGCTCTCGTTAATCCCAAGGATCTGTAACAAGGCTGCCGCGGTGCTCGCCGCTTGTTCTTTCGTCATCGTTCGAGAAGCGCCGCTTTCCATGATGGCTTTCTGGAGCAGGCCTTTTGCCGCCGGCATTGCGAGCAGCGCGGCAATGCTCATGCCGCCGGCGGATTCTCCAAATACTGTTACGTTATCGGGATCACCGCCAAACGCTGAGATATTCTCCCGCACCCATTTCAGTGCGGCGGCTTGGTCTAAAAGCCCAAGGTTATCGGAATACGCCTCATCAAATGAAGACAAGTGCAAAAAGCCAAACGGCCCCAGCCGATAGTTCAGTGTAACGACAATGACTTCTCCCTGCGCCGCAAGTTTTGATCCGTCATACAATGGATCACTGCCCGCTCCAAGATAAAAAGCGCCGCCGTGAATCCACACCATGACAGGCAGGTTTTGACTTGGAGTGTCAGGCGCAAATACATTGAGATACAAGCAATCCTCGGACTGGCGCGGCAGTTCAGCATACGATAGTGAAAGCAAATCAGTCGGCTGCGGGCAAACAGGGCCATAGGCTGTAGCATCAAGCACATCTTCCCACACTTCAGGCGGCTCAGGCGCTTTAAAACGCAATTGTCCGACAGGCGGTTTGGCAAAGGGGATGCCTTTCCATATATGTACGCCGTTTTCCGTTGTGCCTTTTACTTTGCCGTATTGAGTCGTTACTGTTTGATGAGTCATTGTGTCCTCTCCCTTTTTCACCCATTATAAACAGATTTACCCTGAAGGTGCGAACGTTAGCCCTCTAGCCGATCATCATCTTCCCATCGTTTTTAAAAAGGATTTGACTTCATGGACAGTCAAGCCGATTTCTCTTGCTTCCGCCATCAGCGCTTTCCATTCTTCTATATTGGACTCCGTCAGTTTACGGTTGCGGTAAGAAGCCGTTTCAGGCTGTTCTTTCTTGAGTCTGTTCGTAAAAGTGAACAATTCTTCCTTTTCCATTCCGGCTTGTACGGCTTGCACTAAATGTACGCGCCACTCCTCTTCACCGCCGCTGATTTTTTCATACATCATGGTTTCTGCGTCAAATAATTCTGTTAATTCCACATCAAGTGTCGCCGAAACTTTTTTTAAAAATTGAACGGATGGATTCGTGTGAACGCCTCTTTCAATCTTGCTTAAATAGGATTTGGATACGCCTGACTCAACCGCCAGCTGATTAATAGAATAGCCTTTTCTTTTACGGTATAAACGGATAATTCTTCCAATCATAATGTGAAATTCTCCTCTATTCCTGTCGTTATTTTGTTCATTATAAGGAATTATTCGTTCTTTATAAAATTTAAAATAATAAGGGAAGTGCAGTAAATTAGAGGAAAATCATGATTTTGTTCTCTAAAGAGAACTTATTGGCTTATTTTGCAATTTTTAAATAATACTATTTTCTTTTATAATCCAATCATTAACAGAAAGGGGCGCGGGAAGCCAGCCGCGGGAAGGCTGAAGGCTATGAATACATGAATGAGAATATGAGTTTTAAAGAATTATATGCGATTGTCAGACACAGATTCGTGCTGATTCTGCTCATCACAATCGGCGTTACCCTGATTACGGGTTTTGTGCAATTTAAGGTTATTTCACCGACCTATCAGGCGTCGACACAGGTGCTGATTCATGAATCAGACGGTGAAGAAAACTCGAATCTCAGTGACATCCAGCGAAATCTTCAGTATAGCAGCACGTTCCAATCGATTATGAAAAGCACTGCCTTGATGGAAGAGGTCAAGGCGGAATTGCACCTATCTGAATCGGCTTCCTCGCTGAAAGGAAAAGTAATCACCAGCAGTGAAAATGAATCAGAAATTATCACCGTTGCCGTCCAGGATCACGATCCGGCGAAAGCGGCTGAGATTGCGAACACATTAGTGAACAAGTTTGAAAGAGCAGTAGATGAAAGAATGAATGTACAAGGCGTACATATATTATCAGAGGCGAAGGCTTCGGAAAGCCCGATGATCAAGCCGGCCCGGCTGCGAAATATGGTCATGGCTCTTGGCGCTGCTGTCATGGGCGGCATTACACTGGCATTTTTTCTGCATTTTCTCGATGATACGTGCAAAAGCGCACGGCAGCTCAGCGAGAGAACCGGATTGCCATGCTTAGGCTCCGTTCCTGATGTTCAAAAAGGGCGGAATCGCGGGATAAAACATTTCGGGGAGTGAAGCGAGTGATCTTTAGAAAAAAGAAAGCAAGGCGAGGTTTGGCTCAAATATCTGTTTTACACAATAAATCAGTTGTTGCGGAACAATATCGCACCATCCGGACAAACATTGAGTTCTCATCTGTCCAGACCAACTTGCGATCCATCCTCGTCACCTCCTCTGTGCCTGGTGAAGGTAAATCGTTCAGTGCAGCGAATCTTGCAGCTGTCTTTGCGCAGCAGCAGGAAAAGAAAGTACTGCTGGTGGATGCCGATTTAAGAAAGCCGACCATCAATCAGACGTTTCAGGTTGAGAATGTAACCGGGCTGACAAATGTGCTGGTCGGTAATGCTTCACTCAGTGAGACGGTGCAAAAGACGCCGATCGATAACTTATACATCCTGACAAGCGGGCCGACCCCGCCAAATCCGGCAGAACTGCTGTCTTCAAAAGCAATGGGAGATTTAATATCTGACATCTATGAACAATTCAGCCTCGTCATCTTTGATTCCCCTCCGCTTTTGGCTGTTGCCGATGCTCAGATTCTGGCAAATCAGACAGACGGCAGCGTGCTCGTCGTTTTAAGCGGAAAAACAAAAACCGATACCGTCCTGAAAGCAAAAGATGCACTGGAACAATCCAATGCGAAGCTGTTAGGCGCTCTTTTAAACAAAAAGAAAATGAAAAAATCGGAACACTATTCCTACTAGTTTTTGGAAAGGTGATGTCTCCTGACCTGTATCAATGGAGGCACTCGGCTCTGCTGTGGGCAGCTGAAGTTGCTGCCTTAGATGCTGGTCGTCGCTGGCGGGGCGTGAGGATGGGTTAAATGCCCACTTATCTGATATATACATAGGACGTGTTGTCGGTTTAGCTGCTGCCGATGTTTTGGAGAGACGAAAACCGCCGCAGCTAAACCGATAAAAGAATTAGGGGGGAATAGGTTGAGTTACCGGAGAAGACTGTCAATGATTATTGCGCTGGATACTTACCTCGTTTTAAATTCAGTTATTGCAGGATATCAATTTTTAAAAGATTCCTATCAATTTTATGACTCCGGAGCATTACTGCTTACCGCTGTCAGCTTGCTCCTCAGCTATCATGTGTGTGCTTTCCTGTTCAATCAGTATAAACAGGTGTGGACATACACCGGGCTCGGCGAGCTGCTTGTCCTGCTTAAAGGCATTACGCTTTCCGCCGCTGTGACCGGCGTCATTCAGTATGCTGTGTATCATACGATGTTCTTTCGTCTGTTAACCGCGTGCTGGGTGCTTCAGCTTTTGTCCATTGGAGGGACCCGTATTTTATCCAGAGTATTAAACGAAAGCATTAGAAAAAAACGCTGCGCCTCGTCCCGCGCGCTGATTATCGGGGCGGGCTCGGGTGGGACTCTGATGGTCAGGCAGCTGCTTTCGAAAGATGAACCTGATATCATACCTGTTGCTTTTATTGATGACGATCAAACGAAACATAAATTAGAAATCATGGGGCTGCCCGTAATCGGCGGAAAAGAAAGTATCATGCCTGCGGTGCAAAAGCTCAAAATTAACTATATTATTATTGCCATTCCTTCACTCCGCACCCATGAGCTTCAGGTGTTATATAAAGAATGTGTGCGAACCGGAGTAAGCATTAAAATTATGCCTCATTTTGAGGAAATGCTGCTCGGCACACGAACTGCCGGACAAATCAGAGATGTAAAAGCTGAGGATCTGCTCGGCAGAAAGCCGGTGACCCTCGACACTAGCGAAATTTCAAACCGCATCAAAGGAAAAACAGTTCTCGTCACGGGAGCGGGCGGATCAATCGGCTCGGAAATCTGCCGGCAGATCAGCGCGTTTTTGCCTAAGGAAATCATTCTGCTCGGCCATGGGGAAAACAGCATTCATTCGATTTATACAGAGCTGAATGGACGATTCGGCAAACACATTGTGCTCCATACGGAAATCGCTGATGTGCAGGACCGCGATAAAATGTTTACCTTGATGAAAAAGTACGAGCCGCATGTTGTCTACCATGCAGCTGCCCATAAGCATGTCCCTTTAATGGAACACAATCCTGAAGAGGCGGTCAAAAACAATATTATCGGAACAAAAAATGTCGCGGAAGCAGCCGATATGTCGGGAACTGAGACATTCGTGCTGATTTCATCAGACAAAGCGGTGAACCCAGCCAATGTAATGGGGGCGACAAAACGGTTCGCGGAAATGATTATTATGAATCTTGGAAAAGTCAGCAGTACCAAATTTGTCGCTGTCCGCTTCGGCAATGTACTCGGGAGCCGCGGCAGCGTCATTCCGATTTTCAAAAAACAAATTGAAAAAGGCGGCCCTGTGACAGTAACACATCCGGCAATGACCCGCTATTTCATGACGATTCCCGAGGCATCAAGGCTTGTGATTCAGGCTGGGGTATTGGCGAAAGGGCGCCAGATTTTCGTTCTCGATATGGGGGAGCCCGTAAAGATTGTGGATCTGGCCAAAAACCTCATCCATTTGTCAGGCTACACGACAGAGCAGATTCCAATCGAATTCACAGGCATTCGTCCCGGCGAAAAAATGTATGAAGAATTACTGAACAAAAATGAAGTCCACGCTGAACAAGTCTTTCCAAAAATTCATATCGGCAAAGCGGTAGACGGCGACTGGCCGGTGCTGATGCGCTTTATCGAGGATTTCACTGAACTGTCGGAAGCCGACCTGAGAGCGAGGCTGTTTGCGGCAATCAATACATCAGACAACATGACGGCTGCCAGTGTTCATTAGGGGGAGTGAAAATGACGAAAAAGATATTGTTTTGCGCGACTGTTGATTATCATTTTAAGGCCTTTCACCTCCCTTATTTTAAATGGTTCAAGCGAATGGGCTGGGAGGTTCATGTCGCCGCGAGCGGACAAACCAAGCTGCCGTATGTGGATGAGAAATTCTCCATCCCGATTCGCAGGTCACCTTTTCACCTTCAGAATCTGTCCGTTTATAGGCAGCTGAAGAAAGTGATCGACACCCATGAATACGACATGGTTCATTGCCATACACCGGTAGGCGGCGTTCTCGCCAGGCTGGCGGCGCGGCAGGCGCGGCGGTGCGGAACGAAGGTGCTGTACACAGCGCACGGCTTTCACTTCTGCAAAGGGGCACCGATGAAAAATTGGCTTCTATACTATCCGGTCGAAAAGTGGCTTTCAGCATATACGGACTGCCTGATCACGATCAATGAAGAGGATTACACACGGGCGAAAGGACTTCAAAGGCCGGGCGGAAGGACGCAGAAAATTCACGGCATTGGCGTCAATACTGAGCGTTTCCGGCCTGTTAGCCCGAAAGAGCAGCAAAGACTCAGAGAAAAACACGGATTCCGTGAAGATGATTTTATATTGGTTTATCCGGCTGAGCTTAATGTGAACAAAAATCAGAAGCTGTTAATTGAAGCCGCAGCCTTGCTGAAAGAAAACATTCCTTCGCTCCGCCTTGTGTTTGCCGGGGAAGGGGCAATGGAACAAACGTATCGAACGTTAGCTGAAAAGCTTGGCGCTTCCGCCAATATCCGTTTTTATGGCTTTTGCCGTGACATACATGAGCTGATTCAGCTTGCGGATGTATCTGTGGCATCCAGCATGAGAGAGGGCCTCGGCATGAATGTGCTTGAGGGAATGGCGGCGGAAAAACCGGCGATCGCCACAGATAACCGCGGGCATCGGGAAATCATCCGCGACGGAGAAAACGGTTTTCTGGTCAAAATCGGTGACAGTGCTGCTTTTGCCCGCCGGATTGAACAGCTTTACCATAAGCCGGAACTCTGCCGAAAGCTGGGACAGGAAGGCCGAAAAACAGCCTTGCGCTTTTCGGAGGCGCGAACGGTGGAAGAAATGGCAGATATTTATTCCGCGTACATGGATATGGATACAAAGGAGAAAAGCGTATGAACTCAGGACCGAAAGTTTCTGTCATTATGGGCATTTATAATTGCGAGCGCACGTTGGCAGAAAGCATAGAATCCATACTCAGCCAATCCTATAAAAATTGGGAGCTGATTTTGTGCGATGATGCGTCAACAGACGGCACGCTCCGCATCGCGAAGCAGTATGCCGCTCATTATAGCGACCGCATCAAACTGATTCGAAACAAAACAAACAAGCGGCTTGCCGCATCATTAAATCATTGTCTTTCGCATGCGACAGGCGATTATATCGCACGTCAGGACGGAGATGACCTTTCGTTTCCGCGCCGTCTGGAAAAGCAGGTCGCGTTTTTAGAAAAACACCGCCACTATCAGGTGGTTGGCACCGGCATGCTTGTGTTTGATGAATTTGGCGTAAGAGGCACCCGCATCCTGCCTTCTGTTCCGGAGCCGGGCGTCATGGCAAAAGGGACCCCATTTTGCCACGGCACGATTATGATGAGAGCGAGTGCCTACCGCACGCTGAAAGGCTACCGATCGGTGCGCAGGACGAGACGAATGGAGGATATCGATTTGTGGCTTCGCTTTTTTGAAGAGGGCTTCAGGGGCTATAATCTTCAGGAAGCCTTGTATAAAGTGAGGGAAGACAGCGATGCATTCAAACGGCGGTCATTTACGTATTCGATTGACAATGCCATTCTTGTCTATGAGGCGTGCAGACGCTTGAAGCTTCCTATATCTGATTACATATATATCGCAAAACCGTTAATCCGCGCGTTTATGCCCGCAGCCGTGATGAATCGCTACCACAAAAAAAGAGTAATGAACCAAAAGGAAGGGCTTGTCAAGCATGAATAGCGGCCAAAAACGCGTGCTCCATGTTCTCAGCGGCATGAACAGGGGCGGCGCGGAAACCATGGTGATGAATTTATATCGGAAAATGGACAGAAGCAAAGTACAATTTGATTTTTTAACGTATCGAAATGATCCGTGCGCTTACGATGAAGAGATTTTATCCTTAGGCGGGCGGCTTTTTTATGTCCCGAGCATTGGGCAAAGCAATCCCCTTACATTTGTGAGGAATGTGAGTAACGCGATAAAAGAAAACGGGCCGTTCAGCGCCGTTCATGCGCATACAGATTTCCAAACGGGTTTTATCGCCCTTGCGGCAAGGCTCGCCGGAGTGCCGATCAGGGTCTGCCATTCCCACAATACGTCTTGGAAGACCGGCTTCAATTGGAAGGATCGCTTGCAGCTGATGGTGTTCAGGCGGCTCATCTTGGCGAATGCGACAGCGCTGTGTGCCTGCGGAGAGGATGCGGGCAGGTTTTTATTTGGACAGTCCAACATGGAGCGGGAGCGTGTTCACCTCCTTCCGAACGGAATTGATCTTGAGCTGTTCGCCCCAAATGGGCAGGCGGCTGATGAAGAAAAAACAGCCCGCGGTATTGCAGCTGACCGGCTCATCATTGGCCATGTGGCCCGGTTTCATGAAGTGAAAAACCATGCGTTTCTCCTGAAGCTTGCCGCACATCTCAAAGAAAGAGGCGTTCGCTTTCAGCTTGTTCTCGCAGGAGACGGGCCGTTGCGAGGGGAGATAGAGGAGGAGGCGCGGCGGCAGGATCTGTTGTCAGAGGTTCTCTTTTTAGGCACTGAAGACCGCATTCATGAATTGATGCGTACATTCGATGTATTTGTCATGCCGTCTCTGTACGAAGGCTTGCCGGTTGTGCTTGTGGAAGCGCAGGCATCGGGGCTTCCATGCATCATTTCAGACAGCATTACAGAAAAAGTCGACGCCGGGCTCGGGCTTGTCACAAGATTAAGTCTCTCTGAGCCGATCAGCGTTTGGGCTGAAACCATTGCAAGAGCGGCCGCCGCAGGCAGGCCGAAGCGCGAGCTCATCAAGGAAACACTCGCCCAACTTGGCTACGATGCACAGCAAAATGTAGGAGCGCTGCTGAATGTATACAACATCCGCACGGAAAAGGACAATAACCGATGATTGTATATGCCGTCAATATGGGGATTGTCTTTGTTTGGTCTTGGTTCGCTAAAATGTGCGGCGGCCGTGACGATTCGCTTGCCACGGGGTATCGGCCGAATAAGCTTTTGATCTGGATTCCGCTCGCTTCACTTGTGGTCGTGTCAGGCCTCCGCTATCGAGTTGGCACGGATTTTCAGACGTACACGCTGCTGTACGAATTGGCGGGCGATTATCAAAATGTGTGGCAGATATTCGGTTTCGGCACAGCGAAAACAGCGACAGATCCGGGGTTTACCGCACTCCTTTGGCTGATGAATTTTATCACAGAAGATCCGCAAATCATGTATATTACGGTTGCGGTCGTGACCTATAGCTTTATTATGAAGACACTCGCCGACTATGGCAGGCCGTTTGAGCTGAGTGTCTTTTTATTTTTGGGAACCTTTCATTATTACGCGTCTTTTAACGGCATCAGGCAATACATGGTGGCAGCTGTTTTGTTTTGGGCGCTCCGTTATATCATCAGCGGGAACTGGAAGCGATATTTCCTGATTGTGCTGGTCAGCTCGCTCTTTCATTCGTCCGCGCTGATTATGATTCCAGTGTACTTTATTGTCAGAAGAAAAGCCTGGTCTCCGGCAATATTCGGCCTATCCGCTTTATTTCTCGGCATGACCTTTTTATATCAAAAATTTATTTCTGTGTTTGTCGTTGTACTTGAAAACAGCTCATACAGCCATTATGAAAAATGGCTCATGACAAACACAAATGGAATGAATGTGATCAAAATCGCTGTTTTGGTTCTGCCGCTGTTCCTTGCATTTTGCTATAAAGAACGACTGCGGAGTCTGTGGCCGCAAATTGATATTGTCGTCAATTTGTGCCTGCTAGGTTTTTTGTTCGGCCTTTTGGCCACAAAGGACGTGATTTTTGCCAGATTCAATATTTATTTCGGCCTGTATCAAATGATCCTAGTCCCTTATTTCGTCAGGATATTTGATGAAAAATCGAACGCTCTTATCTATATTGCTATCGTTGTTTGTTATTTTCTTTACAGTTATTTGCTTATGCCGGTTGATTCATCGGTTCTGCCTTACAGAACGATTTTTTCCCGGTAATTTATGCACGAGGAGCCGGTCATTATGGAAACACCTGCGGTTAGTCTGTTAGTCGCTGTTTATAACACAGAAACATATATCAGAACGTGTCTCGAATCACTGCGGAACCAGACAGTGGACAATATTGAAATCATCATCGTCAATGACGGTTCAGCTGACGCCAGCCCGGATATCGCGGAAGAATACGCCAAAATGGACAACAGGTTTAAGGTGATTCATCAGGAAAACCAGGGGCTCGGTGCGGTTCGGAATAAAGGCATTGAAGCTGCACGCGGCGAATTTATCGCGTTTATCGATTCAGACGATTGGATCGAGCCTGATTATTGCGAGCAGATGCTCCGGGCAGCAGGCGATGAAACTGATCTGGTCATTTGCAATTACGCCGCAGAGTTTGAGGACACTGGCAAAACCATGGACTCAGACATTGCCCAAACCTATCAGGATCAGCCGAAGGAGCATTATATCAAGGCATTATTCGAAGGGAAGGTCAGAGGGTTTTCATGGAACAAACTGTACAGAAGAAGCATGATTGAAGCCCATCGGCTGTCGTTTCCGCTCCGAGGCGAGCTGGAGCATGTCGAGGATCAGTTTTTCAGCTTCAGGGCTCATTTTTTCGCCCGCTCGGTATCCTATGTAAAAGCGCCGCTCTATCATTACCGAATTCACCTTTCCTCCATTGTGCAGCGCTATCAGAAAAAACTGTTTGAATCAGGGCTTGCGCTGTATGAGGCGAATGCGGCGTTTTTACAGGAGAACAACAAACTGGAGGAGTACCGCAAGGAGCTTGATACCTTTATCGTTCTTCACAGCAGCATCTGTATGCTGAATGAATGGAAAACGAGCGGCAGCCGCCGGCTGTTTGAAAAGCTTAGAAATGTTGGCGTGATATGCGCGGACCCGGTGTTTCAAGAAAGTCTTTCAAAAACGGGAACAGCGCCTTTTGACGCAAAACGGTCATGCCTGCTTCTGATGGCGAAATACAGAATGATTCCGTTCGTCGCGATGGCATCGGCTGTGTATCAGCGGGTGATCGAGTACAAAATGAGAAACAGAGGGTGAGGACATGTCGTTACAATCGTTGAAAATTAATTTTGCAGAATGGCTGCTGCTTAAGGTCAAATACCCGTCCCAATATTGGCTGGGAGCGGCAGACCAGCCGGTAAAGGCCGCAGCACATCAGAAAAAAATCATACTGACCCTGCTGCCGTCACATGATAATTTGGGAGATCACGCAATTGCTTATGCCAGCAAGACATTTCTTGAGCAAGAATACCCGGACTTTGACATCATCGAGGTCGATATGAAGGACATTTACAAATCAGCAAAAAACCTGATCCGCTCGCGCCATCCGGAGGATATGGTCTTTATCATCGGCGGCGGAAACATGGGGGATTTATACCGTTATGAGGAGTGGACGCGCCGCTTCATCATTAAAACATTTCATGACTATCGGGTTGTCCAGCTTCCGGCAACGGCTCATTTTTCCGACACGAAAAAAGGGCGCAAAGAGCTGAAGCGGGCACAGAAAATTTATAATTCGCACCCGGGCCTGTTGCTGATGGCACGGGATGAAACAACGTATCAATTTATGAAACAGCATTTTCAAGAAAAAACAATTCTGAAGCAGCCGGATATGGTGCTGTATTTAGACAGAAGCAAGGCCCCCGCAGAGCGCGAAGGGGTTTATATGTGTTTGCGCGAGGACCAGGAAAGCGTGCTTCAGGAGGATCAGAGAATCCGGGTCAAGGCTGCGCTATATGAGGAATTCGGCGAGATCAAATCCTTTACGACAACGATTGGGCGCCGAGTCAGCCGCGATACACGGGAACAAGAGCTTGAAGCACTGTGGTCTAAGCTGCAAAGCGCAGAAGCCGTCGTCACAGACAGGCTTCATGGCATGATTTTTTGCGCGCTGACAGGAACACCGTGTGTTGTTATTCGCTCCTTTGACCATAAGGTGATGGAAGGCTATCAATGGCTCAAAGACATCCCATTCATGAAGCTGATTGAACATCCGGAGCCGGAGCGTGTAACAGCCGCAGTCAATGAGCTTTTAACAAAAGAAACACCCCGTGCCGGCTTTCCGAGAGATGTGTATTTTAAAGGTCTGCGTGACAAAATCAGCGGTGAAGCGCAATGACCCCGCTCGTCAGCATTATTGTCCCGATGTATAATGTTGAACCATTTATAGGGGAGTGCATTGATTCTTTGCGTTGCCAAACGCTTTCTGATATTGAAATCATCCTCGTGAATGACGGAACACCGGATCGGTCAGGCGAAATTGCAGAGGACTATGCAAAACGGGATGCGAGAATCCGGGTCATTCATCAGGCAAACGGCGGGCTTAGTTCAGCGCGAAATACGGGAATAAAGGCCGCGCGGGGCACTTACATCGGCTTTGTCGACGGAGACGATTATGTATCATCCGCCATGTTCCAGAGACTGGCTGAAGAAGCGGAGCAAAATCGGCTCGACATCGCCGGATGCGGTTTTTACAAGCAGTCACCGGACAGGCGGACATATGTGGCGCCGCAGCTCGAGGCAAACCGCGTGCTGACAAAAAAAGAAATGACTGAATGGCTTAAATATGCTCACGAAACGAGATTTATCTGGTATGTATGGCGTTATCTTTACCGCCGTGAGCTTTTTGATAGGGCGAACCTGATGTTTGAGGAAGACATCCGTTTTGCTGAAGACTCTCCCTTCAATTTGTCCGCTTTTCGCGAAGCGGAGCGGGTGAAAATGCTTGATGAAGGATTCTACATTTATCGTGAAAACCCGAACAGCCTGACAGAAGTTCCTTATAAGCCGGCGATGGATGAACATCTTCAAAAACAATATCAGGCTAAAATCGCATTCTACAATCACTATGGCTTAGCAGGCGCATGCCAAGAAGATTTGAATGTGTACATTTGCAGGCACCAGCTTCCGATGCTTTTGGCAAATGCCTGTGCTTCTCCGAATTCGCCGAAAGACATCAAAAAGAAGATCAGACAGATTTTGTCCTATGACATGGTGCGGCAGGCTGTCAGACATACACCGTTTCAGCATGAGAAATTATTAAGAGGAGAGCGTTTGATATTAGCACTGTGTAAATGGCGGCTCACTTTTCTCATCAAGCTGTTTTTCGAGCAGCGGGGGACGATGAAAGGCAGTGCGAAGCAGGCATGAAATTCACGATAAACTTCAGCGCGAATCTCACGGCTTTTCTCTTGTCTGTTTTCCTGTCGGTTTGGATGACGCCTTTTATTGTCAAAACGCTCGGTGTGGAAGCGTTCGGCTTTGTTCACTTGACACAAAATGTGATTAATTACTTTTCGATTATCACCGTGGCTCTCAGCTCGGTTGTCGTTCGCTTCTTTTCTGTTGCTGCCCACAGGGGAGAGCGGGAGAAAGCAAATGCGTATATCAGCAATTATTTAGCGGCCTCTGTTTTGATTTCATTGCTTCTCTTGCTGCCGCTTGCGGGCTCGGCTTTTTTTGTTGACCGCGTCATGAATGTGCCGCAAGCGCTTTTGGCTGATGTGCGTGTGTCGATTTTGATCGGCAGTCTGCTGTTTATCTTAACGTTTCTGACGGCTGGTTTCGGGGCTGCACCATTTTATGCCAACCGCCTTTACATCACCAGTTCCATTCAGGCGGTGCAAATGCTTGTACGCGTGCTGTCTGTGCTGCTCCTGTTTGCATGCTTTGCGCCAAA
This sequence comes from Bacillus sp. JS, assembly GCF_000259365.1. Classification (NCBI taxonomy): domain Bacteria; kingdom Bacillati; phylum Bacillota; class Bacilli; order Caryophanales; family Bacillaceae; genus Bacillus; species Bacillus sp. JS. The sequence goes on along the minus strand of NC_017743.1, from coordinate 3,393,106 downwards.
AATCTGGCAGATCCAGCTTGCCGCTTTAGCTGGTGCTGTCATCGCGTCTGTGCTGTCTTTCTATTTCTTTAAAAAGCTGATTCCATGGTTTTCGTTCCGTATGAAGGATCTTTCATTCCGCACAAGCAAGGAGCTGTTTCAAGCGGGCGCATGGAGCTCCGTCAATCAAATCGGCGTCCTGCTTTTTTTGCAGATTGATCTGTTAACCGCCAATTTGATGCTTGGAGCGTCCGCATCCGGGAAATACGCGGCGATTATCCAGTTTCCGCTGCTTTTGCGCAGCTTGGCAGGAACGGTCGCATCCCTGTTTGCGCCTATCATGACTTCATATTATTCAAAAGGCGATATGGACGGATTGATGAATTACGCCAATAAGGCAGTGAGGCTGAATGGCCTTTTGCTTGCACTTCCTGCTGCCTTATTGGGCGGGTTGGCGGGGCCTTTTCTGACAATCTGGCTCGGACCGTCCTTTTCGTCGATAGCACCGCTTTTATTTATTCATGCCGGATACTTGGTGATCAGCCTCGCCTTTATGCCGCTGTTTTATATTTGGACCGCTTTTAATCAACAAAAAACACCGGCGATTGTTACCCTGCTGTTAGGCGCAGTGAATGTGGTGCTGGCCGTCACGCTGAGCGGGCCGGCTCATCTCGGTCTGTACGGCATAACATTGGCCGGGGCGATTTCCCTTATTTTAAAAAATGCCGTCTTCACGCCGCTTTTTGTATCCCGCATTACAGGCTGTAAAAAGCACGTGTTCTTTAAAGGCATCATCGGGCCTCTTTCAGCCGCTGTGTTTGCCTGGACGGTCTGTAAGGCCATGCAATTTGTTGTGAAGATTGACGGCTGGACGTCACTGATAGCGACGGGAGTGACAGTCAGCTTCTGCTACGCTGTTTTCGCTTTTATGCTCGTTTGTACAAAAGAGGAAAGACAGCTGGTACTAAAACGGTTTCGAAAAACGAAAGGAGCTGTGAATCTTTGATCCTGAAACGACTTTTTGATCTGACGGCCGCCATTTTTTTGTTGTGCTGTACGAGTGTGATCATTCTGTTCACCATCGCCGTTGTCAGGCTGAAAATAGGATCACCTGTCTTCTTTAAGCAAGTAAGGCCGGGCCTGCACGGCAAACCGTTCACCCTGTATAAGTTCCGGACAATGACGGATGAACGGGACAGTGAAGGAAATCTGCTGCCCGATGAAGTTAGGCTGACGAAAACAGGCAGGCTGATCAGAAAGCTAAGCATTGATGAGCTTCCGCAGCTTCTGAATGTTCTGAAGGGCGATCTCAGCCTTGTCGGGCCGCGGCCGCTTTTGATGGACTATCTGCCCCTTTATACAGAAAAACAGGCCCGGCGCCATGAGGTGAAGCCGGGTATCACAGGCTGGGCGCAAATCAATGGCAGAAACGCGATTTCCTGGGAAAAGAAATTTGAATTAGATGTTTGGTACGTTGACAACCGATCATTTTTTCTCGATTTGAAAATTCTATGTTTGACGGTGCGAAAGGTTCTTGTTTCAGAAGGGATTCAGCAAACCAATCATGTGACCGCGGAACGGTTTACCGGAAGCGGAGATGTGTCCTCATGAAAAACGTGGCCATTGTGGGTGACGGCGGACACGGAAAGGTGATCAGAGAGCTGATTAACGCCCGCGCAGATACGCGTTTAGCCGCGGTGCTGGATGATAAATTCAAAACGTTCGAAGGCGGAAAAGAATGGTACACAGGCCCGCCGGAAGCTATTAGTGAATTGCGCAGGCTCATTCCCGATGTGCTGTTTTTGATTGCTGTTGGAAATAACAGTGTCAGAAAACAGCTGACTGAACGACTGGGACTGAAGAAAGATGATTTTATTACATTGATTCACCCGTCAGCCATTATCAGCAAATCGGCTGCTATCGGGGAAGGGACAGTGATTATGGCGGGCGCAATCATTCAGGCGGATGCGCGAATCGGCGCCCACTGCATCATCAATACGGGCGCAGTGGCAGAGCATGACAATCAAATCAGCGATTACGTTCATCTGTCCCCGCGTGTCACACTGTCAGGAGCGGTTTCCGTTCAGGAAGGCGCTCACGTTGGAACCGGTGCGTCCGTCATACCGCAGATCACAATCGGGGCTTGGAGCATTGTCGGCGCCGGCTCTGCGGTAATCCGTTCCATACCGGATAGGGTAACGGCGGCCGGGGCACCGGCACGCATCATTTCTTCCATTCAAACATCAAACAAAGGATGATTCTATGCATAAAAAAATCTACTTATCTCCCCCTCACATGAGCGGCAGGGAGCAGCACTATATTTCGGAAGCCTTTCGCTCAAACTGGATCGCGCCGCTTGGGCCGCTCGTGAATTTATTTGAAGAACAGCTGGCAGAACGCGTCGGTGTAAAAGCAGCAGCTGCGGTCAGCTCTGGAACGGCTGCGATTCATCTGGCGCTGCGTTTGCTTGACGTAAAAGAAGGAGAAAGCGTGTTTTGCCAGTCCTTCACATTTGTAGCAACCGCCAATCCGATTTTATATGAAAAAGCGGTGCCCGTCTTTATTGATTCTGAGCCTGACACATGGAATATGTCGCCGAAAGCCCTTGAAAGAGCATTGCAGGAAGCGAAAAGAAACGGAACTCTGCCAAAAGCCGTTATTGCCGTCAATCTATATGGGCAGAGCGCGAAAATGGATGACATTGTAAGCCTGTGTGATGCATACGGAGTTCCTGTCATTGAGGACGCAGCCGAATCTCTCGGAACAGTCTACAAAGGGAAGCAAAGCGGGACATTCGGGCGCTTCGGCATTTATTCATTTAACGGGAACAAAATCATCACCACATCAGGCGGAGGGATGCTCGTTTCAAATGATGAAGCCGCAATGGAAAAAGCAAGATTTCTCGCGTCGCAGGCTCGAGAGCCGGCTGTTCATTATCAGCACAGTGAAATGGGGCATAATTACAGGCTGAGCAATATTTTAGCCGGTGTCGGCATTGCTCAGCTTGAGGTGCTGGATGAGCGCGTAGAGAAAAGAAGGACCATTTTCACGAGATACAAAAATGCGCTCGGTCACTTAGACGGCGTCCGCTTTATGCCGGAGTACGCAGCAGGCATATCCAATCGCTGGCTCACCACGCTCACGCTTGATAACGGGCTCAGCCCCTATGACGTAGTTCAACATCTTGCTGAAGAAAACATTGAAGCCCGTCCGCTGTGGAAGCCGCTCCATACCCAGCCGCTGTTCGATCCTGCTTTGTTTTATTCCCATGAAGATACAGGAAGCGTATGCGAAGAGCTTTTCAAGCAAGGGATCTGTCTCCCATCCGGGTCAAATATGACAGAAGATGAGCAAGATCGGGTCATTGACGTGCTACTGCACTTATTCCAAAATGCCGAGGTGAAGAAATGGACAGCAAGCATTCGATGATCAGCCTCAAACAGAAATTGTCCGGGCTGCTCGACGTCATTCCGAAACAATCTGAGATCGTATATGCGGACTATCCTCTATATGGGAATGTAGGGGATTTATTTATTATGAAAGGAACAGAAGCCTTCTTTCAAGAACACGGGATTCGGGTCAGAAAACGCTGGAATCCCGACAATTTTCCAGTCGGGCGAAAGCTGGACCCTAATCTTATCATCGTCTGCCAGGGAGGCGGAAACTTCGGGGATCTGTATCCGTATTATCAAGGCTTTAGAGAGAAAATTATCCAAACCTATCCAAACCACAAAATTGTGATCCTGCCGCAATCGATTTATTTTCAAAACAAAGACAACCTCAAGCGGACGGCGGAGATATTTTCTAAGCATGCGAATCTCCACATCATGACAAGGGAAAAAGCCTCCTATGCTACGGCACAGGCTTATTTTTCAAGAAATCACATTCAGCTTCTGCCTGATATGGCTCATCAGCTGTTTCCCGTCATTCCCACGCAGCAGCCGTCTAATCAAAAGCTGAGATTTATCCGAACAGATCATGAAGCAAACCAGGAGCTTCAGGAACACGCAAAAGCGGAGAGCTACGACTGGCGCACGGTCCTGTCAGCTTCAGACCGCCGGACGATCGCTTTTCTGCAAACGCTCAACGTCCTGAACAAAAAAGCGGGCAACCCTTTGCCTATTGCGTATATATGGGGAAAATACTCGGATTACATCGTCAAAAAAGCCATTCGGTTTTTCAGCCGTTACAAATCGGTGGAAACATCAAGGCTGCACGGCCACATCTTGTCTTCTCTTCTTCAAAAAGAAAACACGGTCATTGATAATTCCTATGGGAAAAACGCCAATTACTTTCATACCTGGATGGAAGGAGTGCCAAGCACCCGGCTCATCCATGACGCCTCAAAGAAGGAAAACCTTCCTGCTCACGTGTGAGCGGAAGGTTTATTTTGATTCTCCACGTTTGACTTTGTTGTATGCTTCATCTAAATGCTGAATCCGTTTCAGGACGACAGCGTTTTTCGTCAGCTGGTCTTGCACGAGCGTTGAGACGACGGAACGGTAGTAGCTGTTCATCGCGTGGATTTTATCCTCAGACTGATTCATTTCAATATGCTGTTTTAAATTCTCAATAAAATAAGGGACGGAAAAAAGTTCAGACATTTCTTTGGCAGCTCCTTTTTCATAAATGTATACGGTGTGATCTCAATCATGTACAATGAAGAAAGGGGAGTGAGCAAGATGGATATGAAACTTCAGCAAGTACAAGTATTAAAGCCTCAACTGACACAGGAGCTCAGGCAGGCCATCACGCTGCTTGGCTATCATTCGGCAGAGCTTGCCGAGTACATTGATGAGCTCTCACTGGAAAACCCTCTTATTGAACGAAAGGAAACAGACACACCGCCACTATCTTACCATAAAACAAATAAAAACAGGATGAATGCACAGGAAGCGGGCCTTCAATTAAGTGATCCGCAAAAAACATTGCAGGATGCGTTAAAACAGCAGTCACTCGATATGAATCTGTCAAACACTGAAAAAAAGATTTTTAATTATCTGATTTATTCGCTTGATTCAAACGGATACTTGGAAGAAGATGTGGAGGAGGCGGCACAGCGCTTATCTGTATCGGCCAACGAAACAGAGGCTGTTTTGGCAAAACTCCAGTCACTAGAGCCGGCTGGAATCGGCGCGAGATCTTTGCAGGAATGCATCCTTCTTCAATTACAGCGGCTGCCGAACAGAAATGAACACGCGGAAATGCTTGTTTCTGCTCATTTTGATGCTTTTGCGCAAAAAAAGTGGAAAGCGCTTTCAGTGGAGACTGGAATTCCGCTTGATACCATTCAGGATATCTCAGATGATATAGCGGCTCTTCATCCAAGACCGGGTCTTCTGTTTGCCCGGCCAGAGCAAGATGTGTATATCGAGCCTGACATTTTTATCACCGTAAAAAACGGGCACATTGCAGCGGAGCTGAATACCCGCTCGTTTCCCGAAATCGATCTGCATCCGCAGTACAGTACGCTTTTATCATCCGGCTCCTGTCAGGATACTGTCTCTTATTTATCCGCGAAATATCAGGAATGGCGCTGGCTGAGCCGCGCGCTACGACAGCGAAAACAGACCATCACGAGGATAATCAATGAGCTGATCACACGCCAAAAGGATTTCTTTCTGAAAGGGCGAAGCGCAATGAAACCGCTGACTCTCAGGGAGATAGCAGACTGCTTAAGCCTTCATGAATCAACTGTGAGCCGGGCCATTAAAGGGAAAACGATCCAAACGCCTTACGGGCTGTTTGAGATGAAACTCTTTTTCTCAGCAAAAGCCGAGGCTTCAGGAGATGGAGATGCGTCGAATTATGCAGTCAAAATGCATCTTGAAGACCTGATCAATCAAGAGGACAAAACAAAACCGCTCTCAGATCAAAAGCTTGCCGAATTGCTATATGAACAGCACGGCATCCAAATCTCGAGACGCACCGTGGCTAAATACCGCGATCAAATGAACATTCCGTCTTCGGCAGCGAGAAAACGGTATAAATAAAAACCTCCCGTGTTGGGAGGTTTTTTTAAGGAATCATCCAGCTGAACACATGATGCTGCAAAAAGGTGATGATACAAACGAGCAGCAGCAAAAACAGACTGTGTTTAATGGTAAAGCGGAAAAGATCTGACTCCTTTCCGGCGAGTCCTACCGCCGCGCATGCCACCGCAATCGACTGCGGCGAAATCATTTTTCCTGTGACACCGCCTGAAGAGTTGGCGGCGACAGACAGAACAGGGTCCATGCCGACCGATAACGCGGTGACTTTCTGCAGGTTGCCGAACAGCAGGTTGGCAGAAGTATCCGAGCCGGTAATGAAGACGCCGAGCCAGCCGAGAACAGGCGAAAAGAAGGTAAACATCGAACCCGTCAGCGCGAGTGTCATCCCGAGTGTCGTGCTCATTCCTGAGGAGTTTGTGACATAGGCAAAACCAACCACAGATGCGATGGTCAAAATCGGAAGCTTCAACTCTTGGATTGTTTCTTTAAAAACGGCTCCCCAGTCTTTCCACGAAATTGCCGTGATGAATTTTGACAGCACAGCGGCAATCAAGATGGCGGTGCCGGCTGAACCGAGCACGTCAAGCTTGTAAACCGCTTCAATCGGCGTACCGTCAGCATTGGCAATCTGATTGTTCAAAAAAGGCACACCAGGGGCAAAAGTCAGTTTTTCCCCAACAGCATTCAGCCATGTCAAGAACACAGCAGAGCCTTCATAATGCCCGGTCAGCGCGGATTTGACAGATGGAATGCCCCATACGGAAATCATCACCGTCAGCAGCAGAAATGGCGACCAAGCCTTGAAAATCTGTCCGCCGCTGTACGCAGGCGCTGTCGGATTCGTTCGCGCCGTTTCAATCGCGGCGGCCGATTCCTGTTCACCGGCAAACCGGAATGTTGTTTTCGGCTTCCACCATTTCAAAAACACAGCAAGCGCAGCCATTGAAACAAGCGCTGACAAAACATCAGGCAGCTCAGGCCCTAAAAAATTGGAACTGAGATATTGAACAACAGCAAAGGAAACACCGGATACGAGAATCGCCGGCCAGACCTCCAAGGCTTTCCTGAACCCGCTCATAATGATGATTAAATAAAGAGGAATAAATACGGATAAAAACGGCAGCTGCCGCCCGACCATTTGCGAAATCTCCATCGCCGGAATCCCTGTCGGCCCTTCTACGGCTGTAATTGGAATCCCAATTGCGCCAAAGGCGACAGGCGCCGTATTGGCGATCAAACAGATCCCCGCCGCATAAAGAGGATTAAAGCCGAGACCGACCAAAAGCGCGGCAGAAATGGCGACAGGCGCTCCGAAGCCTGCTGCCCCTTCTAAAAAAGCCCCGAATGAAAAAGCGATCAAGAGGGCTTGAAGCCGTCGGTCATCAGTAATCGAGAGAACCGAACTGCGAATGATATCAAACTGCCCCGTTTTCACAGTGATTTTATACAAAAAAACAGACGTCACAATGATCCAGCCAATCGGCAATATGCCGTATACGGCTCCTTGTGTCGCCGACATCAGCGCTTTTTCCGCAGGCATCCGATAAACCAATACAGCAATGACAAGGGCGATCCCCAATGTGGCCAAGCCCGCTGTATACCCCTTCATCCGTTTAATCGCGAGTGCCCAAAAAAAGAAAATAATCGGTACAAGTGCGGCAAGCGCTGATAAAAGCAAATTTCCCCCTATAGGCGTATATGCCTGTGTCCATTGCATCCCAAACCCCTCCTTGAAACATAAACTGGCGTTGTGTGTAAGCGGTTTCTATAGATGATATGATCATCTGATGACTGGGTAATAAGACCAGTTACCTAGCATTATATTTTGAAAAAAATCAAAGTACAAGACTTTTTGACAAAATAGTCAAAATCTTTTGGCTGCCCATAAAACAGAGTATAATAGATCGTAAACAGCCAGACCTACAAGTTACGGGGTGAATTGCATTGAAATACAAACAGATTAAAACAAAAAAAATATATGAAGAAGTAGCGGATGCACTATTAGATATGATCAAAAACGGCGAATTGAAGCCTGGAGATAAACTGGACTCTGTTCAGGCGCTTGCTGAGAGCTTTCAAGTCAGCCGTTCAGCGGTTCGAGAAGCACTTTCTGCGCTAAAAGCGATGGGGCTTGTCGAAATGAAACAGGGGGAAGGCACGTACCTGAAGGAATTTGAGCTCAATCAAATTTCTCAGCCGCTCTCAGCCGCCCTTCTTATGAAAAAAGAGGACGTCAAGCAGCTGCTCGAGGTCAGAAAACTGCTTGAACTCGGCGTGGCGTCATTAGCTGCTGAAAAAAGGACAGAAGCAGATCTCGAAAGAATTCATGATGCACTAAAGGAAATGGGGAGCATTGAAGCAGACGGGGAGTTGGGAGAGAAAGCAGATTTTGCATTTCATCTGGCGCTTGCGGACGCTTCTCAAAATGAACTTCTTAAACACTTGATGAATCACGTATCATCATTGCTGCTGGAAACAATGAGAGAAACGCGGAAAATCTGGCTGTTTTCCAAGAAGACCTCAGTTCAGCGGCTGTATGAGGAGCACGAACGGATTTACAATGCCGTGGCTGCCGGGAACGGTGCACAGGCGGAAGCCGCCATGCTGGCGCACTTGACGAATGTGGAAGATGTGCTTTCGGGATATTTCGAGGAAAATGTGCAATAACCAACTCATTTCCCGGGCAATTCTGCCGGTTCCGGATGATACGAACAACTGAGACTGAGCCGCAAATGGTTCAGTCTTTTTACATGAGGCAGCCAGGGGCTTTGTACGCTTGACATTTTTGAAAAAGAAAGTAAAATATTTTACTAAAATGAATGCGAGCTGCATAATGGAGGCAGATGCAATGGCGACAATTAAAGATATTGCGCAGGAAGCGGGATTTTCAATCTCAACCGTTTCCCGCGTTTTAAATAACGATGAAAGCCTTTCTGTTCCTGATGAGACACGGGAGAAAATCTATGAAGCGGCGGAGAAACTCAATTACCGCAAAAAAACAGTAAGGCCACTGGTGAAACATATTGCGTTTTTATATTGGCTGACAGATAAAGAAGAATTGGAAGATGTCTATTTTAAAACGATGAGATTGGAAATAGAGAAACTGGCGAAAGCATTCAATATCGATATGACCACTTATAAAATATCAGATGGAATTGAGTGCATTCCTGAACATACGGAAGGATTTATTGCCGTCGGCACATTTTCAGATGAAGAGCTGGCTTTCCTTAGAAATCTCACTGAAAACGGCGTCTTTATCGATTCAACTCCTGATCCCGATTATTTTGACTCGGTAAGGCCTGACTTAGCACAAATGACAAGGAAGACGGTAAACATCCTGGCTGAGAAGGGACATAAAAGCATCGGCTTTATCGGCGGCACATACAAAAATCCGAACACCAACCAGGATGAAATGGACATCCGTGAAGAAACCTTCAGATCCTATATGAGGGAAAAAGGCATGCTGGACGAGCGGTATATTTTCTGTCATCGCGGATTCTCTGTAGAAAACGGCTACCGCCTGATGTCAGCGGCGATCGAGACATTAGGCGACCAGCTTCCGACTGCTTTTATGATCGCAGCGGACCCGATTGCAGTGGGCTGTCTGCAAGCCCTGAACGAAAAAGGAATTGCCATACCGAACAGGGTAAGTGTTGTGAGTATCAACAACATCAGCTTCGCGAAGTATGTCTCACCTCCTCTGACGACGTTTCATATTGATATACATGAATTATGTAAAAACGCTGTTCAATTGCTGCTTGAACAAGTGCAGGACAAGAGAAAGACGGTAAAAACTTTATATGTGGGCGCGGAATTAATCGTCAGAAAGAGTATGAATTAAAAACGGCTTAGGACACTAAGCCGTTTTTTTAATTAGGTAAAATAATTTACCTAAAGTAGTAAATAGTTTGTTTACACATTTTCTCAAGCGTGCTATATTATTTTAAAAGCGCTTTCATTTCTACCGAAAGGGTGACAATCAATGAAAAAGGCAAAAAGGTGTTCCGTACTCATGCTCTGCGCAGCTGTCAGTTTATCCTTGGCGGCTTGCGGCCCAAAGGAAAGCAGCAACGCCAAATCGAGTTCAAAAGGGTCGGAGCTTGTCGTGTGGGAGGATAAGGAAAAAAGCATCGGCATTAAAGACGCCGTGGCTGCGTTTGAAAAAGAGCACGATGTGAAGGTCAAAGTCGTTGAAAAACCGTATGCCAAGCAGATTGAAGATTTGCGAATGGACGGACCGGCCGGCACAGGCCCTGACGTGTTAACAATGCCAGGTGACCAAATCGGAACGGCTGTCACGGAAGGATTACTCAAGGAATTACATGTCAAAAAAGACGTTCAATCACTTTATACTGACGCTTCCATTCAGTCTCAAATGGTCGATCAAAAGCTTTATGGACTGCCAAAAGCAGTTGAAACGACTGTGCTGTTTTACAACAAAGCTCTCATCTCAGAAAAGGAATTGCCCAAAACGCTGGAAGAGTGGTACGACTATTCCAAAAAGACTGCTGATGGCAGCAAATTTGGCTTTTTAGCCTTATTCGATCAAATTTATTATGCGGAAAGTGTAATGAGCGGATACGGCGGATACATTTTTGGAAAGGACAAAGACGGCAGCTATAACCCATCAGACATTGGAATCAATAATGAAGGCGCTGTCAAAGGTGCGGCGCTGATGCAGAAGTTTTACAAAGAGGGCTTATTCCCGGCAGGCATTATTGGAGAACAAGGGATTAACGTGTTGGAATCACTGTTCACAGAAGGAAAAGCCGCCGCGATCATTTCTGGTCCATGGAATGTAGAAGCCTTTTCGAAAGCAGGAATCAATTATGGCATTACGAAACTGCCGAAGCTGGAAAATGGGAAAAACATGAGTTCCTTTATCGGCGTTAAAAGCTACAACGTCAGCGCATTTTCAAAGAATGCGGAGCTGGCGCAAGAATTAGCCGTATTCCTGGCAAATGAAAAAAATTCTAAAACACGATATGAAGAGACGAAAGAAGTTCCTGCTGTGAAATCCCTAGCCAATGACCCGGCTATTATGAAAAGTGAGGCGGCACGGGCTGTTACTGAACAATCCCGTTTCTCAGAGCCAACACCAAATATTCCGGAAATGAATGAAATATGGACGCCGGCTGATTCAGCATTACAGACAGTTGCAACAGGGAAGGCGGATCCGAAACAAGCATTGGATCAAGCAGCTGAAACGGCCAAAGGACAAATTAAGGCAAAGCACAGCGGAAAATAAAGAGAAAGCTAGATTTGTATTGTAAGAGAGGTGAAAACGGTGCAGCATCGTCAAATCGCTTTGTTGCTGTCTATCATCCCGGGGCTCGGGCAATTTTATAACAAGCAATGGATAAAAGGCTTTGTCTTTCTTTTCTTAGGCGCATCGTTTTTTGTGGTCTTTGGAGATCTGCTCAATATGGGGTTTTGGGGAATCTTTACACTGGGAACAGAAGTGCCGCGGGATAATTCCGTTTTCTTGCTGGCGGAAGGAATTATCGCTGTCATCGTGACCTGCTTTGGCCTTGCGGTGTATTATGTGAATCTTCGCGATGCGTTTCAAAGCGGAAAGCAGCGTGATGAAAACAAGCCATTAAGTTCCTTAAAAGAACAATACCGGCATATCATTTCTGAGGGCTATCCTTATGTCGTCAGCGGCCCATCTTTGTTTATTTTAATTTTCGCCGTGATCTTCCCCATTTTATTCAGCTTTGCATTAGCGTTCACAAACTATGATTTGTATCATTCTCCTCCTGCAAAATTAATTGATTGGGTCGGTTTTCAAACGTTCGCAAATATATTCACAGTTGATATTTGGAGGTCGACCTTTTTTGATGTATTGGCTTGGACGGTGGTTTGGACACTCGCTGCATCCACACTGCAAGTCAGCTTGGGGATTTTTCTCGCGATCATTGTCAACCAGAAAGACCTTCGGTTTAAACGCTTTTTCCGGACGATACTGATTTTGCCATGGGCCGTTCCCGGTTTTGTGACGATTTTAATTTTTGCGGGGCTGTTTAATGATAGCTTTGGTGCGATGAATCACGACATCTTGGCTTTCTTCGGGATAGATCCGCTTCCGTGGATGACAGATGCCAATTGGTCGAGGCTTGCGTTGATTCTCATGCAGGGCTGGCTCGGATTTCCGTACATCTTTCTCGTCTCAACAGGCGTATTGCAATCCATCCCGGACGATCTGTATGAAGCAGCTACGATTGATGGCGCTTCTGTCTTTTCAAAGCTGAGATACATTACGCTTCCAATGGTGTTCATCGCCATGGCTCCGATTATCATTACTCAGTTTACGTTTAATTTTAATAACTTTAATATTATCTATCTATTTAATGGCGGAGGTCCGGCTGTAACCGGATCGACAGCCGGCGGGACAGACATCCTAGTTTCATGGATTTATAAGTTGACAATGCAGTCCAGTCAATATTCACTTGCTGCGGCTTTAACGATTTTATTATCTGTGTTTGTCATCTCCATCGCATTATGGCAGTTCAGACAGACAAAGTCTTTTAAAGAGGAGGCATGAGTCATGCTGGCAGATATGAAGGTCAGAAAATATTTCCGTCTCCTTTTCTCTTACTTGTTGTTAGCCTTTATGGCGGTCATCATTGTTTATCCTCTCCTTTGGACGGCAGGCGCAAGCTTTAACCCCGGCAACAGCTTAATCAGTACATCCATCATTCCGAAGCATCCGACATTCGATCATTACAAGGAATTATTTGCGGGCAAGGAAAGCCTTCAATATGTGCAGTGGTATGTCAACTCAATGAAGATCAGCCTGTTTACAATGGCAGGGTCTTTGCTCTGTGTGACGTTTACGGCCTATGCGTTTTCGCGCTTTCGGTTCAAAGGGAGGAAATACGCTTTAACCCTCTTTTTATTGCTGCAAATGATTCCTCAGTTTTCGGCTTTAATCGCTTTGTTTGTATTGGCGCAAATCTTGGGCATGATCAATAGCCACTGGCTGTTAATCTTGCTTTATATCGGCGGCCTGATCCCGATGAATACGTATTTGATGAAAGGGTACATGGATTCGATTCCGATGGATTTAGACGAAAGCGCCAAGATTGACGGGGCCAGCAGCACCCGAATCTTCTTCCAAATCATTCTGCCATTATCAAAACCGATGGCGGCAGTGGTGGCCATGAACAGCTTTACAGGACCGCTCGGAGATTTTGTGCTGTCATCAACGATATTGAGAACGCCTGAATCATATACATTGCCCGTCGGCCTATTCAATTTAGTGAATGATGTTATGGGGGCCAGCTATACGACATTTGCGGCCGGAGCCTTGCTTATCAGCATTCCGGTTGCCGTCATCTTTATCATACTGCAAAAGAATTTTGTGTCCGGATTAACCGCAGGCGGAACGAAGGGCTAAGAGAATAAGGAGGAGAATGTGATGTCAAAGCTTGAAAAAACGCACGTAACCGAAGCGAATTTTATGCTTCATGGGGGAGACTACAACCCCGATCAGTGGCTGGATCGGCCCGATATTTTAGCTGACGATATCAAACTGATGAAGCTTTCTCATACGAATACGTTTTCTGTCGGCATTTTTGCATGGAGCGCACTTGAGCCGGAGGAGGGCGTATATCAATTTGACTGGCTGGATGATATTTTTGAGCGGATTCACAGTATAGGCGGCCGGGTCATATTAGCAACGCCGAGCGGAGCCCGTCCGGCCTGGCTGTCACAAGCCTATCCGGAAGTTTTGCGCGTCAATGCCTCCCGCGTCAAACAGCTGCACGGCGGAAGGCACAATCACTGTCTCACATCTAAAGTCTATCGAGAAAAAACTCGGCACATCAACCGCTTATTAGCAGAACGATACGGCAATCACCCGGCGCTGTTAATGTGGCACATTTCAAACGAATACGGGGGAGATTGCCACTGTGATCTATGCCAGCATGCTTTCAGGGAGTGGCTGAAATCGAAATACGACAACAGCCTCAAAACATTGAACCGTGCGTGGTGGACTCCTTTTTGGAGCCATACATTCAATGACTGGTCACAAATTGAAAGCCCTTCGCCGATCGGTGAAAACGGCTTGCACGGCTTGAACTTAGACTGGCGCCGGTTCGTCACCGATCAAACGATTTCGTTTTATGAAAATGAAATCGTTCCGCTGAAAGAACTGACGCCTGATGTCCCTATCACAACGAACTTTATGGCTGACACACCGGATTTAATTCCGTATCAGGGTCTCGACTACAGCAAATTTGCGAAACATGTCGATGCCATCAGCTGGGACGCTTATCCTGTCTGGCACAATGACTGGGAAAGCACAGCTGATTTGGCGATGAAGGTCGGCTTTATCAATGACCTGTACCGAAGCTTGAAGCAGCAGCCTTTCTTATTAATGGAGTGTACGCCAAGCGCGGTCAATTGGCATAACGTCAATAAGGCGAAGCGCCCGGGCATGAATCTGCTGTCATCTATGCAAATGATAGCCCACGGCTCGGACAGCGTTCTCTACTTCCAATACCGCAAATCACGCGGGTCATCAGAAAAATTGCATGGGGCGGTTGTGGATCATGACAACAGCCCGAAGAACCGCGTCTTTCAAGAAGTGGCCAAGGTCGGCGAGACATTGGAACGGCTGTCCGAGGTTGTCGGAACGAAGAGGCCGGCACAAACCGCTATTTTATATGACTGGGAAAATCATTGGGCGCTCGAGGATGCTCAGGGGTTTGCGAAGGCGACAAAACGTTATCCGCAAACGCTTCAGCAGCATTACCGCACATTCTGGGAACACGATATCCCTGTCGATGTCATCACGAAAGAACAAGACTTTTCACCATATAAACTGCTCATCGTCCCGATGCTTTATTTAATCAGCGAGGACACCATTTCCCGTTTAAAAGCGTTTACAGCTGATGGCGGCACTTTAGTCATGACGTATATCAGCGGAATTGTGAATGAGCATGACTTAACATACACAGGCGGATGGCATCCGGATCTTCAAGCAATTTTCGGAATTGAGCCTCTTGAAACTGACACGCTGTATCCGAAGGATCGAAATGCTGTCAGCTACCGCGGCAAAACATACGAAATGAAGGATTATGCAACCGTGATTGATGTAAAGACTGCTTCAACAGAAGCGGTGTATCAAGAGGATTTTTACGCCCGTACGCCAGCTGTCACAAGCCATCAATATCAGCAGGGCAAGGCGTATTTTATCGGCGCGCGTTTGGAGGATCAATTTCACCGTGATTTCTATGAGGGTCTGATCACAGACCTGTCTCTTTCACCTGTTTTTCCGGTTCGGCACGGAAAAGGCGTCTCCGTACAAGCGAGGCAGGATCAGGACAATGATTATATTTTTGTCATGAATTTTACGGAAGAAAAACAGCTGATCACGTTTGAGCAGAGTGTGAAGGACATGATGACAGGAGACATATTGTCAGGCGACCTGACGATGGAAAAGTATGAAGTAAGAATCGTCGTAAACACACATTAGGCTGATGCTCCGCTCGATATGGGCGGATTCTTTTTTCTGCATTTTAGAAAACGCTTACTAAATCGTGAGGGGTGGAATCATGAGGAATGGAGTGAAAATGTGCTTAGCGGCTGCCATCGTGTGGAGTGCATTCAGTTCACCGGGATCTGCCGCTGCCGTTGAGAAGGAGAAGCATATGCCAGAGCTTCGGGCAGAGGATCTTTTTGTTAAAAAAGTAGAGGGAATGAACAAAGACTTTATTAAAGGGGCAGATGTGTCCAGCGTTATTGCTTTGGAAAACAGCGGTGTCACCTTTTACAATACAAGCGGAAAACGCCAGGACATCTTTACAACTTTAAAACAGGCTGGGGTCAACTATGTTCGCGTCCGCATCTGGAATAACCCGTATGATTCAAATGGCAATGGGTATGGCGGGGGAAACAATGATATTCAAAAAGCCATCGAAATCGGAAAAAGAGCGACAGCGAACGGAATGAAGGTGCTTGCCGACTTTCATTATTCTGATTTTTGGGCAGATCCCGCGAAACAAAAGGTGCCCAAAGCTTGGGCGAATCTCAGCTTTGAAGCAAAAAAAGCCAAGCTCTATGAGTATACGAAACAAAGTCTGCAAAAGATGACCAAGGAAGGCGTTGACATCGGCATGGTTCAGGTCGGAAATGAAACAACAGGAGGATTTGCCGGCGAAACCGATTGGACGAAGATGTGCCAATTATTTCATGAAGGAAGCCGAGCGGTCAGGGAGACAAATCCAGGCATTTTGGTCGCCCTGCATTTTACCAATCCTGAAACGGCTGGAAGGTATTCATTTATTGCAGAAACACTCAGCAAAAACAAAGTAGATTATGATGTGTTCGCGAGCTCCTATTATCCTTTCTGGCATGGCACATTACAAAATTTGACCTCCGTGCTGAAGGCTGTTGCCGATACGTACGGCAAAAAAGTCATGGTGGCGGAGACGTCGTACACCTATACCGCTGAGGATGGCGATGGGCATGGAAATACAGCGCCAAAAAGCGGGCAGACGCTGCCATATCCCATTTCTGTTCAAGGCCAGGCAACTGCAGTAAGAGATGTAATGGCGGCAGTGGCGAATACGGGCAAAGCAGGACTTGGCGTTTTCTATTGGGAGCCGGCGTGGATTCCAGTCGGGCCGAAGACGCAGATAGAGAAAAACAAAGTGTTATGGGAAACATACGGGTCAGGGTGGGCCTCAAGCTATGCCGCAGAATACGATCCTGAGGACGCCGGGAAGTGGTATGGGGGAAGTGCTGTAGATAATCAAGCTTTGTTTGATTTTAATGGTCATCCGCTGCCTTCCTTGCAAGTGTTTCAATATGCGGAATCAGGCCATATTCCAAAGAAACGCTGAAACAAAAAAATCCATGAGATGTAACAAATCATTGTTATGTCTCATGGATCATTTTATTTTACATCCACTAATATAAAACATTCATCATCACTCTTATGATGAGCTTCCTTTTGATGCTGGAGCGATGTAAGGATTTTCTCCTTCAGGTCAGTGATCGGCGAATCAGGATGCTCTTTTAGTAAATCAAATAAATAGCATGAAGCCGTAGGATCCATCACGCCATCCGTATATAGAAGCAGTCTCCCGCCATCCGTATATGAAAGGCTGCTTGACTGAAACACTAAGTCTTCAAACATCCCGATCGGAGGCGAGGTCGCGTGAAGCAGATGTTGAGTTCCGCTATCGTCCTGCCATAGTGCCGGCGGATGCCCTGCGTTGACATAATCAATGCTTTGCCTTGCTATATCAATCTCAAGATAAATAGCAGTGCAATAATGTCTTGCTTCCTCATCATTTTGAAACAAGCTGTGAAGGTGCCGGTCTAATTCTTTCATGACATTAACGGGACTGAGACCTTGCGTGATCTGGCGCTGAAACAAAGGATGAAGTGACATCGTAATCAATGCCGATGAAATCCCGTGCCCCATCACATCAAGGATAATAATGCCGTAACGGTGTTCATCGATTTGATAGAATCCGTAAAGATCCCCTGACAAATCACTCGATGCATTGTAATAAGAGTCAATCTGCACCTGATCGTTTACAATCGGTTCAGTCAACGAGTTTTTCTGGATCTTTCTGGCGAGTTCAAGCTCTCTTTTGGTGTTTAATTTAAATTGTTGATTTTGTTTATTGATCTCAAGAAGTTCTTCTTGTTTTGCTTTCAGCGTTTCCAAGGCAATCTCTAACTCCGCATTGGCTTTCTGTTTGGCAAGCAACGCTTCTTGAGCTTCATTTCTGGCTATCAGCAGCTCATTTTCATATTCATTTCGCTTTCGCATTGGAATAAGAACACAATCAAAGACAGAGGCCCCGCTACTGTGTCTCGCAATAGCATTGATAAGGACGGGGACTTCTTCTCCATCTCTTGCTTTCAGGGAAATGTATAATTCTTCGATGTGATGCTCCAATTTCAAAAGCGGAAAAAAATAAAGCTGGCAGAAAAGCTGTGCGGGAATGGTCAACATCGTATTCATATGCTGGCCGATAACCTGCTCCGGTTCATAATCCAGAATATTGATAAGGGTACGGTTGGCAGCTATGATCGACCCCTCTTCTGACAAAGTGAGGAAACCGCATGGTGCATCATTCAATTGTTTGTCCATTAAGAGGGTCACCTCTATCCTTTTTGTTCCGCTATCACACGTGAGCTTTTAAATAATCACCGATCAGCTGTATCGTCTCATCTGGATGGCTCATATGAGGGCAATGTCCGCGGGCCACCATTTGTTTCAGACTGCTATAAGGCAGATGCTTATGCATATAATCACCTACTGTTGCAGGTGCGATGATATCATCTGCACATTGGAGAATAAGAGATGGAACCGTTACCTTCGAAAGATCTTCCCGGTGATCAGAAAAAAACGCCGCTTTTGCGAATTGGCGGGCAATGACAGGGTCAGTAGAACAAAAACGGCTTTCCAGCTCTTCTTTAATTTCAGGCCGATCTGGCTGATTCAGAACGGTTGCCGCAAATACAGTTGCCCAACCGATATAGTTTTTCTCCATCATCTCCAGCAAACCAAGGAGCTGCTCCTCTTCAAATCCTCCATAATACTCAGGCGGATCATTCAAATAGCAAGGAGAAGGCCCTACCATCACCAGTTGGGAAAAAAGCTCCGGGCGGCGGATGGATGCAAGCATCCCTATCACGGCTCCGACGGAGTGCCCCACAAACACGGTTTCCTCCAGATCTAAAGCGTCACAAACATCAAGGACATCTTGGGCATAGCCGTCAAGTGTCTGGTAGCGATTCAGGTCATATGCGCGCAAATCTGAATGTCCCGAACCGACGTAATCAAATAAAATGACCCGGTGCTCTTCTTCAAAGGCCGGTGCTACGGCATTCCACACGCTTTGATCGCATCCAAAACCGGGTGCGAACATGATAGATGCTTTGCCGCTGCCTTTCACCTTCACATGATTTCTAGACAAAATCGCTTCGTTCATGATTGGCTCCTTTCAGCCGGAAAGTAATATAAAGTTCAATGTGTCTATCATAACACTCGCATGCTTTGAAAAGTGTATCTTTCTATGAAAGTCATAGCAGTTTAAAAGAAAGAGGACATGGGTGATAGAAAAGGTGGATGAATTGGAAGATGCAGGAGGATTGCCTAGATACTAACGGTGAGAAAGAAAATGACATTTGTCACTCCATCATCATGACACCCCATACTAACAACAGCTGCTCCGGCATTTTACAATCAATGTAAGCCATCAGGAGGTGCTCATGTGATGAATGAGGCAGTATCAGTAAGCAACGTGACAAAACAGTTCCAGCAAAAAACAGCTGTAAACAACATCAGCTTCAGCATGAAAAAAGGAGAAATCGCAGCCATTCTCGGACCGAATGGAGCAGGGAAGACGACTGTCATCTCTATGATATTAGGATTGCTGAAACCGACTAAGGGAGAAATCAAACTATTTAACCGGGTTCCCGATGATCAACAGGTTCGCGAACAAATAGGCGTGATGCTTCAGGAAGTAAGTGTCATGCCGGGCCTCAAGGTGAATGAAATTCTCGAACTCTTTCGAAGCTATTATCCGAATCCATTGTCCTTGAACGAACTCGTTTCGTTAACAGCACTCACAAAAGAAGATTTGAAAACAAAAGCAGAAAAATTATCCGACGGACAAAAACGCCGTTTAAGCTTTGCTTTGGCTCTTGCCGGGAACCCTGAGCTGCTTATATTCGATGAACCGACAGTCGGCATGGACACTTCATCAAGACATCGATTCTGGCAGACCATTCACGGACTGTCGGACCAAGGAAAAACGATTATTTTTTCAACGCATTATTTACAGGAAGCAGACGATGCCGCACAGCGAATCTTATTTTTTGCTGATGGACGGCTTGTGGCTGATGACTCGCCGATGCAAATCCGCTCAAGAATTCAAAAACAGTCTGTTTCCTTTGCGCTCCATTCAGATGAATCGTTGGAAAAGCTGTCTCGGCACCCGGAGGTAGAGCGGGTGTTCCGCAGGCATCAAAGAATCATCATCCAAACATCAAATACAGACAAAGTGTTGGCGTTGATCTTTCAAGAAAACATCCCAGCACGGGATATTCGAATTGAACACGGGACGCTCGATGAGGCATTTCGCCGGCTGGCTGACGGAAACAGGGAGGCGATGTGAGTGAACATGCTGCAGAAGCAAAGCATAGCTGAAATGAAAAGGGTGCTTAGGAACAAGTATTTTGTGCTTTGGTCGCTGATCATGCCAATAGTCTTTTATTATCTCTTTACCAATGTAGTGAATACCAACGTTCCCGACCAACGTGCATGGGACGCCCATTACTTAATGTCAATGACAGTCTTCAGCGTGATGGGTTCCTCTATCATGACACTGGGCATCCGTATGGTTCAAGAACGGTCACAAGGCTGGACTGCCTTTATCCGCCTTACGCCTCTTCCAGATCATATCTATTTATTAGCTCAGATGATCGGACAAAGTGTCATTCACGTTTTATCGATTACCGTCATTTTTCTGTTCGGCGCAATGATCAATGACATTGCCTTGTCACCGTTTGAATGGATGATGAGCGGACTGTGGATTTTGTTTGGCGCATTGCCTTTTTTAGCATTAGGCACACTAATCGGCCTCATGAGAAAAGTAGAAACAGCGGCCGGAATCAGTAATGTGCTTTATATGCTGCTGGCTTTAGGCGGGGGGATGTGGATGCCGTTTGAGGTCATGCCTGACATGATGCAGAACATTGGCCAGTGGCTTCCGTCTTATCATTTCGGGAGCGGCGCGTGGGAACTAGTGCGGGGCGGGAGTCCGGATTGGAAAAATATCCTGATATTAATCGCTTATATGATGTTCTTCATGCTACTATCTAAATATATTAGAAGAAAACAAGAAGCGGTGTAATACATGAAAAAGGCAATATCAATTTTCCCGAAGCAATTCGGGTTTTTCCCTTATATCTTTCTGGTGTACACCATTATGCCGTTCCTCTCTTTATTGAAAGAATCAGGCATCAAACAGGTCATTGGATATGGCATCCTGCTTCTATTTATCGCGGCATATCGCCAGTTATTCTGCTGCGTGGGCAGAGCTTCGTTTACATATTGGCTTATCGTTCAAATGGCGGTTATTTTGATATATAGTGTGTTTTACAATATCACCTATATATACTTAGGTTTTTTCCCGGCAAACTTTGTTGGTTATTACAAAGAGAAAACGAATTTTAACCGTGCGTTCTGCGCTTTAATCTTTATCCTGCTTTTTCCATGCCTATACCAATTTATCGTGAATTCAGTCACGCTTCGGGAGCTTTTTTCTGTTCTCCCGTTTCTCGTCATCATGCTCATTTCTCCATTCGGCATTCGTTCTATGTTTCGGAGAATTGAGCTTGAAGCTAAGCTGGCACAAGCCAACGAACAGATAAAAGAACTCTCTAAAAGAGAGGAGCGTGTTCGAATCGCCCGTGATCTTCACGATACTCTTGGCCATACCTTGTCGCTGCTTACATTAAAAAGCCAGCTCATTCAGCGGCTGGCTGCATCTGATCCAGAACGGACCAAGCATGAGGCAAAAGAAATGGAAACCAGCTCGCGAGCCGCACTCAAGCAAGTCCGAGAGCTGGTTTCTGATATGAGGACGGTCACGATAACAGAGGAGCTCGTAAACATTCAGCACATTTTAAGGGCGGGGAACATTACCTTTCAATACGTAGGAGCCGACGACTTTTCAGCGATATCTCCCGTCACTCAAAATATTATCAGTATGTGTATGCGGGAAGCCGTGACTAACATCATCAAGCACAGCAAAGCAACTCACTGCGCCATCACCATTTCTCAGTTTGCTGGCAAAATGAGGATCGTGATACGGGATGACGGAAAGGGAGCAGCGAAGGAGAAAACCTTTGGGAATGGCCTGCGGGGAATGGAAGAACGGCTCATGCTCATTGAAGGGGGATTAACAGTTTCAGATCATAACGGAACGGTTGTGACTCTGACGATTCCGCTGATTAAAAAAGCAGAATGATTGGAGGACGAAAAGAATGATTCGTCTGTTTATTGCTGAGGACCAGCGAATGCTTTTAGGCGCTTTGGGATCTTTGCTTGATTTAGAAGAGGATATGACAGTCATCGGACAAGCATTAAACGGGGAAGAGGCGCTACATGCTATTTTGAAGCTGGAGCCGGATGTATGCATCATGGACATTGAAATGCCGGTTCGAAGCGGACTGGATGTGGCAGAGGAATTAATGAAAAAAGGCTGCGTCAGCAAGTTCATAATTTTAACTACTTTTGCCCGCCCCGGATATTTTGAACGTGCGGTAAAAGCCGGTGCACATGGCTATCTGCTGAAAGACGGAGAAATTGACGATCTGGCCGATGCCATTCGAAAATGTGTAGAGGGAAAACGTGTCTTCAGCCCCGAGCTGACGTTTAATATGATGCGAGACGAAAATCCGCTAACCGTTAGAGAACAAGAAATTCTGAGGCTTGCGGCTTTAGGCAAGACAACAAAAGACATTACGCTGGAGCTCTATTTATCTCAAGGCACAGTCCGAAACTATATCTCAGAAATCATCCAAAAGCTTCATGCGAAAAATCGGACAGAAGCCGCCAGCATTGCTGAGGAAAAGGGATGGATTTAACCGTATACTTTTCACCATTTACTGCACTCCTGGGAGATCAGGAGTGTTTTTGATATGCCCGCTAATGAAAATATCCCGAGAAAACCCTTCCCTTCTATTATCAGAATAGTGTACGATATTCATATAGTTATTTTAACTCAGGTCATCAGATGACCTGATCATATATTGGGGATGAGAGAGGGGTTCATCATGAAAGTCTCACTTTTTGTCACTTGTCTTGTTGATATGTTTCAAACAAATGTCGGAAAAGCAACGGTTGAGCTGCTGGAGCGGCTTGGGTGCGAGGTTGATTTTCCGGAGGGGCAGATTTGCTGCGGGCAGCCGGCTTACAACAGCGGCTATGTACATGACGCCAAAAAAGCAATGAAACGGATGATCGAAACGTTTCAGGATTCCGAATATGTTGTCAGTCCTTCCGGTTCCTGCACAACGATGTTCCGGGAATACCCGCACTTGTTTGCGGATGATCCGAAATGGGCCGATAAAGCGCAAAAGCTGGCGGATAAAACGTATGAACTGACAGATTTTATCGTGAACGTCCTTGGGGTAGAGGATGTCGGCGCGACCCTTCATACAAAAGCGACCTTACATACGTCGTGCCATATGACAAGGCTGCTCGGGGTTCGGGAGGAGCCGATGAAGCTGTTGAGCCATGTAAAGGGACTGCAGTTTACAGAGCTTCCGGGCAAACATAACTGCTGCGGATTCGGAGGAACGTTCTCCGTCAAAATGGCGCAGATTTCAGAGCAGATGGTCGATGAAAAAGTCGAATGTGTGGAGGAAACGGGAGCAGAGGTGCTGATCGGTGCTGACTGCGGCTGTTTGATGAATATCGGGGGACGGCTTGACCGAAAAGATAAGAATGTCAAAGTGATGCACATCGCCGAAGTGCTCAACAGCAGATAAAACTGGATTCAGAGGGGGAAAGGATCATGGCGATGAAAATCGGTACTGACGCTTTTAAAGAGCGGGTATCACAGGGGATTGATAATGAATTTATGAGAGGCGCTGTTTCAGGTGCACAGGAGCGTCTGCGGACGCGGCGCCTAGAGGCGGCAGAAGAACTGGGAAACTGGGAGGAATGGCGCTCTTTATCAGAGGAAATCAGGCAGCATGTCCTTGAAAACCTTGATTTCTATCTCGGACAGCTTGCCGAAAATGTGGCGAAAAGAGGCGGACATGTCTATTTCGCGGAAACAGCGGAAGAGGCGTCTTCTTATATTCGCGACGTCATTCAAAAGAAGAACGGGAAGAAAATCGTAAAATCAAAATCAATGGTTACAGAGGAAATCAATCTGAATGAGGTGCTGGAGAAGGAAGGCTGTGAAGTCGTCGAAACCGACCTCGGCGAGTATATTTTGCAGATTGATGATCACGATCCGCCGTCACATATCGTCGCGCCCGCCCTTCATAAAAATAAAGAGCAGATACGCGATGTGTTTAAAGAAAGGCTGGACTATCAACATACAGAAAAACCGGAAGAGCTTGTCATGCATGCGCGTGCCATTCTCCGGAAAAAGTTTCTGGAAGCGGATATCGGCATTACCGGCTGTAACTTCGCCATTGCGGACACGGGTTCTGTCAGCCTTGTGACCAATGAAGGAAATGGACGGCTTGTGAGCACCTTGCCGAAAACACAAATTACCGTCATGGGAATGGAACGGATTGTCCCGTCATTTTCTGAATTTGAAGTGCTTGTCAGCATGCTGACAAGAAGTGCTGTCGGACAGCGGCTGACAAGTTATATTACAGCATTAACGGGTCCGAAGCTGGAAGGTGAAGTGGATGGTCCGGAAGAATTCCATCTTGTCATCGTTGACAATGGACGATCCAACATCCTAGGAACAGAATTCCAGTCTGTGCTGCAATGTATCCGCTGTGCCGCCTGTATCAATGTCTGCCCTGTGTACCGCCATGTCGGCGGACACTCATACGGCTCAATCTACTCGGGGCCGATCGGAGCGGTTTTATCGCCATTGCTCGGCGGTTATGACGATTATAAGGAGCTGCCGTACGCTTCTTCACTGTGCGCTGCTTGTACAGAAGCCTGCCCGGTCAAAATTCCGCTGCACGAGCTCCTTCTCAAGCATCGCCAAAACATCGTCGAAAAAGAAGGCAGAGCGCCGATCAGTGAAAAGCTTGCGATGAAAGCATTCGGACTTGGCGCATCCTCCTTGTCACTATACAAAATGGGCTCAAAATGGGCGCCGGCCGCCATGACACCTTTTACAGAGGACGAAAAAATTTCGAAGGGTCCCGGCCCGCTCAAAAGCTGGACACAGATCCGCGACTTCCCGGCACCGCATAAATCGAGATTCAGAGACTGGTTTGCAGACAGAGAAACAAGTGAACGCACGAAGGAGGAGCAGTGATGACGAAGGGAACCATTCAGAATCAAGAGAGCTTTTTAAACCGAATCGCATCTAGCCTTGGCCGTGAAAGAAGAACAGGAGGCGTGGCAGTTCCTGAGTGGGCGCATCAGCCGCAATATAAAACACTTGAGGGATATTCAGCGGATGACTTAGTCACAGTGCTCAAAAACCATTGTGTCAAAATCCATACAGAGCTGATTGAAACGGATTCAACCGGCCTTTACGATGCCCTGCGCGAGCAAGTCAGCCGCTTCTCCGGAGGCCCTGTCATCATTCCGAAGGACACCCGCTTTGAAGCATACGGACTGAAAAGTCTGCTCACCAGGGATTGGCCGAGCGAGGGAACGCCAGTCTGGGAGTGGGATGCTGACAAAGGCGAGGAAAATATCAAAAAAGCGGAGCAAGCCAATGTAGGGATTACATTCAGCGAAATTACATTGGCTGAGTCGGGGACGGTTGTCCTCTTCTCCTCAAAAGACATCGGCCGATCTGTCAGCCTTCTGCCGACGACTTATATTGCGATCGTGCCGAAATCAAGCATTGTGCCAAGAATGACACAAGCTAGTGATATTATCCGCCGAAACATTGAGGACGGTGTCACTGTTCCTTCATGTATCAACTACATTACCGGACCGAGCAACTCAGCCGACATTGAAATGGATTTAGTTGTAGGAGTGCACGGGCCAGTAAAGGCAGCCTATATTCTCGTCTCTGACCGCTAAACTCAGAAAGCCCGGCAGGCATATGCCGGGCTTTTTGCTTGAAAAAAACTTCAACTTCCAATTTTTTGGCCGATGAGAAGAGTATGACTTGATACAGGAGGAAATGTGATGAAAAAATGGCTGATCATAGCGGTTTCACTGGCGATTGCGATTGTTCTGTTTATGTATACAAAAGGAGAAGCGAAGGCAGCCGGTATGACATTAGGCTACACGACTGGGGATACGGCTTCATACAATTCTCTTACGAAATATCATACATACATGAATGCCATCGCAACCGATACATTTGCGTTTGAAAAAAACGGACAAATCATTGGCGATGCCCCGAGCAAGCAGCTGACATATGCGAATAAGAAAAAAATCAAGACATGGGCTGTCATTTCAAACTATAATGATGCCATTTATGACTTTGATGGAGATTTGGCAAGTCGGGTCATGAGTAATAAAACAGCGAAAAAACGATTCACTGATCAGCTCATATCTTTGGCGAAAAAGCACTCATACTACGGTATCAATATCGATTTTGAAGCAGTGAATCCAGAAGACCGATCTAAATACTCACGTTTTATTCAAGATGTCTCACAGGCTTTGAAAAAGAAACATATTCAAACAATGGTATCCGTTCCGGCCAAAAGCGCTGATGATAAAAATGATGACTGGAGCTGGCCGTATGATTATGCGAAAATCGGCAAATATGCCAACTTCGTACAAGTCATGACCTACGACGAACACGGCATTTGGGGTGAGCCAGGATCAGTGGCAAGCACAAACTGGATCAAAAGCTCTCTGCAGTTTTCAGTCAAAAAGATCAAAGCCAATAAAGTCATCATGGGCATCCCTGCATACGGCTATGACTGGGATGTAAAAGACGGAAGCGGAAGCTCTGTGAGGGAATGGAATGAACTCAAATCCCTCATCCAAAAGCAAAAAGCAAAGCCGGCATTCAACAAAAA
Organism: Bacillus sp. JS; assembly: GCF_000259365.1. Lineage (NCBI taxonomy): Bacteria > Bacillati > Bacillota > Bacilli > Caryophanales > Bacillaceae > Bacillus > Bacillus sp. JS. Next base: position 3,366,464 of record NC_017743.1, on the reverse strand, counting down.
AGCAGGTTCGATGACGTTTTCTTATGTTGACAAAAAGAAGCATAAACATGTCGTGTGGTATGAAAACGAAAAAACCGTTCAAACGAAAAGCCATTTGGCAAAGCAATATAAAATAGCAGGTGTTTCAGTCTACGCATTAGGAAACGAGTCAGAATCCTTTTGGAAAGCCATTCAAAAAGGGACAAAATAACAGTTTCTTTTTTCTCTGAAGTTATTGACAGGGAAAAGAGAAGCACGTATATTATGTTAATATATTCAGATCATAAAATTTGAGTTTTTCAGAAAACTAAAACGCATAGATTGGGAGCAGTAAAAGAAAGTAATCAGAACAGAGAGCTGCGGGGTGGTGCGACGCAGCCTGATTCTTCTTTGAACTCGCCCGGGAGTGGTAAGACGGAACGGAATAGATTGAATATTCCCTATGTTTTAACGGCTAACCTTCGTTACAGGTCAAAAGCAGGATTCTTCATGAAGAATCAACAAGAGTGGTACCGCGGTCAGCCGAAGGCTCGTCGTCTCTTTATCGATTAGATAAGGGGCGGCGGGCTTTTTTGTTTTTGAAAACGAGAAGGAGAGGTAGAAGAGGATGAAAAACGACAATCAAACGTTAAAACGCACGATGACGTCCCGCCATATTATGATGATGGCGCTGGGCGGAGCAATCGGCGCAGGTTTATTTAAGGGGAGCAGCTCAGCGATCGATGTGGCAGGGCCATCTGTCATTATCGCTTACCTGCTCGGCGGAATTATTTTGCTGTTTATTATGCAGGGGCTCGCGGAAATGGCTGTTCGAAACCGCAACGCCAGAACCTTCCGAGATCTTGTCCAGCAGGTATTGGGGAATTACGCCGCTTATTTCTTGGACTGGATATACTGGAAAATGTGGGTGCTCAATATTGCGGCTGAAGCTGTTGTAGCTGCGATATTCATTCAATACTGGCTCCCGGGCTGCCCGATCTGGGTGCTGGCATTGGGGATTTCTCTTATCGTCACGATCGTAAACTTGCTTTCTGTTAAAATCTTCGCCGAAACTGAATATTGGCTGGCCATGATCAAGATTACCGTTATTATTGTCTTTATTATTTTAGGGTTATTGCTTTTATTCGTATCATTCGGTGATCATACAGCTGCCGGATTTTCAAACCTGACAGAGCACGGCGGGTTTTTCCCGCACGGCGGCACAGGGCTGATTACGGCGATGCTTGTCGTCATCTACTCTTACGGCGGTACAGAAATTATCGGAGTGACACTTGCTGAAACAAAAAATCCAGAAAAGGTTGTCCCGAAAGCTGTCCGCAGCACACTGACACGGATTGTCGCGTTTTACCTGCTGCCGTTTTTCATCATCGTCAGCCTGATTCCGTGGAACCAAGTCAATTCCGTTCCGGAAAGTCCTTTCGTGATGGTCTTTAAAATGGTAGGCATTCCGGGCGCTGATCATATCATGAACGCAGTTATCCTGCTGGCAATCATTTCTTCTATGAATTCAGGTTTATACGGATCATCACGCATTTTGTATACACAGGCAAGTGACGGAAGGCTTCCGAAGGTCTTCTCGAAGCTTTCATCAAAAAACGTACCGATGTTTGCAATTCTGATGTGCACTTCTTCTCTCTATATTGGCGTGTTGATTTCTCTGTTCGCAGGAAGCCAAACATTTAATTATTTAATGGGATCATTGGGATATACCGTTTTATTCATTTGGCTGATCATCGGATTCGCTCATTTGAAATCGAGAAAACAGCAAACGGAAAAACCGGCTTATTATGTAAAATGGTTCCCGTACACGACATGGTTTGCGATTGTGGCATTACTCGCCATTCTGATCGGGGTCGTCATGACAACGTCAATTGTCATTACCGGCATTACTGCGGCGATCTACCTTTTGATTACCGTTGCATATTTGGTCAAAGGACGCAAGCATCAGTAAATAAGAAACCCTCTCGCCGCATTCGGCAAGAGGGTTTTTATTATTGTGCAGCTTTCTCATTTATGCCAATCGCCGCTGCTTTCTGCGCTTTTGATTTTGTATTCACGAGACAGATGCTTGTGACAATCAGCAGCAGCCCTGCCAAGAGGCTAAGGGTGAGCGGTTCATGCAGGAAAATGGAGCTGGCCACGATCGATATGAGCGGAATCAAAAACGTATAAGATGCGACCTTGCTTGCTTCTCCTGAACCGACAAGTGTAAAAAAGATAAGCCAACCGAGTGCGATAACGAATACAGAGATGAACAGCAGGCTCGTGATAAACGGAGCTGTCCATTGGATCGCGGAAAAGCTTTCTGTCCAAAGGCCGGATATAAGCAGAAACACGCTGCCGATCGTCAGCTGCAAGGCGACCATCCAGATGGAATCGACGCGGCTGCCTGTTTTTTTCATATATACTGTTCCGAGCGCCCAGCTGATTGCGGAGCCAAGCGCCAGCAGAACCCCAATGACAGAAATATGCCCGCCAAAGCCCGCGGCACTAATGACGGCTACTCCCGCAAAACCGAGGATGAGCCCGATCACTTTCAATACAAACATGGATTCGCCGAGCCACAGCCAAGAAAATACGCCCATCAGAACAGGCTGAAAGAAGACGATTGCAGAAAACAGGCCGGCCGGAAGATAATTCAGCCCGATCGTTTGCAGGCCGTAGAATAACGTAATATTTAAAAGTGCAGAAACAAGATAAATCGGCCACGTTTCTTTTAAACGTAATTTATGAAAACGCGGCAGTGCGACAATGACTAATAAAAGCCCGCCGATCAGCGTTCGGATGCCCGCGAATAATAAGGGCGGCGAATAGGCGAGCGCGGCTTTGGACAGCGGCCAATTGACGCCCCACATGATGACGAGAAATGCGAGCAGGAGAGCTGTCCGCGTTTTTGAGAGCTGCTTCATTGTTCATTCACTCCTTGTAGAACTTTTCCATCATATGATACGGTAGAACATAAGATAAATAAAATGAATCTTTTTTATGAGGAGCATAAGTAAATTGTTATGACTATTACACAATTAAAGGTTTTCGTCAAAATAGCTGAAACGGGAAGCTTTACAAAAGCGGGTCAGGCGCTGAACATGACACAGCCGGCTGTCAGCCATGCGATTTCTGCAATCGAAGCTGAGCTTGATGTAAAGCTGATTATTCGTGACCGCCGCAATGGCCTGATGCTGACTGATACGGGAAAACAGATCTTAGTACACATCAGGGAAGTCTTAAAAGGCATTGAAAAAGTTGAGCAGGTCGCAGCCGCGGAAAAAGGGCTTGAACTGGGTACAATCCATATTGGCACATTCTCAACTGCCTCAGCTTATTTTATGCCAAAGCTGATTAGTGAATTTAAACAAAAATATCCGAAACTGGAGCTTGTGCTGCACGAGGGAACTGTAAATGAAGTCAAGGAGTGGCTTCACACGCGGATGATAGATGTCGGCATTCTTCTGTATCCAACAGAGGAGATGGAGTATATTCATTTGAAAAAAGACAAAATGGCTGTCGTGCTCAGGGATGATCACCCGCTTTGCAGCCGTTCAGCCATTACGCTGAAAGACCTCGATCATGAACCGATGATCGTCTGCGACGGCGGCTATGAATCACCTTTTCACGATATGTTCAGGCAAGCGGGCGCTACGCTGAACGCCGCTTTCACAGTCTATAACATGAACACCTCGATCAGTATGGTCAAAGAAGGACTGGGTCTCGCGATTTTATCAGAAATGTCCATGTCGCACATGCCGCTGCCGGAGCATGTGGTGACCAGAGAGTTGGACCCGCAGGTATACCGTGATGTGCAGCTAGCTGTTCCGTCGCTGAAGGAGGCTTCTCTGGCGGCTAAGCTCTTTATTGAGATGGCTAAGGAGCTGTTTAGAGCAGAATAACGTCCCAAACCGTTCGTTTTATATTGTTCGAATTTCATCGAATCAAATTCTTTTATTCCTGAATGCAGTTGTGTTATGGTGTGATAGAAGTACATTCGATCATGACCTGACAGCTTTGGGCTGTTTCCTGATAACACATTTGCAAAGGAGAACAATATGTCTAACAACCAACGCAAAGATACCTTGCTTTCTGTCTTGAATTTATCTCCGGTTGTTCAGGGAGGAACGATCGCGGAATCATTCCGAAACAGCATGGACTTGGCGCGCCGTGCGGAGGAATGGGGCTATCACCGTTACTGGCTTGCTGAGCATCATAATATAGAAGGTGTGGCAAGCTCTGCCACCGCAGTTTTGATTGGCCATATTGCCGGAGGCACTAAGAAAATCCGCGTCGGTTCCGGCGGCATTATGCTCCCGAATCACTCTTCATTAATCATTGCTGAACAATTCGGCACACTCGAAACATTGTATCCCGGGCGGATTGACCTGGGGCTCGGACGTGCGCCGGGAACGGACCAATTGACAGCAAGAGCGCTCCGCAGAAACATCAACAGCGGAGAGGATTTTCCTGAACAATTAGAGGAACTGCGCAATTACTTTAAACTGAAGGGAAATGTGCGCAATCAAGTCCGCGCTATTCCCGGAGAGGGCATAGATGTGCCGATTTGGCTGCTGGGCTCAAGCGGCTTCAGCGCCCGCCTTGCAGGTGAACTAGGTCTTCCGTTTGCCTTCGCCGCTCATTTCTCGCCGGCGAATACGGTTCCTGCCTTAGAGCTGTACCGCAATTCCTTCACGCCGTCTGAAGTGCTCGACGAACCGTATGCAATGGTCGGTGTCACCATTATCGCGGCAGATACAAACGAGAAAGCGCAGCACCTTGCGACTTCACATTATCAAAGATTTCTTGATCTTGTCCGCGGTACGCCGAACCAGCTGAAGCCGCCTGTTGAGGATATGGACCAAATCTGGAGCCCGTATGAAAAAGCGATGGTCAATGAGCAGTTAAGCTCCACGATTGTCGGAGGGCCGGAAGAAGTGAAGGCGAAGCTTGAAGACTTCGTCAAAACGACACAGGCTGACGAAATTATGGTTAACTCAGAAACCTATGAACACGCAGACAGAATGCGTTCGTTTGAAATCATCGCTGATGTTTGGGAAAACAGATAACAGCTATAAAAAAAGCAATGTAGCGGGGAGACCCATACATTGCTTTTTTTATTCATTCAGTTTTCGTGCGGACTGGCGAATGATCAGCTCAGGCTCAAATATAACATCCTCTTGCTTTGGCTTTTTATGCTCAAGGGAGTCAATCACATATTTCGCCGCCGCTTTACCGAGCACGGATTTCGGGTGCTTGACAGAGGTTAGTTTCACTTCGGAGATTTGGGCGAAATGTGAATCATCATACCCGACGATAGACATATCCTCCGGCACTTTTAGATCCATCTCCCGCAGCATATCGATCACCTTCAGCGCAATTTCATCGTTATAACAAAGAATGGCTGTCGGCATATGCTTGCTGTTTTTCTCCAGTGTGGCCCTTACTTTCTCCAGAAGTTTTGATTCTTTTTCTTCCGTTGTAAATGTCACAATCATATCTGGAGAGGGGAACAAATCACGCTCCCGGTGCGCCTGTATAAATCCGTTCATCCGTTTCACGCCTTGTGTGTCATCAGCTTTAAAAATACCCATCATGTGCGTGTGGCCGAGAGAAAGCAAATGCTCAGCCGCCATCATGCCGCCTTTCACATCATCCAAGGTAAAACTCGGTGCGGCAAGCTCGGCATATGACGCGTTAATCATCGCAAAGGGAATGCCGTTTTTCTCCAAGTTCAGATAGTAGCCGATGTTTGGGGTTTGCAGGGCGCTTTTTGTCGGTTCTACGATGAGTCCGTCAATATGCTGGGACAGCAGGTTTTCCAAGCCTCTTCTTTCATTGTCCGGGTTGTTGTTTGTGCTTGTCAAAAGCATAGAATATCCCTGCTCGCTTAAATAGGACTCGATTCCTCTAATAATGCTCGGGAAAATATAGTCTGATATGTAGGTTGTCAAAACACCGATCGTTTTATTGGAATGCAGCGCTGACTTCGCAGAGCGTGAAGCGACAAAGGTGCCTCCGCCTTGCACGCTGTACAGCAGACCTTGTGATACGAGGTCTCCGATCGCTTTGCGAATGGTATGCCGGCTGACGCCGAATTGCTGCATTAATTCGTTTTCGGTAGGGATTTTTTGATCGGGCAGTATTTTGCCTTGATTAATCCATGAACTAATTTCTTCTTTTACTTGCGCGTATTTTGGTAACATATCCATTCCTCCAAAATGTATACGGACAAATTTCAGTATATCATAGCGTTCTTTGGAAGAAAACATTGACAGAAAATGCAAACAAGATTATTCTATATTTGTACGTACTAATTAAATGTAATTTTCGTTAAATTTTAATATAAGTACGTACAATTACAGGTTGAAATGAAAACGCTTTACTCAACATTTCGGGAGGGCAGGGAAATGAAGAATACTCCAACTCAATTAGAACCAAATGTTCCTGTAACAAGAAGCCATTCAATGGGATTTGTCATTTTGATCTCATGCGCGGCGGGGCTTGGCGGCTTATTGTATGGCTATGACACGGCAGTGATTTCTGGCGCCATCGGTTTTCTGAAAGATTTATACAGCCTGAGTCCGTTTATGGAGGGACTTGTCATTTCAAGCATTATGATTGGAGGAGTTGTGGGCGTCGGGATATCCGGATTTTTAAGTGACAGATTCGGCCGGAGAAAAATTTTAATGACAGCCGCTTTGTTATTTGCGATATCAGCAATCGTTTCAGCGCTTTCTCAAGATGTGTCCACTTTGATCATTGCAAGGATTATCGGGGGCCTGGGAATCGGGATGGGCTCATCGCTTTCTGTTACGTACATTACAGAAGCGGCGCCGCCCGCCATACGCGGAAGTTTATCATCCTTATATCAGCTCTTTACGATCCTGGGTATTTCCGCAACATACTTTATTAATCTGGCTGTGCAGCGGTCCGGAACATACGAATGGGGCGTGCACACCGGCTGGAGATGGATGCTTGCTTATGGAATGGTGCCGTCCGTCATCTTTTTCCTTGTCCTGCTCGTCGTCCCGGAAAGTCCGAGATGGCTGGCGAAAGCGGGCAAAACAAACGAAGCTTTAAAGATTCTGACACGTATTAATGGAGAAACTGTTGCAAAAGAAGAATTAAAGAACATTGAGAACTCTTTAAAAATAGAACAAATGGGGTCGCTCTCCCAGCTGTTTAAGCCGGGCCTCAGAAAGGCGCTTGTCATTGGAATCCTGCTGGCGCTGTTTAACCAAGTCATCGGCATGAACGCCATTACTTACTACGGGCCGGAAATCTTTAAAATGATGGGATTCGGGCAAAACGCCGGATTCGTGACGACTTGTATCGTTGGAGTTGTAGAAGTCATCTTTACCGTTATTGCGGTGTTGCTGATTGATAAAGTCGGACGGAAAAAACTGATGTCCATCGGTTCTGCTTTTATGGCTATTTTTATGATTTTAATCGGGACGTCGTTTTATTTTGAGTTAACAAGCGGGATCATGATGATCATCCTTATATTAGGTTTTGTCGCTGCTTTCTGTGTCTCGGTTGGACCGATCACATGGATTATGATTTCTGAAATCTTCCCGAACCATCTGCGTGCGCGGGCTGCGGGCATTGCGACCATCTTTTTATGGGGAGCAAACTGGGCGATCGGACAGTTTGTGCCAATGATGATTGATTCGTTCGGGCTCGCCTATACATTCTGGATCTTCGCGGTGATTAACATCCTTTGCTTCCTGTTTGTCGTAACAATCTGCCCGGAAACGAAGAACAAATCGCTTGAAGAAATTGAAAAGCTCTGGATAAAATGAAAACGCTTTAAAAGAACAGCCCTTTCTCTGGGAAGGGCTGTTTATATTGGGATGCACCATTTGGCGATTTCTGTATAAGATAAAGATATATAGGAAAAAATAGTGCTAGTTAAAACGCCGCGGCATGAAAACTCTGCGAATATTGTCGATGAATTGGCTCTTAACAGTTGAATAAACAATTCTACCCTGTTAAAATAATTAAAGAAAGCAGAAATGATTTTTTTTGGCTATGATGGGACGTTTTTTGTCATAGCGGGACATATAATGTCCAGCAAAAAAGGAAGGAACGTTTGAGTCATGAACCAGTTAATACAAGCTCAAAAAAAATTATTGCCTGATCTTCTGCTCGTTATGCAAAAGAGGTTTGAAATCTTGCAGTATATCAGGCTGACAGAACCCATCGGGCGAAGAAGCCTGTCTGCCAGTCTCGAAATCAGCGAGCGTGTGCTGAGGGGCGAGGTTCAGTTTTTAAAGGAACAGAACCTGGTCGATATTAAGACAAACGGCATGACATTGACAGAAGAGGGCTATGAACTGCTTTCTGTTCTGGAAGATACAATGAAAGATGTTTTAGGTTTGACGCTTTTGGAAAAGACATTAAAAGAACGTTTAAATCTAAAGGATGTCATTATCGTATCCGGAGACAGCGATCACTCTCCATGGGTCAAAAAAGAAATGGGTAGAGCGGCTGTCGCATGTATGAAAAAAAGATTTTCAGGCAAAAATATCGTCGCTGTAACTGGCGGTACGACAATTGAAGCTGTCGCCGAAATGATGACGCCGGATTCTAAAAACCGCGAGCTTTTGTTTGTGCCTGCAAGAGGCGGTTTAGGCGAAGACGTGAAAAACCAGGCGAACACCATATGCGCGCATATGGCGGAGAAGGCTTCAGGCACTTACCGGCTTTTGTTTGTTCCGGGACAGCTGTCACAAGGCGCCTATTCATCTATTATTGAAGAGCCTTCTGTCAAAGAGGTGCTGAACACCATTAAATCAGCGAGTATGCTGGTTCACGGAATCGGCGAAGCTAAAACTATGGCTCAGCGCAGAAACACACCTTTAGAAGACTTAAAGAAAATAGATGATAACGACGCGGTGACAGAAGCGTTTGGCTACTATTTTAATGCGGACGGCGAAGTGGTCCACAAAGTGCATTCTGTCGGAATGCAGCTGGATGACATAGACGCCATTCCCGATATTATTGCGGTAGCGGGCGGATCATCAAAAGCCGAGGCGATCGAGGCTTACTTTAAAAAGCCGCGCAACACGGTTCTCGTCACAGACGAAGGAGCCGCAAAGAAGTTATTAAGGGATGAATAATCCCTCAATATAAATATCTCTCACTTATTTAAAGGAGGAAACAATCATGGCAGTAAAAGTCGGTATTAACGGTTTTGGTCGTATTGGACGTAACGTATTCCGCGCAGCATTAAACAATCCTGAAGTTGAGGTAGTAGCGGTTAACGATTTAACAGATGCTAACATGCTGGCTCACCTTTTACAATATGATTCTGTACACGGAAAATTAGACGCTGAAGTTTCAGTTGACGGTAACAACCTTGTTGTTAACGGCAAAACAATTGAAGTTTCTGCAGAACGCGATCCTGCTAAACTTAGCTGGGGCAAACAAGGCGTTGAAATCGTAGTTGAATCTACTGGTTTCTTCACAAAACGCGCAGACGCTGCGAAACACTTAGAAGCTGGCGCGAAAAAAGTAATCATCTCTGCTCCTGCTAACGAAGAAGATATCACAATCGTTATGGGTGTTAACGAAGATAAATACGATGCGGCTAACCACGATGTTATCTCTAACGCATCTTGCACAACAAACTGCCTTGCGCCGTTTGCAAAAGTACTTAACGATAAATTCGGCATCAAACGCGGTATGATGACAACTGTTCACTCTTACACAAACGATCAGCAAATCCTTGATCTTCCGCATAAAGACTACCGTCGTGCGCGTGCAGCAGCTGAAAACATCATCCCAACATCAACTGGTGCTGCTAAAGCAGTTTCTCTAGTTCTTCCTGAACTAAAAGGCAAACTGAACGGTGGAGCAATGCGTGTTCCAACTCCAAACGTTTCTCTAGTTGACTTGGTTGCTGAACTGAACCAAGAAGTAACAGCTGAAGAAGTAAATGCAGCTCTTAAAGAAGCAGCTGAAGGCGACCTTAAAGGAATCCTTGGCTACAGCGAAGAGCCATTAGTTTCTGGCGACTACAACGGAAACAAAAACTCTTCTACAATTGATGCTCTTTCTACAATGGTTATGGAAGGCAGCATGGTAAAAGTAATCTCTTGGTACGATAACGAAAGCGGCTACTCTAACCGCGTTGTTGACCTTGCAGCTTACATCGCAAAAAAAGGTCTTTAATTTATAGCTGAAAAAGGACCTGACTTGGTTCTTTTGAATAGAAGCGCTATAATGAAAGCGGACAAGGGAAGGGGACGGACTCCCTTTCCCTTTTTCCATGAAGACCGGCTTTCAGAAAACGCTCTGTGAAAGAGAAACGACCGCGTTTTTAGCAGCTTTGCCGGCGCTTTCGCCTAAGGCCGCTGCCCTGGCTTTTAGAAGAACTGCCCTGTGCCGAAAAAAGACTGCGATCTGCCCTAGCGGCGTTATCGCTTGACCAGACGGTTTCACGTTTTTCGTGCTGTATGCAAACCATTTTGAAGGAGGATCTCCTAGGCATGAATAAGAAAACTCTCAAAGACATCGACGTAAAAGGCAAAGTTGTATTCTGCCGCGTCGACTTTAACGTTCCAATGAAAGACGGGGAAGTAACAGACGATACACGTATCCGTGCTGCGCTTCCAACAATCAAACACCTTGCAGAACAAGGCGCAAAAGTCCTTCTTGCGAGCCACTTAGGCCGCCCGAAAGGCGAAGTGGTTGAGGAGCTTCGTTTAACTCCTGTCGCTGCACGTCTCGGCGAACTGCTTGGCAAAGAAGTGAAAAAAGCGGATGAAGCTTACGGCGATACTGTAAAAGCACAAATTTCCGAGATGAAGGACGGAGACGTTCTTGTATTGGAAAACGTACGTTTCTATCCTGGTGAAGAGAAAAATGATCCTGAGCTTGCAAAAGCATTTGCTGAGCTTGCAGATGTATATGTAAATGACGCATTCGGTGCTGCCCACCGTGCTCACGCATCTACAGCTGGAATTGCCGAGCATCTGCCAGCAGTTGCAGGTTTCTTAATGGAAAAAGAGCTTGATGTACTCGGAAAAGCGGTTTCTAACCCTGACCGCCCGTTCACGGCGATCATCGGCGGAGCGAAAGTAAAAGACAAAATCGGTGTTATCGAAAGTCTTCTTGATAAAGTAGACAACCTGATCATCGGCGGAGGTCTTGCTTATACTTTCGTAAAAGCGCTTGGCTATGAAGTCGGTAAATCTCTTCTTGAAGAAGATAAAATCGAGCTTGCGAAATCATTTATGGACCGCGCTAAAGAAAAAGGCGTTAACTTCTACATGCCTGAAGATGTACTCGTTGCAGATGATTTCTCTAACGATGCAAACGTGAAAATTGTGCCGATCTCTGAAATCCCTAGTGATTTAGAAGCAATCGACATTGGTACGAAAACACGCGAAACGTATGCTGACGTCATCAAAAACAGCAAACTTGTCGTGTGGAACGGACCGATGGGCGTATTCGAAATCGACTTGTTCGCTCAAGGAACAAAAGCGGTTGCGGAAGCATTGGCAGAGGCGAAAGATACATACTCTGTCATCGGCGGAGGAGACTCTGCGGCAGCGGTTGAAAAATTCGGCCTTGCTGACAAAATGAGCCACATCTCAACAGGCGGCGGCGCATCCCTTGAGTTTATGGAAGGCAAAGAGCTTCCAGGGGTAGCTGCACTGAACGATAAATAATCTCAAAACTGCTATAAGGAAGTGGAACAGATGAGAAAACCAATTATCGCCGGTAACTGGAAAATGAACAAAACACTCGGCGAAGCTGTCAGCTTCGTTGAAGAAGTGAAATCTTCCATTCCAGCAGCAGACAAAGCTGAAGCTGTTGTTTGCGCGCCAGCACTTTTCTTAGAAAAGCTTGCTTCTGCTGTTAAAGGCACTGACCTAAAAGTCGGCGCTCAAAACATGCACTTCGAAGAAAGCGGCGCGTTCACAGGCGAAATCAGCCCGGTTGCTCTGAAAGACCTTGGCGTTGACTACTGCGTCATCGGCCACTCTGAGCGCCGTGAAATGTTCGCTGAAACTGATGAAACAGTTAACAAAAAAGCACACGCAGCTTTCAAACACGGCATTGTGCCGATCATCTGTGTAGGTGAAACGCTTGAAGAGCGTGAAGCCGGCAAAACAAATGATCTTGTTGCTGACCAAGTGAAAAAAGGCCTTGCTGGTCTTTCTGAAGAACAAGTTGCTGCTTCTGTTATTGCGTATGAGCCAATCTGGGCAATCGGAACAGGCAAATCTTCTACAGCGAAAGATGCGAATGACGTGTGTGCGCATATCCGTAAAACCGTCGCTGAAAGCTTCAGCCAAGAAGCTGCAGACAAGCTTCGCATCCAATATGGCGGAAGCGTAAAGCCTGCAAACATTAAAGAATATATGGCAGAGTCCGATATTGACGGTGCTTTGGTCGGCGGCGCGAGCCTTGAGCCACAGTCATTCGTTCAATTATTGGAGGAAGGTCAATATGAGTAAAAAACCAGCTGCACTCATCATTCTTGATGGGTTCGGATTACGTAACGAAACAGTAGGGAACGCTGTCGCTTTAGCGAAAAAACCGAATTTTGACCGCTATTGGAACCAGTATCCTCATCAAACATTGACTGCTTCAGGCGAGGCTGTAGGTCTTCCTGAAGGGCAAATGGGGAACTCCGAAGTAGGTCACTTAAATATCGGTGCGGGACGTATTGTGTACCAAAGCTTAACACGCGTAAATGTTGCCATTCGTGAAGGAGAGTTCGAACGCAATCAAACATTCCTTGACGCGATCAGCAACGCGAAAGAAAACAACAAAGCCCTGCACCTGTTCGGTCTTTTATCTGACGGAGGCGTGCACAGCCATATCAACCATTTATTCGCACTGTTAAAGCTTGCGAAAAAAGAAGGGCTGACAAAGGTTTATATCCATGGCTTCCTTGACGGCCGTGATGTAGGTCCGCAGACAGCGAAAACGTACATCAACCAGCTGAACGAACAAATCGAGGAAATCGGTGTCGGAGAAATCGCCAGCATTTCCGGACGCTACTACTCAATGGACCGCGACAAACGCTGGGACCGTGTAGAAAAAGCGTATCGTGCAATGGCATACGGCGAAGGCCCGACATACCGCAGCGCACTGGATGTTGTTGATGATTCATATGCGAATGGAATCCACGATGAATTCGTTATTCCATCTGTCATCACAAAAGAAAATGGTGAGCCTGTTGCGAAAATCGAAGACGGCGATTCTGTGATTTTCTATAATTTCAGACCGGACCGCGCCATCCAGATTTCCAACACGTTCACAAACAAAGACTTCCGTGAATTCGACCGCGGCGAGAATTATCCAAAGAACCTGTATTTCGTCTGCCTGACTCACTTCAGTGAAACAGTTGACGGCTATGTAGCGTTTAAACCGATAAATCTTGATAACACAGTCGGAGAAGTATTATCTCAGCACGGATTAAAACAGCTTCGAATTGCAGAGACTGAAAAGTATCCGCACGTCACGTTCTTTATGAGCGGCGGCCGTGAAGCTGAATTCCCGGGTGAAGAGCGTATTCTCATCAACTCGCCTAAAGTTGCAACGTATGACTTGAAGCCTGAAATGAGTGCGTATGAAGTGAAAGACGCGCTTGTCAAAGAAATTGAAGCTGACAAGCATGACGCGATCATTCTGAACTTCGCAAACCCTGATATGGTCGGCCACTCCGGAATGGTTGAACCAACAATTAAAGCAATTGAAGCAGTGGACGAATGCTTAGGCGAAGTCGTTGACGCGATTCTCGCTAAAGGTGGACACGCTATCATTACCGCTGATCACGGTAATGCTGACATTCTGATTACAGAATCAGGCGAACCGCACACTGCGCATACAACAAACCCAGTCCCTGTGATTGTAACGAAAGAAGGCGTTACGCTGCGTGAAGGCGGAATCCTAGGAGACCTTGCACCAACGTTATTAGACCTTCTCGGTGTTGAAAAACCGAAAGAAATGACAGGAACATCTTTAATTCAAAAATAATTTGAAAATCAAAAGGAGAGACAAAACTCATGCCATACATTGTTGATGTTTATGCACGCGAAGTATTAGACTCCCGCGGCAACCCAACAGTTGAAGTTGAAGTATATACAGAAACAGGAGCTTTCGGCCGCGCATTAGTGCCAAGCGGAGCTTCTACAGGTGAATACGAAGCGGTTGAGCTTCGTGACGGCGACAAAGACCGTTACCTTGGAAAAGGCGTGTTAACAGCTGTTAACAACGTAAACGAAATCATTGCTCCAGAGCTTCTTGGCTTTGATGTAACTGAACAAAACGCAATCGATCAGCTTTTAATCGAGCTTGACGGCACTGAAAACAAAGGCAAACTTGGTGCGAACGCAATCCTTGGCGTATCTATGGCTTGTGCGCGTGCTGCTGCTGATTTCTTACAGATTCCTCTTTACCAATACCTTGGAGGATTCAACTCAAAAACTCTTCCTGTACCGATGATGAACATCGTAAACGGCGGAGAGCATGCTGATAACAACGTGGATATTCAAGAATTCATGATCATGCCTGTAGGTGCTCCTAACTTCCGTGAAGCACTTCGCATGGGCGCTCAAATCTTCCACAGCCTGAAATCAGTTCTTTCTGCTAAAGGAATGAACACAGCTGTAGGTGATGAAGGCGGATTCGCTCCAAACCTTGGTTCTAACGAAGAAGCGCTTCAAACAATCGTTGAAGCAATCGAAAAAGCCGGCTTCAAACCTGGCGAAGAAGTGAAACTTGCAATGGATGCTGCATCTTCTGAGTTCTACAACAAAGAAGACGGCAAATACCATCTGTCTGGCGAAGGCGTTGTGAAAACATCTGCTGAAATGGTTGACTGGTACGAAGAAATGGTTTCTAAATACCCAATCATCTCTATCGAAGACGGACTTGACGAAAACGACTGGGAAGGCCACAAGCTTCTTACTGAGCGTCTTGGCAAAAAAGTTCAGCTTGTCGGTGATGACCTCTTCGTTACAAACACGAAAAAACTTGCTGAAGGTATTAAAAACGGCGTAGGCAACTCTATCCTGATCAAAGTAAACCAAATCGGTACATTGACTGAAACATTCGATGCAATCGAAATGGCGAAACGCGCAGGCTACACAGCTGTTATCTCTCACCGTTCTGGTGAAACTGAAGACAGCACAATCGCTGACATCGCTGTGGCAACAAACGCAGGACAAATCAAAACAGGTGCTCCGTCTCGTACGGACCGTGTTGCGAAATACAACCAGCTTCTTCGCATCGAAGATCAGTTGGCTGAAACTGCTCAATACCACGGTATCAACTCTTTCTACAACTTAAACAAGTAATAAAAAGACCGCCGAGTTAAGTCTCGGCGGTTTTTTTATGCAAACTTTCCTAGCTCCAGCTTTTATTCTCCTCCTGTCTATTTCCTATATTGATGTACAAACAGATATGTATTTTTTAAAGACTGTCCCGACTTGAATACTTCGGAAGAATTTCCTCACTTTTTCTGATTGTAGAACCTCTTTCAGCAGCTGTTTACACAGGCCTTCTAGTTTTTATGGATGCTGATTATATCTGTCTGTCGGTCTGACTCTCATGCTGGCTTTTTTTTATCATATCAGTGAGACATGGAATGCAGCGGGATACCGAGAAAAAAGCCATCAGCTCTTTTATAAAAGATCCAAATAAAGCCTCACCATATCGCGGCATTGAATCCCGTTTTCAAAAATCTCTTCATCATAGTGTCTGATAAAGAAATCATGGTCGATTGCCTGAAGGCGGAATCCGCATTTTTGATAGAGAGAAAGCTGATGAATGCTTGAATTCCCCGTGCCGATTTCAATTGTGTCCGCCCCCAGATCCTTCGCCTTTTCGATGGCGTCAAGTACAAGCTGTTTGCCAAAGCCCTTCTTCTGAAGAGATTCTTTTACGGCAATATTTACAATTTCAACCGTTTGCGGCCTTGTTTTTAGCAACACATAAACACCTGCAAGCTCATCATCGGCCCAAGCCGTGTAACATTCTCCCCTCTCAAGGTATTCATCTACAATGTCTTTGGACGGATCGGCGAGCAGCAATAGATCATATAATTCGTCATTTGTATCTTCTCTTAATTCGATCCTGAGCTTTTGCATATTCTTACCACCTTTTTTAGTCTGATAGACATTTAATTTTTTCATTCGTTCCCAATTTCATTCTGTTTTATTATAAAATATGAAAAGTAGTAAATGTTATCAATTCAGTAGAATAGGAGGAAAGTCATGTTTTTTTGCAAGAATTGCGGTACCAAGAATAATGAAGGGGCCAAGTTTTGTAAAGAATGCGGCATCCCGATCGGAGGGAGCAGTAAACAGGCCGATCCAGAAACAGCAAGCACTGCCGAAACGAGGCAGGCTCCGCGAAAACCGATTCCTAAGAAAACCATCATTTTATGGAGCAGCATTGCCGCAGCGTGCGTTATATTATTTGCCGCATATAAAACCGGAGCGTACTTTACTTCAAAGGATAGGTTAATTGACAAGTTTGAGCAGGCCGTAAATGATGAGGACAAGGACCAAATCGCGTCTCTTCTCACACCGGTAAATGACAAGCTGAAGCTCACTAAAAACAATGTAAAACCGTTTCTTACATATTTGAAGGACCATCCAGACAAAAAGGATGAACTTTTTGCATCGCTGCGTGATGAAGCAGCCCAGAAGGACATCGTATATGCGGAAAAAGACGGGAAAAGCCTGCTGGTATTCGATCATTACGACTTAATGATAGCACCTGTTTATTTTGAAGTAACTAGCAATTATAAAAATACCGATTTATATGTCAATAAAGAGGAAGCCGGATCTGTAAAGAAAGCCGATCAAGCACAAACCCTTGGTCCGTACATTCCCGGTGAATATACAGTCTCAGCCAAACTGAAAAACGATGTCGTCGATCTTGTGAAAAAAGAAGACATTCAGGCGGTTGGCGATAACAGCTTTCGTGTAGATCTCTCATTGGAAGCAGACGATGTGACATTCAGCTTAGCGGATGACATTAAGAGCGGGAAGGGAGATTTGCTGATTAACGGCAAGTCGATTCATAAAGATCCATTCAAAACTTTTACATATGGCCCTCTTTTGACTGATGGCAGTATGTCGGCGACTGTGAAAACTGACTTTCCATGGGGAAAGCAAATGACTGATGCAATGCCAATTACAGGTAGCGACATGAAGATGAGATTAGTTCCCGATAAAGAAACAAAAGAAAACATCATAGAAACCATTAATAAGGCGACTGAGCAATACACGGCTGCCTTTTCCAATGGGAAAACCGAACAGATGACAAAAGCTGTATCCGATGTTAAAGCTCAAACGAAAAAACAAATTTCAGAGATGAAGAGCAATCATATGTATTATAAGGATAAATATATAGAAACAGATTACGATCTTGATTCATTTGCTATTTCACAAAGTGACAAGGGACAATGGATTGTTTCAGTGAACGGAAATGAACTTCACGAATCAGCTTATTTTGATGATTATACAGAACCTGAGATGAAACAAGAACATACAGCTTATCGTTATTATTTGTCTTATGATAAAAAACAACAAGAATGGAAGCTTGAGAGTGCGGAGACCACTTCTGATTCCATAGGAGACCATATAAAAACTCTTAAAAATGAAAATCCTAAAATATACACCTCCGCTTGGGCGTCATCAAATGAGTCCAAAGTTAATTCCGACACACTTACAAAAGAGCAAGTGACATCATTTATGGTTGATTATCTGACAAATCAATCAAGTGCTGTGAGTTTAAATGAATTTGCAGTGATGGAAGGTAATTTGGAAAAAGGAAGCACATTATATGCTGATCAGCAGAAACTAGTTAAGAAATTGTATAGCGAGGGGACGACTGAAGTATTTATTGATGTAGAGGTCAAAAGCTTTAGTCAAAGCGGCTCGAATATCACAATTAAAACATACGAAGAATTCGAAATCACAAAATCAGGCGGCAGTCCAAAGCTCAGAACATATAATTGGACCTATACCGGTGTAGTGAAGAACGGAAGAATATACTTAACGTCTATTCAATAAAAGAACCCCATCGCCAGCAGGTGATGGGGTTCTTTTTAAAAGAGCATATAACGGAAAATCTCTTTGACATAGTGTTCGATAATAAGCTGAAATGTGACGCAGATGATCAGATAAATCACAATCGTTGAGTAAATGACATCAACCTTCCCTTTATACGAATGCTGGTAACTGCTCAGCATCGCAGGAGGAATGGCGAAGAATGCACCGATTAAACCAACGGCTAATATAGTAAAGCAAATGTCTGTATGTAATAAAAAGAAGAAAAGGGCAAGAATCAAAATAGCCGTAAACGGAATGAGAAACGCTCCGAATCTTGAGAATGAATCTTTAAAAGACACTTGGTTCCCCGCGATTTTCAGGGCGAAAAAAATGCATGCATGCAGGCCAAATAGAAATAAAATAAAATAAATGGTTGGCTCTAAGAAGATTGCTGTAAAGCTTACGCTTCCGGGACCGTCTGAAAAAAGAATATAAAACATCAAAGGGGTCAGCAAACTGAAAAGAACCAGCGTAATCACCGCGCTGATCAACTGCTCTCCGCCTGTTGCTTTACATTCCTGATAAGGGCGTTTCAGGACGGCCAGGACAAATGAACCGAACTGTTTTGCTGCTTGTTTTGCAGCGGCTCCAGTCTGAGATGTCTGCTGTTGGCCTGGTTGACCAGGGAGCGGCGAACCGCATTTCTCACAAAACTTTCCGCCATCAGTTTGATGGCCGCATTGAGGACAATACATAAAATAACTCCTTTACCTGTAATATAGGGAAAATAGACTAATAGTTTTATTATAAAAGAAAAAAGTTGTAAAGTAATCAATATTCATACAAAAAAAGACACGAGCCTTATAGCAGCTGTGTCTTTTTTTATGCTAGTTATTCATATATTTCTCAAATACATCTCCAAAATCCTTGATATGATACTGCGAGCGAACGGATGTCAGCCAAGTGAATCCGAATTCGGTCAGTCTTTATATTGCGTTTCAATTGACGTGCTCAGGGCGGGTATGGTGAAGAATATCGTCACTGCTTTATCTAAGCTTTGCTCCACTTGATTGATTAAAATGTCATTTTCATAGGTTGTTTCAGCGATGCGGAGAAGAGCTTTATAAAGGTCTTTTCATTTTTAATCTGGTCTTTGTGGACATCAATGTCGAATTGTTCACCGCCCAGCTTAAACTTAATTTCAACATCCAAATCGACTTTTCAGCAGTTTCAAGAAAAACGTCAGAGATTTTATATTGCGAATAAGGGTAGCGTTTCTGACAGGCTATAAAGGTTTACCGGGAAATCACCTCCGGGTAAAAGGGGGAAGAATAATTCTATTTTCTGTGCAGACAATACCAACAAGGAGGTATATGATGTTCTCATTCATCGTTCACGTCTTCATTTCTTTATTCGCAGTATCAAATCCGATCGGAAACGTACCGATATTTCTGACGCTGACAGAAGGCTATACATCAGCGGAAAGAAAAGCGATTGCCCGGAAGGCAGCTATTTTATCCTTTTTTATTTTGGCGGCTTTTTTGGTTTTCGGCCATCTTATCTTTAAACTGTTTGATATCAACATTCATGCGCTCCGAGTGGCGGGCGGCATATTCATTTTCGGCATTGCCTATAATCTATTGAATGCGAAAGAATCACACGTGCAATCTCTTCATCATGATGAACATAAGGAAAGCAAGGAAAAAGCCGATATATCCGTCACGCCTTTATCCATTCCGATTATTGCTGGGCCCGGAACGATTGCAACAGTGATGAGCCTTTCCGCCGGTCATAGCGGCATCGGTCATTATGTCGCTGTCATGATTGGCATAGCTGCAGTGATTGCCCTGACCTTTCTCTTTTTCCACTATTCTGCTTTCATTAGCAGCAAACTCGGAAAAACCGAGATGAATGTGATTACCAGACTGATGGGATTAATCTTAGCCGTGGTCGCGGTCGGGATGATTGGTGCCGGGCTGAAAGGCATGTTTCCGGTCTTAACCTCATGATGCAAAAAAGCAGCTCCCTTATTTTAGAGAGCTGCTTTCTTTTGTTTTCGGCACATATTGAAAGATTTCCTCACTCTCAAAAAATTCAATCAACCTGCTCAGCCAGTCATAGTAATGAAGCCATTCTTTTAATTCATTCAGCAGCTGATTAACCTTCTCTTCCGCTTCCGGGGTGAGCCCGTCCCTTTGTAAAAGATCAGTCAGCTCCCGGTTTAATTTTTTATAAAGCACTTTGTTTTTGCTCACGACCTTTGTCCAATTGGCCGCGAATAAAGAAATGAAGGTTTGATAATAATCCTGCTCGACGTCATAAAGGTCTTTTCGTACGCCTTTTTCAAACACCTTTTCGGCGATATTGGCATCGATCATTTCACGGACAACCTGGCTCATCCGTGTTTTGCTCATGCCCGTAGCCTCAGAGAGCTCGCTTAAGGTCATCGGTTTTCGATTCATATAAATAATTCCGAGCACACGTCCGACAGTTGAAGGCATTCCAAACGTATGCATATTTTCGGCAATCTTCTCAATGAGATGCTCTTCAGCATGTTCAATGATGTCGAGAGCGGTTTTTTTCACAGCTGATCATCCCTTCAAATGGCAATTGATGGTGTCAATATATCATATTTCTTCCTGATGTTGAAAATAGCTGAATGCAGAGGAAGTGGGAGGTATCCGGCGTAAATGTAAGAACACCCTTTCCGTCTCGGTCATAACAATAAATAATCTATAAATAACATATAATTTCAACACATTGTAAACTTTTTATTTTACAAAGTTCAAATTATAATAAGGATTATACTTTTCAGAAAATTTAATGGAAACCTGCGGAGGTGCACGGATTGCTGAAATTGGAACAAGTGTCAAAAGTATATAAAGGCGGCAAAAAAGCTGTGAACAGCATTGATTTAGATATTGCCAAAGGTGAGTTTATCTGTTTTATCGGCCCGAGCGGCTGCGGAAAAACGACAACGATGAAGATGATCAACAGGCTGATAGAACCATCGTCTGGAAGGATCTTTATCGACGGAGAAAATATTATGGAACAGGATCCTGTTGAGCTGAGGAGAAAAATCGGCTATGTGATTCAGCAGATTGGTTTGTTCCCCCATATGACCATCCAGCAGAACATCTCACTCGTACCAAAGCTGCTGAAATGGCCTGAGGAAAAACGGAAAGAACGGGCGCGAGAGCTGTTAAAGCTTGTGGATATGGGTCCGGAGTATTTAGACCGTTATCCCCATGAGCTCAGCGGCGGACAGCAGCAAAGAATCGGCGTGCTGCGCGCGCTTGCCGCGGAACCCCCTCTCATTTTAATGGATGAACCGTTCGGAGCGCTTGATCCGATTACGCGTGATTCCCTTCAGGAAGAGTTCAAAAAACTGCAGAGAACACTAAACAAAACGATTGTGTTTGTCACCCACGATATGGACGAAGCGATTAAGCTTGCTGACAGGATTGTGATTTTAAAAGCGGGAGAAATCGTTCAAGTCGGCACACCAGATGAGATTCTCCGGAACCCGGCAAATGAATTTGTTGAAGAATTTATTGGGAAAGAACGCCTGATTCAGTCAAGACCGGATATCGAGCGGGTAGAGCAAATGATGAACAGAACGCCGGTGACGGTATCTGCGGACAAAACGCTTTCTCAGGCGATTCAGCTGATGAGAGAAAAACGTGTTGACTCGCTGCTAGTTGTAGACCGGCAAAACGTGCTGAAGGGCTATGTTGATGTGGAAATGATTGATCAAAACCGCAAAAAAGCGAGCATCGTTGGCGATGTATACCGCTCAGATATATATACCGTTCAAAAAGGGGCGCTACTTCGCGATACAGTCCGAAAAATTTTGAAGCAGGGAATCAAGTATGTTCCGGTCGTCGATGAACAAAACCATTTAGCAGGGATTGTGACAAGAGCGAGCCTCGTTGATATCGTATACGATTCCATATGGGGCGACGAGGAAAACCAGCTCATGACGATCTGACCAGGGAGGAGCTCTTTAAAGATGAATCAAATGATGACTTTTTTGCAAACGAACGGCGGAGAGCTGCTGTATAAAACAGGAGAGCATTTATATATTTCACTCATAGCCGTTGTATTGGGCATCATCGTTGCAGTGCCGCTCGGTGTTGCTCTTACCAGAATGAAAAAAGGCGCAGGTGTGGTTATCGGTTTCGTAAACATTGTGCAAACCCTGCCGAGTCTTGCGATTTTAGCCTTTTTTATTCCGCTTCTCGGCGTAGGA
Source organism: Bacillus sp. JS (assembly GCF_000259365.1). NCBI lineage: Bacteria > Bacillati > Bacillota > Bacilli > Caryophanales > Bacillaceae > Bacillus > Bacillus sp. JS. The sequence continues at coordinate 3,344,219 of NC_017743.1, read as the reverse complement.
AAGGTGCCAGCGATTGTCGCTTTATTTTTCTATTCGGTGCTGCCGATCCTGCGCAATACGTATACCGGCATTAAAGGTGTAAATAAAAACCTGCTGGAATCGGGAAAAGGGATTGGCATGACCGGCTGGGAGCAGATTCGGCTCGTCGAAATCCCGCTGGCGATTCCCATCATCATGGCGGGTATCCGCACATCAACGATCTACCTAATCGGCTGGGCGACACTTGCGTCGTTTATCGGGGGAGGCGGCCTCGGGGACTATATTTTTATCGGCCTGAACCTGTATCAGCCTGAATATATCATTGGCGGTGCCGTGCCTGTCACAATTCTGGCCATTATCATTGATTATGTGCTGGCTGTGACAGAACGAAAGGTGACGCCGAAAGGCTTGCAAGGGATGAAGGAAGTTTCGTAAGGAGTTGGCACTGTTGAAAACGAAAAAAATCAAATGGCTTGGCGCGTGCGCTCTAGGTTTGGTCATACTGCTAAGCGGCTGTTCTCTGCCGGGACTCGGCGGCGCTTCAGACGACACGATCAAAATCGGGGCGCAAAGCATGACTGAATCAGAAATTGTAGCGAATATGATCGCGCAGCTTATTGAACATGATACAGATTTGAATACCGCTTTAGTGAAAAACCTCGGGTCAAACTATGTGCAGCACCAAGCGATGCTGGGCGGTGACATTGATATTTCTGCCACGCGCTATTCCGGAACTGATTTAACAAGCACCCTCGGCAAGGAAGCGGAGAAAGATCCGAAAAAAGCCCTGAACATTGTGCAGAACGAGTTTCAAAAGCGCTTTTCTTATAAATGGTTTGATTCCTACGGCTTTGATAACACATATGCCTTCACCGTAACAAAAAAGTTTGCGGAGAAGGAGCATATTAACACCGTGTCTGACCTGAAGAAAAATGCCTCCCAATATAAATTAGGCGTCGACAATGCTTGGCTGAAACGAAAAGGCGATGGGTATAAAGGCTTTGTCAGCACATATGGCTTTGAGTTCGGCACAACGTATCCAATGCAGATCGGGCTAGTCTATGACGCAGTCAAAAACGGGAAAATGGACGCCGTTCTGGCTTATTCAACGGATGGACGGATTAAAGCCTATCACTTGAAAATCTTAAAAGATGATAAGCGTTTCTTCCCGCCGTATGACTGTTCACCAGTGATTCCGGAAAAGGTGCTTAAGGCGCATCCCGAGCTTGAGGGTGTGATCAATAAGCTGATTGGGCAAATCGATACGGAAACGATGCAGGAGCTGAACTATGAGGTGGATGGCAAGCTGAAGGAGCCGTCTGTCGTAGCAAAGGAATTTTTAGAGAAACATCATTATTTTGACTAAGGAAAGAGGCGGATCATATGGAAGTACTACAGCAGCTTGGCACTTACTATTCGCAAAACGGCGGTTACGTGCTGCAGGAGTTTTACCGCCATTTTCTGATGTCGGTGTACGGCGTTTTATTTGCTGCCATTGTTGGAATTCCGCTCGGCATCCTGGTAGCCAGATACAGAAAATTAAGCGGATGGGTTTTTGCGGTCACGAACGTCATTCAGACGATCCCGGCTCTCGCCATGCTCGCCGTGCTGATGCTTGTCATGGGGCTGGGCGCTAATACGGTGATATTGTCATTATTTCTGTATTCTCTTCTGCCGATTATCAGAAATACGTATACAGGGATTATCAGCATTGAACATGCTTATCTTGAATCCGGAAAAGCAATGGGGATGACAAAATTTCAAGTGCTGCGGATGGTCGAGCTTCCGCTTGCGCTTTCGGTCATAATGGCCGGCCTGCGCACTGCGCTTGTCATTGCCATCGGCATTACGGCCATCGGGACATTTGTCGGTGCAGGCGGTCTCGGGGACATCATCGTCAGGGGATCAAACGCCACAAACGGAACCGCGATTATATTAGCGGGCGCAATCCCCACAGCTTTGATGGCGGTGATTGCCGATTTGGTCATGGGCTGGCTTGAACGAGCGTTAAGCCCGATTAAAAAGAAAAAGAAGAAAAACCTGGCCAGTGCTGCATAAGAAAAAACGCCTTGTAATAACAGGGCGTTTTTTACGGCTTCGGCACATATTTAAAAATGTCTTCGCTCTCAAAAAACTCAATCAAACGGCTGAGCCAATTATAATAATCGAGCCATTCCTTTAATTCCTTCAGCAGTTCATTCACTTTTTCTTCCGCTTCAGGAGTAAGCTCTTCATCCAACACGCTAAGCAGCTCCCGATTGAGTTTTTTATGCATCATTTTGTTTTTGCTGACGACTTTGCTCCAAGTGGCTGAAAACAGCGTGATAAACGTTTGATAGTAATCCTGTTCAACCTCATATAAATCTTTTCGGACGCCCTTTTCGAACACCTTCTCGGCGATATTGGCATCAAGCATTTCCCGCACTACCTGGCTCATGCGTGTTTTGCTCATGCCGGTGGCCTCAGATAATTCCATAAGCGTCATCGGTTTTCGATTCATATAAATAATGCCCAGCACACGTCCGACGGTAGAGGGCATTCCAAATGCATGCATGTTTTCCGCAATTCTTTCTATAAAATGGTCCTCGGCTTGTTCAATGATCGTTAACGGATCTTTCTCCAACGGTTTCATCCTTTCAGCTAACAATTCCGATGTCAATATACCACATTTTTGATACGGCGAAAATGCTGTCAAAAGAGAATTTGGCAGGAAATTGGAGCAATAAGGAGATCAACACACGTCAATGCGGGTAAATCAGCGTTTACACATACTTTATAAATAATATGAACAAATTGTAAACTTTTTATTTTATAAACTTTAATCTATAATGGGAAGCATTCAATTGTCTGAAAAATTAAATTTAAACTGAACAAATTGAATAAATTTAATTTTGGAGGTGCGATGTTTGCTGACATTAGAAAATGTCTCGAAAACATATAAGGGCGGCAAAAAAGCCGTGAACAACGTGAATCTTAAGATTGCAAAAGGCGAATTTATCTGTTTTATCGGGCCGAGCGGCTGCGGAAAAACGACAACGATGAAAATGATTAACCGATTAATTGAGCCTTCCGCCGGGAAGATTTTCATTGACGGCGAAAACATTATGGAACAGGATCCTGTAGAGCTCAGACGCAAAATTGGCTATGTGATTCAGCAAATCGGCCTGTTTCCCCATATGACCATTCAGCAGAATATCTCACTCGTCCCAAAACTGCTGAAATGGCCGGAACAGCAACGGAAAGAGCGGGCGCGTGAGCTTTTAAAATTGGTCGATATGGGGCCAGAATATTTAGACCGTTACCCTCATGAATTAAGCGGGGGGCAGCAGCAGCGAATTGGTGTATTACGGGCACTTGCCGCGGAGCCGCCGCTTATCTTAATGGATGAACCGTTCGGGGCACTCGACCCGATTACGAGGGATTCCCTTCAGGAAGAATTTAAAAAACTGCAAAAAACCTTACATAAAACCATCGTATTTGTTACCCACGATATGGATGAAGCGATTAAGCTGGCAGACCGGATTGTGATTTTAAAAGCGGGAGAAATCGTTCAAATTGGAACGCCCGATGACATTTTGAGAAATCCGGCAGACGAATTTGTTGAGGAATTTATCGGCAAGGAGCGGCTGATTCAGTCATCCAGCCCGGATGTTGAACGGGTTGACCAGATTATGAATACTCAGCCTGTAATGATCACCGCGGATAAAACGCTTTCTGAGGCCATTCAGCTGATGAGGCAGGAACGGGTAGATTCATTGCTTGTCGTCGATGACGACCACGTTCTGCAAGGTTATGTCGATGTTGAAATCATTGATCAATGCCGGAAAAAGGCCAATCTCGTAGGAGAGGTTTTACATGAAGATCTATACACAGTATTGGGAGGCACATTGCTGCGCGACACGGTCCGCAAAATTTTAAAACGGGGTGTCAAATATGTCCCTGTTGTGGATGAAAACCGACGTTTAATCGGAATAGTGACGAGAGCAAGTCTGGTCGATATCGTGTATGACTCCCTCTGGGGAGAAGAAAAGCAGCTCGCGGTATTGTCATAGGGAGGGGATAAGTCATGCATCATATTGTTCATTTTTTGCAAACCAACGGGGGCGAGCTTCTTTATAAAACATACGAGCATGTTACGATATCGCTCATTGCTGTTATCTTAGGCGTGCTGGTTGCCGTCCCCCTCGGCATTGTGCTGACCAGAATGAAAAAAGGAGCCGGCATCATTATCGGCATTGTGAATATCATTCAGACGCTGCCGAGTCTGGCTATCCTTGCCTTTTTTATCCCGCTCCTTGGTGTAGGGAAGGTTCCAGCCATTGTGGCTTTGTTTTTCTATTCCGTATTGCCGATACTTCGCAACACGTATACCGGCATTCGCGGCGTCAACAAAAATTTGCTCGAGTCTGGCAAAGGCATCGGAATGACACCGGCTGAACAAGTCCGCTTGGTGGAGCTGCCGCTTGCCGCGCCAGTGATCATGGCGGGAATTAGAACATCGACGATTTACTTAATCGGCTGGGCCACGCTTGCATCTTTTATCGGAGGCGGCGGATTGGGTGATTACATTTTTATCGGACTAAATTTATATCAGCCGGAATATATCATCGGGGGCGCGGTTCCCGTCACAATATTGGCGATTGTGATTGATTATGTGCTGGCAGTGTCTGAACGAAAACTGACACCTGCCGGCATGCAGAGGTTGAAGGAAGTGTCATAAGGAGGCGGCTTATGAAAAGAAAATATCTTACATTAATGATCGGTTTAGCACTTGCGGCAACATTGACGTTGAGCGGCTGTTCGCTTCCTGGTCTCAGCGCCGCTCCAGACCAGACTATTAAAATCGGCGCGCAAAGCATGAGCGAATCAGAAATCATCGCCAGCATGCTTGGCCAGTTGATCGAACACCATACTGATCTCAAAACAACAACAATTAAAAATCTTGGCTCCAACGCGGTGCAGCAGCAGGCTTTAATGAACGGGGAAATCGACATTGCAGCCACAAGATATACGGGAGACGCGCTGACAGGAACGTTGAGAATGCAACCGGAAAAAGACCCGGACAAAGCGCTGGCGCTTACTCAGCGGGAGTTTAAAAAAAGATACGATTTAAAATGGTATGACTCCTACGGGTTTGATAATACGTACGTCTTTACGGTCAGCAAAAAGCTGGCAGATCAATATCATTTAGAAACCGTATCAGACGTAAAAAAACAGGCGCCGCAATTAAAGCTTGGCGTCGATAACTATTGGATGAAGCTCAAAGGAAACGGCTATCAGGATTTTACGAAAACCTACGGCATGACATTCGGCGGCACGTATCCAATGCAGATCGGCCTTGTGTACGATGCGGTGAAAAGCAGAAAAATGGACATTGTGCTTGCGTATTCAACCGATGGAAGAATCAAGTCCTATGGTCTCAAAATGCTGAAGGACGATAAACAATTTTTCCCGCCGTACGATTGCTCTCCGGTTATTCCGGAAAAGGTGCTCAAAGAACATCCTGAGCTTGAGGGCATCATCAAGAAAATGATTGGAAAAATCGACACAGCCACGATGCAGGCGCTTAACTATGAAGTCGACGGCAATCTAAAGGAACCGTCTGTCGTTGCCAAGGAATATTTAGAAAAACATCACTACTTCGAATCGTGAAAGGGGGAAGGGGTCAATGAACGTGCTTGAACAGTTAATGACGTATTACGCGCAGAATGGCAGTTATGTCATGGATGAATTCGGCCGCCACTTTCTTATGTCGGCTTACGGTGTTTTGTTTGCCGCTGTCGTCGGGGTTCCGGCGGGAATCCTCATCGCGCATTTTCGCCGTTTGTCAGCCTGGGTGTTCGCCGTAACAAACGTTATTCAAACAATCCCCGCGCTCGCTATGCTGGCCGTCTTGATGCTTGTTATGGGGCTCGGCGCAAATACCGTAATTGTATCATTATTTCTGTATTCCCTGCTCCCGATTATCCGAAACACGTACACAGGGATTGTCAGCATTGAGCATGCCTACCTAGAATCGGGAAAAGCAATGGGCATGACGAAATTCCAAGTGCTCAGAATGGTTGAGCTCCCGCTCGCACTTTCTGTCATCATGGCGGGTCTTCGCACGGCTCTCGTCATTGCCATTGGGATTACAGCAATCGGCACATTTGTCGGCGCCGGAGGCCTTGGGGACATGATCGTCCGCGGATCAAACGCGACAAACGGAACTGCGATTATTCTAGCCGGGGCGATACCGACTGCGGTGATGGCGGTGGCAGCCGATTTGCTCATGGCCTGGCTGGAGCGGGCATTAAGTCCGGTGAAGAAAAAAAGAACAAGAGCCAATCATGTTCAATCAGCTGCATAGAATAAAAAAAGAGGCTGGAGTCCAGCCTCTTTTTTCTATTTAAATTGTAAACTGATCCATCTTTGCATTAAGCTCCTTCGCCAGCCGCTCCAACTCCTCAGCATTTTGAAGCACTTGATCCATCGAATGGGCGGATTGCTCGGTAATTGAAAATGTTTCTTCAATGCCGGCGGCCGACTCTTCGGATACAGAAGCGATATTTTCAATCGATTGATTGATGGTAATCGATTGGTTTGTTAACTGCTTCAGGCCATCCGTAACTTCCTTAATGCTGTCTGCAACATGAGTGACAGATTGTTTGATATGCTGCATAGCCTGTCCGGTGTCTGTCAGGTTTTCCGTTCCTTTTTCGACTTCTGTAAAGCTGCTTTCCAAGTACTTAATAACGGAGTGGATTTCCTGCTGTGTCCCATTTACAATCCGGGTAATGTCCTGCACGGAATCAGAAACGCCGTCAGCCAGCTTTCTGACTTCATCAGCCACAACGGCGAAGCCTTTGCCGCTTTCTCCTGCGCGGGCAGCTTCAATCGCGGCGTTAAGGGACAGCAAATTCGTTTGCTCGGCAATCCCGTTGATGACCTGAACGAGCTTGTTGATATCCTGAGAATGCTGTTCAAGTGATCTCACTTTATGCACGGCTTCTTGAACGATATGGTGGATGGTTTTCATTTGCTGTAATGACGTATCCATATTTTCGTTTCCGCTTACCGCGAGTTCGAGAACGTTTTGAGACGTATCGCTGATTGTAATTCCGTGATTATAGGCTTTATCAATGCTTTCGGTAAACTCATTCATCGATTCGGCAATCGTTACAGCGTCTTGGGCCTGCTGTTCAGAGCCCTCAGCCATTTCGTTCATCGTTTCAGTAATATGTTTGCTGCCGGATCTTGTTTCATTCGTTGCGGTAGCAAGCACCTGTGAAGAAGAAAGAACCCGGCTTGATATGTCTTTAGAATATCCGACAATATCTCTCAGATTCCCTACCATTTTTTGCAGCGCTTCATTCAGGTCGCCCAGCTCGTCTTTTGAGTTCAGCGCCTCCATGTCTTTCGACAAATCTCCCTCGGCAATATGATTGGCAGACTCCTTCATGCGAATGATAGGCTTTACAATGTTTCGCGCGATATAAAGCCAGATGAAAATGCTGACGATGATCGAAGCTGCCACAAGCAGAGCAGTATAAATGAGCCCTTTTTGATAGACGGCCTTCGTTTCTTTTACTGCTGTGTTGCTGCCTTCTTTATTGTAGTCAACAAGCTGAGTGATTGTTTTTTTCATATCCTCAAAGCTGGCCTCAGTTTGAACCAATAAACCTCTTGCTTTGTCCATGTCATTTGTGCGGCCGCTCTCGATTATTTGCGCATGAATATCGATATAGGTGTTCACTTCAGTTTGAAGCTGCTCGAACAGTTTCTGCTCTTTATCAGTGGAGATCGTTTTTTTATAGCTATCAAGCTTTTGGTTAATGTCTTCCATGATTTGATTCATTTCTTGATCAAGTGTATCCATTTTACTTTTGTCTGTATAAATCAGAAAGTCCTTTTCTTTAGAAGACAGGTGCTCGGTTACATAATTAATCGAGGTAATGTCTTTGATGCCGTCAATCCATTTCGTGTTGATTTCATCTGTTTTTTGAATGATATGCTGCATATTAAGAACGCCTATTCCGCCTACAAGTAAATTGATCAGGATCAGTGTCAAAAATACCAGGCTGAATTTGCGGGAAATCGTCAGTCGCATATAGTGGTCTCCTTTAAAAACGTAATGTGTGGATGTACTATATATCGGCTGAGATATCTTTTTTTCACCTGGAAAATAAAAAAATAAAAAACGGTTCTTTTTCTCGTCTTTGAGATCAGAACCGTTTTAGCAATTAGTCAAGAAAGGAAGGGTCAATCCATTCAGTCGCCCATTTAGAAATCTCACCTAAAATGGGGGCAAGCGCCTTTCCTTTATCGGTCAATGAATATTCGATGCGAACCGGAGTTTCAGGGATGACATCCCGCTTTACTACTCCTTCAAGCTCAAGTTCTTTCAGCCGTTCTGACAGAACTCTGCCGCTTAGATTTGGAAGTGCTGCTTCAATTTCGCTAAATCGCTGCGACCCGTTTAAGAGCTGAAATACGATTAAAGCGACCCAGCGTTTACTTAAGATGTCGACTGCTTTTTCAAATCTAGGACACATTTCTGATTGGTTCATACTTTTCACCTCGTCTGTCACTATTATAACGCAAATAACGAGGGAAGGTATGCAAGCGTGATTGATGAAATGCAGAAAGAGGAACAAGGGATTATGAGGAAGAAGCGCGTTTTTTTGCTTCCGAAGATAAAAAATCGAAGTATTTGCTGAGATTTTCAATATCCTGCTTTGAAAGATGTTCCCATTTTCGGCTATTGAAAATCGGGAGGTGCTCCGCTCCGCGCGTGACAGCCGTCTGATAAATGTCATAAACGGACTGATAGCTTTCAGATGCTTCGCGGATTTCTTTAGGAAAGGCCTGAATATGGCCTGCGGCGGCCATTAGGTCTTCGTACGGCACCTTCAGGACGGACGCCAGTTTTTTGATCGTGGCGGGTTTTGGCGTCCCGCGTTTGCCGTTTTCAATTTTTGAAATGGTGGCCGAGCTGATGCCTGAGTACACCGCAAGCTGATTCACTGTCAGTTTGCGGGCGCGGCGCAGCTCCCGTAATTGCTGTCCGAACGGTGACATGGTCTATCGCCTCTCATTTCTATCAATAGTCAGTCATCAGCAGACCGTTTTTTGGCTTCGTCTGAAATAAACGAAAAATAATGATCGAGCATGAGCAAATCTTCTTTATTGAGATATTGCCATTTTTCGTTCTCAAGAAGCGCAAGGTTTTTCAGGTCATAGGCCTCCGCTTTTTCGAGCAGCTTGCACTTCGTTTCATAAGGAGCCTTGGCTTCATGAACTTCTTCGATGTAACCAGCCTTGTACATAAGCCCCTCATAAGGAATTTTTAAGGCCTCCGCCAGTTTTTTAATGGTGGCGGGTTTGGGAACGCCCCGTTTTCCGTTTTCGATTCTGGAGATGCCGGCCGCGCTTACGCCTGAATAAGTCGCCAGCTGGTTGACCGTTAACTTTCTCTCCTCGCGCAATGCCCGCAATTGTTCGCCAAAGCTTTCCATATGTCTCACCCCGTCCCTCACTGTTACTCATATTTTAGTATGTTTATTGACTAAAGGGAATAGGTAGACTGGAAATGTATTGACAAAAGTTAACATAAGCCGTAATGTAAAACTATAGAAAAAAGTTTTTTCAGGAATGGAAGGTGAGGAAAGTGCCAGTAGAAAAGATACAGATTAGACGTGATTATGTCTTGCAGTATATGGTTAATAACGATTATTCCCTTAATCAGCTTGCGCTGGAAATCGGAGTCTCACCCGCCACACTGAGCCGTGTGCTGAATGGTGAAAGGAGGCCGGGGCAGCTTGTGATCGGTAAAATGCTTCACTACTTTAATTTGAAATTTGAGGATCTTTTTTACTATGATTTTGTTGACAAAAGTCAATAAAAGAGAAAAAACGCAAGAAGATCCAAGCGTTTTCTATCTTGAATGATGTGTCAGCACAAACCCTGTCACCAGTTCATTGCATGTTTTCCATTGTTTTGTCGGCAACTGATGTCCCTGATATTCCAATCTGAAAAATTCGGCATGGCTGCAAGCCCTTCGGTAATAGCCTGCGTTTATAAAGGTCCAGTCCCGCAGGCCGCCATACATAAAAAGCATTGGCATGTTTAGCCGGGGCAGCTGTTCAATGCAGTTGTAGGCTAGCGAATCCAGATAATACTGATGCCACTGATCCTGGTCTGCTTTTTTCATATGGCCTGTTAATATGCTGCGAAGCTGTCTGTCTTTTGTGTGGCTCCCAGCGAGGATTCTCATGAGCAAACCGGGGTTTTTTTCAAGCAGATACATTCCCAGTTTGTGCAGCTTCTGGCCAATTACATTATGAACAGCGGGGTAGGCGCCGGACAGAATCAGGTGTGACACTTTGTCCGGGTGGATGAAGCCGATGTGCTGCGCGATTAAGCCCCCGGCGGAATACCCGAAAAACACAGCTTTATCAATGTACAAAGCGTCCATGAATTGTATGATTTCGTTCGCATAATAGGAAATAGAAGCGGTGTCACCCGTGTGTTCACTGTCACCGTGCCCGCTTAAATCAGGAAAAATCACCCTGAAATGCTCTGAAAGAAGGCGTTGATAATAAAAAACCTTGCGTCCCATGCCCGGCGGGTGGATAAAAATGATAGGGATTCCCTGTCCATATTCTTCATAAAAAAGATGTTTCCTGCTGGCTATGCTGATAAGCGGCATCGCTTTTCTCCTTTGACCTTTTCATATGAATAGGATAACCAAGACAAAACGTCTTATCCGGCCTTTTGGCGTCTGATACAGCGTGACATGCCAACCCTTTTCATGTAAAATAGAAGTAATGTAGCCAGTGAGTCTGGAGGTGTAAGGGATGCACGCAGTTTTGATTACCTTATTGGTTATCGTCAGCATTGCACTTATTATTGTCGTTTTGCTTCAATCCAGTAAAAGCGCCGGATTATCTGGTGCGATTTCAGGCGGAGCGGAGCAGCTCTTCGGGAAACAAAAAGCAAGAGGTCTTGATTTAATTTTGCACCGCATTACGGTAGTGCTGGCAGTCTTGTTTTTCGTGTTAACGATTGCGCTTGCTTATATCCTATAGGGCAATGTTTGTATAAGGTCTGATGTGAAGTCAGGCCTTTTTCACGTTTCTGGCTGATATTCATAACGTTTTTTTCTGATTAAACTGTGGAAAACTATAATGATCGTGCAGATAGAAAGGGAGACATGAGCATGAAAGTTGTGACACCAAAACCATTTACATTTAAAGGCGGAGACAAAGCGGTGCTTTTGCTGCATGGCTTTACAGGAAATACAGCGGATGTAAGGATGCTGGGAAGATATTTGAATGAACGGGGTTATACGTGCCACGCGCCTCAATATGAAGGACATGGCGTCCCGCCTGAAGAACTTGTACATACGGGGCCTGAAGACTGGTGGAAAAACGTAATGGATGGCTATGAATACTTAAAATCTGAAGGCTATGAGAGCATTGCTGCCTGCGGACTGTCGCTTGGCGGGGTTTTTTCGCTGAAATTGGGTTACACTGTACCCATAAAGGGAATTGTCCCAATGTGCGCACCGATGCATATTAAGAGTGAAGAGGTCATGTATCAGGGTGTTCTTTCATACGCTCGCAATTACAAAAAGTTTGAGGGGAAAAGCCCTGAGCAAATTGAAGAGGAAATGAAAGAATTTGAAAAAACGCCGATGAATACCCTCAAGGCGCTGCAAGACTTAATTGCTGATGTGCGGAACAATGTCGATATGATTTATTCACCGACATTTGTGGTGCAGGCTCGTCATGATCACATGATTAATACCGAAAGCGCCAATATTATTTACAACGAAGTGGAAACTGATGATAAACAGCTGAAATGGTACGAGGAATCAGGCCATGTCATTACACTCGACAAAGAACGTGACCTCGTCCATCAGGATGTGTATGAATTTTTAGAGAAGCTCGATTGGTAATCAACAGGAGGTCGGATAATGGAAAAAGAAGCATTTATGGAAAAGCTTCTCTCGTTTATGAAGGAAGAGGCATACAAGCCTTTGACTGTTCAGGAACTAGAGGAGATGTTAAAAATTACGGAAGCCGAGGAGTTTAAAGAGCTCGTCAAAGCGTTAGTCGCCTTGGAAGAAAAAGGGCTTATCGTACGGACGAGAAGCGACCGCTACGGCATTCCGGAGAAGATGAATTTAATAAAAGGAAAGATTTCAGCGCATGCGAAAGGATTCGCCTTTTTGCTGCCTGAGGATACGTCGTTAAGCGATGTGTTTATTCCGCCTAATGAGCTGAATACGGCAATGAACGGCGATATCGTCATGGTTCGCCTGAATTCACAGTCAAGCGGCTCCAGGCAGGAAGGAACCGTTATACGGATTTTAGAAAGAGCGATTCAGCGGGTTGTCGGCACGTATACAGAAACGAGAAACTTCGGCTTTGTCATTCCGGACGACAAAAAAATCACGAGTGACATCTTCATTCCGAAAAACGGGAAAAATGGAGCTGCGGAAGGGCATAAGGTTGTTGTCAAGCTGACGAGCTATCCTGAAGGCCGCATGAACGCTGAGGGCGAGATTGAAACCATTCTCGGCCACAAAAATGATCCGGGCATTGATATTTTATCGGTCATTCATAAGCACGGCCTGCCGGGAGAATTTCCAGCCGACGCGATGGAGCAGGCATCAAGTACGCCTGACACAATTGATGAAAAAGATCTGAAAGACCGCCGTGATCTCCGTGACCAGGTGATTGTCACCATTGATGGGGCGGACGCGAAGGATTTGGATGATGCAGTTACCGTGACGAAGCTGGACGATGGAAGCTACAAGCTTGGCGTTCATATTGCTGATGTCAGCCATTACGTAACCGAAAACTCACCGATTGACAAAGAAGCGCTTGAAAGAGGGACGAGTGTGTATTTGGTTGACCGTGTCATCCCGATGATTCCGCACAGATTGTCAAACGGCATCTGCTCCTTAAATCCAAAGGTTGACCGCCTGACGCTTTCTTGTGAAATGACCATTAACAGTCAGGGACAGGTGACAGAGCACGAGATCTTCCAAAGTGTCATCAAAACAACGGAAAGAATGACATATTCAGATGTGAATAAAATTCTTGTTGACGATGATGAAGAGCTGAAACAAAAATACGAGCCTCTTGTTCCGATGTTCAAAGATATGGAGCGCCTGGCTCAAATTCTTCGCGATAAGCGGATGGACCGCGGCGCCGTTGACTTTGATTTCAAAGAAGCAAAGGTGCTTGTCGATGACGAAGGAGCGGTTAAAGACGTTGTGATCAGAGAACGCTCTGTCGCCGAGAAGCTCATTGAAGAATTTATGCTTGTGGCAAATGAAACAGTAGCGGAGCATTTCCATTGGATGAACGTCCCGTTTATATACCGGATTCACGAAGAGCCGAATGCTGAAAAGCTGCAAAAGTTTTTAGAGTTTGTGACGACATTTGGCTATGTGGTGAAAGGAACGGCGGGAAATATTCACCCGCGCGCCCTGCAAAGCATTCTGGACGCTGTGCGTGACAGACCTGAGGAAACGGTGATATCTACTGTTATGCTCCGTTCGATGAAACAGGCGAAATACGACCCGCAAAGCTTGGGGCACTTCGGTCTGTCAACGGAATTCTATACGCATTTCACATCGCCGATCCGCCGTTACCCGGACTTAATCGTTCACCGTCTAATCCGTACGTATTTGATCAACGGCAAAGTCGATGAAGCGACACAGGAAAAGTGGGCTGAACGCCTGCCGGATATCGCTGAACATACATCATCTATGGAGCGCCGTGCAGTTGACGCCGAGCGTGAGACGGATGATCTGAAAAAAGCGGAATACATGCTTGATAAAATCGGTGAAGAGTTTGACGGCATGATCAGCTCTGTGACAAACTTCGGAATGTTCGTCGAGCTGCCGAATACAATCGAAGGACTCGTACACGTCAGCTTTATGACAGATGACTACTACCGTTTTGACGAACAGCATTTCGCAATGATCGGCGAGCGGACAGGAAACGTCTTCCGCATCGGGGATGAAATCACAGTCAAGGTTGTCGATGTCAATAAGGATGAGCGCAATATCGACTTTGAAATCGTCGGCATGAAGGGCTCTCCACGCCGTCCGAGAGAATTGGACAGCAGCCGGAGCAGAAAACGCGGAAAGCCTGCCAGAAAACGCGTTCAAAGCACCAATACACCTGTTTCTCCAGCGCCGTCTGAGGAAAAAGGAGAATGGTTTACTAAGCCGAAGAAGAAAAAGAAAAAACGCGGCTTCCAAAATGCGCCGAAACAGAAACGGAAAAAGAAGAAATAACAGCTCAACCAGCAAATAGGGCCGCAGCGCTCTATTTGCTTTCTTTCGGAAACAGCTTTTCATTGTAGCGGTACGTGACATTTGGTAAAATAGAGCGTATCGCAAAAGGTGGACAGTTTTTCCTTAGAGAGAGGAGGTTCTGGCATGCCAAAAGGGTCAGGAAAAGTATTATCTCAAAATAAGAAAGCCAACCATGATTATTTTATAGAAGAAACCTATGAAACAGGCATCGTTCTGCAAGGAACCGAAATCAAATCGATTCGCGCCGGCCGCGTAAACCTTAAGGATTCCTTCGCCAAAATCGAACGGGGAGAAGTGTTTCTCCACAATATGCACGTCAGCCCATATGAGCAGGGAAACCGCTATAACCACGATCCGCTCCGTACGAGAAAGCTGTTAATGCACCGTAAGGAGATTAACAAGCTGATCGGGTTAACAAAGGAAAAAGGCTATTCTCTCGTTCCGCTGAAGCTATATTTGAAAAATGGCTTTGCCAAAGTGCTTCTCGGCCTTGGAAAAGGGAAGAAGAACTATGACAAACGGGAAGACCTGAAGCGCAAGGACGCGAAGCGGGAAATCGAAAGAGCATTCAGAGACAGTCAAAAAGGCTTCTAAAGGCATAGTGCTTGATTCGAAAATTAGGCCTGTGCTATACTGTGTTCACGATCAGATCACAACGCTATTCATTTGAAGGATTTGACAATTGAAAAGAGCCGTGATCATGTTATAATAAGACTATAGCCAGTTTGAGTGAGAGCTTGATATTTTCTCCCGTATTTCCCTTATACCAAGGGGACGTTACGGATTCGACAGGGATGGATCGAGCTTGAGCTGCGAGCCGAGAGGCGATCTCGTAAACACGCACTTAAATATAACTGGCAAAACTAACAGTTTTAACCAAAACGTAGCATTAGCTGCCTAATAAGCGCAGCGAGCTCTTCCTGACATTGCCTATGTGTCTGTGAAGAGCACATCCAAGTAGGCTACGCTTGCGTTCCCGTCTGAGAACGTAAGAAGAGATGAACAGACTAGCTCTCGGAAGGCCCGCCCGCAGGCAAGAAGATGAGTGAAACCATAAATATGCAGGCTACGCTCGTAGACGCTTAAGTAATCGATGTTTCTGGACGTGGGTTCGACTCCCACCGTCTCCATACATACTGACAATAAAGCAGAACCTCTCAAGAGGTTCTGCTTTATTTTTTCTCCAAATCACAGGCACCAAAAAGTGCGTACTTCCATTTCAATCCCAGCTGTTTCATACTGGTTGCAGAGCAGATGTTTCACCAAGCAGATTTCTGTCAATAAATAAGAGGAATCAAAAACGGAGGGATGAAGAATGAAGCTGAATTTACAAGGAAAAACCGCACTGGTTACCGGCTCGACATCGGGGATCGGAAAAGCTATTGCCTCTTCATTAGCTGAAGAAGGGGCGGCAGTGATTATTAACGGACGCCGGGAAGAGAAAGTGAATCAGACGATAGATGAATTGAAAACACAACATGCTGAAGCGGTCCTTTATCCGGCTGCATTTGATTTGGGAACAGAAGAAGGCTGCAATGAGCTGTTTCAGGCATATCCGCACGTTGATATTTTGATCAACAATTTAGGGATTTTCGAACCGGCGGAGTATTTTGATATTCCGGATGATGAATGGTTTCGTTTTTTTGAAGTGAATATTATGAGCGGTGTAAGGCTGACACGCAAGTATTTGCATAACATGATCGAGAAAAAAGAAGGACGTGTGATTTTCATTGCCAGTGAAGCGGCGATTATGCCGTCACAGGAGATGGCCCATTACAGTGCGACGAAAACAATGCAGCTGTCCATTTCCCGCAGTTTGGCGGAGCTGGCAACCGGCACGAATGTCACAGTCAACACCGTCATGCCGGGTTCTACCTTAACAGAGGGTGTGGAAACCATGCTGAACTCGCTGTATCCTGATGAAAACCTGACTGTTCAAGAAGCTGAGGCACGTTTTATGAAAGAAAACCGGCCGACATCTATCATTCAAAGACTGATCCGTCCGGAAGAAATCGCCCACTTCGTTACATTTTTAAGCAGCCCGCTTTCCTCTGCGATCAATGGTGCAGCGCTTCGGGCGGACGGCGGTTTGGTCCGCAGTGTCTTTTAAACCTCTCCCAATTGGAGAGGTTTTTTTATATATTGTTGATTTCCATAAATTGCTGTCGTATAATTTTGGTACTGAAACAGTTTTTGTAGTACCGAAAGCGGGGGATTGATATGGATAAAAGAATTCTGGCGGAAACCATCCGGCTAATTAAACAGAAAGGATTTTCATTTACGATGAATGATTTGGCGGCAGCGCTGGGAACAAGCAAGCGGACGCTCTATGCATATTATTCATCTAAAGATCAGCTTGTTGAGGCGGTTGTCGAACAATTTATAGTTGAAATGAAGCAAATGGAAAGAGACATCTATGAAAATGAACGTTTAAATGTGCTTGAAAAGGTGAAAAAAATGCTGATCAGCCTTCCGCAGGGGATGGAACTGCTGAACATGGGATTATTAAATGAACTCAAGAAATACCATTACGATGCGTGGCTTACATTAGATACCTTTATTAAGGAAGAATGGGCAATTGTCCTAGAATTATTAAACGAGTGCAAACAGCAAAAGAGAATCAGAAACATCAATCCGGACCTGTTTGTTCACATGTATATAGGGAGCATAAACCAAGTGTATGCCCCTGAATATCCGCTGAAACATCAGTTCACGACAGGAGAGGTTCTTGAATCAATTGTAGATGTTTTGTTTAACGGTATAACAGCTGATGAGGAGGCTGATGCAACGTGAATTGGGTGTTTCTATGCTTGGCGATTTTGTTTGAGGTTGCGGGAACGGTCAGCATGAAGCTATCGTCCGGTTTTACAAAACTTATTCCCAGTGTGCTGTTGATTTTCTTTTATGGAGGGAGTCTTTTCTTTCTGACGCTTACGCTAAAATCAATAGACGTATCTGTTGCATATGCTGTATGGTCAGGGATGGGAATCGTCCTGATTACAGTGGTTGGTTTTTTGTTTTTTCAAGAACATGTTAGTGTCATGAAAGTTATTTCAATTGGATTGATTATTGCCGGTGTTGTGTCTTTAAACCTGATCGAGCAGGCTGGGGTGTCTGAGCCGGTACATAAAAGCGGGCAGTACAAATGAGATATATGAAGCTCTTTTTTCTCGTGACTGATATTGGCTTTATCTTGTACTGGCTGTCAGCCGGGTTTTCGCTCATACCGGAAAACTGGGCCTTTAAACATCATGACCATCCGTTTATGATCGCCTGGAACTGGTCTTTTTTTCCTCTGGATATCCTGATCTCTGTGACAGGGTTGTACAGCTTGTACTTACAGCGGGTGAATCGTGCTGAGTGGAAGCTGATGGCGCTGATTTCTCTTGTGCTGACCTGTTGTTCAGGTCTGCAGGCGATATCATTCTGGACATTCAGCAGGGACTTTGATCTTGTGTGGTGGCTGTTTAATGGGTATCTATTGATTTACCCTTTATTTTTTATCGACCTGCTCTTAAAGGAAAGCAGAAGGACGAAGCAGTCCTGACAGGTGCCGCTTTTATGATATTGCGAATAAACTGATGTCATGCAAGCAGAGACGGTTTAAGTCTCTGTTTTTTTTATCGGGCACACCAATTGAGGAGCTAACCACGTTTTTGGGCATACTAAAGCGAAGAAATGGGAAGAGCTCTATATATTCATTGAAAAGGATTTTGTCAAATGAACAAAACTGGTGAGAACAATCAAAGAATCATGCCTATCATGAAGGATGCCTTTCGCATTCATGCGAATCCATTTCCTTGGAAAAAGGCTATCGGATCAGGTTTCGCTTCAGGGTTTCCTGTGCTGGTCGGCGCATTAGCGGGTCACACGGATTACGGACTAACTGCAAGTATCGGAGGCTTTGTTTATTTATATGCTGGCGGTGAATCGTACAAAAAGCGCGCCTTGAAGCTGTTCTTGGTTTCTATTGGGATCGCCCTCTCATTTTGTTTAGGGACGCTTTGGATGATGGCGGCTGTTTTGGGGCTGGTCGGTGCAGCGGCGATGTTTATTTTTAGCGCGCTCGGCATTCAAGGCCCTGCGCCGATGTTTTTTGTCCTAGCCTTTTTAGTCAGTTCCGGGCTGCCGGCCGATCCTTCACAAGCGTTGTTCAGAGCGGGACTGACGTTTCTCGGCGGCATTTTCGCCATGGGCATCGCGCTAATTGGCTGGTTATGGAACAAGCATGGACCGGAGGGAGCGGTGCTGCAAAAAACATATGATCAGCTGGCTGCATGTCTTTCAGCCGTCGGAACGCCAGGTTTTCATCATGCGCAGCATCAGACGGTGCTCATGCTCAGAACAGCCCGCCAAACCGTTCTGGGTAAAGGGAACGGACGGAAAAAATCGCGGCATGATGAACGGTTTTTCCGCCTGCTTGAAAAAGCTGACGACATATTCCTTGCTATTATTCATTTTTCAGCTGAATCGCCGGATGGAGAGACCGCGCAGATTGAAAAGGCACTTCGTCAAACCGGAGATATGCTTGCACATGCACGGGTTTTCAATACGTTTCAGATTAATGAAAATGAATCTGAGCCAAGGCGAAAGCTGTTTGAAGAAATCAACGAGGTTTTGCATATCGCTTCAGGACGTTTGGAAAAGCAGCTTGATGGGGAACCGAGCCGCCTGCCATCCTCTTTTTACTTTTTGAGAAATGCCTTTGACTGGAAGTCTCCGGTTTTGATTAGAGCGTTAAAGTACGGAATTGTTCTGTTTGCCGCCGATATGTTTGCCCTCTTATTCGGCTTTGCACGCTCCTATTGGATTCCGCTTTCGGCAGCAGCGGTCATGCTTGGCACTACTGTTGTTTTTACGCTTCACAGGGCTATTCAGCGTTCGGCCGGAACGGTGATCGGTGTTATGCTGGCAGGCGCAATCTTGTTTTTTAAGCCGGGCGGTGTTTATATTGCGTTTTGTATTGCAGCGCTGCAATGTCTTCTTGAGATGCTGATTGTCCGCAATTATGCGCTGGCTGTTCCCTTTTTAACCGCAAATGCGCTTGTTATCACAGAAAGTATGCATGGCGGCGCGGACACCGGTTATTTTATGATGCGAGGCTGACGGACGTAGCTGTCGGCAGCGTGATCGGGCTATTGGGAACAATGCTTTTGTGGCGGCGGTTTTCAACGAAGCGGCTGCCGGAACTGATGAGGAACGTCATCCGGCTGGAAGGGCAGTTTATGGAGAAACTGTTAACCGGGCAGAAAGCTGACGAACATAAATTAAGGGTGAGCCTCGTCAGGCTTCGGGATGCGTATGACAAGGCGCTTGGGGAGTTTCCTCATGCGAATGCGGATGCACTCTGGCCTGCTATTTCCGGCACTCAGCACTTAGGGTATTATTTGCTCTCAGCCCAAGCTCACCGCCGTCCGCCTTCTCCGTTTTCTGATGAAGAGATCAACCAGCTGCGGACGTTTTTTGAACAGGCTGAGCAATCCTTTAACGTGAAAAGAATGCCGGCGGATATTCAAGTGCCGCATGTCGCTCATTATCCTCGGATCAGTAAAGAATTATCCGCGCTGTATTCCGGCTTGAGAACAGCTTTTGAAAAGTAAGCTGTTTGGGAAAGAAAAATAATCTTTAATTCAAGATATTTTACTTGAAAGTAAATTTCTTTGTCTCTATAATAAAGTCTAAGAGAGACAGAATAATCATTATGCATCTGTATGATAATAATTGATGTGTGATTTTTAAAAACGAAAGGACTGGTAAAAATGGCAAAAGTATTATATATCACTGCTCATCCGCATGACGAAGCAACTTCGTACAGTATGGCAACAGGTAAAGCATTTATCGAATCTTACAAAGAAGCGAATCCAAATGATGAAGTTGTACATATCGATTTGTACAAAGAAAACATCCCGCACATTGACGCAGATGTATTCAGCGGATGGGGAAAGCTTCAGTCAGGTACAGGCTTTGAAGAGCTTTCTGAAAACGAAAAAGCGAAAGTAGGCCGTTTGGGAGAGCTTAGCGATCAATTTGCATCAGCTGATAAGTACGTATTTGTGACTCCTTTATGGAACTTCTCATTCCCGCCAGTGATGAAAGCGTATCTTGATTCTGTTGCCGTTGCAGGAAAGTCATTCAAATACACAGAACAAGGTCCTGTCGGCTTGTTGACTGATAAAAAAGCAATCCATATCCAAGCGCGCGGCGGCTATTATTCAGAAGGTCCCGCGGCTGAGATGGAAATGGGACACCGCTACATCGGCATCATGATGAACTTCTTCGGCGTACCATCATTCGATGGCATTTTCGTAGAGGGACATAATGCGGAGCCAGATAAAGCACAGCAAATCAAAGAAGACGCGATTAAGCGTGCGAAAGAAGCAGGAATAACATTCTAATGAAAAAGCCTCCCCTTATTTGGGGAGGCTTTTGTTTATTGCTCCAGCATAATGGTGCGTTTCTCTTTACTGCTTTTCATCGCGGCTTCAATGATGCGGATGACATCAATACCTTCCTCAGCGGTGACTGGGAGCGCAGCACCTTCTCGTATGCTTTCCGCTATTTTTCGGTAATAAGTGAGATAGGAGCCATTTACTGATGGAACGGTTTCTGTTTTTTTATCGGAGCCATGAACGGTTGTAAGCTGTCCGTAAAACTCCGAATCATCCGCGCCCCAGCTGTCACCCTCTGGTTTTCTTCCCGCTCTGAGTGCGTCTTCCTGCCCGTCGATTCCGTATTTGATAAAGCTGGAACTTTTTCCATGGATTTGATAACGGGGACCGTTTGCCGGAACAATTGATCCTCCGTATAGAATGGCTTGAAGCTTGCCGTAATCCAGGATTAAATGAAAATAGTCAACCGTTTCGGCATTTTCCCGCTGAGCCATTACGTTTGCAGTCACGGCTTTAGGCATCCCAAACAAATGCAGGGTTTGGTCTATAATGTGGGAGCCGAGATCATACAGCGTGCCAGTGGCAACGCCTTCTTTTTCCCGCCACCGCGCTTGAACTTCAGGTCTGTACCGGTCATAGGAGACTTGATATGTATTGATATCTTCAAGAGATCCCTCAGAGATCAGCTTTTTAATCGTTAAAAAGTCGTTATCCCAGCGCCGATTATGATATACGCTTAACAATACGCCTTTTTCATCAGCAGCTTTCTTTAATTTCTCCCCTTCTGCGGCCGTCGCTGTCATCGGTTTTTCCAACACGACGTGTTTTCCCGCTTGTATGCACGCCATAGCATGCTCGTAATGAACGCCGCTCGGTGTGGTGACAATGACGAGCTCAATGGAGGGGTCATTTGTGATTTCCTCAAGCTCATGCACAACTTCAGCATCAGGAAAATCCCGTTTCACTTCTTCCGTCCGTGATGTCATGATTTTGCTGATGTGATACTCATCCAGAACAGCCAGCAGCGGCCCGTGAAAAACAGAACCGGACAATCCGTATCCTAATATTCCAACCTTGATCGTATCCACTTTTTTTTCTCCCCTTTAAAAGCGTTATCAACAGAAGTATATACCCTCCTGATGAAATGGTAAAACCTAACTGATTCAATTTTTGCGTCGGCATGCTTAGACAACCGTTTGGACAATCAGTATAATGGGAATTAATATCATTAAACAGAGGTGTACGCATGGAAAAGCATAACGAACATAAAACATTAAACCATAAAAGCTCGAAAGAAAAAGATCAGATTACAAACCGGCTTAAGCGGATTGAGGGTCAAGTCAGAGGCATTCAAAACATGGTGGAAAACGATAGATATTGTGTGGATATTCTTGTGCAGATTTCAGCTGTTCAAGCGGCAATGAAAAATGTGGCGCTTCATTTGCTTGAGGATCATGCCCATCATTGTGTAGCGGATGCCATCAAAAGCGGAGACGGGGAACAAGCCATTTCTGAGCTGTTGGATGTATTTAAAAAGTTCACAAAATCATAAAGCGTTTTTTATTGTAATACCCTACGGGGGTATGGTAGGATGAAAACAGAAAGAATAAACAGGAGGAATTCATATGGAACAAAAAACATTGCAAGTCGAAGGAATGTCTTGTCAGCACTGTGTCAAAGCAGTAGAAACGAGCGTAGGAGAACTGGACGGCGTCAGTGCTGTTCATGTCAATCTGGAAGCGGGTAAAGTCGATGTTTCGTTTGATGCTGACAAAGTATCCGTCACAGACATTGCGGATGCGATAGAAGATCAGGGCTATGATGTAGCCGATTGATTCAAGATATCGCACCTTTATGGAGGTGCGATATTTCTTTCATTTTTATATACCCCCCGGGTGTATATAAAGGAGTGAGTATATTGAGTGAACAAAAGGAAGTCGCAATGCAGGTCTCTGGTATGACTTGTGCGGCATGTGCTTCCAGAATTGAAAAAGGCCTGAAGCGGATGCCCGGTGTCGCAGATGCCAATGTCAATCTGGCAACGGAAACTTCAAATGTAATCTACGATCCTGCTGAAACAGGGGCTGCAGCAATTCAGGAAAAAATAGAGAAGCTGGGCTATCATGTCGTTACAGAAAAAGCTGAATTCGATATTGAAGGCATGACCTGTGCGGCCTGCGCCAATCGGATTGAAAAGCGGCTTAACAAAATAGAAGGCGTCGCAAACGCCCCTGTAAACTTCGCTTTAGAAACAGTTACAGTCGAATACAATCCAAAAGAAGCGTCTGTCAGCGATCTGAAAGCAGTGGTAGATAAGCTTGGATATAAGCTAAAGCTGAAGGATGATCAGGACGATGAAGCAGCAGCTGCTAAAAAGAAAGAAGAACGGAAGCAAACGGCGAGACTGATCTTTTCAGCGGTTCTGTCGTTCCCGTTGCTTTGGGCGATGGTGAGCCATTTTACATTTACATCATTCATTTGGGTGCCAGACATATTCCTCAATCCGTGGATGCAGTTTGCGCTGGCGACACCAGTCCAGTTTCTGATCGGCTGGCCGTTTTATGCGGGTGCATATAAGGCACTCAGAAATAAAAGCGCCAATATGGATGTATTGGTCGCGCTCGGAACGACTGCTGCTTACGCCTATAGTCTATATCTTACTTTTCAAAGCCTTGGTTCCCACGGACATACAGACGGCCTTTACTATGAAACAAGCGCGATTTTGCTGACGCTGATTTTATTAGGAAAGTTGTTTGAAACAAAAGCAAAGGGACGTTCCTCGGATGCGATTAAAAAGCTGATGAAGCTTCAAGCGAAAACAGCGACTGTCGTAAGAGACGGAAAGGAGCAAATCGTCCCGATCGACGAAGTGCTTGTTAATGACATTGTTTACGTCAAACCTGGTGAACGAATTCCTGTCGACGGAGAAGTGATTGAAGGCCGCTCGGCGGTTGACGAATCGATGATTACAGGAGAAAGTCTTCCTGTTGATAAAAATCCTGGCGACAGTGTGACAGGTTCAACCGTTAACGCAAACGGCTTCCTGAAAATTAAAGCTGTCAACGTCGGTAAGGACACTGCCCTTTCTCATATCATCAAAATTGTTGAGGAAGCACAAGGGTCAAAAGCGCCGATCCAGCGTCTCGCTGACCAGATTTCAGGCATTTTTGTGCCGATTGTATTGGGGATTGCCGTTCTCACTTTTCTCATTTGGTATCTTTGGGCGGCTCCTGGCGATTTTGCTGAAGCGATCAGCAAGTTCATTGCGGTTCTTGTCATTGCTTGTCCTTGCGCCCTCGGTCTTGCCACTCCGACGAGCATAATGGCTGGATCTGGACGCGCTGCTGAATTCGGCATTTTATTTAAAGGCGGCGAGCATTTAGAAAAAACACATCGTCTCGATACCATTGTTCTTGATAAAACCGGAACCGTGACAAACGGGAAGCCGCGTCTGACGGATGCCATTCCATTCGGACGTTTTGAAGAAACAGATTTGCTTCAATTTGCAGCGGCAGCAGAAACGGGATCGGAGCATCCGCTCGGCGAAGCAATTGTGGCTGGCGTGAAAGAAAAAGGGCTAGAGATACCGAAGCTAACCCGTTTTGAAGCGAAAGTCGGCGCAGGCATTTTGGCTGAAGCCGGAGGAAAAAGCATTCTCGTCGGCACAAGAAAGCTAATGGAGAGCGAACAGGTTGAGCATGGGGCTCTTCTCGCCCAAATGGAAGAGCTTGAAGCCGAAGGGAAAACAGCTATGCTTGTATCCATTGATGGGGAGGCAGCGGGGCTAGTAGCGGTTGCAGATACGATAAAAGACACGTCGCAGAAGGCTGTTGCCCGTCTGAAAGAGTTGGGGCTTGATGTCATCATGATGACAGGAGACAATCGCAGAACCGCAGAAGCCATCGCGAAGGAAGCGGGAATTACGAGTGTCATTGCGGAAGTCCTTCCTGAACAAAAGGCGGCAGAAATTGCCCGCCTGCAAAAAGAAGGCCGCCAAACAGCCATGGTAGGCGACGGAATTAACGATGCGCCGGCGCTTGCCACAGCCGATATCGGCATGGCGATTGGAACAGGCACGGATATTGCCATGGAAACAGCTGACATTACGCTGATTCGCGGCGATCTAAACAGCATTGCCGACGCCATTCGCATGAGCAGATTGACAATGAAAAACATTAAACAAAACTTATTCTGGGCGCTCGGCTATAACAGCCTCGGCATCCCAATCGCAGCGCTAGGATTTTTAGCACCATGGATAGCGGGAGCAGCAATGGCATTCAGCTCCGTTTCCGTAGTTCTGAACGCTCTTCGTCTGCAGAAAGTAAAATGAAAAACCGGCGATATGCCGGTTTTTGTTTTTCATTGACACTTTCTTGGAAAACAACATATAATAGGTGTAACTATTATATGAGTATATGCTCATATATGTATAACAAATCAATGCTCATTGATACGCTTTGAAGAGGGAACCCTAAATCGGAAGGTAAGGTGAGACTAGTGAAACAGGAATACGTTCTGGACGGTTTGGATTGCAGCAATTGTGCCCAAAAAATCGAAAATGGAGTCAAAGGCATAAAAGGAATTGACGGATGCGCGGTAAATTTTGCGGCAAACACCTTAACTGTCTCGGCCGATGGGAAAGAAGAGCAATGGGTCACAAATAAAATAGAGAAAAAAGTGAAATCAATCGATCCGCATGTAACGGTTCGCCAAAAGCATAAAAAGAAATCAGCGGATGACGGCTATCGTAATCGAATGGTCAATATGCTGATCAGAATGGCGGCGGCTGCCATTCTCGGCGCAGCGGCATATTTGGTTCATTCAGGCACCATTGAATTTTGCCTATTTCTCGCTGCTTATTTGATCATTGGCGGTGACATTGTCATCCGCGCAGTCAAAAACATCATCCGCGGCCAAGTGTTTGACGAACATTTCTTGATGGCCCTTGCCACAATTGGTGCTTTTCTGATTCAGCAATATCCTGAGGGAGTCGCCGTTATGCTGTTTTATCAAATCGGTGAGCTTTTTCAAGGAGCCGCAGTCAGCCGGTCCAGAAAATCAATTAGTGCCTTAATGGATATACGGCCTGATTACGCCAATGTGAAAACAAAGAACGGCATCGAACAGGTTTCTCCGGAGGATGTTCAGACAGGAGATATCATTGTGGTTAATCCGGGAGAAAGCATACCCCTGGACGGTAAGGTCGTGCAAGGGTCAGCGATGGTTGATACATCTGCGTTGACAGGTGAGTCCGTTCCGAGAAAAGCTGCGGAAGGACAAGAGGTCATGTCAGGCTTTATCAATCAAAACGGCGTTCTGCATATTGAAGTCACAAAGGGCTATCAGGACTCAGCAGTATCAAAAATATTAGACCTGGTTCAGAATGCGAGCAGCCGCAAGGCCCGGACAGAAAACTTTATCACGAAGTTTGCTAAGTATTATACACCTGCTGTTGTCATTATCGCGGTATTGCTGGCTTTTGTTCCGCCGCTTGTTGTTTCTGGCGCCGCTCTTTCCGATTGGGTGTACCGCGCGCTTATCTTTTTAGTGATTTCTTGTCCTTGTGCGCTAGTTGTCTCTATTCCGCTCGGTTTCTTCGGAGGAATCGGAGCGGCCTCGAAGGCTGGAGTGCTTATAAAGGGAAGCAATTATTTAGAAGCCTTGAATCAAGTCAAATACGCGGTGTTTGATAAAACGGGAACATTAACAAAAGGCAGCTTTGAAGTGACAGAAATCAAGCCTTCGGAAGGATTTACAAAGGACAGCTTACTTGAAGCTGCGGCATACGCTGAGCTTCATTCACAGCATCCGATTGCCGAATCAGTGCGTAAAGCTTATGGAAAAATGCTTTCCCCTGACGCCATAGAATCATATGAGGAAATATCCGGCCACGGCATTTTTGCAAAGGTAAATGGAACTGAGATCCTTGCCGGGAATAAAAAGCTCATGGAAAGAGAACAAATTGAGGATGTCCCGGATGAAAAAGCCGGAACAATCGTACACGTTGCCGTTGGTCAACGATATGCCGGAGCAATCATCATAGCGGATGAAGTAAAGGAAGACGCAGCACAAGCAGTTGCTGATCTGAAGTCGCTTGGGATCAAACAGACAGCTATGCTGACGGGTGATTCGAAACAAACGGGGGAAGCGGTCGGAAAACAGCTTGGCATCGATGAGGTATATGCAGAGCTGCTCCCGCAGGATAAAGTCGCGCAGGTCGAAGCATTGGAAGCCAAGCTTTTGCCTAATGAAAAACTCATTTTTGTCGGTGACGGCATCAATGATACACCAGTGCTTGCCCGCGCAGATATAGGGGCCGCGATGGGAGGCCTTGGCTCAGACGCCGCGGTAGAAGCCGCAGACATCGTGCTGATGACAGATCAGCCGTCAAAAATTGCGGAAGCGATTCGGATTGCGAAACGGACACGGCGTATCGTGTGGCAAAACATCGGCTTTGCTTTAGGCGTAAAAGCGATCTTCCTCATTCTTGGTGCATTTGGAATTGCGACTATGTGGGAAGCGGTTTTCTCTGATGTCGGCGTTACGCTGCTGGCTGTTGCAAACGCCATGCGTGTCATGCGTCTTAAAAACAAATAAATTGTCGGAGAGAATTCATTTTTTCGGGGTTTTCTTATCTGTGCTTGTCTTGTTAAAATAAAGAAGTGGGTCAATTGCGATCCGCTTCTTTTTTAATTTTAAAACGATGAGGTGTCGGAGTGAAAAAGAAACAGCAGTCTTCTGCGAAATTCGCGGTCATCCTTACGGTTGTGGTCGTTGTATTGCTAGCAGCCATTGTCATCATTAATAACAAAACGGAACAAGGCGATGAAGCGGTTTCCGGACAGCCGTCTATTAAAGGCCAGCCTGTGCTTGGTAAGGACGATGCACCGGTAACTGTAGTAGAATTCGGAGATTACAAATGTCCGTCTTGCAAGGTGTTTAACAGTGACATCTTTCCAAAAATACAAAAAGACTTTATTGATAAGGGCGATGTGAAATTTTCTTTCGTGAACGTCATGTTCCATGGAAAAGGTTCAAGATTAGCGGCTCTTGCATCAGAAGAAGTATGGAAGGAAGACCCTGACTCTTTCTGGGATTTCCATGAAAAGCTGTTCGAAAAACAGCCGGATACAGAACAGGAATGGGTAACCCCAGGCGTTCTCGGTGATCTTGCAAAAAGCACCACAAAGATAAAACCTGAGACGCTCAAGAAAAATCTTGATAAGGAAACATTCGCTTCTCAAGTGGAAAAGGATTCTGACCTTAATCAAAAAATGAACATAAATGCAACACCGACGATTTACGTCAATGATAAAGTGATCAAAAATTTTGCGAATTATGATGAAATCAAAGAAACGATAGAAAAAGAGCTGAAAGGGAAGTAACGATATGAAAAATAGAATCGTATTTTTATATGCTTCCTGGGTTGTGGCTCTTGTCGCTATGCTGGGCAGCCTGTATTTTAGTGAAATCAGAAAGTTCATTCCATGTGAACTGTGCTGGTACCAGCGTATCCTCATGTATCCGCTCGTCCTGATTTTAGGCATTGCCACCTTTCAAGGGGACACACGCGTGAAAAAATATGTGCTTCCGATGGCGATGATCGGGGCATTTATTTCGATCATGCATTACTTAGAGCAAAAAGTGCCCGGCTTTAGCGGCATTAAGCCGTGTGTAAGCGGCGTGCCGTGCTCGGGCCAATATATTAACTGGTTTGGTTTTATTACAATTCCATTCCTGGCCTTGATTGCTTTTATCCTGATTATCGTTTTTATGTGCCTGCTGAAGGGCGAAAAATCTGAATAACCCAAAAGCGCCTCGTATGCCGGGGCGCTTTTTAATTTCGCAAAACTCATGTCCATTAGCAATAGCCGTATTCCCTCTAAATTTATCTTTTTTTCTCATAAAAATGTTATTGCTTTTACGCTTGAGCGATTATAAAATCTAGAGGTCGTCAGAAAATTTAACAAACATAAAGGGAGTCATCAGAATGGCTTGGGAGCTGCTCAGTGTGATTGGCATCATTGCGTTTGCAGTCAGCGGCGCAATTGTTGCGATGGAAGAGGAATACGATATTTTAGGAGTTTATATATTAGGGATCGTTACAGCTTTTGGAGGAGGAGCGATCCGCAATTTGCTGATTGGTGTTCCGGTGTCAGCGCTATGGGAGCAGGGAGCGTACTTTCAAATCGCGCTTTTATCTATTACAATTGTGTTTCTGTTTCCGAAGCTGCTGCTGAAGCATTGGAATAAGTGGGGCAATTTGTCAGATGCGATCGGCCTCGCAGCCTTTGCTATCCAAGGCGCACTGTATGCCGTCAAAATGGGCCATCCGCTTAGTGCCGTGATTGTGGCTGCGGTGCTGACGGGAAGCGGGGGCGGAATCATCCGCGACCTTCTTGCCGGGCGCAAACCGCTTGTGCTGAAGGCGGAAATTTACGCGGTCTGGGCGGCTCTCGGCGGATTAATCGTCGGATTGGGCTGGCTGGGGAACTCGGTAGGCTTATACGTTCTGTTTTTTGTGCTCGTTGTCTGCCGGGTTTGTTCCTATATGTTTAATTGGAAGCTGCCAAACCGTTCTTTTCGCTTAGATAATTAATAGCAAAAAAACCGATTTCGATGTGAAGTCGGTTTTTTTGCATATAAATAACCCAAACCTTGATTGATTTTGGGTAAATGTGATAAGATAAATTGTATTTGCCAGTTTTCATCATATATTTGATATATGTATCCAATTATATTTTACAGTATTTCATCTATGTTTGTCAACTATTTTCTGGAGGTGCCGTTCATGAATCAGAAGGATAAGGAATGGAAGGAAGAGCAGTCAAGAATAGATGAGGTGCTGCAGGAACTCGGAAAAAAAGAGCGGTTTCTGGAAACGTCTGCGGGCGGGTTGAAGCATGATATCATCGGATTAAGAAAAAGCTTTTGGGAGGATGTGAAGGTTAATTTTGATGATGCCCATGAAGCGGTTGAAACGATGGCAAGCATTAAGCAGCAGGCAGAGCTGCTGTCTGATCGGGAACGGAATCATCGGCGCATGGCTCAGCAGCTCAAACGAATTCAACAATTAAAAAAATCGCCTTATTTCGGACGGATTGATTTTATTGAAAACGGCGAGGAGCAGGCAGAGCGAATTTATATCGGTTTAGCTTCCTGTTTGGATGAGAAGGAGGAACACTTTCTGATTTATGACTGGAGGGCGCCGATATCAAGTATGTACTACAATTATTCCCCAGGAAAAGCGGAGTACGAGGTGTCCGGTGAAACGATAGAAGGGGAAATGGTGCTGAAACGACAGTTTATGATCAAAAACGGCGATCTCAAGGCGATGTTTAATACCGATATGACGATTGGCGATGAAATGCTGCAAGAGGTATTAAGCCATCATTCCGATACCCAAATGAAAAACATCGTGTCTACGATTCAGAAAGAACAAAATCAGATTATCCGTAATGAAAAAAGCAAATTCCTGATCGTGCAGGGAGCGGCTGGGAGCGGAAAAACCTCGGCAGCGCTTCAGCGTGTCGCTTATTTGTTATACAGGCACCGCGGCGTCATTGATGCCGGACAAATCGTTTTATTTTCTCCTAACTTCTTATTTAACAGCTATGTCTCCTCTGTTTTGCCTGAGTTAGGAGAAGAGAATATGGAGCAGGCGACGTTTCAGGAATATATCGAGCATCGGCTTGGCCGCAGGTTTCAATGTGAAAGCCCCTTTGACCAGCTTGAATATTGCCTGACTGAAACAAAGGAAGGCGATTTTCCAACAAGGCTTGCGGGTATCACATGGAAGGCGGGTTTATCTTTTCAGCAATTCATTGATGAATACGTCACAAGGCTGTCCTCTGAAGGGATGATTTTTAAAAATATTGTTTTCCGCGGCCAAAAGCTGATTACAAAGGAACAGATTCAATCCTATTTTTACTCATTGGATCAAAATCACTCGATCCCGAACCGGATGGAACAAACCGCGAAGTGGCTGCTGAGTGAGCTTAACAAGCTTGAGAAAAAGGAGCGGCGAAAGGATTGGGTCGTTCATGAAGCTGAGCTGCTCGACAAAGAGGACTACTTGGACGTGTACAAGAAACTGCAGGAAAGGAAACGGTTCAGCGAGAGTACGTTTAACGATTATCAAAGAGAGCAGCAGCTGCTTGCCGCTATCATTGTGAAAAAAGCTTTCAAACCGCTCAAACAAGCGGTCAGACTCCTGGCATTTCTTGATGTGAACCAGCTGTATCTGCAATTGTTTTCCGGATGGGGAGGGGAATCCCAGCATGAGAAGACGGCAGCGATAGGAGAGCTGACCCGTTCGGCATTTACGGAAAATAAATTGCTCTATGAGGACGCGGCACCGTTTCTTTATATGCAGGATCTGATTGAGGGCAGAAAGAAAAATACGAAGATCAAACACCTATTTATTGACGAAGCCCAGGACTATTCACCGCTGCAGATGGCTTACATGAGAAGCATTTTTCCGGCTGCCAGCATGACAGTGCTTGGTGATATCAATCAGTCTATCTACGCTCATGCCATACACGGGGATCAGCGTATGGATGCGTGCTTTGAAGATGAGCCTGCTGAGTATGTTCGTTTAAAGAGAACGTACAGATCGACAAGGCAGATTGTCGAGTTTACAAAAGCGATGCTTCAAGATGGGGCGGATATTGAGCCGTTTAACAGAAACGGGGAAATGCCGATCGTGGCCAAAACTGAAGGGCATGAGAGCCTTTGCCAAAAGCTCGCGCAAGAAATTGGACTGCACAAGAAAAAAGGGCACGAAACAATAGCCGTCATTTGCAAGACTGCGCAGCAATGCATACAGGCGCACGCCCACATGAGTGAATATGCAGATGTTCGCCTGATTCATAAAGAAAATCAACCATTCCAAAAGGGTGTTTGCGTGATTCCCGTGTATTTAGCGAAGGGAATTGAATTTGACGCAGTACTTGTCTATGATGCATCTGAAGAACACTATCATACAGAGCACGACCGCAGGTTATTATATACTGCGTGCACCCGTGCAATGCACATGCTGACGGTATTTTATACAGGTGAAGCCAGTCCGTTTGTAACCGCTGTGCCGCCTCACTTATATCAGAATGCTGAATGAAGAGAAGGGAGTCCTTCTCTTTTTTCTATTTACATGAAGCATAGCCGTTTTATCATTAGGATTCTTAATAGTTATCATCATGTAAATATATTTTACTTAAGCCTAGTATTCCGGTAAAGTTCAATTAGATGCAATTTTCGATCAGTTTATAACTTTGTGAGGTGGATACGTTGCAACTTCAGGTAATGAACAGTCCGTTTAATCAGGAGCAGGCAGAGCTCCTTAACCGCCTTCTGCCGACCTTGACCGAATCCCAGAAAATCTGGCTGAGCGGATATTTATCCGCGCAATCTGTTTCCGCCCAAGAAACTGCGGGTGCGCCGGCGGCAGCTGTGTCTGTGGAGGCACCAGCACCGGCCGTTTCAAAAGAAGTGACCGTTCTTTATGGTTCACAAACAGGAAACGCACAGGGGCTTGCAGAAAATGCCGGCAAGCAGCTTGAACAGAGCGGTTTTCAAGTGACCGTCTCATCCATGAGCGATTTTAAGCCGAATCAGCTGAAGAAGGTAACCAATCTTTTAATCGTGGTTAGTACGCACGGTGAAGGCGATCCGCCTGATAACGCGCTGTCGTTTCACGAATTTCTGCACGGAAGACGGGCGCCTAAGCTTGAAAATCTGCGTTTTTCCGTTTTGGCGCTTGGTGATAGTTCGTACGAATTTTTCTGCCAGACAGGGAAAGAATTTGATCAGCGCTTAGAAGAACTCGGAGGAGAACGGATTTCTCCGCGCGTTGATTGCGATCTTGACTATGATGAACCGGCAGCCGAATGGCTTGAGGGTGTATTGAAGGGATTAAATGAAGCTGGGGGCGGAAGCGCCGCACCTGCGCCGGCGGCTGCGGCTCAAACCGGTGAGTCTTCGTATTCCAGAACAAACCCGTTTCGGGCTGAAGTGTTAGAAAATTTGAATTTAAACGGCAGAGGATCAAATAAAGAAACACGTCATGTGGAGCTGTCTCTTGAGGGATCTGGCCTGACTTACGAGCCTGGTGACAGCCTCGGCGTCTATCCGGAAAACGATCCAGAGCTTGTCGAGCTGCTCCTTAAGGAAATGAATTGGGACCCGGAAGAAATTGTGACGCTTAATAGGCAAGGTGATGTCCGTCCGCTGAAAGAAGCGCTGATTTCTCACTATGAGATTACCGTTCTCACAAAACCGCTTCTTGAACAAGCAGCCCAGCTGACGGGAAGTGAGGAGCTTAGAGAGCTTTTAGCCGCGGGAAATGGGGAGAATGTAAAAGCTTATATTGAAGGACGCGATTTGCTTGATCTCGTCCGTGATTATGGCCCATTCAGTGTATCTGCGCAGCAGTTTGTCTCAATTTTGAGAAAAATGCCTGCCCGCCTTTATTCGATTGCAAGCAGTTTATCCGCAAATCCGGATGAAGTGCATTTAACAATCGGCGCAGTCCGCTACGATGCGCACGGCCGTGAACGAAAAGGCGTCTGTTCAATTTTATGTGCGGAACGTCTGCAGCCGGGGGACACACTGCCTGTTTATGTACAGCACAACCAAAACTTTAAGCTTCCGAAAGATCCTGAAACACCAATTATCATGGTCGGTCCCGGGACAGGCGTCGCACCTTTCCGTTCCTTTATGCAGGAGCGTGAGGAGACGGGAGCGGAAGGAAAAGCATGGATGTTCTTTGGCGATCAGCACTTTGTCACGGATTTCCT
Source organism: Bacillus sp. JS (assembly GCF_000259365.1). Lineage (NCBI taxonomy): Bacteria > Bacillati > Bacillota > Bacilli > Caryophanales > Bacillaceae > Bacillus > Bacillus sp. JS. The sequence goes on along the minus strand of NC_017743.1, from coordinate 3,310,737 downwards.
TTACCAGACAGAGTGGCAGAATTGGCTCAAAGACGGTGTGCTGACAAAAATGGATGTGGCGTTCTCACGTGATATGGAAGAAAAAGTATATGTGCAGCACCGCATGCTTGAACAGAGCGCAGAGTTGTTCGAATGGCTTCAAGAAGGAGCGGCTGTTTACATTTGCGGAGATGAAAAGCATATGGCGCATGACGTCCATAACACATTACTTGAAATTATCGAAAAAGAAGGCAATATGAGCCGCGAAGAAGCGGAAGCTTATCTTGCCGATATGCAGCAGCAAAAACGCTATCAGCGTGATGTATACTGATTTGACTTGAAAGGAGTTTTTCAACATGGTGACCAAAATCTTAAAAGCACCGGACGGCTCTCCAAGTGATGTTGAACGCATTAAAAGAGAAAGCGACTATTTGCGCGGCACACTGAAAGAAGTGATGCTCGATCGGATCAGTGCAGGAATTCCTGATGATGACAACCGCCTGATGAAGCACCACGGCAGTTATTTGCAGGATGACCGCGATCTCCGCAATGAACGCCAAAAGCAAAAGCTTGAACCGGCCTATCAGTTCATGCTGCGCGTGCGTATGCCAGGGGGCGTTTCAACGCCTGAGCAATGGCTTGTCATGGATGACCTTTCTCAGAAATACGGGAACGGCACATTAAAACTGACGACACGTGAAACGTTCCAAATGCACGGGATTTTGAAATGGAACATGAAGAAAACCATCCAGACGATCCACTCAGCGCTTTTGGATACGATCGCAGCCTGTGGAGACGTAAACCGTAACGTCATGTGCGCATCAAACCCTTATCAGTCTGAAATCCATTCAGAGGTATACGAGTGGTCTAAGAAATTAAGTGATGATCTGCTGCCGCGGACGAGAGCCTATCATGAAATTTGGCTTGATGAGGAAAGAGTGGCCGGCACGCCGGAGGAAGAAGTCGAGCCAATGTACGGACCGCTCTATCTGCCGCGGAAGTTTAAAATCGGTATTGCCGTTCCGCCGTCTAATGATATTGACGTCTTTTCACAAGATCTTGGATTCATTGCGATTGTCGAAGATGGCAAGCTGATCGGTTTTAACGTGGCGATTGGCGGCGGTATGGGAATGACGCATGGCGACACAGCCACATATCCGCAATTAGCCAAGGTCATCGGATTCTGCCGGCCCGATCAAATGTATGACGTTGCTGAAAAAACGATTACGATTCAGCGCGATTACGGAAACCGTTCTGTCCGCAAAAATGCGCGGTTCAAATACACGGTTGACCGCCTCGGTTTAGATACCGTAAAAGAAGAATTGGAAAACCGTCTCGGCTGGAGCCTGGAAGCAGCGAAGCCATATCATTTCGATCATAACGGCGACCGCTACGGCTGGGTGGAAGGCATCGAGGATAAATGGCATTTCACGCTGTTTGTCGAAGGTGGCCGTATAACGGATTACGATGATTATAAGCTGATGACAGGCTTACGGGAAATCGCCAAAGTTCATACAGGCGAGTTCCGTCTGACAGCCAATCAAAACCTGATTATCGCAAACGTTTCAAGCGAGAAAAAAGATGAAATCAGTGCGTTAATCGAGCAATACGGACTAACTGACGGCAAGCATCATTCAGCACTTCGTCGCAGCTCGATGGCTTGCGTCGCTCTTCCAACCTGCGGATTGGCAATGGCGGAAGCAGAACGTTATTTGCCAACCCTCTTAGATAAGGTTGAAGAGATTATTGACGAAAACGGCCTTCGTGATCAGGAAATCACCATTCGCATGACAGGATGCCCGAACGGCTGTGCACGCCACGCACTCGGTGAGATTGGATTTATCGGAAAGGCGCCGGGCAAATATAATATGTATCTTGGCGCTGCCTTTGACGGAAGCCGTTTAAGCAAAATGTACCGTGAAAACATCGGTGAAGCAGACATTTTAAGCGAGCTTCGCGTCCTTCTTTCCCGCTATGCGAAAGAGCGTGAGGAAGGCGAGCATTTCGGTGACTTTGTTATCCGCGCCGGCATTATTAAAGCAACAACTGACGGTACGAATTTTCATGATTGAGATTGAAAGACGAGAGACGGGAATAGCTTCCTGTCTCTTTTTTTATAATTTGCTCTTATGCAAAAAAGTTCACTGTGAGCATATCATGAGAAAAATTACCCTAAAAAGGGTACTATAAAAGAAGACAAGTGTGGAGGAAACTCCTGCGAAACCACATATCGGATGCAAGGCCAGCCTGGCTCAGCGATTTTTAGACAAGACTCACCATGCACGAAAGACAACAGACGAAGGAGGTCATGCATTTGGACATATTTTTAGTTGTGCTTGTTTTATTAACGATTATTGCGATTTCTAATATCGTGAACCGATTTATTCCGTTTATTCCGGTGCCGCTGATTCAAGTGGCCCTTGGGATTCTTGCCGCCTCATTTCCACAGGGACTTCATTTTGAATTAAACACCGAATTGTTTTTTGTTCTGTTTATCGCGCCTCTGCTATTTAATGATGGAAAGAGGACGCCGCGGGCGGAGCTTTGGAATTTAAGAGCTCCGATTTTATTGCTTGCCCTCGGCCTTGTGTTTGCGACTGTGATTGTAGGCGGCTATACGATTCACTGGATGATTCCTGATATTCCGCTGGCAGCGGCCTTTGGACTTGCGGCCATTCTTTCACCGACTGATGTCGTCGCTGTCAGCGCATTATCAGGAAGAGTGAAAATGCCAAAAGGGATTCTTCGCCTGCTTGAAGGTGAGGGGCTGATGAATGATGCATCAGGTCTTGTAGCCTTTAAGTTTGCGATTGCAGCGGCAGTGACGGGTGCGTTTTCACTAGCGCAAGCGGCTGTCAGCTTTGTCTTCATTTCTCTTGGGGGCTTGCTGTGCGGGGTAGTCATTTCATTTTTGATTATTCGTTTTCGCCTATTTCTCCGCCGCCTTGGCATGCAGGATGTCACGATGCATATGCTGATTCAAATTTTGACACCGTTTGTGATTTATTTGGCCGCTGAAGAAATCGGCGTTTCCGGCATTTTAGCTGTTGTGGCGGGAGGGATCACTCATGCGGTTGAACAGGATCGTCTGGAATCAACGATGATCAAGCTGCAAATCGTCTCCTCAAGTACGTGGAACATTATTTTATTTATTTTGAACGGCCTGGTCTTTGTTATTCTCGGCACGCAAATCCCTGATGTGATTTCTGTTATCTTTAACGATACCGCCATCAGCAACATGAAGGTGATTGGCTATATCCTAGTCATCACATTTACGTTAATGCTCCTCAGATTTCTGTGGGTGCTGTTCTTTTGGAACGGCAAATGGTTCTTTAATAAAGATCAAAACATCTATAAACCGGGTCTTCGTTCGACACTGTTAATTTCGATTTCCGGTGTGCGCGGAGCAGTAACGCTTGCGGGTTCTTTCTCCATTCCGTATTTTCTGGAGGACGGTACGCCGTTTCCGGAAAGAAATCTGATTCTCTTTTTAGCAGCCGGCGTCATTTTATGCACGCTTGTCATTGCCACCGTAGTGCTGCCGGTTCTGACTGAAAAAGAAGAAGAGGACGAGGAACGAAATAAGAAGCTGCTGACAGCGAGACGCAAATTGATCAAAACAGCTCTTCAAACGATAAAAGAGGACATGAACGATACAAACAAAACGGCCTCTCTTGCGGTGATAGCTGAGTACAATGAGAAAATGAAAAACCTTCGTTTTCAGCAGTATACGTCATCTAATCGTATCAAAAAGCATGAGCGAAAGGTCCGTGCGCAGGGGGTTAAAGCTGAGCAAGAGGCACTGATGAAAATGCTGGAGCGGGGAGACATCCCGGAAGAAACAGCAAATGTGCTGCAAGAACGATTTAACGAGTTGGAAATTTTGTATGCCAACCCGTTTAAGGTCGGCTTATCAAAAACAAGGCTCAAGAGGCTGATGTATTGGATTTTCTTCGGTGAACATAAAAAGCCGGAGATGTCGATATTAAATGAAGCGGGATTGATACGGGCAACAAGAGTAAAAACGGCAAAAGCAGCAATAGAATATTTGGAAAAACATAAGACGGAAGAACATAAGGAAGTGTTTTTATCTGTCATTACATTCTATAAACAGTTAATTTTCAGGCTGGAGAACAGCCATCATGAGTTAAAATCAAGCGCACATTTTGAAAATCAAAAACTGGAAGTGAAGCTGAAGGCTGTGCAGGCGATCAGAAATGAAATTCAAACGCTGTTCGAGGAAAGAGAAATTTCCCGGGACATCTCCCATGAGCTTCGCCAATACATTAATGATGTCGAAGCCGCCATGCTTGAAGGCGGCGAATAAATGCAGCAAAAAAGCTGGTGCGTGAGAGCGCCAGCTTTTTTCTATATTAAGGGCGATGAAATTCGACAGTGCTGCCATCCCGGTCGAACCAGCCTCTGAAGGCCCAGTTAATCCAGCCGCCATCCCCTTTGTTTGTAAACGTTCCGTCTTCAAATACCCAAATGCCATACGTAATGCCGTCATAAACGGCTGAGCCATAAAATTGCACACCGTTCAAATGATCTTCATATTCCTGGCTTAAGTTAAATACCATGACGTTATATTTTTGGCCGGACGCGTAGAAGGAAGACTCCATGAGATTCTTCACAAATCCATCCCGATTCTGTGCGGATTTGATGGCATCAGCGATCTGGTTGGCAATTCCAAGTACATCCAGGTTGACGTTTAAACCTACATCAGCGGCAGTTGTTCCGGCGGTTGTTGTCTGCGAGATCTTCGGAGCAGGATTTTCTTCAGCGGAAGCAAAGGACAAAGGGGCAATTGTCAAAGCGGCACCAAGAGCAAGTGTCATTGGGATACGAATACGTTTCAAGTTGTTTCCTCCTTTGTTTTCATTTGGTTACACTAAACGCATACCCGGCTCCATGTATTTGTAATCTCAATATTGTTAAAATAGGAAAAAAATAGTACCCTGTTTTACCTTGGCTGTGAAAAAAGAAGCAAAAACAGGGCCTTAAGCGTATTATTGGTATCGGCTGAGAGGAATGTGAGATAATATAGACGCTTACATTTCAGTGAAAGGATGGATGTTCAAGTGCCAACAAGTTTAAAAGATACGGTAAAGTTACATAACGGAGTTGAAATGCCTTGGTTCGGTCTGGGTGTTTTTAAAGTGGAAAATGGCAGTGAAGCGACTGAATCAGTGAAAGCGGCAATTAAAAACGGCTACCGCAGCATTGATACAGCAGCGATCTACAAAAATGAAGAAGGTGTTGGCATCGGGATTAAAGAATCCGGTGTGGCAAGAGAAGAGCTCTTCATCACATCAAAAGTGTGGAATGAAGATCAAGGCTATGAAACAACGCTTGCTGCCTTTGAAAAAAGCCTGGAAAGACTGCAGCTTGATTACTTAGATTTATATTTGATCCATTGGCCTGGAAAAGATAAATTTAAAGATACATGGCGCGCGCTTGAAAAGCTGTACAAAGACGGCAAAATCCGCGCGATCGGCGTCAGCAACTTCCAAGTTCATCATTTAGAAGAGCTGTTAAAAGATGCTGAAATCAAACCGATGGTGAACCAAGTTGAATTTCACCCTCGTTTGACGCAAAAAGAATTAAGAGACTATTGTAAAAAACACGGCATTCAGCTGGAAGCATGGTCTCCGCTCATGCAGGGGCAGCTTTTGGATAACGAAGTACTGACACAGATTGCAGAAAAGCATAATAAATCTGTAGCTCAAGTGATTTTGCGCTGGGATCTGCAGCATGAAGTTGTAACCATTCCAAAATCCATTAAAGAACACCGTATCATCGAAAACGCTGATATTTTTGATTTCGAATTGTCTCAAGAAGACATGGATAAAATTGACGCATTAAACAAAGATGAGCGTGTCGGCCCAAATCCTGATGAGCTTCTGTTTTAATCAAAAAACTCCCCTTTACGGGGAGTTTTTTAGTGCATTTTTTTCTGTTGAATGAAAAACAGCATCAAAAAGGAAATGACAACAATACAGACGACCCACGCCCAGGCAAGGGTATTGTTTCCGGAATCCAATGCAACATATATGGCCGTCGGCAGTGTTTGTGTAACACCGGGGATGTTCCCGGCAAACATGAGTGTTGCGCCAAATTCTCCGAGCGCCCGCGCTAGGCTGAGGATGCTCCCGGTTAGCAATGAAGGATAGGCAAGCGGGACGGAGATATGGATAAAGACCTTCCATCTGCTTGCGCCGTCTACCATTGCCGCACCCTGTATATCGGGGTCAATATCAGCAAATCCGGTTTTGGCTGATTGATACATGAGCGGAAAGGCTACAACAGCCGAGGCGATCACAGCGGCCCACCAGGTGAAAATGACAGGCTGCCGGAAGATCCACTCGATGGCTTGTCCGATGAAGCTATGCTTTCCGAAAATGACGATCAAAATAAAACCGACAACAGTAGGCGGAAGAACGAGCGGAAGCATAAAACATGTTTCGAGCGCAGTTTTTCCGAAAAATGATGCCCGTGACATCCAAGCCCCAGCAAGTGTTCCGAGAATAATGACAACAATTCCGGCAACTGCCGCCACCTGAAAGGAAAGCATAACAGGTGTTAAGAATTCTGAAGCGTTTATGTTACTCAGCAGTAAAACCATATTTCTCAAATACTTTCATTGCTTCATCAGATTGCAGGTATTCGTAAAATTCCTTCGCTTCCTTACGGTGTTTTGTATCTTTTACGATTCCTAACGGATAGACAATCGGGCTGTGTGTATCTGCTTTTGCCTCGTCAATAATGGTGACCTTTTTCGAGACCAGGGCATCTGTTTTATAAACAATACCTGCGTCTACATTGCCGGTTTCCACATAAGAAAGAACTTGGCGAACGTCTTTTCCGTACACAATTTTATCCTTCACGTTGTCCCATAAAGACAGTTTTGTCAGTGATTCTTTCCCATAAGCTCCTGCCGGTACGGATTCCGGAGTGCCGAGTGCGATTTTTTCTGATTCAGCCAGATTGCTGAAGCTTGTCACAGGTGAATCTCCGTTTTTCGGTACGACCAGCACAATTTCATTGCCGACTAAATCAGTGCTGTCTTTTTTTGCGATATCCCCATCATCCACCAGCTTTTTAAATTTATCCTCAGCAGCTGAGAAGAACAGATCTGCTCCTGCTCCTTGAGAAATCTGTTTTTGCAAGGCGCCGGATGAGCCATAGTTATCTTGGATGGTAATATTTTGATGCTCTTTTTCATAATTTTTTTGGATTTCCTCAAGTGCATCCTGCGCGCTTGCGGCAGCTGAGATCGTTAATGTTACTTTTTTCCCGCTGTCTGTTGAAGACTGGTTTAAAGAACAGCCTGCTGCAAGCAGAAAAGCGGTTAAGGCTGCGATTAAAATAGAATACTTCTTAAACATGATTGCACCCCTTATGATTAGTTATATCTAATTATAACTGATTATGTTTGGTTTATGTGGGTTTTTTTACATTCGGCGAAAAGGTATAATAAAATAGGAGAGTGATGATGATGAATGAAACCTCTTCCTATACGATAGAAGAAGTTGCAGGTCTGCTAAAGGTATCAAAGCTGACCGTTTATGATTTGATTAAAAAAGGCGTGCTGCCTGCTTACCGTGTTGGAAGGCAGATGCGTGTGGATGAAGAAGATTTAAAGCAATATAAGACGAATATGAGAATGTCTCAGCCCATCGCTGCAACAGAAGCGCAGAAACAGATGCAGGAGGCTGAACCGGACGGCAGACCGAATGTCATGATCAGCGGACAGGACATTTCGATGGATCTTCTCAGCAAGCATTTGGAGAATGCCATTCAGGAGACGCCGCTCCGTAAATACAAAGGAAGCTTAAACAGCCTGATTGATATGTATCAAGGCAAGTGTGACATTGTCAGCCTTCATTTGTACGATGCAGAAACGGGCCAGTATAACGCGCCTTATGTAAAACGGATTTTGTCAGGTGAACCGTTTTGTCTCATCAATGTCGTTCTCCGCAAAGCAGGTCTGTATGTGCAAAAAGGGAATCCGAAAAACATTCAAGGCTGGAAAGACTTGAAAAGAGCTGATATCCGGATCATCAACAGGGAAAAGGGTTCTGGCGCAAGGGTGCTCCTTGATGAACAGCTTGGCTTGCTTGGTGTGAAGCCGGCTGATGTAAAGGGATACGGCGATATCGTGACCGATCATTACGCTGCCGCTTCACAAGTTTCAAGCGGACAGGCTGACGCGGGAATCGGGGCGCAGCACGCGGCACATATGGGACGTGTTGATTTTATCCCGCTCATCGACGAACAATATGATATCGTCGTTTTGAAAAAAAATGAGCAGCTGCTCAAAGCCGTGAAGGAGATTTTGAATTCTGAGGACTACAAGGCGAACTTGTCTCATTTAAATGGCTATGAAACAAAGCTGACTGGCAAGGTGATGTTGGAAACGTAAAAATCCCTCTTTATATAGAGGGATTTTTTTCATTCGGAAAACCTGAGCAGGTCACCATTTAAAATTTTATCAGAGAGAGACAGCTCTTCGTTTGCTTTCTCCTTATAAGGGAGGCACGCATCCTGATCTTCCAGTATTTCACCTGTTTTTTGGCTGTAGCATGTGTTTTTCGTGTATATAAAATCGTTCGTAATAAAGCTGCCGTTTCGCAGCACGGCGAATGGTGTGCGATCGCCCGACAGCAAATCATTGCCGAATTGAATATCGCCTTTTGTGTCAACGCCGAGTAAATGCATCAGTGTCGGTCTGACGTCGACTTGTCCGCCAACATCAGAGATGGTTTCCGGCTGTTGATCGGTGATTCCCGGGATATGTATGATAAACGGCACCCGCTGGAGCTGAACATTGTCATACGGAGTGATTTCGTCTTTTCCTAAAAACTCTGCCAACGCTTCGTTATGGGCTTCTGAAATGCCGTAATGATCCCCCATAAATACAATCATCGAATTTTCGTATAAGCCTTCGTCCTTCAGCTTTTTGATAAAATGCTTTAATGCCTCATCCTCATAGCGCACCGTTGTCACATAACGGTTTAGCAGGGCGCTGCTCGAATCGTATTCATCAATCAGCTGATCTTTTTTATCAATCTCAAACGGAAAATGATTCGTTAACGTGATGAAACTGCTGAAGAATGGCTGCGGCAGACTTTTCAGCTTTTCGGCGGACTGCTCTAAAAATTCCTTATCCTTTAAGCCCCAGCTTGTCGATGTTCCGGGAGTGACATGAAAGTCATCAACATCAAAAAAGCGGTCAATCCCAAATGTATCGTACATGACATCTCTGTTCCAAAATGTTTTATGGTTGGCATGAAAGGCGGCTGAATAATAATCATGCTGTTTCAGCGATTTGTACATCGTATGAAATTGATGGTCGCTTTTCGTGAAAAAGACGGCGCCGCTAAGGGAAGGATACATTGAGTTAGCAACGATGAATTCTGAATCAGATGTTTTCCCTTGTTCTGTTTGCTGATAGAAATGATCAAAGGAATAGCTTTTTTTAACGAGATCATTCATAAAAGGGGTAATTTCTTTTCCATTGACTTTTTCATTCAGCACAAAGCTTTGGGTCGACTCAAGTGTTACAAAGATGACATTGCGTCCCTTTGCCAGTCCGAATTTGCTTTGATCAGGCTTGCTATAATCAGCCTCTGTGTAATTTTTAATGGCAGATATGCTGTCTTCATCGGCAAATGCCTTCGCGCTTATATTAACAGTCTGAGAAATCGTATCGTATATATGGAACTGAAACAGACCGATGCTTTTGACGAGCATTTCCCGGTCAAAGGAATGTGCCAAAAGCTTCGGCTGCTGTACTTCTGCAAGTGCCAGCGTGCATAAAATCATGCCGCAGGAAGCTGCATAGTACCGTTTGATCGTGCGGGGAGCGGCTTTTGTCTGCGGCTGTTTCGTTTTTCTGGCGAGCAGCAGCAGACAAACCAAATCCGCAAACAGGGCAATAAACAGAGGATGGAACAGTTCTTTTACACTGCTGCCCATATCGCTCATGTTGCTGGCCTGAAATAAAACCGGAATGGTAATAAAATCGATATAAAATCCGTAAAAAATCGTATTGGAGATCAAGATGACAGTCAGAACCAGATTGGCAATCAGCAAAAAGACCCGCTGCTTGTTTCCTTTCAGAAGCAGGCCGATCCCGAATAAAGGAAGGATAAAGCTGAGCGGATTGATCAGCAAAATCAGCTCTTCCAACAGAGTGTCGATCTGCAAATCAAAGCCGAGTTTATATATCACATACGTTTTGATCCACATAAACAAGATCGAAAAACATAAAAACCGCTGATTGTGAAAAAAGGTTCCTTTCATCAATATGACTCCTCACGTTTTCTTGATCATCTGCATGAAATGCTTCTTAAGTAAAACCTACTAAAAACCGCCGGTTCAGACAAGTTTCAGCACTCGCATTTACAACATGCGTCCATGAAACAGCATATAAAAGTAGTAACATGAAGCAAGGGTCAGGCCGGCTAGCACGAGCTGCTCAGAAAAACTGCCTGTCTTCATATATAATGGAAGCCGCACGCGGATCGTTGAAGGGAATAGTAATTTGATTCCGTTCACTGTCCAAGCGTCAAGAATCAAGTGGCTCGCCATTCCGATCATTAAGCCGGCTGAGATGTTTTTATCTGGAATATATGTAGAAGTGATAAAAAACATGATGAGCATAAACAGCAGGCTGTGTGTAAAGGTACGGTGGCCAAAAACGGAGCTGACCACTTTCGATAAAATAGGAAATTTTCTCCCGATTTTGCTTTGCGTGTGGCAGATATCGGGAATCAATGCCCCAACCGCGCCTGACGCAGCCATAAGCACTGGATCAAATCCATAATAATAAGCTGCTGCCGTACAAGAAGCGATGCCTCCCATGATGTGTGTTTTTCCTGTCATTTGCCGCTTCTCCTTTATCTTTTGCAAAAAATCTCTGAATTACAAATATATCAAGAGAATGTATGTTTGATCAACAGGACTTTGGACGATAAAAAATTTCCCGCATAATTTTTCAGGAAAAAGGCATCTTAAACATGTACCTATTTTTAAAAAGAGGTGATACGAATGGGTTTCTTTAATAAAGATAAAGGAAAACGTTCCGAAAAAGAAAAAAGCGTAATCCAAGGAGCTCTTGAAGATGCAGGTTCAGCTCTAAAAGATGATCCGCTTCAAGAAGCTGTGCAAAAAAAGAAAAATAATCGATAATCACATGCGGATAGGGCTTGGCTCTATCCGTATTTTCCATCTGTTCCCTTTGACAGATCATCCTTTCTTTGATAACCTTCTGGGAGTAACTGAATAATTAAATCCTCACTCTTTCTCAGTGAGGTAGAGGTTGCGCGGATGATGAGTCACACATGCCAGGCTGACAGGAGCTGTTAAACATGTGTAAAAGGCATCAGCGCCGAAGTGTGGAGAAAGCCGATCCTTCTCTATGCTGGGACTGTATCTGAATAAGTGCAGGACTGCCGCGTGCTTTTTCGCGGAGGGCTATCCGGAGATCAAGGGTGTGTGTTTCTTTAAGCATGGACTTTTGTTCAGGCTTTTTTTGCGTTTATATGATCTCGGGGTCTGGTCCGTACAAAGAATCATGGAGGTACTGGAATGGAACAGACAAAAAAATGGGGTTTTTGGTTATTAACGGCGTTTGTCGTTGGAAATATGGTTGGATCAGGAATTTTCTCCTTGCCGAGCTCGCTTGCTTCAATCGCAAGTCCGTTTGGCGCTACGTCCGCCTGGCTTTTGACAGGTGCCGGCGTGTTGATGATTGCGCTTGTGTTCGGGCACTTGTCCATTCGCAAGCCTGAACTGACAGCGGGTCCGCAAAGTTATGCCAGAGCACTGTTTTCCGATCCGAAGAAAGGCAACGCTGCCGGTTTCACAATGGTGTGGGGCTACTGGGTGGCGAGCTGGATCAGCAACGTGGCGATCATCACAAGTCTCGCCGGTTACTTGACTTCATTCTTCCCGATCTTGGTTGACAAACGTGAGATGTTTTCGATCGGCGGGCAAGAGGTGACGCTCGGCCAATTGCTGACGTTTGCCGTATGTACGATCTTGTTATGGGGAACGCACACGATTCTTGTTGCCAGCATTAACGGTGCAAGTAAATTGAACTTTGTCACAACGCTTTCTAAAGTATTAGGTTTTGTCTTCTTTATCGTTGCCGGTTTATTTGTGTTTCAAACGACATTATTCGGTCATTTTTATTTCCCGGTTCAAGGAGAAAACGGCACAAGCATTGGAATTGGAGGCCAGGTTCATAACGCCGCGATTTCTACACTGTGGGCGTTTGTCGGAATTGAATCCGCGGTGATCCTGTCCGGTCGTGCGCGTTCTCAGCGTGATGTGAAACGTGCGACGATTACCGGCTTGCTGATTGCTTTGAGCATTTATATTATAGTGACTTTAATTACGATGGGTGTTCTGCCGCATGATAAGCTTGTCGGCTCTGAAAAACCATTTGTTGATGTACTCTATGCGATTGTTGGAAACGCGGGGAGCGTGATTATGGCGCTTTTGGCTATCCTTTGTTTATTCGGAACGATGCTCGGCTGGATTTTGCTTGGCTCTGAGGTGCCATACCAAGCCGCTAAAGCAGGAGATTTCCCGGCAGTTTTTGCAAAAACGAATAAAAAGGGAAGTCCGGTCATTGCACTCATTATTACAAACGTCATGTCACAGGTCTTCATTTTCTCCGTTATTTCTCGGACAATAAGTGACGCATTTACATTTTTAACGACAGCGGCGACACTCGCATATTTAATACCGTATCTGGTATCTGCAATTTACAGCTTGAAGCTAGTCATCAAAGGTGAAACGTATGATCAGCTGAAAGGCTCCCGTGTAAGAGACGGATTGATCGCGATACTGGCGTGTGCATATTCCGTGTTTGTTATTGTAACAGGCACAGCAGATTTAACGACATTTATTCTCGGAATCGGTTTATTCTTTGTCGGCTTGATTGTTTATCCATTTGTGAATAAAAAGTTTCAAAAAGAAAAACAAGCATAATGAAAAGACACCTGATTTGTTTTGTCAGGTGTCTTTTTTTATTGAAATACAATTTCTCCTGTTAGCAATCCGATTGTTAAAACAGCTGACAGGAAAGCTGAAATAGAAAGAAAAACCTTTACGGATAATCGTATTTGCAAAAAACGGTTTTTCAGCCTCTCCAGCAAACCAAACAGAATAAGGACTAAGATAAAAACAAAAAACACATCTGAAAAAGGTTTTCCGATATAAAGCCCGTTAAAAAAACTGATCGCGATGATGATACAGCTTAATATGAATTGAGTAAAAAAATATCCGATGTGTTTCAACATGAGCCGCTCCCTTTATTGCATGAAAAAAGAGCCGCCTGTCCGGCTCTTTCGTTTATTTAGTCAAGCTTTCCGTAATAAACTTCAGTTGGCCTTCTAATGAAATCGGATCGGTGAAATAGAAGCCAATCGGATCAATCTTATAGACATGGCCATTTTTAACGGCGTTCAGGTTCTTCCAAATGGAGCTGTCAAATACGCCGCCATCATCACCGCCTGATTGCCATGGGCCCGCGAAAATATAATCTCCGGCGAAGTCAGGGAGCTTTTCTAATGAAATACTTGTATAACCAGGTCCCTGGTCAATGGCTTTTTCTTTTGTCAGCTTTGTCGCCTTCAGGCCGAGGTCTTTGTAAATAATGCTTCCGCCTCTTCCAAAGTCTTTACCGAATACGTAAATGTCTTTTCCGTTCGTTTGCATAATGGAAATGGTTTTGTCACCGACCGCTTTTTTGATTTTTGTTTTAGCTGCCGCAACTTTTTTATCCCACTCGGACAGCCATTTTTCAGCTTTATCTTCAGTTCCTGTCATTTTTGCAAATTCTTTCAGCTGTTCGATGTTGTCGAGCTTATCGTATTTTACTGCGACAGTCGGCGCGATTTTTTCAAGCTTTTTAATATCAGCACCCTGTGTTGTCCAGACGATAATCAGGTCGGGGTTTAAATCAATGACCTTTTCAACCGAAGTGCCGTCTCCGATGTTTTCGACGCCGGCTGTTTTTCCTTTGTAGTAAGGGTTTTTAAATACGTTCTCAGGTGCACCGACAACGTTGATGCCAAGTGTTTTGAAGTAGCCGTAGTAGCCGTCAGCCATGACAACCACCCGTTTAGGATGCTTGGGGATTTTTACATTCCCGTTTTCAGCCTTGTATGTAAAGGTTTCTGCGTCTTTTGAATCAGAGGCAGAGCCTTTGCTTTCTGAGTTATTTCCGCAGGCTGCCAGCGCTGCAATCAATAACAGGGCAAAAAACGCGGCTCCGAGTTTCTTGTATATATGGGACATATCTCATACCTTCTTTCTAAAAAAATAGATGAAAAAGAGAATCATTATCAACTGTGATTATACCACTGCAAGTGCCGGTTGACACGATATTTTTGCAAATGCATTTTCATTTTTGTTCAAAACACGCTATTAAATCTGTTGAAAAAAGTGATATACTGAAACAGCAATTGATAATCATTATCAGTATCGGAAAGGAAGTACGGCAGTTGAGTCAACATAAAAATATACAGACTGCATCAGAAGAAATCCAATGGACGTCAAGGACATATGGCGCGGTTATCGTCCTTATTGCAGGTCTATGCCTGCTTTGCCTTGGCGCACTTTTATCCATATCCCTCGGTGCAGCGGATATTCATTTGCACACTGTATGGAACGCCATTTTTCATTATCAGCCGACAAAGACATCTCACCAAATTATACATGATCTTCGGCTGCCGAGAACGGCTGCTGCCGCACTTGTAGGCGCATTGTTGGCAGTGTCGGGAGCGATCATGCAGGGGATGACGAGAAACCCTTTGGCAGAGCCTTCGATTATGGGTGTGACATCAGGCTCTGCGTTTGCGGTTTCGATTGCGTTTGCCTTTTTTCCCGGACTTTCTGCAATGGGGCTTGTGCTATGGTCCTTTGCGGGAGCGGGACTGGGGGCATCGACGGTAATGGGCATCGGCATGTTTTCAAGGGGCGGGCTTACGCCTGTAAAGCTTGCTCTGGCGGGTACGGCAGTTACTTATTTCTTTACCGGAATTTCAACCGCCATTGCGATCCGATTTGATGTGGCTCAGGATATCAGCTTTTGGTACGCAGGCGGGGTAGCGGGTGTGAAATGGTCAGGGGTCCAGCTTTTGCTTATTGCAGGGGCTGTCGGTTTAACGCTGGCGTTTTTCATCGCCCGGTCTGTGACAGTGTTAAGTCTCGGTGACGATCTGGCAAAAGGGCTAGGACAATATACATCAGCGGTGAAACTGGTTGGCATGCTTATCGTAGTGATTTTGACCGGAGCTGCGGTTTCCATAGCCGGCACCATCGCATTTATCGGGCTGATCATTCCGCATATTACCCGGTTTTTGGTCGGTGTGGATTATCGGTGGATCATTCCCTGCTCGGCGGTGCTCGGTGCTGTTTTGCTTGTTTTTGCTGACATAGCGGCCAGACTCGTAAATGCGCCCTTTGAAACGCCTGTCGGCGCACTGACTTCTCTTATCGGCGTTCCCTTTTTCTTTTATTTGGCACGTCGTGAAAGGAGAGGGCTGTAATGAAAACAACAACAAGAAAACCGCTCGCCGTAATGGCTGTGACTCTTATGCTTATCGTGCTGGTCTTTTTTATCAGTCTCAATTTGGGTGTTATCAAAATTGCACCGCTTAAAACGCTTCAGGTCTTTTTCGGCCAAGGGACAGCGCGTGATGAACTTGTCTTATTTGAGTTCAGGCTGCCCCGGATCATCCTTTCTTTGCTTGTTGGAGCAGGGATCGCCGTTGCTGGCGCCATTTTGCAAAGCGTGTCTCAAAATGATCTTGCTGAGCCTGGTATTCTCGGAATTAACGCCGGCGGCTCACTTGCCGTTGTGCTTTTTATATACTTTTTTCAAGGATCAGCTTCAGATCTAAGCTTTTTCGGAACATTTATGCTGCCGTTCAGTGCTTTGGCAGGAGCAATCCTCGCTGCATTTCTCATTTATCTTCTGGCATGGAAAAAGGGCGTCACACCGATTCGGCTGATTTTAGTCGGCATCGGGGTAAATGCCGGATTCAACGCCCTGTTGCTGATTTTTCAGCTCAAGATGGACCCTCATGATTTTATGCAAGCCGCGGTTTGGATATCCGGCTCAATATGGGGGGCGAACTGGAATATGATCTGGGCGATCCTTCCTTGGATTGTGATCTTGCTACCATTTACTTTATATAAGGCACGCTATTTGAACATATTGCAGCTAGGAGACCAACTAGCGACCGGACTGGGCACTCCTGTTGAAAGGGAGAGACGGATTCTTCTTCTGGCAGCCGTCACTCTTGCTGCTTCATGTGTGGCAGCTGCGGGAGGCATCGCGTTTCTCGGATTGATCGCGCCTCATGTGGCTAGAAGGCTGACCGGTCCGCGTCACCAGACGCTGATACCGGTCTCCGCCCTCATCGGCGCATTCCTGTTTTTGCTCGCTGATACAATGGCGAGAAATGTATTGGCACCATCAGAAATTCCGGTCGGACTTGTCATTTCCGTGCTAGGTGCGCCTTACTTTATTTATTTATTGATGAAAGCGAATTAGAGGAGGGGGCCGAATATGAATTCATTATCAACGGAACAGCTTGGAATCGGTTATGGCGACAGGGTGATTGTAAAGGATTTAAATATATCGATTCCTAAAGGGAAAATTACCACCTTAATTGGCCCGAACGGCTGCGGGAAATCAACGATTTTAAAAACAATGTCCAGAATTATGCGTTCGCATGCAGGGGCCGTCTATTTAAACGGCAAAGCGATTCATAAAATGTCTACAAAAGACATTGCGAAAGATATGGCGATTCTGCCACAGACACCTGAAGCGCCGAGCGGCCTAACGGTGCACGAATTGGTGTCGTACGGCAGGTTTCCGCATCAATCAGGATTCGGCAGATTAAATGACGAAGACCGCCGGATTATCAAATGGGCGCTTGAAGAAACAGGCATGGCTGAATTTGCTGAACGGCCGATTGAGGCATTGTCAGGCGGACAGCGTCAACGCGTGTGGATTGCCATGGCGCTTGCGCAAGGGACGGAGCTGCTGCTGCTGGATGAACCTACGACGTATCTTGATCTTGCACACCAGCTCGAAATTCTGCAGCTGCTTGACAGACTCAACAAAGAGCAGGGGCGGACAATTTTAATGGTCATTCATGACCTTAACCACGCAGCTCGTTTTTCCCATTATATGATCGCGCTCAAAAAAGGCACGGTCATCAAGGAAGGTACTGCACTTGAGGTCATGACACCGGATATTTTGCAGCAAGTATTTCAGATTGATGCTGAAATCGTGACTGATCCCCGTACAAATAAACCTGTATGCTTGACCTATGATCTGATTAAAAATGAAAAAGAGCTTGTTTCTGTGTAAGAAAAATCCCGGTTCGAAGCCGGGATTTTTTTTATTCGCCGCGAAAATACAATTTTTCTATTTGATTCCGTCATTTCAATAAAAAGATTGCAAGTCTTTTTGAATTAATAGATAATATTGGTTATAATGTTTCGAAAATATTACAATGTTTACAGAAAGAGGAGATCGTTGTGTCCAAGAAGAAAAAATGGCTTATTGGCGGTGCGATTTGTGCTGGTGTGCTTGTACTGGCTGGGATCGGCGCCGGCGGTTTTTACTTTTTTACTCACATGAACCAAATTGCCGTATCATCGGAGCCCTATGCTGAATCGGTAGCGGTATACATGGGAGGAGATTCAGAATCAGGCCAAACGTTTTCTGGAAAGGTTGAACCTGAAAAACAGCAGAAAGTATACATAGATTCAGAAAAAGGCAGTATTAAAAAAACATACGTCAAAGAAGGCGATCAGGTTAAAAAGGGAGATAAGCTTTTTGAGTATGAGGGTGAGGAACACTCTGATGAAATTGAGCAGGCCAATCTGCAAATCGAAATGACAACTTTGCAAATCAACCGTTTGCAAAAATCAATAACAGAAACGGAAAAGAAGCTGAAAGCGGCAGGGAAAGAAGAGAAAGCCCAGCTTCAAGATGAAATTGACCAAGCCAATTTCGATTTGAAAACAAGCCAGCTCGAACTGAAACAGCATCAAAAAGAACTGGCTGGCCTAACGAAAAACAAAGGTTCCAATGTCATTACAAGCAAGCATGACGGAATCGTCCAAAGTGTCAATCAGGATATCGCTGACGGGGCAACAGGCGACCAGGCAACAGGCCCGTATATCCAGATTGTTTCGACAGGCAAATATCTAGTCAAAAGCCAAATCAATGAGCTGTTAATGGACACGATCAAAAAAGGCAGCAAAGTCAAGGTCACACTGAAAACAGGCGGTGAGGGTGAGTGGAAAGGAAAGGTCACCTCGATTGGCAAGCTTCCAGCGGGAGCAGGCGAGGGTGAAGAATCAGAAAGCTTTTCTGATGAAGAAATGAATCCTCAGTCCTCTAACTATCCTTTTACCATTTTATTAGACAGCCATAAAGGTCTTGAAGTCGGCTATCATGTCAACATCGAAGTGGTGAGTGATGATGCTGATGCGGATACGATCAAGCTGCCGTCCGACATGGTCATTCAGGATGACGGCGAACCGTATGTGTGGAAAGCGGATGAGAAGCAGAAAGCGGTTAAGCAGCCTGTTGAAATCGGCGAGACTGATGAAAATGACATGGTGGAAATTAAGAGCGGCCTGACGCCGGAAGATTATGTAATCTACCCTGATCCCGCGGTCAAGGAAGGAAAGCAGGTTACAGTCAATGCTGACACTGAATAATATTTCGAAATCGTACAAGCTGGGAAAAGAAGAAGTTCCAATCTTGAAACATATCAATCTGACCGTCCAGGCAGGAGAGTTTTTGGCTATTATGGGGCCTTCGGGTTCTGGAAAGTCAACGTTAATGAATATTATCGGCTGTTTGGACAGGCCAACCTCGGGAACCTATACGCTTGATCAGATCGATATATTGAAAGGGAAAGACGGAGCTTTAGCCGAAATTCGCAACGAATCAATCGGGTTTGTGTTTCAAACTTTTCATTTGCTGCCGCGTCTCACCGCGCTGCAAAATGTCGAGCTGCCGATGATTTACAATAAAGTGCAGAAAAAAGAGAGAAGGCAACGGGC
The DNA here is from genome assembly GCF_000259365.1 of Bacillus sp. JS. Classification (NCBI taxonomy): domain Bacteria; kingdom Bacillati; phylum Bacillota; class Bacilli; order Caryophanales; family Bacillaceae; genus Bacillus; species Bacillus sp. JS. The sequence continues at coordinate 3,291,642 of NC_017743.1, read as the reverse complement.
ATATGAAGCGCTGGAAAAGGTCGGATTAAAAGACAGGGTCTCCTACAAACCTCCTAAGCTGTCAGGCGGTCAAAAGCAGCGGGTGGCGATAGCGAGAGCCCTTGTCAATCAGCCGAGGTTTATTTTAGCTGATGAACCGACCGGGGCGCTTGATACCAAATCAAGTGAACAAATTTTGTCACTGTTTTCTGAACTGCATCGGGAAGGCAAGACCATTATTATGATAACCCACGACCCGGACGTCGCCAAAAAAGCTGATAGAACTGTTTTTATCAGAGACGGAGAGCTGGTATTAGATGAGAGAGGGGATATCAGCCATGCTTGAACATATTCGAATCTCCTTTCAATCTATTTTCTCTCATAAATTAAGATCCATTCTGACAATGCTCGGCGTGATTATCGGCATAGCGGCAATCATCGCGATTGTTTCAATGCTGAAGGGCCAAAGTGAGCAATTAAAGCAAAGTATGATCGGCATGGGAAACAACGCGATCAACGTTGTCTACCAGCCGTCTGGCGGTGAAGAGGAGGGCGGCCCTCAGGTATCGTATACATCCGCGCCGCCTGTAGCGGAAGATACAGTAAAGGAGATCAAATCTGATCCTATTGTTAAAGGATTATCCTTATATTACATGTCAGAAGGCGCAAGCGTTTTTCATTTAACAAACGTTTCGTATCCCCAAGTGTACGGAGTGGACGATGATTACTTCGATATGTTCCCAATCCGAATAACCGAAGGGAGAAAGCTGGCGGAAAACGAATTAAACACCACTCACCAAGTGGTGATGATCAATGAAGCTGTCAGAGATGAACTGTTTCCAGAAGGAGACGCTCTGCATAAAAGCATTGAAATGAATGGTGTGCCGTTTAAGGTCGTCGGTGTTTTTAAAGAAAAAAATCAGCAGGAAAGCATGTTTGAAGGCGACTATGCAAATCCGGTTTTGTACGTGCCGAAAAAAGTGTGGCCGCTTATTGAAGGATTTGACGCGCCAACCCAGATTGCCGTGCAGGCTGACTCTTCTGAGCATATCCAAGAAGCGGGTGTAATGGCTGCGGATCTTTTAAATCAGGGACTGTCAGAAGCTGAGTTGGAGAAAGCAGAGTACAGTGTAATGGATCTTCAGGAGATCGCGCAGGAAGTAGAGTCCTTTAATCAGTCATTTGCATTGCTGCTTGGCGGAATCGCCAGTATTTCACTTTTGGTGGGCGGTATCGGCGTCATGAACATTATGCTCGTTTCCGTAACGGAGCGCACGAGAGAAATCGGAATTAAGAAAGCGCTCGGTGCTAAGCGGCGTGTGATTTTATTTCAATTTTTAACCGAGGCTGTCGTGCTGACAAGCATTGGCGGAATACTCGGTGTGCTGGCGGGCTTCGGCATCGCTAAGCTGCTGACGGTTGTTTTTCCGATGCCTTTTATCGTCTCCGTTCCAGCTGTTGTCGGAGCACTCATCTTTTCAATGGCAGTCGGCATTATCTTCGGCTTGCTTCCGTCCATCAAGGCATCTAAGCTTCAGCCTGTAGACGCGCTGCGCTATGAATAAAAAGAACGCATCCAATTGGAATGCGTTCTTTTTTTAGCTGGGAAGTGCTGAGTTGCATTTGTCTAAAATCAAAAATACGGCTGCGATGATCATTTCTTCAGTGGTAGACAGCCAGATGTCGCTGATCATTTCGTCTGTTGTATGAGCAGTCATCCATAAAAACAGAAGCTGGACGATGCCTGCCAGGAGAATGAATAAGCGTTTGTCTGTCTTGAAAAATGTAAAACTATGTATCATCAGGCGTTCAAATGGTTCTAGGAATAGCCCAAGGATAAGAAATAACACAGCAAAAAGCAGGACATGAGCTGCTGAGCGGTAGCTCGTTCCCGCTAAAGAAAATAATATATAGATGACAGCAAAATAGGTCAACACCACTGCTGCTGCGGCCAGCAAGTATTTGATGGAGAGCCGCAATAAAAGTTTTGAAGACGTTTGATGTTTCACAGGTTCAGCTCCTTATGAAGGCTTGCAGAGAACGAGTGCTCTCTGCAAGCTGCAAGTCTATTATTTACTGCATTTCTTTTTTACAACTGGGTGCTTTTCTTTTGAAAGCGCATCAGTAAAATCTTTGCCTAAGTCAAGGTGCGCTTGAACAAATGTTTCAGGAAGCATGGCAAGCCATTGGTTTAAAGATACATCGGCATAATGGTCGTCTTTGAAGATTTCTAAAAAGACAAGCGGTTCATCCCCAATGTTTTCAACGTAATGACCCATTGCAAATGGTACATATCCGACATCACCGGCTTGGTAGTTAAACGTTCTGGCATGGCCGTCAGATGCAAAGACGGTCATTCTTGCTTTACCGGAGATGTAGTATTGCCATTCGTGTGTATTCGGATGCCAGTGCAGCTCTCTCATGGCGCCGGGTTCTACTGTTACGAGCGCTGATGCGATGGTTTTAGACACTTTGAAGTTTGTCGAATCTGCAATGTATACTTTCCCTCCCTCAGATTCAATCGGCTCTTGTTCAAGAAGGCGGTAAGTAAATGGATAAGGCACTTCGCCGTTCGGCCCTTCCACAATGTCATCTTTTAAGCTGCCAGGGAGTTGGTTTTCAAATATATATTTTTCTTTGCCTGGCAAATTAGCAATCTCTTCTTTTGTCACGCCGAAGTTCGCAGCAATCACTTCTTTTGGAGTGTGGGCAAGCCAATCTGTCAGCTGGAACGTGCTGTTTTCTGAGAATGATCCATCGTCAAACACAAGCAGGAATTCAGCCCCCTCATCCAGCGCTTGGATAGAGTGCGGCAGGCCTGACGGGAAGTACCAAAGGTCACCTTCACTTACATCATCAATAAAGCTGCGCCCTTTTTCATCAACAATTGTGACTCTTGCGCTTCCGTAAATCATATAAGCCCATTCTGCTTCTTTATGCCAGTGCAGCTCGCGAATGGCGCCTGGCTTCAGTCGCATATTTACAGATGCAAGGTTTTCTGAAATCGGCAGTTCACGTACTGTCACTTCACGGGCATATCCGCCTTTTTCTAATCGGTTATGAGTGTCAGAGAACGAAAACTTCATATTGCTGACGGTGCCATGATCGGTTTCAGGCGGAACAAGCATGTCAGGGTTTTGCCGGTCTCTTTCAATATTGCGTGGGATTTTTACCGTTGCTCCTTTGTCTCCTCTAATTGGCTGCGGAATGTCATTTTGTTTTTTCATGAAATGTTTCCTCCTTAGATTTAATTGTGATAGCAGAAAGAGAAGGTGAAAGGCCTTTCGTTTTCCCTTCTGTTTTGTTAAGTGAAAAAAATCAGTGAAAAGTCAACTTTGATTGAAAAATTATTTTTTTGCATGATCTTTCAGTTCTGTCATTAGTTCTATGAGTTGATCAAACTTCTTTTCGAATCGAGTCAGCAGGTACATTGCAATCAGCGCGGGAAACCCCAAATTGCCGATTTGTTTTACGACTTCCTCTATAAAAACCTGATCCATAGGAAAATACCTCCCTTCTTTTTCTGCAGTCATGTATGTAAGTGAAGGAAATCCGATAAAACGTAAACTGCTGCAAAGTATTTTGGAAGACACTAGTCGGAAAGTAGTAGTTTACTTTTTTTTGCTTTCCTTCATTTAATTTAGTAGGGAGGCGGTTTGATGGACTATCAAAGTCTTTTACGGTCAAAATGTAAGGAGATAATGAAGCATCCCATCGTGAAGCATTTTTTGAGCAATCCTCAGCATTACCGTTTGTTCAAAAACGTAATGGAAAGCCCTAACGAAAAAGATGCAAAATCATTGGACGAGCTATTTAAGCAGTTTTATAAAGAAATCCGCATCGTCAAGTATATGAATTCAATGATTCGCATCTTTTCTATTGATTTTGATAAGCGGGTTCGCAAAAATCAAAAACGGTATCCGCTGACGGTTGATCATCCGGAGGCAGGAGATCGACTTCCTTCCGAAACAGGAAGCGATGCATTTGAAGAGTTTTTAGACCGGCAGGATGATTTGAGTCAGCATGTTCAGGATTATCAGCTCTACCAAGCGATTCAGAATCTGACTGACAAACAAAAAAGCGTGCTGACGAAAGTGTATCTTCACGGTGCCACGATGCAGGAGATTGCAGATTCATTAGGGGAGTCCCGGCAAAACATTTCCAACATTCATAAAAAGGGGCTGGAGAATATCAGAAAGCAGCTAGCGGCGCAAAAAAAGGGGGAAAAGTAAGCTGTGAACGGCCAGTTTGAACAAAAAAAGAAACAAAATGACGAGACTTTTGACATTGAGCACCTGATTGCATGCTTTTCACCAATGATCAGAAAAAAACTCAGCAATACGTCCTATCAAGAAAGAGAAGATTTAGAGCAAGAGCTGAAGATCAAAATGTTTGAAAAGGCTGATATGCTTTTGTGTCAGGATGTCCCGGGATTTTGGGAGTTTATTTTGTACATGGTAGATGAGAACTCATAATATTTTCATATAAAAAAACATCAAAAGGGAGCGCTTGTTTGCTCCTTTTTTGCTGTTTTGATTTGCCAAGCTCCAATGTATTCAAAAATGTACCATAAATAAACGATATAATGATAAGATGAAAAAAACAGTGACAGAAAGGAACATAAAAGTGGAAAATGCGTCAATTTTAATCGTAGACGATGAGAAAGCGATTGTGGACATGATCAAACGCGTTCTCGAAAAAGAAGGTTATCGAAATATACTGGATGCGGCAAGCGCAGAAGAAGCGATTCCTGTTGTGAAGGCCAATAAGGTTGACTTAATTGTGCTGGATGTCATGATGGGCGGAATGTCCGGTTTTGAAGCCTGCACGCTGATCAGAGAGTATTCAGAAGCTCCGATTTTTTTCCTGACGGCAAGATCATCCGACGCGGACAAATTATCGGGCTTTGCGGTTGGAGCTGATGACTATATCACAAAACCATTTAATCCGCTGGAATTAGCGGCGCGGATCAGAGCGCATCTCAAGCGTACATATCAATCGAAAGAAACGAGTTCAAATCAAACATACACATATGATTATTTTACTTTTTCTCCGCAAAATGCCGAGCTGATCGTAGGCGGGGAAGCCGTTGCTTGTTCAGCTCAGCTTCTGCAGCTTTTGCAGTATTTTTGTGAACACCCTAACGTGGTGCTTTCCAAGGATCAAATATATGAAAAAGTATGGGGCTACCCTTCCTATGGTGACAACAACACCGTCATGGTTCATATTCGCAAGCTTAGGGAGAAGATTGAGCGCGATCCGAGCAATCCGGAGTATATTGTAACCGTTCGAGGTCTCGGCTATCGTTTTATCCCAAATCCTGAAGGCAAGCGGTCATGAGGTTAAGATGGAAGTTTTTGTTTCACTTTTTCGGGCAGATGCTGATTGTGATCCTGCTGCTTACGGTGATGCTTGTTGCGTCGTTTTTCTATTTAGACGCTCGTTTTAGCGATGCGGAATCTAATTCGGGACTGACGAAGGCGACGACCGACACACTTGAAGCATATCTCGATGTAAACGAAGACGGGACATGGGAAGTGGATAATTTCCTGAAGAAATCTGTCGATAAACAGCACGGCTGGATGCAAATCATTGATTCGGAAGGAAACACTGATTATTCCTACGGCGTGCCAAAAGACGTGCCGGGCACCTATACCAAGAAAGAGCTATTGTCTATTTATAAAATCAAAAAGCTTCATAACTATAAACTGAATTATTGGGCTATCAATATTGAAGATAAGTCGTATCTTCTATTGTTCGGCTGGAAATCAAAGAGTGAACAGCTCCTGACTTCCGTAGAAAAACGCGAACAAAAGATAGACGATCTAGCGCACTATAAGTCTGGCACCATTGACTATATTAAGCAGAAAAAAGGCGCTATTTACCTGTTAGACAGCAATGGAAACATTCTCGACAGCATCAACAGCACAAAAAGCGAAAGAAAAACGATGAACCAGCTGGAGCTGCTGAAATACAGCTCTAAACCTTGGAACTATAAGCGGGAAATTTCCGTTAAGATTCTCAATAAAGACAGATGGATGGTCGCTACGGTGCCGAACCCTGTCTATGTAACCGATCAGGAGTTTAACAAATCATTCCTGAAGGTTGTATTAAAAGCGATGTTTCTTGTTATGGGCGTTTTGTTCATGTATATCATTTGGATGACCGTTTGGTATATGTTCCGGTTCGGGCTGCCGATTTTTCACACGATTCGATGGCTGGTCAATCTGTCAAAAGGGAAGCTTGAGGAACCCAGAAACCGGGAAGGCCATCCTGTCAGCAAAAATAAAAAGGGGAAAATCAAACAGCCGTACCGCTTCTTCGGTGAGATATTTGAATCAATGGATCAGCTGACTGAAACGCTGAGAAGGGATAAAAGAAACAGGGAAAAAATCCAGGCGACAAGGGAAGAATGGATTGCCGGTTTGTCACATGACTTAAAAACACCGCTCAGCAGCATTTACGGCTACAGCATGATGCTCGAGTCGAAGCAGTATGACTGGTCGCCGGAAGAAGTGAAAGAAATGGGGCAGGTTGTCAGAGAAAAATCTGAATACATGTCCAAGCTGATTGAAGATTTAAATTTAACATATCGGCTGAAAAATGATGCTCTTCCTATTGAGAGAAGGCTTACCAGCCTTATCCCGTTTTTTAAAAATGTCATTGAGGATTTTAAGAAAAATCCGTTTTCTGAAGGGTATGATATCTCGTTTGTATCCAAAGAAGAGCATATTGAATTTGCACTTGATGAAGCGTGGTTCAGGCGCATATTAGAAAATCTCCTTGGGAATGCCGTGAAGCACAACGGCAAAGGAACAGAGATTCAAGTCATTCTGGAACAAACAAAAAATCATATTTCTTTAAAGGTGAAGGACAATGGGAAAGGAATGGATGAAGAAACGATTACCCATTTGTTTAACCGTTACTACAGAGGGACGAACACAAAAGATTCAACTGCCGGAACGGGTCTCGGGCTCGCGATTGCCAAGGAGCTTGTCCATCTGCATAACGGAACGATCCATGTGAACAGCAGAATGGACATTGGGACGGTCATTACCATCCTTTTTAAAAAACAATAAACATCAAGTGGTTTGGACACCTCTTTGCCGGGAATAACAATATATAGACTGAAGCTAAAGAGGTGTAACACATGGATGCAGTATTGGAAGCAGACACTAGGGCAGTGATTGGAGAAGGCCCGTTATGGGATGAAGAAAACGGCCGCTTATATTGGGTTGATATCCTGGGAAGCGAGCTCCACATTTTTGACCCTGAAGAAAAAATTAACCGATCAATCAAATTCAAATCCTTTGTGACGGCGCTTGCGAAATATTCAAAGGATGAACTGATTATGACGATGAAGGACGGGTTTTACCTGTATCATCTTCGGGATGATAGCTTGGAGAAAATTAAACAGCCGAAGGACATGCATGAGAGCCTGAGATTTAATGATGCTAAATGTGACCCGTACGGAAGGCTTTGGGCGGGAACGACGAGCATGGAAGGCGAGCAAAAACAGGCATCGCTGTACCGTTTGAATCTAGACGGCAGTCTGGTCAAAATCAAAGATCAAGTCTCGACCTCAAACGGTTTGGATTGGGACCGCGAGCGGAATTTGATGTATTACATCGACACGCCGACGCAGGAGATTGTGCGCTACAGCTATGACCCTCAAAGCGGAGATGTTTCAAATCCAGAACCTGTCTATCGTTTTGACCAATCAGACGGATTGCCGGACGGCATGACAATCGACCAAAATGGCATGCTGTGGGTGGCGCTGTTTGGCGGCAGCCGCGTTGTTCACATTGACCCGTTTGAGAAAAAAGAAATCAATTCAATCAGCGTGCCGGCTAAGTATGTCACGTGCTGCGCGTTTGGCGGCAGAGACTTAAAAACCCTTTACATTACAACGGCAACGGAACAAATGACAGAAAAAGAAAGATATGAGCAGCCTCACGCTGGAGGGTTGTTTTCAGCACAACTGGAAACAGGCGGATATCAGCCGGTACCATTTGTTGGAGACGTATAAAAAAAACGCATCCGATAGACGGATGCGTTTTTGCATGTTACAGAGAACGGATAATGCCGCCTTCCACACGCTGTGCCGTGCCGTTAATGGCGGAGGCGGCGTCAGACGCGAGGAATACGATTGTGTTGGCGACTTCTTCTGCTGTCGCGTATCGCTGAATAAGCGAAGTCGGCTCATTGACCTTGAAATAGTCTTTGATAAATGTATCTGTATCCTGGCCGGCTGCTTGTGCGGCGCCTTCCATATAGGATGCAACGCCCTCTGTCCAAGTAGGCCCCGGAAGCACTGAGTTGACCGTCACATTTGTGCCTTTTGTCATTTCAGCCATTCCTCTTGACAGGCTGATCAGCGCCGTTTTTGTCATTGAGTATGGAATCATCGTTGGCAGCGGTTTGATGCCTGCTTCACTTGCAATATTTAAAATGCGGCCGCTGTTTTTGGCAAGCATCTTTGGAAGGAAGTGACGGCTTGTCCGAACGGCGCTCATCACGTTCACTTCGAAATATTGATTCCACTCTTCATCTGTCACATCGGCAAAGTCTTTTACCTCGAAGAAACCGAGGTTGTTGACAAGGATATCGATATCACCGATTTCATTTACTTTTTCGATAAAAGCCGCTGCTTCATCTGTTTTTGACAAATCGGCAGCAACACCGTGCACTGTTCCATAGCCAGAAAGCTCTTCAATGGTACGATCGACAGTCTCCTGTTTGCGTCCGTTGACAATGACTGCCGCACCCTCTTGCAGAAAGCTTTTTGCGGCGGCTTTCCCGATGCCGGACGTTGAGCCGGTGATTAAGACGAGTTTGTCTTTTAGCTGTAAATTCATAAGAATCATTCCTTTTGATTGATGATGGTATTAAGTATACAAGATCAAATTTAGTGTTTACGAGGATTTTGCTCCCATACACAATACGGGAAAAGTCATTCAGGACGCATATACAAGCCTGTCAGTCATATAGTATAATTACTCCGAAAAAAGGATACGAATGTCAAATAGGTGCCGGTCCGTGGACAACAGCCGGCTTAATAGGGAAACCGGTAAAAGCCGGTGCGGTCCCGCCACTGTAATTGGCCAAAGCGCCAAGAGCCAGGATACCTGCCTGTTTGATCAGCACGAATTCTGCGAGGACAGATGATGTGTAAACAATAGGCTTTTTTGTGTTGTTTACAGCATCTTTACCGTCGTAGAGATGCTTTTTTTAGTTCGTTTAGGAGGAAAAGTGTATGAAAAAACGAGCCGGGATATGGACTGCGCTCCTGCTGGCCGCTGTTATGCTGGCAGGCTGCGGCAATTCTGCGGATCAGAAGGATTCCAAGGCAAAACAAAAGACAGAAGCGTTTCCTGTCACCATTGATGATGCGTCAAACCAGGATGTAACCATCAAAAAAGAGCCGAAAAAGATTGTTTCATTAATGCCGAGCAACACAGAAATTACATATGCTCTCGGCCTCGGTGACAAAGTGGTCGGTGTCACCACAAACGATACCTATCCAAAGGAAGTCAAAAAGGTTGAAAAAGTCGGAGATATGAATGTAAACGTTGAAAAAGTCATTTCTCTAAAGCCAGATCTCGTTCTGGCTCACGAGTCTTCCATGTCAGCATCAGCTGATGCCATCAAACAGCTGAAGGATGCGGGCATTACCGTGCTGACTGTCAATGATGCACAATCATTCTCCGAGGTGTACAAATCAATCGAAATGATCGGAGAAGCTGCCGGGGCTGAGAAACAAGCCGATCAGCTCGTGAAAAGCATGAAATCAGATATAAAGGATATTAAAGAAAAAGCGAAAACCATTTCAAAGGACGAGGAGAAAAGTGTATTTATCGAGGTTTCTCCTGACCCGGACATTTATACAACCGGAAAAGATACGTTTATGAATGAAATGCTGAATGTCATCCATGCTAAAAACGCAGCGGCGGATCAGACTGGATGGGTGCAAATGACAGACGAGGCGATCGTAAAACTCAATCCTGATGCAATTGTTACAACGGACGGTGTGAAAGCGAAAGCTGTGGAAAAACGCAATGGCTGGAGCGAAATCAATGCTGTGAAACATCATCGCGTATATGATGTGGACCCTGATCTTGTGACACGTTCGGGTCCCCGTCTGATCGAAGGGGTCGAAGAACTTGCGGAAAGCATTTACCCAGATACGTTTAAGAAATAATCGTTTTGCCGCATATATCATCGGTTTCTTATTTTTAGCCGTGAGCATCATCTTAGGAATTTCTTGCGGCAGCCTGCAAATTCCTATTCCCGCAGTCTTTCGTGTCTTTTGGCATCAAGGCTTCGGCGGCTCTATCGGCTCTGATGATCCGATGTACACAAATATTATGATGAATATCAGACTGCCGAGAGTTGTGCTGGCCGCCCTTGTGGGGGCGGCTCTTTCTATCGCAGGGGCCGCTTTTCAGGGGCTGCTGAAAAATCCGCTTGCTGATCCCTATACGCTCGGTGTTTCATCCGGTGCTTCAGTTGGCGCGGTTGTGACCCTATTCTTTAGCCTGCAGCTTCCTGGCATCGGAGGGTTTACACTCCCGGTTATGAGTGTAGCCGCGGCGCTTGCCACGATCGCGGCGGTCCTTTCCTTCAGTCGCCTCGTTCACACTTCGATGTCTGTTTCCACCCTCATTTTGACTGGTGTTATCATCAACTCTTTTTTGGGCGCATTTATTTCTCTTATCATCGCCTTGACAGGAGACAACCTGCTTCCGATTGTGCATTGGCTGCTTGGCAGCGTTTCAATGAGAGGCTGGAGTTATGTTATTTTGTTTCTTCCGTTTTTTCTTTTGGGAACCATTTTATTGATTATAAACGGAAGGGAGCTGAACGTGATGACATATGGAGAAGACAAAGCAAAGCTTCTCGGAGTCAGCGTTCAGCAAAGGAAGATGATGATTTTAATAGCCGGCTCTCTTTTGACCGGAAGCGCTGTGGCAGTGTCGGGCACGATCGGCTTTGTCGGCCTTGTCATTCCGCATATCACAAGGCTTTTGTGGGGAACAGACCATCGGCATTTACTGCCGCTGTCCGCCTTGCTCGGGGCAGGGTTTCTCGTTTTAGCCGATCTGCTTTCCAGAACGATCATTGAGCCAATTGAACTGCCGATCGGGATCATTACGTCCTTGGCTGGAGCGCCTGTGTTCGCTCTAATTTTAATTCGGCAGCACCGCGGGAGGAAAAGCTTATGATGAAGGCAGAAGGATTGTCGGGAGGATACGGCGACAGCTGTCTGGTCAACAATGTCAGCTTAACAGTGGAGAAGGGGGAATTCCTCGGAATTCTCGGCCCTAATGGAAGCGGGAAAACCACGCTTTTGCACTTGCTGACAGGCACGCTGCCGGCCAAAGAAGGCAGCGTTTATCTGGCCGGAAAACCGCTGGCGGACTATAAACCGAAGGAACTGGCGCAAATCATGGCTGTCCTGCCGCAAAAAACGGATCAAGCCTTCACCTTTACGGTCGAAGAAACTGTGGCCTTTGGCAGATATCCGTTCCAAACGGGGCTGTTCAGACAGCAGACTGAAAAGGATAAAGCCATTGTACAGAAAGCAATGGAGCAAACAGGAGTGGCCGCTTTTGCGCAAAAGCCGGTCCGCGAACTAAGCGGAGGGGAACAGCAGCGGGTGTATTTGGCCCAAGCTTTGGCGCAGCAGCCGCGTATTTTATTTTTGGACGAGCCGACCAATTTTCTCGATCTGGCTTATCAAAAAGACCTGCTTGATCTGATCAAACGCTTGACGAGTGAAAGCGGATTGGCAGCTGTCAGCGTTTTTCATGATTTGAACACCGCAAGCCTGTACTGTGATGGGCTCATGTTTATGAAAAACGGCACCCCAGGGCCTAAGCAAATACCGGAATATGCTGTCACAGAACATCGCATAAAGGCGGTGTACGATACAGATGTCACCGCCTTGGTTCATCAAAGCTCACCTAAACCGATGATTGTGATTCAGCCTGAAAAAGACAGCGTAAAGCGGCAGTTTATCCCATTTGAAGCATTGCTCCAAGCGGGGCGTGATGATATTCTTCTGCAAACGGAAATCCCGCTTCGAACATTGTCCTCGACGCCTATCGGTGCAGGGTTTTCGTGGAGCAGAACGCTGATCCATAAACGGCTGCCAGATCAGTCAGATCGGATAAAAGGACTTGCAGCCTATCTTTCAGAGAACGGTTTTCAACTGGAGGAAACGTGTGCGACCGCATCTTCAGAAAGGCTTGACCGTTTCGTTTATCGAACGTTTGAGGATGAAGAGTTATCTGTTTTCATATGCGTTCAGACCGGCTTTTCCATTTGGATTTTGATTAATGGCTATGCGTCAGATCAATTCTTCATCAAAGCTCTTATGGCTGCCGAAGCAGAACGGACGAAAGTGCTGGGAGACAGACGAGATACAGGTGATATTCTCGTCGCCGCGACCCAAACTCAGCAATCCGAAAACACAGAACAGCGGCTGAATCAATTGATAAAGAACGGAACAGCTGAATGTGTAAAAGAGGCTGCTGAGCTGTTTGAATAAGTCTGAGTAAAGGAGGTTCAGGTATGAAACTATATACAAAAACAGGCGATAAGGGACAAACGGGCTTAATCGGGGGCAGAACGGACAAGGACAGTCCCCGCGTCGAAAGCTACGGCACGATTGACGAGCTTAACAGCTTTCTCGGGCTTGCTTTGGCAGAGCTTTCCGGGCAGCCCGGTTTTGAAGATCTGACAGCAGAGCTGCTGACCATCCAGCATGAGCTGTTTGACTGCGGAGGCGATCTGGCAATTGCTACAGAAAGAAAAGACTATAAACTAACGGAAGAATCTGTTTCCTTTTTAGAAACGCGCATTGATGCCTACACTGCAGAAGCGCCGGAACTGAAGAAATTTATTCTTCCAGGCGGATCGAAGGGTGCTTCGCTTCTCCATGTGGCGCGTACCATTACAAGGCGGGCAGAGCGAAGAGTGGTGACACTGATGAAATCGGAGGAGATTCATGAAACAGTGCTGCGTTATCTCAATCGACTGTCCGACTATTTCTTTGCCGCTGCACGGGTTGTGAATGCAAGAAGCGGTATTGGCGATGTAGAATATGAAAGAAGTGCTATTGTGTTTCGGGACCGAAACAGCAGTGAATCGGAAAAGTAAAAGTGAGAGCCGGCGTGTTCATATACATGCCGGCTTTTTTGTTTTTCACCCTGTCAATTTCCCATTTTGCGACAAAAAATGAACCTTATGAATTATTGACTGAAAAATGGAAAAATGAGATATTGTAATAAATAGATGTAAAAAATAGGCAGTGGGGGGCTCTGATGGATGGTGAATTTAATTGAAAGTGATAGCATCTGGAAGAGAAATTTCAATTATCTGTTTTTCTCAAGAATAGTCAAGATATCCGGCGATATGTTCGCATTTAATTCAATATTATGGTTTTTAATTTATGATGGCAAAGGTGCGATCGGCACTGCTTTATTGATTGCTGTCACTTTTTTGCCGGAAGCCGTGCTGGCGCCTGTGACAGGGCCATTTATGAAACAGAGCACGCTCAAATTTTGGATGTACTTTTCAGATCTGACAAGGGCAGCAATTGTTTTGATTATCCCTCTATGCCATTTTGCGGGCTTCTCTCCGCTGTGGTTTGTCATGACGCTTATGATTGTGCATTCTGCTACTGGAGCTGCCTACAATCCCGCCTCAATCGCTTTGATTCCTCAAATCGTAAATGAACAGGGCATTCAAAAAGCAAACGCTGTGCTCCAATCCTCCGCTCAAATTGTCCGGCTCGGGGCTGTCACATTATGCGGCGCTTTTCTTACATTTATCAGCCCTTCTTATACGATGCTTATCGCACTTGTGCTCTATTTGGTGTCAGGTTTTCTCGTCCTTTTTATTAAGTACACTGCGGTTGAGTCTCAATCAGAGGCTGCTGTTGTGACACAGAGAGGCACGTATATCGGAAGACTGAAACGCGGTTTTAGGCTCGTCAGAAAGCATCAGATTTTATATCCGCTCGCTATTTACTGTATCTTTATGAATTTCGCGGCTGCCCCTTGGGAAGCGCTCTCAGCCGTATACGTTGCGGAAGATTTAAACGGCCAGCCGATCGTTTACTCGCTTTTAAAGGCCACCACCGCCGCAGGCGCATTTTTATTAGGATTTGTGCTGGCGAAAGTCAAAGTAAACAGGTACGGGCTGCTTTTCGTCACTGCCGGCATTATTGAAGGATTTGCTTTCTTTATTACCGGGATGAACACCTTTTTGCCGCTCGTGTTTTTCGCCGCGTTTACCTTCGGCGCCGCAGTCAGTGCTGTTAATGTTCCTGAGTACACGATAATCCAGACCTCTGTGGATAGTGAGGATCAGCCGCAGGTTTACGCCGTTATACATATGATCTCAAATATTTCGATCCCTGCCGGAGCTGTCATTTGCGGATATGCCGCAAATGCTTTCGGCTCAGGAAAAGTGATCGCTGCCGGAGGGATTGTCGAAATTATTGCGGGTATCGGAATTTTGCTGTTTACAAAACTGGCCAAAGCAGAAAGGTCCGACCTGATTAAAGAAAGGGAAGCAAGTGTTCATCTGTAAAGGGTTTTGAAACGCCATGCCTCGTGCATGGCTTTTTTTTGTGCCGATGGGTCCGGTGCGAGATACGACTCGGGTCTTATATAAAAATCAATCTCTGATTCGTTTTGCATAAATGCCAACTTGTATAAGATGAAGACAAGGAAAACGAAAGGAGGATCTGCATGAAGATAAACAAAAAAACAGTAGGCGGATTCTTATTAATTGTATTTGGGATCTCCGTCTTTTTTGGAGGAGGAAGCTTCGGCTTTATCATCCCGCTCGCCATCGGGAGCTTAATGACATACGCAGGAGTCAAAAGGTTTGCCGCAGGAAAAACCATCACGGGAATCATCGTGGGCGGTATCGGAGCCATTATGCTCATCTGCTCACTTCCGTTTGTCGTCGGAATCGCATTGGCAGCCGCTATGGTGTATTACGGCTGGAAGCTGATGAAAAACGGATCAGCTGACAACGGTGTATCATCTTTTGATCCTGAACCGGCTTCAACTGCCTACCAATCTCACTTTGATGACGAATGGGAAGAATTTTTGAAGAAAAAATAATATCAATATATTAGGAGGAATTAGGTATGGTATTAAAAAGAATCAGAGACATGTTTGTTGCGTCAGTTCATGAAGGACTTGATAAAATGGAGAATCCAAAGGTAATGCTGAATCAATATGTACGCGATATGGAAAGTGACATTGCAAAAGCAAAGCAAACAATTGTGAAACAGCACACGATTGCCTATCAATTTAAGAAAAAATATGAAGAAGCCGCTGAAGTGGCTGGCAAACGGAAAAAACAGGCACAGCTCGCATTTGACGCAGGTGAAGAAGAACTGGCGAAAAAAGCGCTGACTGAAATGAAGTATTTAGAAGGGAAGGCGGCAGAGCATAAAGTTTCCTATGAACAGGCTAACAGTCAGCTGGCTGACCTGAAAGAACAGCTGGCGGCTCTTGAAACAAAGCTTCAAGACGTAAAGGATAAAAAACAGGCGCTGATTGCGCGGGCAAATGCGGCGAAAGCTAAAGAGCATATGAATACGACATTTGACAAAATTGACAGTGAAAGCGCGTATCGTGAATTTTTACGTATTGAAAATCGTATTGAAGAAATGGAAATCCGCGCGGATTATTCAAAGTCAGCGGAAGCCGGCACAGAACTAACACGCAAGGAATTCGCAGATGATGTGGAAGCGGAGATTGAAAAAATGCGGGCGCTCTCACTGCAAAAATTAGACAAGACACAAGCGGCAAATGAATAAGCGGAACGGGGAAGGATTTGCGGTCAAGTCCTTCCCTTCCGCACGTATCAATTCGCAAGCTTTTCCTTTATAATAGAATGAATGAGAAGGATGAAACCGAATGAAAAAAATGCTTGGCAAACTGTTGATCACTGCCGGTATTCTTGTCTTTTTCGCCGTCGTCGTAAAAGACGTGTTTGCCGCAGGCTTGGGTTTCATAAATGGCACAGAAGCCGATTCAGCCAGCGCGTTGCCGCGGGACATTGACAGCATGGTCATAGAGTCCGATAGCAAGGATGTGCGGGTCATAGCGGAAGAACGAAATGACATATCAGCAGGCATTGAAGGAGACTCGGGAAAGTTATTTGTTACTGAAAACAAAAGAAAACTGGAGCTGACCGTAAAGGAAAAAGAATTTCAATTTTTGAATGGGTTTAACCGTTCGACTCTTATCGTCCGGCTTCCGTATGATTACAAAGGTGATCTGACAGTGCGAACCTCAAGCGGGGACGTGTCTGTGGCCGGGAATGACCATCTTGCGCTTTCCAGGCTGAACGCAGTATCTGCGAGCGGAAATGCGAGAGTGACAGACGTCCGTCTTCAAGAACTGAAAGTAAAGGGGTCATCCGGAGATGTCACCATTTCAAATACCGATTACAAAACAGCCGGCATTGACTTAGCTTCAGGAGACGCAAATCTGGCTGATGTATCAGGCTCTCTCGATGTAAAAATGACTTCGGGAGATTTTAATGCTGTATTGAAAAAGGTAACCGGGCCCTTAGCTGTCAAGCTGACAAGCGGTGATGCCAATCTAAGCCTTCCCAAAAACGGCAGCTTTACAGTCAAAGCGAAATCAGCGAGCGGTGACGTCAGTTCGCCGTATTCATTTGCTGATACAGCACATAAAGAACAGCATCACATCACAGGCTCGCAAGGAAGCGGCCAGCATCCAATCGATATCAAAACGGATAGCGGGGATGTAACGATTCGGTAGCACTAGGCAGAAGAAAGGAGGCGGACACCAGGAATGACAAAAAAACAGCTTCTTGGATTTATCATTGCTTTATTCGGCATCAGTATGTTTTTGCAAATTATCGGAATAGGCGATCTGCTGTTTTGGCCGCTCTTTTTTCTGATTGCCGGCTATTTCCTTAAAAAATATTCCCGTGATTGGCTTGGATCGGTCATGTATATCTTTGCCGCGTTTCTTTTTTTGAGAAACCTCTTCAGCATCACCTTTAATTTATTCGGCTATGCGTTTGCCGCATTTCTGATTTACGCCGGCTACAGGCTTGTCAAAGGGAAGCCGATATTCGAACCGAATGAGAAACGGGTCAACCTCAATAAAAAAGAACATCATGAGCCGCCGAAAGATGTGAAACAGCCTGACATGCGCAGCTTTTTTATCGGAGAGCTGCAAATGATGAAGCAGCCGTTTGACCTGAATGATTTAAATGTCTCTGGTTTTATCGGTGATATCAAAATCGATTTATCTAAAGCGATGATTCCCGAAGGAGAAAGCACGATCGTCATTAGCGGAGTCATTGGAAACGTTGATATTTATGTACCATCGGACCTTGAAGTGGCTGTCAGCTCGGCTGTTTTCATAGGTGACATCAATCTGATCGGCTCGAAGAAAAGCGGATTAAGCACGAAGGTATATGCCGCGTCAACTGATTTCAGCGAGTCAAAGCGCCGGGTCAAAGTGTCCGTTTCCCTATTTATCGGTGATGTGGATGTGAAGTACGTATGAGAAAAAAACTGCTTGCCAGTCTTCAATGGCGCGCCATCCGCATGACAACGGGAATCAGCCTCCTGCTTTTTGCCTGCTTGATTTCCTTTATGATGTTTTACTACCGGCTCGATCCGCGTGTTTTGCTGTCATCAAGCTGGTTCGGAATACCGTTTATTCTAATTTTGCTGCTGATCAGCGTGACGGTCGGTTTCGCCTCAGGGTATATGTATGGCAACCGATTGAAGACAAGGGTTGATACATTAATTGAATCGATTTTAACCTTTGAAAACGGCAATTTCGCTTATCGGATACCGCCGCTCGGAGATGATGAAATCGGCCTGGCCGCCGATCAGCTGAACGAAATGGCGAAGCGCGTGGAGCTTCAAGTCGCATCCTTGCAGAAGCTTTCCAATGAACGTGCGGAATGGCAGGCGCAAATGAAGAAGTCGGTCATATCAGAAGAACGCCAGCGATTGGCCAGAGACCTACATGATGCTGTCAGCCAGCAGCTCTTTGCCATATCGATGATGACATCAGCCGTGCTGGAACATGTCAAGGATGCTGATGATAAAACAGTCAAGCGGATCAAGATGGTCGAGCATATGGCAGGCGAAGCCCAAAATGAGATGAGGGCGTTGCTGCTTCATTTACGGCCTGTCACCCTTGAAGGAAAAGGGCTGAAGGAGGGCCTGACGGAGCTTTTGGACGAGTTCCGAAAAAAGCAGCCGCTTGATATTGAGTGGGATATACAAGACACAGCGATATCCAAGGGTGTTGAAGACCACTTGTTCAGAATCGTGCAGGAGGCCCTTTCAAACGTATTTAGACATTCAAAAGCGTCTAAAGTAACCGTGATTCTGGGCATAAAGAACAGTCAGCTCCGTCTGAAGGTGATTGATAATGGAAAAGGCTTTAAAATGGGCCAGGTGAAAGCATCCTCATACGGCTTAAATTCTATGAAGGAACGTGCAAGTGAAATCGGCGGGGTCGCCGAAGTGATTTCAGTAGAAGGAAAAGGCACACAAATCGAAGTGAAGGTCCCGATTTTCCCGGAAGAAAAAGGAGAGAACGAACGTGATTCGAGTATTATTGATTGATGATCATGAAATGGTCAGAATGGGGCTCGCGGCTTTTTTGGAGGCGCAGCCCGATATTGAAGTCATCGGCGAAGCATCTGACGGCGGCGAAGGTGTTCGGCTTGCTGCGGAACTATTGCCCGATGTCATTTTAATGGATCTAGTCATGGAGGGCATGGATGGCATCGAAGCTACAAAGCAAATTTGCCGGGAGCTTTCCGACCCGAAAATTATTGTGCTCACTAGCTTCATTGATGATGACAAAGTGTACCCGGTTATTGAAGCTGGCGCGCTCAGCTATCTGTTGAAAACCTCAAAAGCGGCAGAAATCGCCGATGCCATCCGCGCTGCAAGCAAGGGAGAGCCAAAGCTGGAATCAAAAGTGGCGGGAAAAGTATTGTCCAGGCTGCGCCACTCAGGTGAAAACGCGCTCCCGCATGATTCCCTTACGAGACGGGAACTCGAAATACTCTGCCTGATCGCAGAAGGAAAAACAAACAAAGAAATAGGCGAGGAACTGTTTATTACGATTAAAACAGTCAAAACGCATATTACGAATATTTTATCAAAGCTGGATGTCAGTGACCGGACGCAGGCGGCGGTGTACGCGCATCGAAACCATCTCGTAAAATAGGCGGCTCCTATTTGTTTGCGCCTTTCGTTCCGAAGTCTCTGACAACCACATTGACCCGGTAGTCTATTTCCGCATTGCTGAAATAATCATCGTCCCATTTTCTTGCGATCTTTTTCCACTTTTGAGGATAATGAATTCTGACTTGGTTTCCCAATCCGGTTACGTCCGCTTTGATCTCTTTCTGCAGCTTCTCTGTAATAAATGTCGTTACTGTTTTGTGTACTTGTTTTTCGACTGTCTTTTCAATACTTTTAATATATGAATCCTTAAACGAATCTTCATTTGGATTCCAGTCCTCAGATAGACGACCTTCAATAGTTCGGGTGACAGTGAATTTGAACTTTCCATCCTTGTAGTCCGTCTTGATTTTCCGGTTGCTCGAATATACTTCATAAGAAAAGAGATGGCCATCGCGCTTCAAGTCAATGACGCCTCCTTCGACAGTGCCTGAAAATAAGTTGACATTTTGAACCTCAATCGGGGTGAGATCCCGGTGCCATAATTTGTTTTTGATGATAGAGGCTCCGTTTATCGCGAGCTTGCCATTTTCCTTACCGACATGAGGGATGAGGAATGAATCGTCAGAGGTTAAGTGTTCTGAGATCTCCCCCAATGTAACTGGCTCCATCATTCTGATCGTCACCTTATTATTTTCTGTCAGATCATATATCACGTTGGATGCGGGCTCGCCTTCATCATTCATTTTAAATATATCCTTAGTTCGGCCGTTGGTGATAAAGACGTAGGAACTCCTCCTTGTTCCGTTGTCTCTGACAAACTGGTTAATGATCGCGTCCATTCCAATCTCATCCGCAATCACGCTCTTGGAAAGCAGAATGAGACGCAAATGCTGTGAAAACGTAGGATTATGCTTTAATGCAGAGGTTCTCATCATTTGATGGACAGTTTCACCCTTTGTGATAGACAGCTGTGTCGGGTCAGATGAAGAGCCCTCCTTGGCGCTGATTTTTTTCGGCACGAGAATCTGCTGTGTCAGCTCTAAATTTTTATCGTTGGGCTTGTCTAGGCCTACTCCGATCACCAAGCTTAATTCCTCGATATTCTCGCTGTCCCAACATCCGGACAGCAATAGGGTGCATATAAACATACATAAAATCCGGGTTTTCATTTTGCTGTAATCCTCCTTTTGAGAGCTACAATGAAAAAGAGAATGAAGGGAAGCAGAAACAGGAAGATGAAAATATATCCAAGATAATCGCTGTACATCATGACTTGATTGGCGTCATCCGGCCAAAGAGAAAAATAAAAGACCGTTATGCCGATGATCACCATACTTTTTTTAGTCGATAATCCGAATGTCTTCTTTAACCCATTAGCGGCAAAGTATCCGTAAATGACAAAAGTTGTGAAAAACTGGATGATCCAGACCACCAGTAAAAACGATTCAAACCGTTCAATAAATATGCCTTTAAGCTCAAAGGACTGAAAGAGAGAAATAGTCGGCCAAATTAGCGTTTTCACCTCGGGAGCGGTCAAAGCCCCGACAACGATAATATACGTAACGATATATAAGATAATCGGAATCAAAAATCCTATAGAAGCATATCTGAACGTGTATTTCTTTTTCTTCATATGTTCAGGAAGAAACAGCATCACTTCCATTCCTAAAAAAGAGATGGAAACGACGGTAAGGGAGTTTGCAACAGGTCCAAGGCCTTCGCCTAAAACAGGTCGCAAATTATTAATATCAAAAATTTTTAAACTGATCCCAAACACAACCAGCAAAATAATAATGGTTATCGTTAAATAAAAGGGAAACAGCCGCGACACATCACTTAAGCCTCCGACTATTAAATAAATGCCGCAGCAAATAAACGTTAAAATAATGACTTGAATGGGTGTTCTCTCGAGCAGGAAAAACTTCACCATTTCAGCCATGGCCCGGGTCTCGAAGCTGGCCACACCTAGGAAATAGCCGCAGATCAAAAGGCCGATGATGCTGCCGATCCATTTCCCAAGCCCTTCCTGCAAATACTCGAAGAGTGAAGGGTATTGATGTTTTTTCTGAATAAGCGTGTTTAAATAAATGAAGAAAATAAAAATGAAACCTTCTAATATCAGCGTGACCCAGCCATCAGGCGTATTAGCCTTAGTGGTCAGCGCTCTAGGCAAGGTTAAAAGTCCGGCCCCAAGCATTGTATTAGCAATAATCGAAATACCTTGAAAGGTATTAAGTTTCAGTGGAGTCTGTTTTTGGCTCATTTGGATTATTCGCCTCTTTTGGTTTGTTTTTAATTGGGAGACGGATAATGGAGTCATCCGTATTTTTCAGGCTGAAAAATCCGTTTGGCGAAAAATACGGAGACCCAAAGCTCGTTTGTCTCGTTAAGTGCGTATAAACGACAAGCATAAATAAAATAATGCCGTACAGCCCTAAAATAGCGGCGGAAAACATTGAAATAAAACGCAGCACCCGGAAAGACAGCCCCATTCCGTACTGAGGAACAGTAAAGGACGCCAGGGCAATGACACTGACGACAATGACCATAATCGAACTGACGAGATTCGCTTCTACAGCCGCCTGTCCGATTACTACGCCCCCGACGAGGCCGATCGTCTGTCCGAGCGGATTGGGGAGTCGCAGTCCGGCTTCCCTCAGCAGCTCAATGGTTACTTCCATCAGCAAGGCTTCAAATATCGGAGGGAACGGCACGTTTTCCCTATTTGCCGAAATCGTGACGGCGAGCGCGGTCGGCAGCAGCCCCTGATGAAATGAAACAAGTGCAATATAAATCGATGACAAAAACAAGGTGATAAAGATAGAAGCAAAGCGCAGCGACCGGATAAGAGATGCTGAAATCCAGCGTTCATAGTAGTCATCCGGGGACTGCATCAGGATGCCGAGAGAAACCGGCACCAGCAGCACAAATGGTGAACTGTCGACCAAAATTGCCACACGGCCGTTAAACAGGGCTGAAGAAACCTTGTCAGGCCTTTCCGTATTTTGAATCTGCGGAAAAGGTGAATATTTATTATCTTCAATGAGCTCCTCGAGCGTTCCGCTGTCCTGGATATCTTCCAGCTGGATATTTTTAAGCCGCGCTTTTACTTCTTTTATGACGGACTTTTTTGCTTTGCCTTCAATATACATAATGGCTGCAGGCTTCAGCTTGTTTTCGCCGATCATGATTTTTTTGGTGATTAATTTCGGATGAGAGGTTCTTTGTCTGATCAGAGCGAGATTTGTATCGATATCCTCTACAAACGCAACTTTTGGGCCGCGAACTACTTTTTCAGTTGTCGGCTCTGTCAGGCTTCTTGTTTTTTTCTTTCCTGTGCTCAGAATATAGGCTTTGTCTAATCCGTTGATAAACACGGCACAATTGCCGTTGAGAATCGATTCAATTGTTTTTTTTGCGGTTTCAATAGGTCTTGCGTCAAGCTGGTCAAGGCGTTTTTTGACCTGGTCAAGCGTTAAGGTCTCTTCATCTTTGATCAAAGTTTTAATGGCTTCTGACACCTTATTCTCATCAGTCAGTTCACTGAAATAGAGATAGTAAAAAACCAATCCGTTCGCAAGCATTTTTTTATTTTTCACAAGATCATCGTTTTCTTTTAATTTTGGAAGCAACAATGCTAAATTATCGTGTATATATTCCTTAAACTCTGTTTGTTCCAATGAGGTCACCTCTTATCCAAAACCTTAGTAGAGGTTATCTTTTCCTGTTAAAAAAATGATATACTGTGTTAGAGTATTTCATGGAGTAAGTTTTTTTATGAAAGCGGAGGAGACGAAGTGGCACAGGTAAGGCTTGCTGGTAAACAAGAAGAAATCGAACAGCTCATCAGATCATTTGAACAGCATTATGATGTCTCTTATACATCAAAGGAGTACGGCAGGACGAATCCAAAATACAAATATTCAAAGGATTCCCGCGTATATCTTGAATTAAAATTAAAATCTGCCAAGATCGAAAAATAAAAAGGATTTTTGGTGTCATTGGCGAATTATGATCTATTGAAGCAACCGTTATGGAGGGATACATAAATGGAATACAGAATTGAACGAGACACCATGGGAGAAGTAAAAGTTCCTGCTGATAAATTTTGGGGCGCCCAAACACAGCGAAGCAAGGAGAACTTTAAGATCGGTTCTGAAAAAATGCCGATGCGTGTTGTGAAGGCGTTTGCAATATTAAAACGAAGCACAGCTCTTGCTAATAAACGCCTTGGCAATCTGGATGCTGAAAAAGCAGAAGCGATTGCAGCAGTTTGTGATGATGTGCTCAAAGGCAAGTACGATGACAACTTCCCGCTTGTTGTATGGCAGACCGGAAGCGGCACACAAAGCAATATGAACATGAACGAAGTGGTAGCCAACCGTGCGACTGCTTTATTAAAAGAGAAGAACTCTGATCTAACGATTCATCCAAATGATGATGTGAACCGCAGCCAAAGCTCAAACGACACATTCCCGACTGCGATGCATGTTGCCGCTGTTTTGGCTGTTTATGAGCAGCTTGTGCCGGCGCTTGATCAGCTTCGCAATACATTGGATGAGAAAGCGAAAGCATACAATGATATTGTCAAAATCGGACGCACGCATCTTCAGGATGCTACGCCACTGACCCTCGGACAGGAAATCAGCGGATGGGTTTACATGCTGGACCGTTCGAAGGAAATGATTTTGGAAGCGACTGATAAAATGCGTGCGCTTGCAATCGGTGGAACGGCTGTCGGAACGGGTATCAACGCTCATCCAGAGTTTGGAGAGCTTGTCTCAGAAGAGATCACCAAACTGACCGGCCAAACGTTCAGCAGCTCGCCGAATAAATTCCACGCGCTGACAAGCCATGACGAAATCACTTATGCGCATGGCGCATTAAAAGCGCTTGCGGCTGACTTAATGAAAATCGCGAACGATGTCAGATGGCTGGCAAGCGGACCTCGTTGCGGCATCGGGGAGATCGTCATTCCTGAAAATGAGCCGGGCAGCTCCATTATGCCTGGTAAAGTCAATCCGACACAAAGCGAAGCGTTAACAATGATCGCAGCGCAAATCATGGGGAATGATGCGACAATCGGCTTTGCGGCGAGTCAGGGGAACTTTGAACTGAACGTGTTTAAGCCTGTTATTATTTACAACTTCCTGCAATCTGTGCAGCTGCTCAGTGACGGCATGAATTCATTCCATGATAAATGTGCGATCGGTATTGAGCCTAATAAAGAAACCATTCAGGAAAACCTGTCAAATTCATTAATGCTTGTTACGGCGCTGAACCCGCATATCGGTTATGAAAACGCGGCGAAAATCGCCAAGCTTGCCCATAAAGAGGGATTGACACTCAAAGAAGCGGCTTTGAAGCTTGAATTGCTGACAGAGGAGCAATTTAACGAAATGGTTAAGCCGGAAGACATGGTAAAACCAAAGGCGTAATAGAAAGAAAAAACGGCTGCTTTTTAAGCAGCCGTTCTTCTAAATATGTTGCTGTTTTAATAAATATTTAAGCTGCTCCGCATCTTTAGCGAGCGCTTCAGACTCCGTCAGATTATGAATCATCCCTTTTATAATTGCCAGCTTCGGTGTTTTTTTCTTCATTTCTGCTTCAAGTATATCCAAGCTCTCCGATAATTCAAGAGAGGAGTTTGTGTGTAAGCTGTTAATTTTGTCACGTAGGCTTTTCACAATCGATTCAGTCAGCGGGTCAGGCCGGCCGTGCGTAAGAGGCCCAAATAAAGAGCTCGCCTCTTCCAATGTGATGAAAGGCTTTTCGTGCCGTTCAGACATGCCTTTTACCATATCATCAATTCGATTCATAATGATGTCAGCTAATTGAGACGGCTTCACAGCATACCCGAGCAAAATCATGCATTCCAGGTAAATCTGGCTGATGCCCTCTATTAAAAAACAAAGCTCTGCAGTGTACGGTTCCGCTTTTTTTCCGTAGATGTTCAGCAGACTGTCGATATGAAATTGAAGTGAGGACTGGCGGATTTTTTTTGCGCACTGCTCCACTTCCTCTGTGTAAGGCAGAGAACCTTCCTTCATTTGCATGCTGATAAAATCCTTGTGTTCAAGGATGTTTTCATAGAGTACGGTCAGCTGTTTGCGGTAAGCCGTTCTGGGGCTTTCGTCCTTCGTTTTAATATTTAAAATTCGGGTAAACGTTTTATCATAATAGTAGTTCAGCATAGACAGAAGAAGCGCTTCTTTCGAAGGAAAATAAATATAAAAAGCGCCTTTAGATATTTTGCATTCTTTTGCTATTTCTTGGACTGATGTTGAGTTGTATCCTTTTTGTGCAAACAGTTTTAAGGCTGTTTCAATAATCAGCTTTTCTTTTTCCTTCAATGGTTCCACCCTTTCGGAGCCCTGAGGCCTGCTAGGATATGACCATATAGTCACACCTTCTGTTATAAAATTAACCTTATTGTAACTTGTTTTTTTATCATGTATTATTTATATTATAAATTGAGATGACCGAATGGTCAAAGCTCAAGCGAAAGGGTGAATCTAGAATGAGAGAATTGGACGAAATGATCAGCCGCTTGCGAAACAGAGGTATCAAAGTGGAGAAAGTCAAATATCCGAAGCAGACCTTGTCAGAGAAAAAATGGGTTCATCAATGCAAACAGCCGCTCAAAACAAATTACAGAGATTTTAACGGCTATTCTTTCACATAAAAAAATAGACTGCAAAAACATCTACAGTCTATTTTGGCACTGCTATGCGGTATGTTACACCCGTTTTGTCATTTTCAATTGAGATAGACGCCTTATGAAGAGTTAAAATTCGTTTTACGATGCTTAGACCAATGCCGAATTCGCCTTTCTTCCCTTTATTAAAAGGCTCATAGAGGCTGGAGAGCATCTCATCTTCAATATGCGGACCGTCATTTTTAATGGTGATCACAATATTTCGATCATCTTGTTTCATGCTGATTTCTATTTTTGTCTCAGCATAGCGGATTTGATTTTCCAGAATGTTTTCGAGGAGTTTGTTCCATTGCTCCGGATCACCAGGCATCAAAATATCCTCTTCTACATCAATTTCCCACGATAGTTCTTTCCGCGCCCACTTCAATCGTTCGATGACTTCTTCCGTCACTTCCACGATACTGAACATGTCGTGCTGCACTTTTTGCTTCGCTAAATAATCCAGCTTCGTTAAATATAATAAATCCTTTATTTTTTTCTCCAGCTTAAGCGCTTCGCATTCTATGACATCTACAGTGTTTTCAAGATCTCCTTTAGGGAAAATCCCGTCTTTAATTGATTGTGTATAGCCTCTGATGACCATGACCGGCGTTTTTAAATCATGAGAGATATTTTGCAACAGAGTTCTTTCTGTTTCATCCTTTTGCACAAGCTTTTGGCGCATCTCTTCGATGGTATGGCCCAATTTGCCGATTTCATCTTTCCGATCTACTTTTACTGGGTCATCCCAATCCTGTTCTGAAATCCGTTTGACGTGTTTTTCAAATGATACGAGTGGCCTTGATAAATACTTTGCAAGCCAAATGGCCGGAATCCAGCTTAATAAAATGACGACAGCGATGATAAACAGAAGCTGTTTGAACAAGGTGTAGGCCAAATCGTCCCGATAAGAATCAAGCGCATAAGAGAGCATCATCGCTGATTGGCCATTGACGGAAAGTCCCTTTTTAATGACAAAAAACACTTTCTCTCCATTGACGTCGGCGCTGTACCGTTTCTTTTTTTCCTCCTGCTTATCAGCCAGCTTGTATACCTTGTGGATAAACGAAGACGACAGAATGCTTAAATCCTTGTCTGAAGAAGCATCTTCATTTTCAGGCAGGAGCACGTGCTGTACGGAGCGGACGGTTGTCGGCGCCGTCGCTTCCTCACTGTAATAGCGCCTTTCAATTGAACCCGGCAGGCGGTACTCCGTCAGAACATGCTGCTCATTTTCAATCGTCGTATACGTTTCATTGGTGAAGAAATCGCGCAGCGTGTTTGAAAATAACACGAGCAGTAAAATCGATATCGCTAACAGGATGCCGGAGATAACCACCCATATCTGAAACGCGAGCGGTTTGTTTTTCATGATGACATCATCCTGTAGCCGAAACCGTAAATCGTCTCTACCTTCAATTCTGGCATCTTTCTGCGCAGTCTCCGAACGAGGTCATCAACGACCCGGTCTGTTCCGAAGTAGTCATGTCCCCATACTTTTAAGAGGATATCCTCACGAGAGTATGGATGCCCTTTATGATGGATAAATAATAGCAGGAGATCAAATTCCTTCGACGTCAAATTGATGATATTTCCGTTTTCATCATAGACCTCGCGGGCGTCTTCAGAGACCCGATACGAGGAGACGGCAATTTCATTTTTTTGTACAGGAGGAGCTTCCTTATATACGAGCTGCAGCAGTTTTTGCACACGGATAATCAGCTCCCGCGGCAGAAACGGTTTTGAAATGTAGTCATTGCTGCCAAGCTCTAAGCCAAGCACTCTGTCAATATCTGCATCACGGGCAGAAATAAAAATGACCGGCACGTCAGGATCTTTCGCCTTGATTTCTTTAATTAATGTATAGCCGTCGATATCCGGCAGCATGATATCGAGAATCCATAGGTGGGGAGACGGTGTCATTTTCTTTCTGGCGTCTTCACCTTTCGTAAAAGATGTAATGTTCCAGCCCTCATTCTCTAAATACTTCGTCAGCAGTTCATTCAGGTTATCCTCATCTTCAACTAGATAAATGGTGTATGACAAGGCTCTTCACATCCTTTCAACGTCATTATAAACTAGTTTTAACATACGGCTGGCAATTTTCATAATTTCACATATTCTTTTCATTTTTATCCCACAATGTTTGTTTATGATATGGTTAAGGGAAGAAAGGAAGAGAAAAAGAGCGAGGAAGATGTAGGATGATCAAACATATTCTATTTTGGTGCTTTGCTTTTCTCCTCATTATTGGGACAATTGAACTTGTACATGCGATGAATATGTAACGATAAATGAATAACCGTTAAAGGAGTGCAAGAACATGGATTATCGACGTGATGACCAAAACGATCAACATCAAACAGAACCTTCACATACAGAACAGTCTAATACAGAAAACCAGAAGCTGATAGGACATTCTGAACAAGAATTGCTTGACGCGCCTGTGTCGTATGATGCGGGACGGCAGGAAACAGCTTCTGCGTTAGAAATGGAAAAGCAAGAAACGGCTGTGAAAAAAGAAAAGAAACGGAGAGCCGCATGGCTAAGCCCGATTTTAGGCGGTATTATCGGCGGGGGCCTTATGCTTGGCATCGCGCCTTATCTGCCGTCAGACCAAAATCAGGCGACCGAGACCGCTTCTGCAAATAAACAGGTGCAGTCTGATAATTTTACTTCGACACCGATAACGAACGCTTCAAACGTCGCTGATATGGTAGAGGATTTAGAGCCGACGATTGTCGGAATTTCAAATATCCAAACCTCTCAAAATAACACATTCGGCACGGGAGACGGCTCCAGCTCAGAAAGTGAAAGCGGAACCGGGTCAGGTGTTATTTTCAAAAAAGACAGCAATAAAGCGTATATCATTACAAACAACCATGTCGTTGAAGGCGCGAACAAGCTGACTGTTACGCTATACAACGGAGAAACGGAAACTGCCAAGCTTGTCGGCAGCGATACCATTACTGATTTGGCGGTTTTGGAAATCAGCGGAAAGAACGTCAAAAAAGTGGCGAGCTTTGGTGATTCTTCACAGCTGCGCACGGGCGAAAAGGTAATCGCTATCGGCAACCCGCTCGGACAGCAGTTTTCCGGTACGGTGACACAAGGCATCATTAGCGGGCTGAACCGGACAATTGATGTGGATACAACACAGGGCACGGTGGAAATGAACGTGCTGCAAACTGATGCAGCGATCAATCCGGGGA
Organism: Bacillus sp. JS; assembly: GCF_000259365.1. Lineage (NCBI taxonomy): Bacteria > Bacillati > Bacillota > Bacilli > Caryophanales > Bacillaceae > Bacillus > Bacillus sp. JS. The sequence continues at coordinate 3,262,523 of NC_017743.1, read as the reverse complement.
ACAGCGGTGGTCCGTTAATTAATGCAAGCGGCCAGGTCATCGGCATCAACAGCTTGAAGGTGAGCGAAAGCGGTGTGGAATCACTCGGATTTGCGATCCCAAGCAATGATGTTGAGCCGATTGTTGACCAGCTGCTGAAAAACGGAAAAGTGGATCGTCCGTTTTTGGGCGTGCAAATGATTGACATGGCGCAAGTTCCTGAAACCTATCAGGAAAATACGCTCGGCTTGTTTGGGGATCAATTAGGCAAAGGTGTTTATGTAAAAGAAGTTCAAGCGAATTCACCTGCGGCAAAAGCAGGCATAAAATCTGAGGATGTTATTGTCAAACTAAACGGTAAAGACGTGGAAAGCAGCGCGGATATCCGCCAGATCCTTTACAAAGACTTAAAAGTCGGAGATCAAACAACAATCCAAGTGCTGCGAAATGGAAAAACGAAAACGTTGAACGTGACACTGACGAAGCATACAGAAAGCAGCTCAAGCTAAGAAGAAAACAAAAAGCTGAACCCAATTAAGGTTCAGCTTTTTTGCTATCCTAAATAAGAGGAAAGCATCCACACTTGTTTTTCAACTTCTTCAATTAATCCGACAAATAAGTCCGCTGTCGCATTGTCTTGATTTTCTTCAGCCAGGCCGATCACGAATTTAGATTCGCTGCTGATTTGTTTGTAGTCGTTAACCAATGCTTGTACCATTTCTGAGGCTGATGTTTCGTTTCCGCCGTCTGTGATAGATGCATGCTCAGCGTATTCTTTCACTGTGGCAACAGGCTGCCCGCCGATCGCCAGCAGACGCTCAGCGATGGTATCGACTGTTTCCGCCGCATGGTCATAAAGTTCTTCAAATTTCTCGTGCAATGTAAAGAAATGAGGTCCTTTCACATACCAATGGAAACGGTGGAGCTTAGAGTATAAAAGAAACCAGTTTGATAATTGTGTGTTCATTGAATTCTCAACTAATGTTTGATTTGTTTTTGCGTTTTCAGTTTTCATAAGATAACGTCCTCCTTGTGATCTGTTAATTTAATTATATCATATACTAAATAAAAATCAATACTAAATTATAATAATTATAATTTAGATTAGCTGAATAGTTTTTTCTTCAGGATAGATTCCCACGCAGACCAAGGAAAAAGCGATCGGAACAGCAGGGTAAGCTTGATGCCTTTTCCAATCGGGTATCGCAATTTTTTTAAATGCTTTGTTGTTGCCAATTGATAAATGAGGTCGGCAACCTCTTGGGGATCTCCGCTTTCTTCTCCGTTTTTTTCAACGTATGAAAGGATCTTTTTATAGTATTGATGATAGGCTGAATCGTCAGCAGGCTCCGACATAAAATTTGATAATGAGGTTGACCAGATCGATGTCTTGTATGAGCCTGGCTCGATCAAAGCGGTTTCGATACCGAACGGAAGCAGCTCGATACGCAGGCTTTCAGAAAAACCTTCCAATGCATGCTTGGAAGCTACATAGGGCGAGAGCGCAGGGAACCCGGTCAGTCCGCTGATGCTGCTCACGTTTATAATCTTTGCGCCGCCATGTTTTCTTATGTAAGGCAGCACGGTTTTTGTCACATGGATCACTCCGAAGACGTTCGTTTCAAATTGTTGTCTGAAATGTTCCATCGGCACATCCTCGATAAATCCTCCATAAGCCGTTCCTGCATTGTTGACGAGTAGGTCGATCGGGGCGTAAGCACTAATGGCTTTTCCGAATGAGATTATAGATTGTTCATCGGTGACATCAAGAGCCGTAATGAGAATGGAATCAGACACCTTGTGTGCTGCAGCCAATTCCCGAAGCTGTTCCGCTTTTTCAGGCTGTCTTGATGTGGCAATCACGAAAAACGATCGGGCGAGCCTTACAGCTGCAAGCAAACCAAAGCCGCTTGATGCTCCTGTTACGATTGCTATTTTTTTATTCATCCTAACCCTCCTATTAAACTGCTACAGCTATTGTACTATCCTGAACACGAAATGACGCCTGTAATAGAAATTTTTATACAATAATTCAGAATTGTTCTATAATATAACGAAAGAAGGAAAGGGGTTTTGTGATATGGCGCTGCAAGGGGTAGACCAAAAATGGGATCTTGATTCATTTTTTAAGGGCGGGAGCCAATCAGAAGAATTCAAAGGGTATGTTGAGAAGCTGTCACAAAGTCTGCGTGCATTTCAAGACATGACTGATGCGTTTCAGGTGCCTGCATCGTCTGAAGAGGCTGATGAGCTGGCCGCGTTGCTAGATTTATTCGAACAGACATCCGTCAAGCTTCAGCAGGCGGGCGCTTTCGTTGCTTGCCTTCAGGCCCAGAATATCAATGATCAAAAGGCTATAGAGCATCAGTCGCTTATGAATCGGCTTTACGCGGATTTTCAATCGTCACTCGTTACATTAGATCATAAACTTGTGGACGTAGATCAAGACGTGTGGAATGAATTGCTAACAAAACCGGGATTACGCGATATATCTTACATATTAAATGAAAGAAGACAGAGGGTTGCCGAAAAGCTTAGTCCAGGTAAAGAAAAACTGATCGGAAACCTTGCGGTGGATGGATATCACGCTTGGAGTGACTTATACAATATGGTAGTCGGGAAAATGACGATCCCGTATGAGGAAAACGGTGAAAACAAGCAATTGTCTGTCGGTCAGGCGGAGAATATGATGGACCATCAAGACCGGGCTGTCAGAAAAGCAGTTTATGAACGTTTCCATCAAGCATGGGAAAGCAAGCAGGATCTTTTCAGCAGCACGCTGAATCATTTGGCGGGATTTCGGCTTGAAACCTATAAAGCGCGCGGCTGGGAGAATGTCCTGAAGGAACCGCTGCAGATCAACAGGATGAAAAAAGAAACACTTGATACGATGTGGCAGGTCATCACTGAAAACAAGCAGCCGTTCGTTCAGTTTTTGAACCGGAAAGCATCCATGCTCGGTCTTGAAAAGCTTAGCTGGTACGATGTTGAGGCGCCGATCGGTTCTGACGGAAAGGCCTATTCCTATGATGAAGCCGCGAATATTATTACCAGCCAGTTTTCAACGTTTGGCAAAAAGCTGTCCTCATTCACTGAAAAAGCGTTTCGGGACGGCTGGATTGAGGCGGAAGACAGAAGTGGAAAAAGAGTCGGCGGCTTTTGCACCAGTTTTCCTGACAGCGGGGAATCCCGGATTTTCATGACATTTTCGGGCAGCGCCTCAAATGTCTCTACTCTTGCGCATGAACTCGGGCACGCGTTCCATCAGGAAGCAATGCTCGACGTCAGGCCGTTAAACCGTTCCTACGCTATGAACGTTGCGGAAACGGCTTCAACGTTTGCAGAGATGATAGTGGCGGACGCGACTGTCCAGCAGGCCGAGACGAGGGAAGAAAAGCTTGTTCTTCTGGAGGATAAAGTGCAAAGAAGCGTTGCGTTCTTCATGAACATTCACGCGAGATTTTTATTCGAAACGAGATTCTACGAGGAACGAAAGCGGGGAGTGGTACCGGCCGGCCGATTGAATGAGCTGATGGAAGAGGCGCAAAGAGAGGCTTACTGTAATGCGTTAGGAGAGTATCATCCGCTTTTTTGGGCATCAAAGCTTCACTTTCACATCACGAGGGTGCCGTTTTACAATTTCCCTTATACATTCGGCTACCTGTTTTCTCTTGGTATTTACGCGCTGGCGCTTGAAGAAAAAGACACATTCGAAGAGAAGTATATGGCACTATTGCGTGATACGGCTTCTATGACCGTGGAGGATTTGGCGATGAAGCATTTGGGTGCTGACATCACGAAGCGCGATTTCTGGGAGAATGCCATCAAGCTGGCTGTGCGTGACGCCGAAACCTTTTTGCAAATGACCGAATCTTAAAGAAAAAGCCGTGGCGTTAAATGCCACGGCTTTTTCAATTCTTCTCTGAATGAGGATTTCATTCTCTGGATATACCTAAAACAAATGGAATCCTACAGGGGGGAAACATATGCATTTGATCAGAGCAGCCGGGGCTGTATGTCTCGCAGTGGTTCTGATTGCAGGCTGCCGTCTCAATGAAGACCAGCAGCAGGCAGAAGGAGAAAATACAGCCGTCACCCAGCTGAAGTCCGTTCCCTACAGCAATTTTTCGCTTCGTGTGAGCTACGGGGATGGTGAGCATAACCGTTATGAAGGAATCTATACAAAGAACGGGACTCAGGAAAAAGCGGAAATACAGGATAAGCTCTCCGGTGTCAATCAGGAGGGAGAAGAAGCATTGGATGAGATGAAAATGATTCTGAGCGAGCTTTCCGTGACAGATCAAATGGCTGAAACAGAAGTGATACACAGCGTACTGGCAGCATTTAATCTGGACAGTCATTATGATCATATCGATTTAAAACTAAAGCTGAAGGACGGCTCCATCAGAGAAATCAAGAAATAATCGTGTGATAAATAAACCATAAACGCCAATTATGTCCAAAAAACTAATTGAAAATGATTTTCAAAGTCAGTGTTTTCTGCTACAATGTGGGATAGATGACCATATCAAATGGCTGAATATCGGAATCACTTGCATTGATGACAATTGACTGAAAAGCATGTATATAGAAAACGTGCAATACATAGTGCTGCTAAAAAGCCAGCAAAAAGGAGCGGTTATGGGTATGAGTGCAATTTCTACAGAAACGCTGAGCTTAGGATACGGGGATGCCGTTATTATTGATGAGTTGAATTTAACAATTCCCAAAGGTGAAATTACCGTATTTATTGGCAGCAATGGCTGCGGAAAATCGACACTTTTACGTTCATTAGCGCGCCTGATGAAGCCGAGAGGCGGTTCAGTGCTGCTGGAAGGAAGAGCGATTGCCAAGCTTCCGACGAAGGAAGTCGCAAAAGAGCTCGCCATCCTGCCTCAAGGTCCTTCGGCTCCAGAGGGGCTGACGGTGCATCAGCTGGTGAAACAAGGTAGATATCCTTACCAAAACTGGCTGAAGCAGTGGTCAAAAGAGGATGAGGAAGCAGTTGAGAGAGCGCTTAAAGCAACAAAGCTTGAGGACATGGCTGACCGTGCCGTTGATTCTTTGTCTGGCGGGCAGCGCCAGCGGGCTTGGATCGCGATGACGCTTGCCCAGGAAACGGATATCATCCTTCTAGACGAGCCGACGACGTATTTAGACATGACGCATCAAATTGAAATTCTTGATTTGCTGTTTGAGCTGAATGAAAAGGAAGAGCGGACGATTGTTATGGTTCTCCATGACTTAAACCTGGCATGCCGCTATGCGCATCATCTTGTGGCCATAAAAGATAAACAGATTTATGCAGAAGGCCGTCCGGAAGAGGTTATCACTTGTGACCTTGTGCAAAATGTGTTTTCTATGAACTGTCAGGTTACACAGGACCCGCTGTTCGGAACGCCTCTTTGCATTCCTCATGGCAGGGGCAGATGCATTGTCCAGGAAGCGGCTTTCACATCACATGGATAAATAACGCCAGCGAAGGAGCTTTCATTTGAGAAAGCTCCTTGCTGTTTTTTCGAAAGGAAGATGGAAAATGGAACAAAAACTTCAGGAGCAGCTGGATGGATTGCTGGAAAAGTATACGGAACTTCTGCTTGGTGAAACAAACGATGAGCTAAAAGAAGAAGTGAAGCAATGGATTTTGTACACGCATATAGCCAAGAGCATGCCTCCGCTCGCTAAGCATTGGAATGCGACATATCCCGAGGCAAAGCAGGGCATTAAAGATGTCATTCAGCATATTAAAGAATTAAATGAAGCGCATAGAAACAAACAATAGCCAAAAAGCAGTCTGCTCATCATAGCAGGCTGCTTTTTTGTGATTCATCCGTTTTGTCTGGTGCAAAGGAATTCATAAAGGTCCGCAGCGCGCTGCTGATAAACGAATCTTTTCGAACAATAAATTCTGTTTTCATCTGTCTGAGTGTTTCAGGCAGCGGGTACAATTGAATCGATCCTTCTGCCTCATGCTTTTGCACAACCGTTCTAGGCAGCAACGAGATGCCAAGACCTGCTGTAACCCCGCCGATAATTGCTTCAAGCGTACCAAATTCCATAATGACCGGCTGTGTGACACCGACAGAGCGCAGCCATTTTTCAAGTGTTTCTCGATACGAGCAGCCTGTGCTGTATACGAGAATCGGCTTTGTGATGGCTTCCTCAACATCGGACACAGAGGCAGCCGAAACAACTACTGGTTCTTCCTCGAATGCCGGATAGGATTCGAGCTCAGGATGATTGCACTCGCATCCGATAAACGCGCCGTCCAATTCATAACGAAGAACCTTATCAAGGAGAAATTGCGTATGTCCTGTTGTTAAAGACAGCTGGACGTTTGGATGTTCTTCATAATAAGATGCCAGAAGCTTTGGAAGCCTTACCGCGGCAGTTGTCTGAGTGGAGCCGATCATAAGCGGCCCGCTTGGTTCTGCGGAGGATGAGAGCGCTTTAGACGCTTCATCAAGAAGGCCGATAATTTTATTTGCGTAGTCCAGCAGCAGCTTTCCGCTTGCAGAAAGTGTCATGCCCCGATTGTGGCGCAAAAACAGCGTCGTACCCAGCTCAGCTTCCAATTGTTGAATTCTGGCCGTGACATTCGATTGCACATAGCCAAGCTGCAGGGCCGCTTTCGTAATGGTCCCTTCACGGGCTACCATTTGAAACACACGTAAATCTCCGCTCTCCATTTTGAACTCCTCCGTTTATTTGATATCAATCTGAATGATATCAAGTATCTTTAACAATCATTATACGTAACATCAAAGCTGGATTACAATGGAATCAGAAATCTATTTTAGTCAACAGCAAGGAGTGGCGGCAATGAATGTCATGAACAAAATAGCTCTCGTAACGGGGGGCGGCACTGGAATCGGAAAAGCAGCCAGTATGGAATTGGCAAAGCGCGGGGCGATTGTTGCGGTGAATTATTCACGTTCGCAATCAGAAGCGGAGGAAACAGTGGAAATGATTCAAAAAGCTGGCGGGCAAGCCTTCGCCATCCAAGCAGATGTATCCAAAAGCAGCGAAGTGCAGGATATGATTCAAGCAATCGTGAACACACACAGAACGGTTGATATTTTAGTCAACAATGCCAGCATTACAAGGCATATTCCAATGGATGATCTTGAGGCTGCGACAGAAGACATATGGGATGAGCTGTATGCCGTCAATGTGAAAGGAATGTTTTTCTGCGCGCGGGCAGTGGTTCCGTTCATGAAGAAAAGCAAGGCCGGAGCGATCGTAAACGTCGGCAGCATCGCAGGGTTAACCGGTGCGGGCTCATCTATGCCTTACGCAGTATCAAAATCGGCGGTCCACGGTTTAACGAAATCATTGGCCCACGCTTTAGCGCCTGACATCAGAGTGAGCGGTGTAGCACCAGGAGCTGTGGCAACGAGATGGTGGGATGGCCGGGAAGAAAAAATGAAAAGCATGATCGGTTCTTTGCCGCTGCAGTATATTGCTGAACCGGATGATGTTGCCAAATTGATTTGTTCACTAGTTGAACAGGAATCACTCACAGGCCAAATCATCACAATTGACAGCGGACAGACGCTGTAATGAGAGGGGTGCAGGGAGATGCCATTTGTACAGATTCATTTACGGTCGGGAAGAAGCGAAGCGTGGCTTCAAAAACTGAGCAGGGCTATCCACCAATCGATGATTGAAGAAATCAATGTGCCGGAAGATGACTATTTTCAAGTTATCAAGCAATATGAAAAAGGCGAATTTTTCTATGATCCATTTTATCTCCAAGTTGAGCGTACTGATGAACTGATATATATTCATTTTACACTGAAACACTCAAGAACAACTGAACAGAAAAAAGCGCTTTACAGCTCAATCGCAAGCCGGATTCATTCCGAGCTTGGCGTAAGAAAAGAGGATGTGTTTATCATGCTGGCCGGAAATCAGGATGAGGATTGGTCTTTCGGAAATGGAAGGGCCCAGATGATTGAATAAAAAAACCCCGCGGTTTGATACCCGCGGGGTGCTCTATTAATGGGAAGGTGATTCAACGGCTTTTGCCGCTTTCTCTTTCACTTGTTCTCCCGTTTTCTTATTTGATAGTTTGATAGGTTTTAAGAACAATGTAAATACGGCTCCGACTGCGATAAAGATCAGACCTGTATAAAACACGCTGTGGAGTGAATCCATCAACGATGTTTTTAAAATCGGCACAATATGGGATGAGAAAGCCGCAGGGATTTGTTTGACTGCGTCCGGACTGAACAGTGATTGCAGCAGCCCTTGCGGATTTGTATCAATCATACCCTTTAGCTGGGCGGCAAACGAGCTTGCCTGTGCCGGAAGAGAGTCTAAATACGGTACCAATTTATCTGTTAATAGATTTCCTGATCTCGCATTCATTACGGCTCCCAGCATGGTAATGCCGAATGTTCCGCCGATAGAACGGAAGAATTGGCTGGATGAGGTGACAACGCCAAGCTCCTCTTTCGAAAAGCTTTCCTGTAAAGCCAATGTCAGAATCGGCATAACAAGACCCATTCCAAGGCCAATAATCGCCATATATGATGTAGCGACAAGCTTGCTCGTGTCAAGATCCAATGTCGTTAACAGCAAGAATCCGCCGGCCATAATCAGCATGCCTGTAATGATTTGCGGTTTAATTCCGATTTTGTATACAAGCTGGCCGCCGATAATACTTGTGATAATCATAGAGATCATCATCGGTGTCATAATTGTACCCGATTCAGACGCACTTACACCGACAATTCCTTGCATAAAGAAAGGAACAAACGTAATGGCGCCAAACATACCGATACTCATAAAGAAGCCGATCAAGTTTAAAAAGGTAAATGTTCTGTTTTTAAATAAATACATTGGCAGGATTGGCTCTTTTGCTTTTGATTCTACGATAATAAAGCTGACAATGCCGATCAGTGCGAGAGCGAACAAACCAAGAATCTGCCATGAATCCCATGCGTAATCTTTTCCGCCAAAGCTTAAGGCGAGCAAGAGGCTGACAACACCGACAATCATCGTGAAAATACCAGCGATGTCGAAGTTGATCGGACCAGTCTGCTGGCGTCCCTGTAATCCTCTTGCAATGAAAATAACCGCAATAATTCCGACTGGCAGGTTAATATAGAAAACCCATTTCCAGTTTAACGAGTCTACAATCCAGCCGCCGATTTGCGGTCCAATTACTGAAGCCAGCCCGTAAATCGCGCCAAAGACTCCTTGGAATTTAGCACGCTGTTTTCCTGTGAACAAGTCACCGATAACAATCATCGCCATCGGCATCATGATGCCTCCGCCAATTCCCTGCAGTCCACGGAAGATAATCAATTCTGTCATGTTGTTGGCCATTCCGCATAAAGCAGAAGCGGCCATAAAAATAATCAAACCTGATACATAGACAATGCGGCGTCCCAATAAATCAGCCAGCTTGCCGGCAATTGGAACAATGGTTGTTGATGTTAACAAATATGCAGTTGTCAGCCAGGTCATCATGCTCAAACCGCCCAGATCACCGACAATTTTCGGCATGGCCGTTCCGACAATGGTACCGTCAAGGGCTGAAAAAAACATGGCAATAATTAAGCCTGTTATTAATAGCGTCCGTTTGGATTGTTTGCCTTCTTTACTCATTTTCATCCGTTTCCTCTTTTCATGTTTTGCTTTTCATCAGTTTCCGCTGCTGCCTGTGCGAGCTTTGCTGTAATATGCGCCGCCTGAAGCATCTCCTCCTCCGTCAAAAAGGAAAGATAGCGCGCCATAATGGCCTTTCTGCCTGCCAAAATCTCCTCGAACTTTCTGTCTCCTTCATCAGTAAGACTGAGATCAATCACTCGCCTGTCTTTTGTATTGTGTGTTCTGGCGATAAGATTTTTTTGTTCAAGGCGATCTGCCATTAACGTCACCGCGCTTGGCTTCACCTCCATACGCTCGGCAATTTCAGAAATTTTGAGGCTGCCGTGTTTCTTTAGGCTGGCCAGCACAAACAGCTGCGCTGGGGTGACACCTTGTTTCTCCATGCTTTCCAGCATTTCAGGCTGTATCTTTTGAAAGAGCGCCTGAAGCGATAATTGGATATCGGACATTAACTGATCCGCACTCTTCATATTCAATTCCCCTCTGTTACATACACTGTATATATATTTTGATGACAAAATAGTTAATGCTTATTAAATATAAATAAGCGTAAATGAAAAGTCAACTGATTTTACACAAAAAAAAGGATAGATGTCCGAAAGAACATCGTATCCTTTTTCTAATATTGTTACTGCTGATAAGGAGACTGCTGCTGAATGGTCTGCTGGAATTTTTGATAGGATTGCTGCAGCTTTTGGGCATCCTCCGCTTCAACAGAATACCATCCATATTGGAACATGAGGTCATACAGTTTTCTTTGCGCTTTTTGTGACTCATCAAAAATGGATTGAATATCCTGATAAAGAGACTCGTGGCTGAATTCGTGCAATGCTGTGCAATAAGCTGTTGTCATGTATTTTTCGGTTGTCAGCAGTTCGTTGACGAAATCTCTGTCATTCATTTCCGATGTTGTCGGTACAGGTGTCTGAGGGTTGCTGATTTTTTGATTTTGTTGATTCATTCTGACGCCTCCTTATTGAATGTAGCCGGACTGCTGCTGCCCTGGCTGCAGGTACTTTAATATTCTTTGATAGTGATCATGATGCATGTGTCCGACGCGATCGAGTTCTTGCTTTAACGTTTGATCCTGGCACTGCTGCGCCATGAAATGAGCTTTTTTCATCGCGAGCAAATTCCAGTTCAGCATGTCATTGAGATACAAATGATCCTTTGTTGAAATAACGGAAGGCGGCATTTGAGATTGCTGCTGATTGTCCATTGTGATCCTCCTTTGATTTCAGTTCATTTTATAGTTTCCTTCAGACTGGGAGTTGTATACAGGTGTTTTGAAGATGATGGCGGGAGGGAGTCGGATGTTGAGACATGTGTTTTTATTTTTATCTCAAAATAAAACGCTTACCAAGTTCGCAAAAGCATATGGAAAGAGGCTTGGAGCACGAAGATTTGTCGCAGGGGATACGATTGAATCGGCAGTTAAGACCGTCAAAAGGCTAAACAGATCCGGTTTGTGTGCAACAATTGATTATTTAGGCGAGTATGCAGCTTCGGAAAAAGAAGCGAACCAGGTCGCAGAGGAATGCAAGAAAGCCATTCAAGCCATTGCCGAACATCAATTGGAGTCGGAGCTTTCACTTAAACTGACCTCAATCGGGCTCGATCTTTCAGAAGAACTTGCTCTTACTCATTTGCGCGCCATTCTTTCCGTTGCGAAGCAATATAATGTTGCTGTGACCATTGATATGGAAGACTATTCTCATTATGAACAGACACTTTCTATTTACAGGCAATGCAAACAGGAATTTGAGAAGCTTGGCACGGTCATTCAGGCGTATCTGTACAGAGCGGCAGAAGATATTAGAAAGATGCGTGACGTAAAGCCGAATCTCAGACTTGTGAAAGGCGCTTATAAAGAATCTGCGGCTGTAGCGTTTCCTGACAAAAAAGGAACAGACCTGCATTTTCAGAGCTTAATAAAGCTGCAGCTATTAAGCGGGAACTACACGGCTGTCGCCACACATGACGATGACATTATTGCATATACGAAAAAGCTCGTCGACGAACATCAAATCCCCGCATCGCAATTTGAGTTTCAAATGCTATACGGCATCAGGCCAGAGCGTCAGAAGGAACTCGCGAAAGAAGGCTACAGAATGCGTGTGTATGTCCCATATGGAACAGACTGGTTCAGCTACTTTATGAGAAGAATTGCCGAACGGCCCGCCAATGCAGCATTTGTATTAAAAGGAATTCTGAAAAAGTGAAAGCAGCCGCGGGAAGCAGCTGCATTATGATTGTTCCATGTTATGTTTTTTATACTGCTGATTTTGACTTGTCCGTTTTCCGCCGCCGTAATGCTGAGTCGGACCGGCATCTCCCTTTACGCTCGCCGCGCTGACTGCCGCAGAAGACGGATTTTTTTTCTCTCGCACCATTCCCTTCACCTCCGGGATTAAGTTACCCGTCTTTTATAGGCTTCATACAAAAAAACAAATTAGCTATTGAAGTCGAACCAGAAATCTTTTAAGATGAAAGAAGAAACGGGTTTCATTTTTTTTAGTCAAAAAATGAATGACTATTCATTCAATGTTCAAGGGGGATATCTCATGCACAAACACATTCGGAAGGCAGCCGTTTTAGGATCGGGGGTAATGGGTTCCGGGATTGCGGCGCATTTGGCTAACATCGGAATTCCTGTCCTGCTGCTAGATATTGTGCCGAACGATTTGACAAAGGAAGAGGAAAAAAAGGGGCTGACGAAGGACAGTCCGGAGGTGCGCAGCAGGCTTAGCCGGCAGGCGGTGAAAAAACTGCTGAAACAAAAGCCCGCTCCCCTCACCTCAGCGAAAAACACCTCCTATATTACACCGGGCAATCTGGAGGATGATGCAGAAAAACTGAAAGAAGCAGATTGGATTATTGAGGTCGTTGTCGAAAACCTTGAAGTCAAAAAGAAAATTTTCGCTCTTGTGGATGAACATCGAAAGACTGGAAGCATCGTCTCAAGCAACACATCCGGCATATCAGTGCAGGAAATGGCTGAAGGCCGGTCGTATGATTTTAAAGCCCATTTTCTTGGAACGCATTTTTTTAATCCCGCACGCTATTTAAAGCTGCTGGAGATCATTCCGATTAAGGAAACGGATCCTGATATTTTAAAGTTTATGACAGCTTTCGGAGAAAATGTCCTCGGTAAAGGCGTTGTTACAGCAAAGGACACACCGAACTTTATCGCAAACCGAATCGGAACATTCGGGCTTCTCGTGACAGTCCAAGAAATGCTGAAAGGCGGCTATCAGGTCGGAGAGGTTGATTCGATCACAGGTCCGCTGATCGGCAGGCCGAAAAGCGCGACCTTCAGAACGCTTGATGTTGTCGGCCTCGATACATTCGCCCACGTTGCCCGAAATGTGTATGACAAAGCCGATGGCGATGAGAAAGAAGTGTTTCGCCTTCCAAGCTTCATGAACGATATGCTGGAAAAAGGGTGGATCGGAAGTAAGGCCAGCCAAGGCTTTTATAAAAAAGAAGGAAAAATTATTTATGAGCTTGACCCAGTGACGCTTACTTATGGCGAGCGGACAAAAATGAAAACACCGGCACTTGAAGCGGCAAAACAGGCAAAAGGGACAAAAGCCAAAATGAAAGCGCTTATTTATTCGGATGACAGGGCCGGCCGATTGCTGTGGAATATCACTTCTCAAACCCTGCTTTACTCAGCCGAGCTGCTTGGTGAGATTGCCGATGATATTCATGCGATTGACCAAGCCATGAAGTGGGGGTTCGGCTGGGAACTGGGGCCTTTTGAAATGTGGGACGCCATCGGCCTCAGGCAGTCAGCGGAAAAGCTTGAGCAGCTTGGAGCAGATATGCCTGGCTGGATAAAAGAGATGCTGGACAAAGGAAATGAAACCTTCTACATCAAAGAGAACGGAACGGTATTTTATTATGACCGCGGCGAATACAGAGCCGTGAAAGAAAACAAAAAACGAATTCATTTACAAGCACTTAAAGAAACAAAAGGCGTGATTGCGAAAAACAGCGGAGCAAGCTTAATTGACCTTGGAGATGATGTGGCCCTTCTTGAATTTCATTCGAAAAGCAATGCGATCGGCCTCGATATCATTCAAATGATCCACAAAGGATTAGAGGAAACAGAACGGAATTACAAGGGCCTTGTCATCGGCAACCAAGGGAAAAATTTCTGCGTCGGCGCAAATCTCGCCATGATCTTAATGGAAGTCCAAGATGACAACTTTTTGGAAGTTGATTTTGTGATACGCCGTTTTCAGGAGACGATGATGAAGATCAAATACAGTGCGAAACCGGTCGTCGCCGCGCCATTTGGCATGACGCTCGGCGGAGGAACGGAAGTATGCCTGCCTGCGGCTCGCACTCAAGCGGCAAGCGAAGCCTATATGGGACTTGTAGAATCCGGTGTCGGCCTCATCCCTGGCGGAGGGGGAAACAAAGAGCTGTACATCAATCATCTTCGCCGCGGCCATGATCCGATGAATGCGGCAATGAAAACATTTGAAACAATTGCGATGGCGAAGGTTTCCGCTTCCGCCCAAGAGGCTCGTGAGATGAACATTTTAAAAGAAACGGACCACATCAGCGTGAATCAAGACCACCTGCTGTATGATGCGAAGCAGCTGGCCGCATCCTTATACGATACCGGCTGGCGGCCGCCTGTAAAAGAAAAGGTCAAGGTGCCGGGAGAAACCGGTTATGCAGCACTCTTGCTTGGCGCTGAGCAGATGAAACTGTCTGGCTATATATCTGAGCATGATTTCAAGATTGCGAAAAAACTCGCTTATGTCATTGCGGGCGGAAAAGTGCCGTTCGGTACAGAGGTTGATGAAGAGTATTTATTGGAGATCGAAAGAGAAGCGTTTTTGAGTTTAGCGGGAGAGGCAAAATCTCAAGCGAGAATGCAGCATATGCTTGTGAAAGGTAAACCTTTACGGAATTAGGAGGGAGCTTATGAAAGAGGCAGTCATTGTATCAGGTGCAAGAACACCGGTTGGGAAAGCAAAAAAAGGATCGTTGGCCACCGTTCGCCCGGATGATTTGGGAGCGATTTGCGTAAAAGAAACGCTGAAACGGGCAGGCGGCTACGAAGGCAATATTGATGACTTGATTATCGGCTGTGCAACACCTGAAGCGGAACAGGGGCTTAATATGGCGAGAAATATCGGGGCGCTCGCGGGATTGCCATACACGGTTCCGGCGATTACAGTCAACCGGTATTGCTCATCCGGCCTTCAGTCTATTGCATATGCGGCAGAAAAAATTATGCTCGGCGCCTACGATACAGCGATTGCTGGCGGAGCAGAATCCATGTCACAGGTGCCGATGATGGGGCATGTCACCCGGCCGAACCTTGCTTTGGCAGAACAGGCACCGGAATATTATATGAGCATGGGCCATACAGCCGAGCAGGTTGCGAGAAAATACGGCGTCTCCCGTGAGGATCAAGATGCGTTTGCCGTTCGCAGCCATCAAAACGCCGCTAAAGCCCTTGCAGAAGGGAAATTTAAAGATGAGATTGTACCTGTCGAAGTGACGGTGACAGAAATCGGAGAAAACCATAAGCCGCAGGAAAAACAATTCGTGTTTTCTCAGGATGAAGGTGTTCGCCCGCAAACGACTGCAGACATCTTAGCGACATTGCGCCCGGCTTTTTCCGTTGACGGAACGGTGACCGCGGGCAACTCCTCGCAGACGAGTGACGGAGCGGCGGCTGTCATGCTGATGGACCGGGAAAAAGCCGATGCTCTTGGCCTGGCCCCGCTTGTGAAATTCCGCTCCTTTGCAGTAGGCGGCGTGCCGCCGGAAGTCATGGGAATCGGGCCGGTGGAAGCGATTCCACGCGCTTTGAAGCTTGCCGGCCTTCAGCTGCAGGACATCGGCTTGTTTGAATTGAACGAAGCTTTTGCCTCACAGGCCATTCAAGTGATCAGAGAATTGGGAATTGATGAAGAAAAAGTGAATGTCAACGGGGGCGCAATCGCGCTTGGGCACCCGCTTGGCTGTACGGGCACAAAGCTTACACTCTCACTCATCCATGAAATGAAACGGAGAAACGAGCAATTTGGAGTCGTGACCATGTGTATCGGCGGCGGGATGGGAGCGGCCGGTGTATTTGAATTATGCTAAAGGGGGAAAAACAAATGGCAAAAAAAACGGCTGACGTACTAAAAGGCGGCGGATTCTTAATCGAGGATGTCACATACGATCAAATGTATACACCGGAGGATTTCACTGACGAGCATAAAATGATTGCGAAAACAACAGAGGATTATATCGAGCAAGATGTTCTCCCTCATATAGATGACATCGAAAACCATCAATTTGAGCATTCTGTCAGACTGTTGAAGAAAGCGGGCGAACTAGGGCTGCTTGGCGCCGATGTGCCGGAAGAATACGGCGGGCTCGGCCTAGATAAGATCAGCTCGGCGCTCATCACTGAGAAATTTTCTCGTGCGGGAAGCTTTTCTCTTTCCTATGGCGCGCATGTCGGCATCGGTTCCTTGCCGATCGTCTTTTTCGGATCAGAAGAACAAAAGAAAAAATATTTGCCTGGCCTCGCTTCAGGCGAAAAGATCGCGGCTTATGCTCTGACTGAGCCTGGCTCTGGGTCTGATGCACTTGGAGCAAAAACAACAGCCGTGCTGAACGAAGCAGGAACGCATTATGTATTAACTGGGGAAAAACAGTGGATTACCAACTCTGCTTTTGCCGATGTTTTTGTGGTTTACGCTAAAGTGGATGGCGACAAGTTTTCAGCCTTTATTGTAGAAAAAGAGTTCCCGGGTGTCTCCACGGGACCGGAAGAAAAGAAAATGGGAATCAAAGGATCATCGACGAGGACCCTCATTTTGGATCAAGCTGAAGTGCCGAAGGAAAACCTGCTCGGAGAAATCGGCAAAGGGCATGTCATCGCCTTTAATATTTTAAACATTGGCCGCTACAAACTGGCGGTTGGCACAATTGGCGCATCTAAACGGGTCATCGAGCTGTCTGCGGCATACGCAAATCAGCGCCGCCAATTTAAAACCCCGATTGCAGGTTTTTCATTGACACAGGAAAAAATCGGGACAATGGCCTCAAGGCTGTATGCGATGGAAAGCTCTGTATACAGAACCGTCGGGCTGTTTGAAGACAATATGAGCCAGTTCACGGCCGAAGATCTCAAGGACGGCCGGCAAATCGCCAAGTCAATTGCGGAATACGCCATCGAATGCTCTCTGAATAAGGTGTTTGGCTCTGAAACGCTTGATTATATTGTTGATGAAGGCGTTCAGATTCATGGAGGCTACGGCTTTATGCAGGAGTACGAAGTAGAAAGAGCGTATAGGGATTCAAGGATCAATCGAATTTTTGAAGGCACAAACGAAATCAACCGATTAATCGTGCCAAGCACTTTCCTGAAAAAAGCGCTAAAAGGCGAGCTGCCTCTATTTGAAAAAGCGCAGTCGCTGCAGGAAGAACTCATGATGCTTATGCCTGAAGAGCCTGGAAGCGGCGTCTTAGAGCAAGAGAAATATATCGTTAAGCAAGCGAAAAAAATTGCGTTGTTTGCCGCCGGCCTAGCTGCGCAAAAATACGGAAAAGCCATCGATCATGAGCAAGAAATTCTCGTGAACGTCGCGGATATTGTCAGCAATGTATACGCAATGGAATCGGCCGTGCTCAGAACGGAAAAGGCCATTGCAGCACAAGGCGCTGAAAAAGCTGCGCAAAAGGTGCTGTACACAGAAATTTTCGTTCAAGAAGCCTTTAACGAAATTGAAGCGCATGCGAAGGAATCCCTTATCGCCATGGAAGAAGGAGACTCCCTCCGCATGATGCTTTCCGCTCTGCGAAAGCTGACACGCGTAACGCCTAAAAACGTGATTCAGAAAAAACGCGAGGCGGCGGCAGGCATTTTTGAGGCTGAGAAATATATTGTCTGATTGGCCATGAGCTCCGCATGCGCGGAGCTCTTTTTTAAGAAGCACTGTTTTAGGTTTTTAAAACAAACTGTGTTAAAATAACCTCGATTATTTTATTGAGGGGGAAGAAGATGTCGTTAACTTTTTACTGGTACCCTAAATGCGGAACGTGCCGCAAAGCAAAGAAGTGGCTTGAAGAGCATGGGAAAGAAATAAACGAAATACATATTGCTGAGCAGCCGCCAAGCAAAGAAGAATTAAAAGCGCTTTATGAAAAAAGCGGGCTGGATCTCAAGAAATTTTTCAACACGAGTGGCATGAAATACCGCGAGCTCAACCTCAAGGAAAAGCTGTATCACATGTCAGAGGACGAACAGCTCGAACTGCTGGCTTCAGACGGAATGCTGATCAAACGCCCGCTTACAACAGACGGCGAAAAAGTGACTGTCGGATTTAAAGAAGACCAATTTGAAGAAAACTGGGCTTAATGTAAATTTTTTTTGAAAAGTGTGGTATCTTCTTATTGTAGTGCTGTAAAAAATGGAGGGATTCAATTGAGCATACCAAAAGATTTGCGTTACTCAGGAGAACACGAATGGGTAAAAGTTGAAGGAGAAAAAGCCAGAATCGGAATTACGCATTTTGCCCAGTCCGAGCTAGGCGACATCGTGTTTGTCGAACTTCCTGAAGTGGGCGCTGAAATCAAAGCGGACGAGCCATTCGGCAGTGTTGAATCCGTTAAAACGGTATCTGAGCTTTATGCGCCGATTAACGGAACTGTTGTGGAAGTAAACGAAGATCTTGATGACAGTCCGGAATTCGTCAACGAATCTCCGTACGAAAAAGCATGGATGATCGTCGTTGAGCCGACTGACGCTTCTGAAATTGAAAAACTGATGACAGCAGAGCAATACGAAGAGATGACACAAGAAGACTAAAACAGGATAGCCGTAAAAGCAATTGGACACGCTAACGTTATGGGAGGTGTCCAATATGGCTTTCGACAAACAAAAGCTCGATGTCACCAACGACGTGACAGGCCGCTTTCAAAATGGCCGGCTCTCATTATATCATGATAATGAGATGATCGGCCAAATGACAAGCATGAATGAATATGAGCTTAAGTCCGGTTATTCCTTTGAAAATGAGAAGTTTTATAAGACAGCCGATGTGGTCTCTGGTGACGACGCAAAATATGTAGATTGTGACTACGAAAACGGCTGGTGTTAAATGTTGGCGGTGAATTTCACTGCCTTCTTTTACAATCTGAACGTTTCAAATTTGACGCGGCAGGTGAAGAAGATGGATGAGCTGGAAAAGGTTATGATTGTCGAGGGGAAATCAGATAAAGAGAAAATCGAAAGCGTCCTGAATGAACCGGTGCGCATTATCTGCACAAACGGAACAATCAGCCAGCTGAAGCTTGAGGAATTGGCTGACGAGCTTTATGATAAAGACGTCTATATATTAGTTGATGCTGATGAATCAGGCGAGAAATTGAGAAAACAGCTGAAGCGTGAATTTAATGAAGCCTGCCATCTCCATATCGACAGAGCCTATAAGGAAGTAGCGGCTGCGCCCAGGCACCATGTCGCCTCTGTCTTGCTGCGTGCGAATCTGAATGTCCATACTATTTTTCTTGAAAGAAAGTCACGAGGTGTATAGCATGAAAGAACTCCAAGAACACGAAATTGATCACATTGAAGATGATGTGTACCTTCTATATTTATATACTCCGTTTTGCGGCACCTGCCAGCTTGCAAGCAAAATGCTGACAGTGGTGAAAGAAATGCTGCCTGATGTCGCCTTCTATCAAAACAATGTCAATTACTCTCCGACATTTGCAAAAGCATATCAAATTGAAAGTGTCCCTTGTTTTCTGCTGTTTAAAGGCGGAAAGGTGGTCGAAAGAGGATATGCGTTTCATTCCGTTTCTTATTTATATGAGCTGATCAAACAAAAATCATCTTCCGCATCCCAATTATGACATATTTCTCAGCATATCCAACGAAATTGTCGTTCGTTTTATAAAGGGGTTCTTGCGACAGAGAGAGAAATGTGTATGTATGACCAACAAATAGGAGGTTGTACATATGGAGAAAGCGGAAGTTTTAGAAGATGAGTATCAGCATCTGTTTTTAAAACCCCTTTTGAATGCCTCAACATTGCTCATTACCTTTCAAGGAGAAGCAGAAGCCTTAACCGTCTCAATAAACGAACAGGGAGAAATGAAAAAAGTTTCTCCGCCCCAAACGTCCAACCTGACCTTTTACGGAAATCAAACGGAAATTATTGATTTATTGCACGGAGACATTTCCCTTCAGCACTTGATTCAGAGCGGAAGCCTCAAAGTAAAGGGGTCATTCAGGGCCCTGTTAAAGCTAGAAGCCATTCTCTGGCTGACAAATGGATTTTTTCAGAGGATTTCTAAGAATTGAAAAATAATAAATTATTATAATAGTAAAAGTTGTCATCATTTATTTTATTGACATTTAATCATTCGCCGTGCTATTCTACATTAAGAATTTCCGGACGAAAAAGACTATATATTTCTCTTATCAAGAGAGGTGGAGGGAAGTGCCCTATGAAGCCCGGCAACCATCAACACTGTTGAAATGGTGCCAATTCACACGAAGCGTTCAGCTTTGAAAGATGAGAGAAAGGCATTTTATATAAGCCTTTCTGCTCAAGTGTGCAGAAAGGCTTTTCTTTTGCAGAAAAAACCGGAAGATTTCTTAGAATAGTGTTAAGGCAGGTGATTGCTTTGATCAATCTTCAGGATGTTTCAAAAGTTTACAAGTCGAAACATGGAGATGTCAATGCTGTCCAAAATGTCTCGCTTTCCATTAAAAAAGGTGAGATTTTTGGAATTATAGGATATAGCGGAGCTGGTAAGAGTTCCTTAATCCGTCTGCTGAACGGCCTTGAGAAACCAACCTTAGGAACCGTGGAAGTGGCGGGAACAAAGATTAATGAAGTAAATGGACGCGGTTTAAGAAAAGCACGCCATGAGATCAGTATGATTTTCCAGCATTTCAATTTGCTTTGGTCGCGGACTGTCAGAGATAATATCATGTTTCCTTTAG
Source organism: Bacillus sp. JS (assembly GCF_000259365.1). Lineage (NCBI taxonomy): Bacteria > Bacillati > Bacillota > Bacilli > Caryophanales > Bacillaceae > Bacillus > Bacillus sp. JS. The sequence goes on along the minus strand of NC_017743.1, from coordinate 3,241,939 downwards.
AAATTGCCGGGGTGAAAAAGAGCGAGCGGATCAAGCGCGCCAATGAACTGATTAAACTGGTAGGTTTAGAAGGAAAAGAAAAATCATATCCGTCCCAGCTGAGCGGCGGTCAGAAGCAGCGTGTCGGAATTGCCAGAGCGCTTGCAAACAATCCGAAGGTTCTCCTTTGTGACGAAGCGACATCAGCATTAGATCCGCAAACGACAGATTCAATTCTGGATCTATTGTCCGATATTAATGAAAGACTCGGTTTGACGATTGTGCTGATTACGCACGAAATGCATGTCATCCGCAAAATCTGCAACAGAGTCGCCGTCATGGAAAACGGTAAGGTGGTCGAAGAAGGCGAGGTTCTCGACGTCTTCAAAAATCCAAAGGAACAAATGACAAAACGATTTGTTCAACAGGTGACAGAGCCAGAAGAAACGAAAGAAACGCTTCAGCACCTTCTTGATGATACAGCATCAGGAAAAATGGTTCAGCTCACATTTGTCGGTGAGTCAGCTGAACAGCCTCTGATTACAGAGATGATCAGAAACTTCAATGTCAGCGTCAATATTCTGCAAGGGAAAATTTCGCAGACGAAGGATGGAGCTTACGGTTCACTGTTCATCCACATTGACGGAGACGAGGAAGAAGTGCAAAACGTGATCCGGTTCATTAATGACAAACAGGTGAAAGCAGAGGTGATCACGAATGTTTGAAAAATACTTCCCGAACGTTGATTTAACTGAATTATGGAACGCGACATATGAAACACTTTATATGACGCTGATTTCTTTACTGTTTGCTTTTGTCATCGGGGTCATCCTCGGCTTGCTGCTCTTTCTGACGAGCAAAGGAAGCCTCTGGCAGAATAAAGCGGTCAACTCTGTGATTGCGGCCGTTGTTAACATATTCAGATCGATTCCGTTCCTTATTTTAATTATTTTACTATTAGGGTTTACGAAGTTTTTAGTTGGCACGATCTTAGGGCCAAACGCCGCATTGCCGGCGCTGGTCATCGGCTCGGCACCATTTTACGCACGTCTTGTTGAAATCGCGCTGCGTGAGGTGGATAAAGGTGTGATTGAAGCTGCTAAATCAATGGGCGCGAAAACGTCTACGATTATTTTCAAAGTGCTGATTCCGGAATCAATGCCGGCTCTTATTTCTGGCATTACGGTTACAGCCATCGCTTTGATCGGCTCAACGGCAATTGCCGGAGCCATTGGTTCAGGAGGCCTTGGAAACCTTGCGTACGTAGAAGGATATCAGTCTAATAACGCTGATGTTACCTTCGTTGCGACTGTGTTTATTTTAATCATCGTATTTATTATTCAAATCATCGGTGATTTAATAACAAATATTATAGACAAACGATAAGGGAGGATTTACATTGAAAAAGCTATTTTTAGGTGCATTACTGCTTGTATTTGCAGGAGTTATGGCTGCCTGCGGTTCGAATAACGGCGCTGAATCCGGCAAGAAAGAAATTGTCGTTGCAGCAACGAAAACACCGCATGCGGAAATTTTAAAAGAAGCTGAACCATTGCTGAAAGAAAAAGGCTATACGCTGAAAGTGAAAGTGCTTAGTGATTACAAAATGTACAATAAAGCTTTAGCTGATAAAGAAGTGGACGCGAACTACTTCCAGCACATTCCTTACCTTGAGCAAGAAATGAAAGAAAACACAGATTACAAACTTGTGAATGCCGGCGCTGTTCACTTAGAGCCATTTGGTATTTACTCTAAAACATACAAATCACTGAAAGACCTTCCAGACGGTGCGACAATCATTCTGACAAACAACGTTGCTGAACAAGGCCGTATGCTTGCAATGCTTGAAAACGCTGGATTAATCACTCTTGATTCTAAAGTGGAAACCGTTGACGCAACATTGAAAGACATTAAGAAAAACCCGAAAAACCTTGAATTCAAAAAAGTAGCGCCTGAATTAACGGCAAAAGCATATGAAAACAAAGAAGGAGACGCGGTCTTCATCAATGTAAACTATGCGATCCAAAATAAATTAAATCCTAAAAAAGATGCAATTGAAGTAGAATCAACGAAAAACAACCCATATGCTAACATCGTCGCAGTGAGAAAAGGCGAAGAAGATTCTGCAAAAATCAAAGCGCTGATGGAAGTTCTTCACTCTAAAAAGATCAAAGACTTCATCGAGAAAAAATACGACGGAGCTGTGCTTCCTGTATCTGAATAAGTCTGAAACCCCGGATGAGAAATCCGGGGTTCAATTATTGACAAAGCCCTAAAACGATATTAGTTTTAGGGCTTTGTCCTCTTTTCAGCGTGATTGAAAACCCTTGAAGTCTAGGAAGGACGAGCATTGGAGCGGACTTTCACAGGATGTGATGACGACGGCGTTTAGGCAGGATGCCTGAGAATTTAGCCGTTGATCCACTTCGCATTGAGCACCAACGCGCAAGTCTGACAACGAATGCGAGGGTTTGCTGACACGGTGAAACCCCGGATGAGAAATCCGGGGTTTTTTCGCGTATTTTCCTAAAAGCTGCTCATAATAAAAAGGAATGTTAAACAGATGGAGGGATTTTCTTTGAATCAAGACAGAGGAAGCATGCAGGACGCGCTAAAACAATATAAACATGGTTTAGGCACATTTGAACAAAAGATGCCGCTGATGGGAAGGAAATTTAACGAGTTTACTGAACAGTGCTTTGCCGGGAATTCTCTGACTGAAAGAGAAAAACAGCTGATCGCCCTCGGAATCGCCATCAATGCTCAGGACGAATATTGCATGATCTATCATACAAAAGGCTGTCTTGATCAGGGAGCGACAGAAGAAAACATTCTCGAAGCCGTCAGTGTGGCAGCGGCATTTGGAGGCGGCGCGGCCTTCAGTCAAGGCGTGACAGTTGTCCAGCAGTGCATTGAGGAATTCGGAAACACCACGCATTAAGAGAAGGAATATTCCGAAAAACCATTCTCATTTGATCTGAATGGATGCTTTCGTCACATCTGCCGCTATTTCAAGCCATATCCTTTTTGCGGCATCAAACGCAGCACTGATAAAATAGAAAGCAAATATATGAAGGGATTGATTCATTATTTGCAGCAGCCAGGACAGACTGAACCTCGATTATACGTCAGAAATGGAAAAAGCGATGCAGCTGTCACACGGAATTGGATACGAGGAATACGGACGCCGGCTGGAAACAAGAATGAAAGTAGAGCGGCAGAGAGAGCTTGATTATCAAAAAAGCAAGCGGATTTCTGCAGGAGCTTATTGAGAAAATCAATCTTTTAAAAAAGGGTGGGAATCCACTCTTTTTCTTTTTCAATCGCTTTAATAAAGTGCTGATCTTTGTTAAACTTGAGGAATGTGCGAGGCACGATAAAAAGTTGTATTTACTTTTCATTTGTTATAAAATTAGAATGAGAATAAAATGAGAATAATGATTATATATTTTGGAGGTATAGATATGGCTGCTTCAACATTAACGATCAAAGATCTTCACGTTGAAATCGAAGGGAAAGAGATCTTAAAGGGTGTAAACCTTGAAATAAAAGGTGGAGAATTCCACGCAGTAATGGGCCCGAACGGAACTGGTAAATCCACTTTATCAGCTGCTATTATGGGGCATCCTAAATATGAAGTAACAAAAGGCAGCATCACGCTTGATGGCAAAGATGTACTGGAGATGGAAGTGGACGAGCGTGCGCAGGCAGGCTTATTCCTTGCGATGCAGTACCCAAGTGAAATCAGCGGTGTGACAAATGCCGACTTCCTTCGCTCAGCAATCAACGCGCGCAGAGAAGAAGGTGATGAAATTTCTCTTATGAAATTCATCCGCAAAATGGACGAAAACATGGAGTTCCTTGAAATGGACCCTGAAATGGCTCAGCGCTATCTTAACGAAGGCTTCTCAGGCGGGGAGAAAAAACGCAACGAAATTCTTCAATTAATGATGATTGAACCGAAAATCGCCATCCTTGATGAAATCGACTCAGGTCTTGATATTGACGCTTTGAAAGTTGTATCTAAAGGGATCAACAGAATGCGCAGCGAAAACTTCGGCTGCCTGATGATCACTCACTATCAGCGCCTGTTAAACTACATCACTCCGGATGTTGTTCACGTTATGATGCAAGGCCGCGTTGTTAAATCCGGCGGTGCAGAGCTTGCACAGCGTCTTGAAGCAGAAGGTTATGACTGGATCAAACAAGAACTTGGCATTGAAGACGAAACTGTTGGCCAAGAAGCGTAAGCGTTAGGGGGATTAATATGACACTAGATACAAAACTATCCGTAGATCAGGAGTATCTCAAAAGCTTTTCCGAAAAGCATCAAGAACCTGCCTGGCTGAAAAACCTGCGCTTACAGGCTCTTGAACAAGCTGAGGATCTGCCGATGCCGAAGCCTGACAAAACTAAAATCACAAACTGGAACTTCACAAATTTCGCGAAGCATACAGTTGATAACGAACCGCTTTCTTCATTAGAAGATTTGACTGATGAAGCAAAAGCGCTGATCGACGTTGAAAACGAAGATAAAACATTATACGTACAGCGTGACCAGACGCCGGCATACCTTTCACTTTCTCAGGAATTGAAAGACAAAGGCGTTATCTTCACTGATATTCTGACTGCTGCTCGCGAGCACAGCGACTTGGTGGAGAAATACTTTATGAAGGACGGCGTGAAGGTTGATGAGCATAAGTTAACTGCACTTCACGCAGCTCTTGTTAACGGAGGAGCATTCCTTTATGTTCCGAAAAATGTTGAGGTGGAGACGCCGGTTCAGGCTGTTTATGTCCACGAAAGCAATGATACAGCTCTATTCAACCATGTGCTGATTGTGGCTGAAGACCACAGCTCTGTCACATATGTAGAAAACTATATCAGCACTGTAAACCCGAAAGACGCTGTCTTCAATATTATCAGTGAGGTCATCACAGGTGATAATGCCAGCGTGACATACGGTGCGGTGGATAATCTGTCAAGCGGTGTGACAACTTATGTGAATCGCCGCGGCGCTGCGCGCGGACGCGACAGCAAAATCGAGTGGGCTCTCGGCCTGATGAACGACGGCGACACGATTTCCGAAAACACAACAAACCTTTACGGTGACGGCACATACGGCGATACGAAAACGGTTGTTGTCGGAAGAGGAGAGCAAACAGAAAACTTTACAACACAAATCATCCATTTCGGTAAAGCTTCTGAAGGCTATATCTTGAAGCACGGTGTAATGAAAGATTCTGCTTCTTCTATCTTTAACGGAATCGGCAAAATCGAACATGGCGCTTCTAAAGCGAATGCGGAGCAGGAATCACGTGTGCTGATGCTCAGCGAAAAAGCACGCGGAGACGCCAACCCTATTCTTTTAATTGACGAAGACGATGTAACTGCAGGACATGCGGCATCTGTCGGCCGTGTGGACCCTATTCAGCTTTACTACCTGATGAGCCGCGGTATTCCGAAAGAAGAAGCAGAACGCTTAGTCATTTACGGATTCCTTGCACCGGTAGTAAATGAACTTCCGATTGAAGGCGTTAAGAAACAATTGGTTTCTGTTATCGAAAGGAAAGTGAAGTAATGAATATCACAGATATTCGTGAACAGTTCCCGATCCTTCATCAGCAAGTGAACGGACATGATCTCGTTTATCTCGACAGCGCGGCGACTTCCCAGAAGCCGCGTGCTGTCATTGAAACACTGGATAAGTATTATAACCAATACAATTCCAATGTTCACCGGGGCGTCCATACACTTGGAACCAGAGCGACAGACGGTTATGAAGGAGCGCGTGAAAAAGTCCGCAAGTTTATTAACGCGAAGTCAATGGCTGAGATTATTTTCACAAAAGGCACGACCACATCACTGAATATGGTGGCGTTAAGCTATGCGCGCGCCAACCTGAAACCTGGTGATGAAGTGGTCATCACCTACATGGAGCATCATGCGAATATCATTCCGTGGCAGCAAGCTGTCAAAGCGACTGGCGCCACATTAAAATATATTCCGCTGCAGGAAGACGGAACGATTTCTTTAGAAGATGTCAGAGAAACGGTCACAAGCAACACAAAAATTGTTGCAGTGTCTCATGTATCTAACGTTCTCGGCACGGTCAACCCGATTAAAGAAATGGCGAAAATCGCTCATGACAACGGGGCTGTCATTGTGGTGGACGGTGCACAAAGCTCGCCTCACATGAAAATTGACGTGCAGGATCTCGATTGCGACTTCTTTGCGCTTTCTTCCCACAAAATGTGCGGACCCACCGGTATTGGTGTGCTGTACGGAAAGAAAGCCCTGCTGGAAAACATGGAGCCTGCCGAATTCGGCGGTGAAATGATCGACTTTGTCGGGCTTTATGAATCAACTTGGAAAGAGCTTCCGTGGAAATTCGAAGCGGGCACACCGATTATTGCAGGAGCAATCGGTCTCGGTGCCGCCATTGATTTTCTCGAAGAAATCGGTCTTGATGAGATTTCCCGCTACGAGCACAAGCTTGCAGCTTATGCGCTTGAGCGCTTCCGCCAGCTTGACGGCGTAACGGTTTACGGGCCAAAAGAGCGTGCCGGGCTTGTTACATTTAACCTTGATGATGTTCATCCGCACGATGTGGCGACTGTGCTTGATGCGGAGGGAATCGCAGTCAGAGCCGGCCACCATTGCGCGCAGCCGCTGATGAAATGGCTGGATGTAACTGCTACTGCAAGAGCAAGCTTTTATCTGTATAATACAGAGGAAGAGATTGATAAGCTTGTGGAAGCTCTTCAAAAGACAAAGGAGTATTTTACAAATGTCTTTTAATGCGAACTTAGATACATTGTACAGACAGGTGATTATGGATCATTACAAAAACCCGCGCAATAAAGGGGTTTTAAATGACAGCATCGTCGTGGATATGAACAACCCGACATGCGGCGACCGAATCAGGCTGACAATGAAGCTTGACGGAGACATCGTGGAAGATGCGAAATTTGAAGGGGAAGGCTGTTCCATTTCAATGGCATCCGCTTCGATGATGACTCAAGCGATTAAAGGGAAAGATATTGAAACTGCCCTTTCCATGTCTAAGATTTTCTCGGATATGATGCAAGGGAAAGAGTATGATGATTCTATAGATCTCGGGGATATTGAAGCCCTTCAAGGCGTTTCAAAATTCCCTGCCCGTATCAAATGTGCAACCCTGTCATGGAAAGCACTTGAAAAAGGAGTCGCAAAAGAAGAAGGCGGCAATTAAAAGGATTGGAGTGAAAATGGATGGCTAAAAAAATGCCTGATATTGGTGAATACAAGTATGGTTTTCACGACAAGGACGTTTCCATTTTCCGTTCAGAGCGCGGATTGACAAAAGAAATCGTAGAAGAAATTTCTCGCATGAAAGAAGAGCCTCAATGGATGCTTGATTTCCGCTTGAAATCACTTGAGCATTTCTACAACATGCCGATGCCTCAATGGGGCGGAGATTTAAACTCACTGAACTTTGACGAAATTACGTACTACGTAAAACCGTCTGAGCGTTCAGAGCGTTCTTGGGATGAAGTTCCTGACGAAATTAAGCAAACATTCGACAAGCTCGGTATTCCTGAAGCTGAACAAAAATACCTTGCGGGTGTTTCTGCTCAGTACGAATCTGAGGTTGTATACCACAACATGAAAGAAGATCTTGAAGCGCAAGGCATCGTCTTTAAAGACACGGACAGCGCGCTGAAAGAAAATGAAGATATTTTCCGTGAGCACTGGGCAAAAGTAATCCCGCCGACTGATAACAAGTTTGCGGCGCTTAACTCAGCTGTTTGGTCCGGCGGATCTTTCATCTACGTGCCTAAAGGCGTAAAGGTGGAAACGCCGCTTCAAGCTTACTTCCGTATCAACTCTGAAAACATGGGCCAGTTCGAACGTACACTGATCATTGTTGACGAAGAAGCAAGCGTTCATTATGTTGAAGGCTGTACTGCGCCTGTTTACACAACAAACTCACTTCACAGTGCGGTTGTTGAGATCATCGTCAAAAAAGGCGGCTACTGCCGTTATACAACGATCCAAAACTGGGCAAACAACGTTTACAACCTTGTAACGAAGCGTACGATCTGTGAAGAAAACGCAACAATGGAATGGATCGACGGCAACATCGGTTCTAAGCTGACAATGAAATATCCGGCTTGTATCCTAAAAGGCGAAGGCGCGCGCGGTATGACGCTTTCTATCGCTCTTGCAGGTAAAGGCCAGCATCAGGATGCAGGTGCGAAAATGATTCACCTTGCGCCAAACACATCATCCACAATCGTATCAAAATCGATTTCAAAACAGGGCGGAAAAGTAACGTACCGCGGAATCGTCCACTTCGGACGCAAAGCGGAAGGCGCCCGCTCTAACATCGAGTGCGACACGCTTATTATGGATAACAAATCAACGTCAGACACAATTCCTTACAATGAAATCTTAAATGATAACATTTCATTGGAGCACGAAGCGAAAGTGTCTAAAGTATCTGAAGAACAGCTCTTCTACTTGATGAGCCGCGGTATTTCTGAAGAAGAAGCGACAGAAATGATCGTAATGGGCTTCATCGAGCCATTCACAAAAGAGCTTCCAATGGAATACGCAGTAGAAATGAACCGTTTGATTAAGTTCGAAATGGAAGGGTCAATCGGTTAATTGTTTCACAAAAAAGGACGTGACTGGTTTTCAGTCGCGTCCTTTTTGTATGAAGAAGAAAAACCGCTGGCCGCAGGACCAGCGGTTTTTTACTCCTCTTCTATTTCCTGGTTGATAATTTGCTTTACAGATGATCTGCTGTTATTTTCTCTGTTCATCTCTCGCAATTGAGTATAAGCCATATCGAATTCCTCTTTTGTCATCTGCTTTGCGGCTAATGCGGAGCATAATATAGCAAAAGCAATTGGCATTGTATCAATGTGAATGTCGATATGGACCTCTGAGTTGCCGCTGTTTTTGATAGCAGATTCAGTAGTGGGTATCTCTTGTGCATGTCTGTTGATAGGAATGATATTTTCGTTCATTAGTCTTCTCCGTCTTGTGTCTGAGCCTGTGCCTGATCCTGGTCTGTGTTTACGCTGACCACGACTCTTGCATTACCGCTGTTTTGGACTTTTGCGACTGCCGCATCGCGTCTGTTTTCTTCATTTTCATGACGATTTTCGCTCATGGTATCATCCTTTCTCTATTGATAGTGACAGAATATTCGATAGGAGAGTAAAGAGATTGGACGAACTTCGCGGTTTTTCCACATTAGGGCAAAAGGTCGAAGGAAAGCATTTGATTTGGTAAAATGAATAGATATCATAATAGAAAAGGTGTTTGCATATGAAATCATACATCATCGTCGGCGCAGGAATTCTCGGCGCTTCGACGGCTTATCATCTCGCAAAATCTGGCGCTCAAGTTACTGTCATTGACCGGAAAGAGCCGGGACAAGCGACTGATGCGGCGGCGGGGATCGTCTGTCCTTGGCTCTCACAGCGCCGTAATCAGGATTGGTACCAGCTTGCAAAGGGAGGAGCACGGTACTATACGGATTTAATCCATCAATTGGAAGAGGACGGAGAAACAGATACGGGATACAAGCGTGTCGGTGCGATCAGCATTCATACTGATCCGGCGAAGCTCGATAAGATGGAGGAGCGGGCGTATAAGAGGCGGGAGGATGCGCCAGAGATCGGTGAGATTACCCGCTTATCCGCGAGCGAGACGAAAAAACTGTTTCCGATTTTGGCTGATGGCTATGAATCGGTTCATATCAGCGGGGCCGCCCGCGTGAATGGAAGAGCGCTGTGCCGGTCGCTTTTAAGCGCTGCGGAGAAACGCGGCGCAGAGATCATCAAAGGAAATGCATCCCTGCTTTTTGAAAACGGAACAGTCACCGGCGTGCGAACAGATACAAAGCAGTTTGCGGCAGACGCGGTGATTGTGGCGGCGGGGGCATGGGCCAATGAAATCATGAAGCCTCTTGGCATTCATTTTCAAGTGTCTTTTCAGAAAGCGCAGATTATGCATTTTGAAATGACAGATGCAGATACAGGATTCTGGCCGGTTGTGATGCCGCCGAGTGATCAGTACATTCTTTCGTTTGATAACGGCAGAATTGTAGCCGGCGCCACACACGAAAACGATGCCGGTCTTGATGATCTGCGTGTGACAGCCGGAGGCCAGCACGAAGTATTGAGCAAAGCGTTAGGCGTTGCACCGGGCCTTGCTGATGCCGCTGCCATTGAAACAAGAGTGGGCTTCAGGCCGTTTACACCGGGATTTCTGCCGGTCATAGGGGCCGTGCCGAATGTTCAAGGCCTGTACGCTGCTAATGGTTTGGGTGCTTCTGGCCTGACGATGGGGCCGTTCTTGGGTGCAGAGCTCGCAAAGCTAGTTCTCGGAAAGCAGACAGAATTAGACCTTAGCCCTTATGATCCAGCCGGAGCACTTGCATAATAAGTAAGAGCATGACAAACAAATAGTATAAAGCTGTTCTGGCTTTTCTTTTCTGTATGTGTTAGCATTTATCTTTAATGAAAAAGAGGACGTGAACTGATTTTGATAAAAATTGATATCCCCGCACCGAATGTCACTATCACTGAACGACAGCAGTCAGCTAATGATAACGAGCCGAAAATAAAGGCGATATACGGCTTCATCGACTTTCACCAGATCCCACGGGATAAAGGCGGCATCTTTATGTTTTATAACATTCATGACGAGCTGCTGTTTGTCGGTAAAGCCAGAAAGTTAAGACAGAGAATTAAGAAGCATTTTGAAGACAATGTCTCACCGATCAAACATCACAGAGACGAAGTATATAAAATTGAAGTATGTGTAGTCGATGATCCAATGGAAAGAGATATTTACGAAACCTATATCATCAATACACAACAATCGAAGTACAATGTGGACAAGGCATTTTTTAAATAAGAGACGTCAGTCTGCGGATTGAACAGCGAAGCCAGAGCTTAAATGAAGTTCTGGCTTTTCATTTGGGCATTTTTTCACTTATAGGTCTAGTCTACAATTATTGAGAAATTTCAGAAAATAATATTGACAATCCTGGCTGTGGACTTTAATATAACAATATATAATGTTATATAACGTTATATAATAAAAATGGGGAGTGAAGGATTTGAGTCAGGCCACAGCAAAAGTAAATCGTGAGGTTCAAGCTTTCTTGCAGGATTTGAAAGGGAAAACCATTGACCATGTATTCTTTGTCGCATGCGGAGGATCTTCGGCCATTATGTACCCGAGTAAATATGTGTTTGACAGAGAGTCAAAATCAATCAACTCCGACCTTTACAGTTCTAATGAATTTATTCAGCGCAACCCTGTTCAGCTTGGCGAAAAGTCTCTTGTTATTTTGTGCTCGCATTCGGGAAATACCCCGGAAACAGTCAAAGCTGCTGCGTTTGCGAGAGGCAAAGGCGCACTTACGATTGCGATGACGTATAAGCCGGAGTCTCCTTTAGCGCAGGAAGCGCAATATGTTGCCCAGTACGATTGGGGTGATGAGGCGCTTGCGATCAATACGAACTATGGAGTTCTGTATCAAATCGTTTTCGGAACCCTGCAAGTTTTAGAAAACAATACGAAATTCCAACAGGCAATTGAAGGCTTAGACCAATTACAGGCTGTGTATGAAGAAGCCCTTAAGCAGGAAGCTGACAACGCAAAGCAATTTGCAAAAGCTCATGAAAAAGAAAGCATTATTTATACAATGGCAAGCGGTGCAAACTACGGTGTCGCTTACTCCTACAGCATCTGCATTCTCATGGAAATGCAATGGATTCATTCCCACGCCATTCATGCCGGAGAATATTTTCACGGACCGTTTGAAATTATTGATGAATCCGTGCCGTTTATCATCCTGCTCGGTTTAGATGAAACAAGGCCTCTTGAAGAGCGGGCGCTTACCTTCTCGAAAAAGTATGGCAAAAAGCTCACTGTGCTTGATGCTGCATCTTACGACTTCACTGCAATTGACGATTCAGTTAAAGGCTACCTTGCTCCGCTCGTTCTCAACCGTGTGCTGAGAAGCTATGCAGACGAGCTGGCAGAGGCGAGAAATCATCCTTTATCTCATAGAAGATACATGTGGAAAGTTGAGTATTGATCTGAAAATGAGGAACCATTATGCATTAGACTATAATGTTATATAACATTATAGTCTAATGTCCAGAGGAGGCCAACCCTTTGAAGAAAATATTGTTGTTCTTGATCATTGCAGCTGTCAGTATGTTCACCATTGCGGGCTGTTCGAGCCAAAGCAGTTCAGCGGACGGAAAGGTGACATTGAAGTTTTTCCACAGATGGCCGAAGGAGCCGGAAAAAAGTTATTTTGAAGAAGTTGTGAAGGAATTTGAAAAAGAACACCCAGATATCGATATTCAAATTGAAGCCGTTTTAAATGACTCCTATAAAGATAAAATTAAGGTCATGCTGGGAACCACCAGCCCTCCTGACATTTACTTCTCTTGGAGCGATGAGTTTGCTTTTAAATTTATCAGAGGCAATAAAGCACTTGATCTCTCGTCCTACTACAAAAATGACACCGATTGGTCATCACAGCTCGTTCAATCGCAAATTACACCATTTACTTATGAAAACAAGCAATATGGCGTGCCGTGGCAAATGGACGCTAAATCATTCTTCTATAATAAAGACATTTTCCGAAAGCTGAAACTTGATCCCCCGAAGACGTGGGATGAATTAATCAAGGTGTCAAAAAAGCTGAAGGAACATGGCTACACACCGATCAGCTTCGGAACAAAGGCGACTTGGACAATCTCGCACTATATCGGCACGCTTAATCAGCGGATGGTCGATGAAAAAACACGGGAAAAGGACTATAACGCCAAAACGGGTGAATTTACTGATGAAGGCTACGTAAAAGCCCTTGAAAAGCTTCAAGAGCTGACACCTTACTTCAATAAACATGTAAACTCCGTCGACCATGAATATGTGAGACAGCAATTTAAGAGCGGAAAGTCGGCAATGATATATGCGGAAACAGCGGAAATCAAGCTGGTTGAACCGGTTAACCTCGGGATGTTCCCATTTCCTGAAATCAGCGGGCAAAAAGGATCTTCAGAAGCATTAACGGGAGCACCGGAAGGATTCATGATTTCCTCAAGAACAAAACATCCGAAGGAAGCGATGGAGTTTTTGCAGTTTCTGACGTCGAAAAAAATGGGCGAAAAGCTCGTGAAAGATGTTGGAAAATACAGTGCGGTGCAAGGTACGGCTACTGAAGAAAATTCAACAGCCATTCAGCGTGAAGCCGTTCAGCATATTGTTGACGCTAAATCAATGGTGCCATGGTTTGATATGGATGTCGATGTTGAAGTCGCAGATGCGTACCTAACGAGCGTCCAGCAGATGCTTGGCGGCGACATGACACCGCAGCAGGTGATGAAAGCCGTTCAAAAAGCAGCAAAGCAGGCGAGGGCGTCAGCTGAATAAATCAAAGAAAAGGTGAAGCTTCGCACCTTTTCTTTTTATAAAGGAGATGAGATACCCTTGGTCAATCAAAATAAAATAATCCCCTATTTGTTTTTGGTGCCCGCTCTCGTTTTTTTACTTTTCGTTTATATCCCGATTTTTGAGAATGTCTTCCTCAGCCTGTTTCAGTGGAGCTCATTTTCTCCGGAAAAAACGTTTATCGGCTTAAAAAACTATGTTGAATTATTTCATGATCCTGTCTTCTATCAGGCGCTTACCAATAATGTGCTTTATGCAGTGATCTCAATTGTATGCCAGGTATTTGGCGGTTTGATTTTGGCGGCGGTGCTTGAGGATAAGCTGGTCAGAAAATGGTCGCCGTTTTTTCGTACCGTTTTCTTTTTGCCGGTTGTCATCTCCATGACGGTGATCGCGCTTTTGTTTGATTTTATTTACAATCCGGAGACAGGGCTTTTGAATCAGCTGCTTCAGGCCATCGGTCTTGATCAGCTGACGAGGGCCTGGCTCGGGGATGACAGCACAGCTATGCTTTCTGTCATTTTTGTGTCCCAGTGGCAATCTGTCGGTTATATTGCGATGCTGTACATCGTGTCGATCCAAAAAATACCGGATGAACTGTATGAAGCGGCCCGGCTTGACGGCGCGGGTAAAATTCAGCAGTTTTTTCATATTACTATTCCACAGACGAAAGAGATGTCTTTTGTGGCGGTGGTCATGACGCTGACCGGGGCCTTTACGGTATTTAATGAGCCGTACATATTGACAGGCGGCGGGCCGGGAAACGCGTCAGAAGTCTTGAGCACGTTTTTATATAAAAGTGCCTTTACAAAGGATATGATGGGCTACGCCTCAGCGATTGCCACTGTCGTGTTAATCATTACGCTCGCATTGTCGCTCATGCAAATGAAGTTCTTTAAAACCGGAAAGGAGGAGTAACAGATGCTGCCTCAGAAGAAGACAGATTCGTTCAGATTGGAGCCTGTGCCTGACCAGCACATTGAGGTCAAAAGAAAGCCTAGGCGAAAATGGTACATCGGAGAAACGTCTGTGTGGTTTTTTCTGTTTCTTTATTTGATTGCGATTGCCTATCCGCTTCTATGGATGGTGATGAGCGCCTTTAAAAACTCTGACGATATTTTTGAGCACAGCTGGTCGCTGCCGTCTTCGTGGCATCCGGAAAACTTTGTGTCCGCCTGGAACCAGGGGATTTCTTCTTATTTTATGAACAGCGTCATCGTTACGGTGCTGACGTGTGTGATCACTGTCTTTATCAGTGCATGGGCGGCGTACGGCCTTTCCCGGTTTGAATTCAAAGGAAAAGGATTCTTTTTGGTGCTTTGTCTTGGCGGTTTGATGCTGACGCCGCAGGTCAGTCTTGTGCCGCTTTATTCTATTATTCAGTCGCTGGGCCTGTACAATACGTATTGGGCATTAATCCTGCCGTACGCGGCTTACCGGATCCCATTCACCATCATATTGATCCGCTCTTATTTTCTTTCTATTTCCAAAGAATTAGAGGAGGCGGCTTATTTAGATGGATGTACAAGTTTCGGAGTATTTTTCAGAATTTTCTTACCAATGAGTGTGCCGATTTTGGTGACATCCGGCATTTTGACGGCTTACCATACGTGGAATGAGTTTATGTTTGCGATTATTTTCATAGATGATGAGAATTTGCGGACCATTCCAGCTGGGCTGATGCAGTTCAGAGACGCGCTTCAGACGGATTGGGGCGTCCTGCTGGCCGGGTTAACGATTTCAGCCGCGCCGATTATTATTTTATTTTTATTGATGCAGAAGTATTTTGTCCGCGGGATTGCAAGCGGAAGTGTAAAAGGATGAAGGAGGAAGCGAAATGAAATTGATTGCGGTTGGAGATAATGTTGTCGATTACTACCAGGATCAAGAAACATTTTACCCGGGAGGAAATGCCTTAAACGTTGCTGTGCTTGCCAAGCGGCTCGGGCATGAGTCTTCTTATATCGGAATCGTCGGCAATGACGAAGCAGCGGCACATCTGTTGAACGTTCTCAAGCTGGAGCAGGTCAATGCAGATTATATCCGCCAGGCGCACGGAGAAAACGGGATGGCGATTGTCACTCTTGATGAACAGGGGGACCGTATTTTTGTCAGATCAAATAAAGGCGGCATTCAGTCTCGGCTTCGCCTCGCGTTTCAGGAGAAAGATGTATCTTTTATCAGCAGGCATGATCTGCTGCATACGAGCGTGTACAGCAGGCTTGAGAACGATCTTCCGCAGCTGTGCGGGCTTGTCCCTGTCTCATTTGATTTTTCAACCAATCGGGAGGATGATTATTTGAGGAGGGTCTGTCCTTATGTGACATATGCGTTTTTTTCAGGAAGCGATTTGAGTGAGCCGGAATGCGGCGAGCTTGCCAAAACAGCTCATGGGTACGGAGCCAAAATGGTTTGTATGACTCGAGGGGGTCAAGGTGCAATCCTGTCTGCGGGTGATCGAATCTATCATCAGCCGATTGTGGAAACTGATATAATAGATACACTTGGAGCGGGAGATTCTTTTATAGCAGGCTTTTTGACTGCCTTTTGCGTGAAGCAGGATATAATGTACGCTTTGCGCCAGGCCGCCGAAACGGCTGCGAAAACATGCGGTGTGTACGGGGCTTTCGGCTATGGCTATCCTTATCGCTTGGAGGACGGGGGAAGCAGTGAAAAAACGAGAATACTATAAGCAGTGTCTCGTTTTTTATGCCTGTTATGTGTAGGGGCTGTTGATGGTAAAAGTGACACGGTTTGTGTGCATCAAAAACAGTGAGCAATAGATTGGCTGGTCGTTTGATGTAAAAGCGGTTTTATCAATTTCAAACAGCGCATCCCCGATATCACAATCCAGGTATTTGCTTTCCTCCTGCTGGGCATATACAACGTTTAATAGTTTCGTATTGTGCGTGGGTACAACTTTGTATTGCCGTTTCAAAATATCATGCATAGATACACCGTCAGCAATAAAGGTATCAATGCCGGGAAACAAATCAAGCGGATAATGCGTCACTTCAAAGGTGAGAGGCTGGTCATCGTTATACAGAATGCGTTTTAATTCAACGACAGGGCTCTCGGGATGGATTTGAAGCTTTTCGGCGATGGGCTTTGGCGCTGGAATGATGTCATGGGACAGCACTTGGTGCTTCGGTTTTTTGCCGGTTGATTCCATAAATTCCGAGTAGCCGTTTACAGCGATTAGCTCTCGTTTTAATTTAGGGCTTTTAACGAACGTTCCCTTTCCCTGCTGCCTGATGAGATAGCCTTCTTCGACTAAATCGAGAATGGCTTTCCTGACGGTGATGCGGCTGACGTTATACTTGCTGCAAAGCTCATTTTCGGTAGGCAGCTTGGCGGTTGGGGAATACACGCCCTTTTTGATGTCATCAGTGATGATTTGTTTTAGCTGAATGTATAAAGGTGTAGAACTTCCGTTGTTTAACAAAGGGTAGCCTCCTTTTAACCTATTATTTATATTATAATGTATTATGACGTTATAATACAAATTTACATTTTTTATTTTAGAAATATAGCAAAAATGGGAATCGATTACTCTAAAAATAACAGAAAGACCAAGTTGTTTCCAGTGACGAAATAACGATCAAAAGATAGGGGGAATGTTCTGATGGCTTCATTAACATTCGAACACGTCAAAAAATCATATCACTCACAATTAACCGTGAAGAACTTTGATTTAGATGTAAAGGATAAGGAGCTGTTGGTGCTGGTGGGGCCGTCAGGATGCGGAAAATCAACAACGCTGCGGATGGTGGCTGGATTAGAAAGCATTTCTGAAGGAAATCTTCTCATTGATGGGAAGCGGGTCAATGATCTTCCCCCAAAAGAACGTGATATTGCGATGGTATTCCAAAACTATGCGCTTTATCCGCATATGACGGTTTTTGATAATATGGCGTTTGGATTAAAGCTCAGAAAGATGGCGAAGCAGGAAATTGCCGAGCGGGTTCATGCGGCAGCCAGAATTTTAGAAATTGAACATTTGCTGAAGAGAAAACCAAAGGCGCTCTCCGGCGGGCAGCGGCAAAGGGTGGCGCTTGGCAGGTCGATTGTAAGGGAGCCGAAGGTCTTTTTAATGGACGAGCCGCTTTCTAATCTGGACGCAAAACTAAGAGTGACGATGCGGACAGAAATCAGCAAGCTGCACCAGCGATTAGAGGCAACGATTATTTATGTCACGCATGACCAGACCGAAGCAATGACAATGGGAGATCGGATTGTCGTCATGAATGAAGGGGAAATCCAGCAAGTGGCGAAACCTCATGACATTTATCATTACCCGGCGAATCTGTTTGTCGCAGGCTTCATCGGCTCTCCCGGAATGAACTTTTTAAAAGGCGTTATAGAACAGCAGCATGGCGAGCTGTTTTTCACAAACCCTTCGATCCGTCTTCATATTCCTGAAGAAAAAGCAAAGCGGCTGAAGGAAAACGGATATGCCGGAGAGCAAATGATTGCCGGAGTCCGGCCGGAGCACATCACACAAATGACAGGAAATAAACAGGTGTTTGATTCAGTGTTTAAAGCAAAGATAGAAGTGAATGAAAATCTGGGCTCAGAGCTCATTGTGCATGTCATGGCTGGGGACGAGCGGCTCAAGGTCCGCCTGGACGGAAACACGCGAATCGATGCAGGCGATTCAATCCAGCTCTCAGTGAAAATGGACCACGCCGTCTTTTTCGATGCGGAAACAGAAGAGGCTGTGTATTAGGAAAGGTGCTCCTTTTTAGGAGCACCTTTTTCTTACGGCCAAATCTCATCCGCCCATTCAGGGTGATCGATAAATGGGTTGCGGTTGTGTTGATATTTCTCATAAATGATTTCATTTCTTTTCCGCTCACGGTCGTCAACCGGATCCTGCTTATTCCACTCGAGCAGGACAGATTGTTTGCCATGATAAGGAGCTGAGCCATTGCCTGTCTTATCATTAAGCTCAAGGTCAGGGTAGCCGTCATCACCCTCGTAACGGACAGCCATGTAAAACAGCATGCGGGCAACATCGCCTTTCACATCATCACGGGGCTCCCATGAATCGCCGTCATAATAATTTCCGGGTGCCTTTGCATATTCAGTGCCACCATTGTCAAAATCCATGTTTCCTCTGGCGCTGTTAACTTGGACATCAGCCGGGCGCAAATGATGAATATCAGTACCAGGTCCCTTGCTCGTACCAAAATCGCCATGGGATTTCGCCCAGACGTGCTCGCGGTTCCAATCGCCGACATTGCCGCCGTTCAGGTTTTTGGACCGCGATTCATTCGTATAGAGCAGGATGACGTTATTCCGATTAGCCGGGTCTTCATCAGTTTCTTTCAGCGCGTTCCATACCTCGCTGTAGGACAGCATCGTGTGTCCGCTGATGATGCGGTGCAGGGCGCTTTTTAGCGAGTCTCCTGTTTTGCCTTCAGCCACTTCATAATAGGTATCTGTGTCAGCATAGGGTGCAGCGGGGGCGGCTAATGAGAGAAGACTCCCTGTTCCTGAAGGGGAAGACGCCAATCGGTCATTAAGGTTTAATGCGGTTTGCCCGCTTGCTGAAGCTGCCGGCGCAAACCATCCGGAAATCAAGAAAACACAGACGAGCGGCAGAAACCATGCTTTTTTTGTCATCACTTGCCCTCCTTTTATGAGATCATGTCTATTATCTAAAATTGACATAAAGGATAGAAGTGTCATTTTGTATATTTTTCATTAAAATTGTAAATTAGTTCCTTTGGAGGAGGCGGAAATGTCCTGTTCCCATATCCTTAGGTCCTGTTTTTGCAAGCTGCGCCATTTCTGTTTTTACCGCCTCTCCTCCCAAGCTTAGCTCGTACATATGAAAGGCAGTTTGACCCTCTCTTTCGCTCTTGCTGGCTCTCTTCTTTACCGTGTTTTCTTTTGACTTCTGACAGGTAGGGTGAACCTGATTGCTAGATACTGTGACCAAAAAATAAACGTTTTTTTGGTTAATATGCCAATGAACTATCATGTTCCTCCTTCTATAATGAAGTCACTATAACGGCCAGAGGGGGGAGTACATGGAAAAGCAGAAGCATTCAGTAAAAAACAGCATCACAGATTATATTGAATGGCTCGCCCAATACGGTGCGTCTACGGACGGCGGCGTAACGAGGCTTTTATACACAAAAGAGTGGATGGACGCACAGCTTGCCGTGAAAACAGAAATGTCTTCTTTCGGGCTTGAGACAAGATTCGACGATGTCGGGAATGTGTTTGGAAGGCTTTCGGGCACCCAGTCTCCGGATGAAGTCATTGTAACCGGTTCACATATCGATACTGTCATCAACGGCGGGAAATACGACGGCGCCTATGGTGTTTTGGCGGCAATGCTTGCGATAAAGCAGCTCAAAGAGGCCTATGGAGCGCCGAAAAAAACACTCGAAGCGGTGTCCTTATGTGAGGAGGAAGGCAGCCGTTTTCCAATGACCTATTGGGGATCAGGGAATATGACGGGTGTTTTTTCATTACAGGATGGAGCAGAGCCAAGAGACGAATCAGGAGTCTCGCTGCAAACTGCGATGCATGAGTGCGGTTTTGGCAAAGGTGTGTTTCAGCCGGCATATCGGACAGATATCAGCGCTTTTGTTGAGCTTCATATTGAACAGGGGCAGACGTTGGAAATGTCAGGCCGGGATCTCGGCATTGTGACAAGTATTGCGGGGCAGAGGCGATATCTCGTCACGCTGGAAGGGGAATGCAATCACGCGGGAACCACCTCCATGAAATGGCGCAAGGACCCGCTCGCAGCCAGCAGCCGTATCATTCATGAGCTGCTGCTGCGGTCGGAGGAGCAGCCGGAGGAGCTCCGTCTGACATGCGGAAAAATAACGGCAGAGCCCAATGTAGCCAATGTCATACCGGGCCGCGTCCAGTTTTCAATCGATATTCGCCATCAGCATCAGCACGTGCTGAAGCAGTTTCATAAAGACATGGTTGCTTTGATCAATGGTATTTGCCATCAAAAAGGAATTCGTGCCGTGATTGATGAATATATGCAGATAGAGCCTGTGCCGATGGATGAAAGGCTGAAGGCTGCGGCTTTTGAAACAGCATTAGAAAACGGCATCAGCTGTGAGGAAATGGTGAGCGGAGCTGGGCATGACGCGCAAATGATTGGAAGGCGTTATCCTGCTTGTATGCTGTTTGTGCCAAGCCGGGGCGGCATCAGCCACTCGCCAAAGGAATATACCCCAGCCAGACAGCTTGAGATCGGCGTCCGCGCACTGACTGATTTATTACACAAACTGGCTTACTGATAAAGGAGGAATGGCTGTGTCAGGCAGAAGAGAATTATGCACCCCGTTAAGAACGATTATGACGCCGGGACCCGTTGAGGTTGATCCGCGTGTATTAAGAGTAATGAGCACCCCGGTTGTCGGCCAATTTGATCCGGCGTTTACAGGTATTATGAATGAAACGATGGAGATGCTTCGGGAGCTGTTCCAAACGAAAAACCGCTGGGCATACCCGATTGACGGCACTTCACGGGCGGGTATTGAAGCAGTGCTGGCTAGCGTAATAGAGCCGGAAGATGATGTGCTCATTCCCATTTACGGCCGTTTCGGTTACTTGCTGACTGAAATCGCCGAGCGGTATGGGGCGAATGTTCATACGCTTGAGTGCGAATGGGGAACGGTTTTTGACCCGGAGGACATCATACGGGAGATAAAAAAAGTGAAGCCGAAAATTGTGGCGATGGTGCATGGAGAAACATCGACAGGACGGATTCACCCGCTGAAAGCGATCGGTGAAGCCTGCCGCACTGAGGATGCATTGTTTATCGTCGATGCAGTCGCAACGATCGGGGGCTGTGAGGTCAAAGTCGATGAATGGAAGATTGACGCTGCCATCGGCGGGACGCAAAAATGTTTGTCTGTGCCATCAGGAATGGCGCCGATTACATATAATGAGCGGGTGGCGGACGTGATTGCAGCCCGCAAAAAGGTGGAGCGCGGGATTGCGACACAAGCTGACAGGGCAGCACTTTCGGAAAATCGGCCAATTACAAGCAACTACTTTGATTTGAGCCAGCTTGAGGATTATTGGAGCGAAAGACGGCTCAATCATCATACAGAAGCGACAACGATGCTGTACGCCTTGCGTGAGGGTATCAGGCTGGTGCTTGAAGAAGGCCTTGAGGCCCGTTTTGAGCGGCATCGGTACCATGAAACCGCATTAGCGGCAGGAATAAAGGCAATGGGGCTAAGATTGTTTGGAGATGACAGCTGCAAAATGCCTGTTGTCACCTGTGTTGAAATTCCCGGCGGCATCGATGGCGAGTCTGTCCGTCGTGTGCTGCTGGAACAATTCGGCATCGAAATCGCCAGCTCATTCGGCCCGCTGGCAGGGAAGATCTGGAGAATCGGCACGATGGGCTACAGCTGCAGAAAAGAAAATGTATTATTAGTGCTTGCCGGTTTAGAGGCTGTGCTTCTCAGGCATAATGCAGGTATCGAAGCAGGGAAGGCGCTCCAAGCGGCGCTTGATGTATATGAAAACGCTGGCCGCCAGGCAGCGGTGTAAAGAAAAGCTTGCGGACCTCCGCAAGCTTTTTAAGCTATCATTTCGTGTTTTCTCCAATTTGATTTTCTTCGTTTGACTCTTTTTACAAATCCTCTTTCTATGTGTTTCATTTTCTGACAAATCATGAGTCATTCTCTCTTCCATCATCTATTCTTTATACAAGTTACCCATACAATCACGCGGAACTCGTTGTTTCTCACAGCAATTTTTGAGGGGAGGATGCAGCATTGGGAAATTTCCACACGGTGTTAGACGCGCTCCTGGAAGACCAGGAGGAGGCTGTGCTGGCGACCATTGTTCAGGTTGAAGGCTCCGCTTATCGAAAAGCAGGCGCTTCTATGCTCTTTAAGAAAAGCGGCCAGCGGATTGGCTTGCTGAGCGGCGGGTGCGTGGAAGAAGATTTATGCCAACGAATCAGTGCGCTGGGCGATCAGCTCACGTCAGCGCTGCTTCCCTACGACATGCGGGCGGAGGATGATCTGTCCTGGGGCATGGGAGCCGGGTGTAACGGCATGATTCATGTTCATGCGGAGCGAATCACTCAGGGAAAAAGGCGCCACTATGAAAAAGTGAGGGAATGCCTTCATTCAGGCAAAGCTGTCACTTCTATTGTAAAGATTGAATCCTCCCATTATTTATTTCTGACGGAGAATGGGCATTTTGGGAACTGGCCGGACGCGCCTCTGCAAAATATTCAACGTACTGTTTCAACGCTTCATTTACCGCATTTCGATCCGCCAACTAACATGTTTATTCAGCGAATTGAACCGAAACCGCGTCTCATTCTGTTCGGGGCGGGACCGGATACTGTACCGCTGGCCAATTTGGCGGCTGATACAGGGTTTTCTGTTATCGTGACGGATTGGCGGCCCGCTTATTGCACATCCTCTCTTTTTCCAAAAGCGGATCAGCTGATCACCGCTTTTCCTGAACAAATGCTCAGCGAATTCCAATTTTCTTCGCATGATGCAGCAGTTGTGGCAACCCATCATTATCAGCACGATCAAATGATCATCAACTTCTTATTTTCTCAAAATCTCCATTATATTGGACTGTTGGGTTCGGCAAATCGTACAAAACGGCTGCTGAACGGAAAACAGCCTCCGTCTCATTTTTACAGTCCGGTCGGGCTGGACATCGGTGCAGAAGGTCCCGAGGAAATTGCGGTAAGTGTAGTGGCAGAAATCATTCAAACAAGAAAACGGGTGGCGGTTGTATGAGAAGCCCCTATCTGATTGGGGTATTTCTCGCTGCCGGCAATAGCAAAAGAATGGGCCAAAACAAGCTGGCTTTGCCGCTAAAAGAAGAAACCATCGGCTCACTTTCTTTGAAAACTGCTCTGTTGTCCCGCCTTGATCATGTGCTGGTCGTCGAGCGGACAAAGCATGCCTCCCTTGAGTGGATAGGATCGCCATATCAAGCACCGCCTTTTCAAAAACGCTGGAGCCTGCATGTTTGTCCAGACGCGGAAAAGGGTCAGGGGCATTCAATCAGCAGCGGGGTGCGAAAAGCAGAAAGCATGGGGGCGGACGGCGTTGTCATTTTGTTAGCCGACCAGCCTTTTCTTTCCGTTGATCATCTCAATGCCCTTGTGGCACTGGCTCCTGAGTCATTTGCCGTGTCATCATTTTTAGGGACGTTCACCCCGCCAATCTACTTCTCATCGGCTTGTTTTCCTTATGTAAAGGGGCTAAAGGGAGATGAAGGGGCTCGCAGGCTCCTGAAAAGCGGAAAGCTTGGAGCAGGTGCGGTTTTGGAGGCAAAGGGAAGCGGTGAGTTGGAGGATATTGATACACCGGAGGAATATGACATGGTAAGGAGGGTGATGGCTTGAACGGCCAAGTGACCAAAGAAAGGATGAATATTCAATTGTGGAGGCCGTCAGCGCTTGATGAGGCCTATTCGCTTTTGCAGCAGCTTGCTCCGGATGTATGTGCCGCATCGGGAAGCACGCTGCTTCAGCTTCAGTGGGACAAAGGAATTTTGCCGAAACAGCACCTTGTCAGCCTTGATGGGATTGACGAGATGCGAGGGATAAGCGTCAGTGACACCCATGTGTCGATCGGGGCGCTGGCCACATTGAGTGAATGCAGAAAGAACCCTTTAATCAAGAGCGCAATTAGCTGCTTCAGTGAGGCTGCTTCCGCTGTCGCCGCACCTGCAATTCGCAGCCAGGCGACAATTGGCGGAAACATAGCGAGTAAAATCGGTGATTTGATTCCGCTTTTGCTTGTGCTTGATGCTGAGCTTATCGTGTATCAAAAGGAACAGATCAGGCTGCCGCTAGGCGCTTGGCTCGTGGATGGAGACTTTGAAACGGCTATCGTCACGCGTGTCATCATCCCGCGGGTGGCGGGAGAGCGTGTATTTTACCGCAAGCTTGGGAGACGTCAGGCTTTTACAGGAGCGGTTGCTGTTGCAGCCGGACGTTTTTTGAAAGACGGCGGCATTCGTCTCGCCGCCGGCCATGCCGATATCACACCTGAGAGATTATTGGACAGCGAAGCGAAATGGAAGGCACCAGGGTGGGACCCGCATGAGCTGTACAAAACACTTATCCATGAGCTGCCGTTTTCCGCAGATGCTTTTATGTCAGCGGCATACAGAAAAAAAGCCGCTGCCAACGTCATCATGGCAGAGCTGATGGCTGAGGGAGGGGAATAAATGATCATCAACAAACCATCAAGAGTCAGGCCGGATGGAAGCGAAAAGGTCACAGGGGAACTGAAATATATGACCGATCTCAGCTTTCCAGGAATGCTGTATGGCAAAGTGCTGAGAAGTGCTTATCCTCATGCAGAGATTGTGTCGATTTGCACCATGAAAGCTGAGAAAGTGGAAGGCGTGCGGGCCGTCGTCACGCATAAAGACGTTCCCGGCTTAAACCGATTTGGCCTTGTCATCCCTGATCAGCCGGTTTTATGCGAGGACAGGGTGCGGCATGTCGGAGATGCGATCGCCGCAGTTGCTGCGGAAACGGAGGAAATCGCGGAGGCTGCGCTGGAGCTGATTTGCGTTGAGTATAAAGAACTGGAGGTCATTGATTCACCTGAAAAAGCGCTTCAGCCGGGCGCGCATAGACTGCACGAGGACGGGAATATCCTGCACCGCGCGTTTTTTTCAAACGGTGATGTGGAACAGGGTTTTCGAGCATCTGACACAGTCCTTGAAGAAACCTATGAGCTGCCGCGGCAGATGCATACGTATATGGAAACGGAGGGAGGCGTAGCCGTTCCGGAGGATGATGACGGCTTTACGATGTATGCAGGCACGCAGCACGGCTATAAAGACCGGTTCCAGCTTGCCCGTATTTTTGACATTCCTGAAGAGAAGATCAGGGTTGTGTCAAGTCCGATGGGCGGCTCATTCGGAGGGAAGGATGAACTGAATATCCAGCCGTATGCAGCACTTTTGGCCTTGAAAAGCAGACACCCGGTCAAAGTTCATCAAACACGAAAGGAATCTGTACGTTCTGGCATTAAGCGCCATCCGATGAAGATTACGATAAAAACGGGTGCGGATCATGCAGGAAATCTATTGGCGCATGACGTGAAAATTGTGGCGGACACAGGCGCTTATGCTACGCTTGGACCGGCAGTTCTTGACTTTTCTGTCGAGCACGCCGCGGGGCCGTACCGTATTCCGAATATCCGGACTGAAGGAATATCTGTATTTACGAACAACGGGGTGGCTGGAGAATTTCGGGGCTTTGGCGGCAACCAAATCACATTTGCACTCGAAACCCATCTAGATCGTCTCAGCAGCATGCTCGGCATTGATCCGCTGGAGCTGAGAGGGAAAAATATCAGAAATCCGCATGACTTGGGGCCGCTTGAGCATCGGATTGCACCAACTGACGGAGCGGCGCAAGTGTTGGACACCATTTCTAAATCTCCCATTCTTACAAGAACAAGCCGGAAATGCGGGTATCTGCAAAGAGGCACGGGAGCGGCAATCACAATGCACGGAGGAGGGCTGGGATATGGCCGAATGGATGCGGCGGGAGGCCGTTTGTCTCTTTCTAGTGAAGGCAAAATCACTGCTTCGTTTGGATTTGAAGAATGCGGACAGGGGATTCTGGCAGCGATTGAACATATTGTCATGGAGGAGTTAGGTTGTGCCGCGGAGGATATTTCCATTGTTATTGGGGATACCGCAAAAGTACCGAAGTCAGGCTCCTCCACAGCATCCCGCGGCACAAGCATGGTGTGGCACGCGATCAAGCGTTTGAAGAAGCCGTTTCTAGCTCAGTTGAAAAAACTGGCGGCAGAATGGAGCGGCTGTTCAGCGGAAAACCTTATCCCCGGCGCTGCAGGATTGCGTGACAAAAACACAAAGGCGCTCGTGGTGACGTATAAGGAGCTGGCTGAAAAAGGCCCTTTGACAGAGGAAACGGCATTTGACTTTCCAACAACGCCTGATCCTGTAGTGGGCGGCCATTTTCTTTACTCATTTGGAGCGGCTGCCGTTGAGGTGGAGGTAGATCTGTTAACAGGCGATGTCAAAGTGATAGATTGTGAGCATGCTATTGCAGCAGGTCCGGTTGTCAGTCCACAGGGTTATCGAGGTCAAATTGAAGGCGGCGCTGCCATGGCGCTCGGCTATACACTAATGGAGGAAGCGAAAATGACGGACGGCCGTTATGCCGCGGAAAATCTAGATCACTATTTGATTCCCGGAGTCAAAGATGTTCCTGACATGAAGCTGACCGCAATAGAGGACTTAATGAAGGGTGATGCATATGGACCGCGCGGTGTTGGCGAAATCGGAACGATCGCCATCACTCCAGCTATTGTAAAGGCCATACATGATGCGGTCGGATGCTGGATAAATAAGCTGCCCATTTCAAGAGAAGAACTTCTTAACGCGATAGACAGGAAGGGGATGAAAGAATGGACGTAAAAGAGGCCGGGCCGTTTTCTGTAAAAAAGGAACAGTTGCGGATGACCGTGAATGGACAGGAGTATGAGGTTGCAGTCGTTCCTGCGACACGTCTAAGTGACCTGCTTAGAAAGGAATTTCAGCTGACCGGGACAAAGGTGTCCTGCGGAATCGGCCGCTGCGGAGCGTGCTCCATCCTAATCGACGGAAGGCTGGCCAATGCGTGCATGACGATGGCCTATCAAGCAGACGGACACTCCATCACAACCATCGAAGGGCTTCAAAAAGAAGAGCTGGATATCTGCCAAACCGCTTTCTTAGAGGAAGGCGGTTTCCAATGCGGCTACTGCACCCCGGGCATGACGATTGCCCTTAAAGCGCTGTTTGAGGAAAACCCGCATCCGGCTGACGAAGACATAGAAGAGGGGCTGGCGGGGAATTTGTGCCGGTGTACCGGGTATGGCGGGATTATGCGGTCTGCTTGCAGGATTAGAGAAGAGTTGAACGGAGATAGACGGGAGTCCGGCTTTTAAAAGCCGGATTTTTTTAGCCTGACATTTTACTATGAAAAAGCGGTCAGACAGCGTGTGGGAAAACATACGGTACATTTCGTAGAATTGATAGCTCCAGCTTCACATAGCAAAGACGCCATAAAAACTCTTATGGCGTCTGCCGGACAGGGAGGTGCTGATACCGCAGAGGATTGGCAAAGTCAAACTTAATAACCGCTAAAGAAAGAAGCTCCAACAATGATTAACAAAATGAATAGCACTACGATTAAAGCGAAGGAGCTGCCGAGACCGCTTGAATAACCAGAGTTTCCGCCAGAATTGTAGAATCCCATAATGTCACCTCCTTTAGTGGAGATAGAATAAGATATGCCAAACGATCATTTTCGACATAGATTTGAGTCTAAAAAAGAAAAAATGAATATTTTGTCTAAAGGTGTAAGAGAGATTAAACACTATTAAAACAGACTCAAATGATGCTGCATATCAGGAGGATGATGTTTGCGTTCTGTTTGGAAAAAAAGTAAATCATAAAGAAGGGCCAACAGGGGATTTGTCCCTGTCGGCCTGGGTATGGCTGGATTAGGCTGCAGGCTTGCGGGAATGCGGCAAGAGATGGCTTGATTTTTTTATGATGTTATCCGCGGATATTATCCCAACGAAACAAACGGACAGCTGCAAAAGCCAGAAGTGCAGTTGAAGCGATTAAAATAAGATAGCTGAATAACACGCCAAGAGATGGATTGTCTCCATTTAAATAATAACGCAGAAGTTCTCCAAAGTAGGTGAGAGGGATAAATTTCGATACTGTTTCAAGCCAAGAGGGAAGCAGGTTCATCGGCATAATTAATCCGCACACGATTAGCAGAGGGGCCAGCATGCCACCTGAAAGCCCATTTACAGCTTCAATAGAGAGACGCATGCTTCCCACAGTATAACCAAGTGCAAACAGCATGAGAAGCCCGATAAGTGAAACAAGCATGATTTGAGGGATATTCTGTGCTTGTAACATTCCATTGAAATAAGCGATACTAAGCAGCGCAACAAGTTGAAAAGCTGCTAAAACAAAACGAGCGCATATTTGAGAAAGCACAAAGGTCAGCTTTGATGCTTCAGTTAAACCAATTAATCGCAAAGTTCCCTGGTCCCTCATTTGTATGATAGGAGTGGAAGTTCCGTTTATAGCAAGCGTAAAGAATGCCATCACAATAATGCCAGGAATGATAAACTCAAATAAATCTGTACCGACTCCCGTAGAGCTGGAGAGAACACCAAACATAATCAGGAATAGAAACGGAAAGGCGAGAACCATAAAAAAGGTTAAAGGATTTCGAATCAGTTCTTTTATATTCATGAATAGAAGCGCAGAAAAAGCACGTTTATTCATCATACCAAAACACCCTCTCGTATTTTCTTTCCCGTAAGCTTAAGAAAAACATCTTCCAAGGTTCCCTGTTCAATGCGGATGCTGGACCACTCTGCGTCAATCTGTTTGATAATCGAAGAAATTACATTTTTGGTAATGGGTTCGGCCACGATTTCAAGCTCGTAGCCAATAGGCAGTGTTTTTATTGAAGATTTTTTTATTTCGGGAATATTTTTCAATTGAGCCACTTTTTTCTGATCGGTGTACTTTAGGAACAAGCGCTGCTGAGGACAATGGGTTTGTATTAAATCTACCGGCGTTCCGAGGGCGGCAAACTTCCCGTTATTTAAAATAGCAGTACGGTCGCATTGTGTATAGGCCTCTTCCATTGAGTGTGTTGTTAAGAAAACACTTTTCCCATTTTCCTTAAGGGATTGGATAATATCCCAGATTTGCCGGCGTGAATGAGGATCTAAAGAGGCGGTCGGTTCATCTAAAAACAAAATATCAGGATCAGATATAAGTGCAATGCTGATCAGCAGCCTTTTCCTTTGCCCCCCTGATAGTTTGCGAGTGGGTTTGTTCATCATGTCTTCTAAACCTACCAGCTTTAATATTTCTTCAGGAGATCTTGATTTATTATATAAGGAAGAAAATAATTTCAAAGTTTCTCCTACTTTCAAATAAGGAAATAGAGTGGTTTCTTGAGGCTGAACCCCAATAAATGGACGGATTTTTTCAGGCTGTTTCAATGGGTTGTAACCCATCACTGAAACTTCGCCGCCGCTTGGTTTGCGCAATCCGATGATAGATTCTAAGATTGTTGTTTTCCCCGCTCCGTTCGGACCTAAAAGCCCAAAAACTTCCCCTTTTCTCAAATCAAAAGAAATTCCCTTTATGACTTGATGATCCTCGTAAGACTTATTTAGATTTTGCACGGTGATAGGTAAGCTGGACTTCATGTAACTGTCACACTCCTTTAATGTTTTGGATAGAGAATGTAGCCTTCTTTTCTCAGGCATAAGATATGCCTGGGACGTTTTACATCTTTCTCGATTAGTCGCCTCAGCCGATTAATATATACATACAATGCATTCTTTGTAGCGAACCCTTCCTCTCCCCACGCATATTTTATGAGTTTGGCTTTGGATACTGGTCTGCCGTTATTGACAGCTAAACAATGAAGCAAACGAAATTGAATTCTGGAAAGGGGAATAGTGGAATTTTCATTCACCAGCATTTCACGTTCAGAGTCTAATAACCAATCGCCAATTAGAAGCATTTCTCTTTTTGTGTAATTAATCTGAATCTCCTCCTTTAGATAAGACAACTGAGACGTATGATTTCATTAGCATATACGGGAGCAAAGACAATTCAGTTCAGATGAAAATGACAAAACTTATAAAATTAGGAAAAAAGTATTATTAATCTTAACGTATATTAAGGTTTTCGACATAGATCCAGATTGATATATCTAATATAATAAATTCATAGCATAGAATTTACGTTTTTTTGAAAAAATGGAGGTGCGTGAATGGCTCATTCGTTGGAAAAACTAGTACAGCCTTTAGGAGGATTTATAAACAGAGTATCTTCCCTCCCGACCTATCCTGGTGAACCTGATTTCCCAATTCAAGTTGCATCTACGGGAGATATTTCTCAGTCTCTGTCCCATATATCAAGCTTAAATCCGGGGAAGTCGTTGACGGGAGATATGGATGGTGCAGGAGGATCACTTCACGAAAAAGATAGTCGAATTAAAGCGATTGCTGAAGCATTAGAACGATATTCCAGCTGTGTGTATAGTGAGGAACAGTTTATTTGGGCAACAGCTGAGGAATTAGGGTCGAAAGCTTTAGATTTAAAAAAAATTCCCATCTGCTCAGAAACTGAACGATCTCATCCCCGCTGCCCGGTAAATAAACCATTATTAGATTCTCCGTTGAGGTGGGTAAAGGGCATGTCTCTTCACACACAAGAAGAGACATGGATTCCAGCCATCATGACCTATTTGCATTTGCCGGCTATGAGCCAAGGTGAGCGCTTTTGGCTTCCGATTTCGACCGGCTGTGCTGCACATACCTCTTATGAACAAGCTCTTGTAAATGCGATATGTGAAGTCATTGAAAGGGACGCGATCTCTTTAACTTGGTATCAAGAACTTCCTCTTCCTCACATCATCTTTGATAAAAAGCCAGATCAAGAAATGACTGAATTTTTAAATAAAACATTCGAGAATGGAAATATCAAGCAATATCTGTTCGATGGTACAACGGACTTAGGCATTCCAACCATTTATTCCTTGCAGCTGACACCCGATAATAAAAAACTGGCTGCCTTGATTATGTGTGCGACTGATTTAAATCCTCATAAAGCAATAAACAAAGTTATGAGGGAAGCCGCTTCTTCACGCATCGCCATGATGGCAGAGCGCCCTGCGCCGCAAGATATAGATGATTTCTACAATGTGTTCCACGGCGCGACCTATATGGGGAAAGCTGAAAGGCTGCATGCCTATGATTTTCTAGTACATTCGCCGAATCAATCCAATCTTTCAGAATTACCAAACCTTGAGCAAGAAAATGCGGGAGAAAATTTAAAATTTCTTTTAAATCGTCTTGAGGAAAAGGGACTTGAGGCATTTGCAGTTGATCTGACAACCGATGAAGCCATTCATGCTGATATGCGCGTGGTTCGTGTCATTATACCCGGCCTTCAGCCTTTGTCCTTCAGTTACCGCTGCCGTTTTTTAGGGCACCAGCGTCTTTATGAAGCAACAAAAGCGATGGGTTATCCGGTGAAAACGGAGAGCGAAATTAATGCTTGGCCTCAGCCGTTTGCTTAATAAGGAAGGAGATTTTATAAATGAAACCCATTCATATCATGACAACAGGAGACTTTGGCAGGGAAGTCGCACAGCAGCTTTCTAAAAAAATCGATCATATTGTGATTACGCCATTAAACGAGCCGCTCTACTTATTGCCGTCAGACCGTTTTCCATCTGCTCGATTGCATATCTTTGCCTCTTGGAAATCATCTTCTTTTATTTCAAAACAGCTCGACCAGCTTTGTTTTAAATGGAATGAACCGTGGCTTCCCATTACTATGGATCATCCGTATATCAGAATAGGCCCGCTTGTTATACCTGGTGAAGGGACATGCTACCATTGTTTTGAATCTCGTTATTTACAGCATTCACCGGTTCCTCAGTATGTCAAAAAAATAGATGCATATTATCATAGCCATCCAGACGCGGGACCAAAGGGATTTTTACGCAGCTTTGCCGGCTGGTCAGCCGTTTTCGCTTCGACAATTATAAAATCAATTGACGAGAATGAGCAATCACAATCTGGGCGAGTTTGGCAATTAAACATGCTGACAAGAGAATCCTTCAGTTCACAAACCATATCAGTGCATGGCTGCCCGAGATGTGGATTAAAACGCTCTGAAGAAAACCGCAGCGTGGCACAGTTATCTGAAGACCTTCAATCATTGTTAAGTCATAGAAGAGGGGAAGTGCTTACGAAATGAAACCTGCATCAGTCATGTCAGCTGAGCAAGTTGGCCATGCGGCTTACTTTGACCCGAATTTTCGATTGCCTAAAAAGCCGCGCTTAATCGCAAGTCTTCAAATGATTCCGGATCAAGATTCTATGTTATTTCATGGAACAGAACATTTGCAGGTGCTGAAAGGAAATGCTGTTACGCGCTTTTTGCCAAATCTAATACCATTTCTCAATGGTTCGTATACCATTAAAGATATTATGGCGGAGTTTGACCAATATTCTCCAAGAGACATCAGCAACATTCTTTCTTTATTGTTCATGCGCGGTTTGCTTGATGATGCGGAAGGTGATGAAGGGATAGATACAAGCTGTTTTGAGCCTGATGTTTACCAATTTTTTCAGCGAAGTACTGATTCGACAAGAGTAAACAGAAGTGCGGCAGAAGGATTACATAAATTGAAAACTGCTGAGATTCTGCTATTGACTGATTCAGAGCATGGCAAGATCCTTCATGAGGAACTTGTATATATGGGAGGAGAAAATGTTGTAACAGCACGGCTCTCAGATGAAGTGAACATCGATCATGCCGCCCTTGTGATTGTCTTCTGCACCAATCCTTTGAACCACAAACAATTAAGGTCATTGGATCATATCTGCCATGAAAAGAATATTCCATGGATACTCACACGAGCAGCAGAAAATGTCGGTGTTCTGGGGCCATATTTTGAAAAAAATGAAACAGCCACTTATCGAGACTATCAAATAACAGTTGAATCAGAAGATGGCCAAGGCAAACCAAGCCTTGAACATATTGAAATGTGGGAATATTATTCTGCGGTTGAAATTGTTTATTTCATTACGAGGCTTGCTCCTTCTGCAACCGGAACAGAGTATCTCACATTCCGATTCGATGATTGGACGTGCACCAGCAAAAAGGTCCATCCAAGACCGGACGGCAGTTGCTGCACCGGCGACTCCGAGAATGAGCTTCATCCTGTATTGCAGTTTGAAAATGCAATTGCCTTTCCATCAAAACATTTGATTAACCCTAAAAGTCATCAAGTCCATTACAACCCAAAAAACTTGTTACTAACAAATGAAGCAAAAAGCTATCCGAGTGCTGCCTTATATGAGCTGCCGACCGAAGAGCTTTTGCCGCAGCCAAAAGGCGGTTTCCTGAAAAACAGAATACAACCTATGTCTGGAAGAGAGGAATTGAATCTGGAAGCGTTAACTCGCTTATGTTTGACTAGCGGTGGGTTAAGAGACGCAGACAGCGGCCAGGCAACTGGAAAAGTGCAGAGGTGGGCGCCAACCGGGGGCAACTTGGGATCTTGCCAGATTTACATTCTTGCACTGTCAGTAAACGGACTAGCTCCTAACTGCTACTTTTACCAGTACTTGGATCACTCATTGGCAAAAGTCGGTCCATCATTAACAATAGGAGAAATCAAGAAGAAAATAACTGATATAACAGGACTAAAAGAAGACAATCTTCCAAAGGCGCTTGTTCTCTTGACAGGGGCTTATGAAAGAGTTGCCAGCAAATACAATGGTTTTGCTTATAAAGTCATTCATTTAGATGGAGGGGTCGCTCTATCACAAATGCAAGCTGTATCTGCAGGTCTCGGGATAAAAGTAAATATGATTGATCAGTGGAATGAGCAAGCGCTTTTATCCTGTTTTGGAATCGATCCTAAAAAAGAACCGGTAATAGCTTTAGCCGGATTAGATGACGGATGGTGATGACAATGGCTTCTTTTGAACCATTTCAGCTGATAGACAAATTAATCGAAGAAACGAAAACCTTTCATCTTGACTGCGAAATCGATCGTGCCGTAGAGGGACAGCAACAAGAGAACTTGAATACAAGGGAATCATGTCTGTTGCCGGAAAAACAATATGAAGGCAAAGAACTTTTTCACATATTGAAAGAGCGTACCGCCACTCGATTTTATGATCAGCATGCAATTGATTTGAGTGATTTGGGGACTATTTTAGCGACGGTCAAAGAAGAAGATAACAGAAATTGGGCGCGCCAGATCGGCCAGGGAATTGATATTACGGTTTCTGTTATCGCGTGGCGTGTCCAAAATCTGCGGTGTCCATTCTTCTATGATTATTGTGCCGAAACGCATTCTTTAAAGCCTATGGGCGAGATACCGGAACAAGAAAAAGCGGATGATTGGTTTCTCCAAAAAGAATTTGTGTATGCTCCTGCCATTATTATTATTAATGGGACAATGAATCAGGCGGTAAAGCAGTACGGCGGACACGGCTACAGGCATTTGATGGTGCGCGGCGGCGCAGCGGCTCAAAATGCTTGGCTTTCTGCGTTAACACTTGGACTTCAGGGAACGATTTTTGCTGGCGCCCTTCCTAGACCGCTAAGGGAATACACGCCTATTGACGGCCGGCATCGGACTCAACTGTGCGCGTTCTCATTTGGAAAACCGCTATCTTTTTCTGAAAAATAAACCTTCTTCAAAGCACATAACTTGAAAGGAGGTGATAAAGATGGAAGAGAAAAAAGTTGAATTGGAATTATTTGCAGAAGAGCTTGAAACGCAAATGGATTTTACAATGGGGCCATTGTCGACTTGGGCTTCAGCCACAACTGTTGGCTCAGCTTCGTGCCCTGGAAGCACAGCGGGGACGGCATCAACGGCATCATCACTTTCTGGATAATAATACATTCATTATTTAAATCCAATAAAAGGAGGTTTACTAATGAAAGAGAAAAAAGAGTGTGAACTGGAACTTTATGCTGAAGAAATGACAGAAATCCAATCATTATCTGGTTTCACTACATCAGCAACATTCGGTACAGTTGGGTGTGCGGGTTCATCGGCTTCTACGGCCGGCACGATCTCATCATACGGCGGATAATAAGGGGGAATGAAAAATGGAAAAGGATAAAACTCTTGAATTGGAGCTTTTTGCAGAAGAACTGCCGGAGCAAGTTGATTTAGCAACGATTGCGGCATCTTTCAGTTCTACGTCATCAGTCAGTACGGCTTCATGTCCGGGAACAACAGCAGCTTCAGCCGGCACGATCAGCTGCTACGGTTGATTCAAATAGGAGATGTGTATGTTGAAGGTTAACTGCGAGCAAACAGAAAAACTGGAACTCTTTGCAGAGGAGCTGCCGGCCCAAGTGGACATGTCGTCTATTGTCTCGACGATGTCGACAGGAGCTTCCTATGCATCGTGGACGACGTTTGTCTCCACAATAGCTACCATTTCAACGGTAAATTAGGATGTTATCAACCTAAAAAACATGAGGCGGTGACATTATGTCTGAAAAGGATACTACTATTAAAACATTGGAATTATACGCTGAAGAGCTGCCGGCCCAAGTGGATTTGGCGACTGTTGCAGGAACAGCTAGCACTGCTTCCTCTTTTACAACAGCTTCATGTCCGGCAACTACAGCGTCAACTGCTGGCACAGCAAGCAGCTACGGGTGATCAGCCCTTATTTAGACAAGTAAGGCAAGTGCCTGTTGCGAGCAGGCGCATGTCTTACTTTCCTTTATCTATTATACCGTATTTGTATGTTAATAAAAGGAGTTTAATGATGCCATGAACAACGGTCAAGTTCAATACCAGTACGATGAAGAACTATTGGTCAATCCCCTCT
Organism: Bacillus sp. JS; assembly: GCF_000259365.1. Taxonomy (NCBI): domain Bacteria; kingdom Bacillati; phylum Bacillota; class Bacilli; order Caryophanales; family Bacillaceae; genus Bacillus; species Bacillus sp. JS. Next base: position 3,206,036 of record NC_017743.1, on the reverse strand, counting down.
ATTTAGGTGAAGGAGTCGAGTTGTTAATAGGCGCCAATGAAGAACCCATGTTGTTTGACAAACAGAATGGGAAATATATCAGGCTTTCAAAAGTTGGCTTGGAGATTTTTCACTTAATGGATGGTTCAAACACGGGCCAGGATATAGTGAATCAACTAGAAAAAAATTATGCAAATTACGGTAACTTTCCTGAAATTGTCTATATGTTTTTTTCATCTTTAAGAAAAGCCAATGTCTTAAATATAAAACCGCTGCCTGAACATCAGGTGAAGCAGGCAATTCGCCGCGCAGCTGATAAACCGATGCTTCGATTACCATTGGCGAAGTCTCTCAATAAATCAACAGAAACACTGCTTCATCTTTACCATTCTATTCCCAATATGCTTCAAAAAATAACCTTTTATGTTCTGTTTTTTTGTGCCATTTCTTCCTTTATTCTGCTCAATGTGACAGGAGGATGGCAGATCGAATGGTCTTCCATTCATTGGATTTTTTTGGTTTGTGTCATTGCTTTTCATTTGATTATTCATGAAATGGCTCACGCCTTAGTAACGAAAGCTTACGGTATCACCATACGGGAAGCGGGTGTCGCTCTGCTCTATTATTTTATTCCAGTTGCGTACGTTGACCGGACAGACACCTACCGGCTCAAAAGCAAGAAAAGCAGAATTCATATCGCGCTAGCCGGGCCGTATTCAGATTTGTTAGCTTGCGGTTTGTGGGCAGCCGTCTCAATGTTGGCTCCTCAAGGCACTATAAGCGAGACAGCGCACCTTATTTCATTTTTGCAAATCCTTTTTGTTCTTAGCAATTTGAATTTACTGCTTCCTACTGATGGATATCACGCGGTAGAGGCTGCTGCAGGGGAGTTATCACTGAGAAAAAGAGCCTTAACATATTTGCTGCATGTAAGCACGTTTAGAAAGCCTCCTGCTTACTTACAGCATGTGGCGAAAAATAGAAAAATCATTTACGTTACCTACAGTTTAGTCTCACTTACTTATCTTTTCTGTTTGCTATCGGCATTTTTCTTTCTTTTACGAAATGCATTTGGATATATGGGGTGATGTATCATGAAAGGGCATGTAGCGCCTTTTGTTATGCTGAGGGCTGCCGGGGGCAGTATCGATAGCTTGGCATGTGTTGATGTAAAACAGACATCTGAAAATATAGAAAAGATTTTGAATTTGGAAACAGAAATTGAAGTAATGAAGGAGCCTCTAAGCGACATTTTCTTTCATCTGATTTCCTGTCTCAACGATGATGAAACGAACTTTCTTCGTTTTCTTTTAAAAGTAAAACGAGATATCTTTAACAGCCGTCCTTTTCAAATTGATGATAAAAATAGAAGTGAACTGCAGAAACGATTGACTGTTTCTGATTATAAATTATTTAACCGCTGGTATATGGCCGTTCACGACAGACAAAGGTATATGGAAGATACCAAACTAATTTTTGAGAAAGAGATTGAAGAGGCTGGCCAACATTTAGCGAATGAAATGGAAAATGAAGAATGGCAAAAAGGATTGGCGCTGGCAAATCCGAAATATCTATCCGCTTATAACAAGAAAAAGGCTAAACTATGGAGGCCCCACAAACAATACGCACGCACCAGTATGTCTTATTTAGGAAGAATAACGATGAAAACAAGCCCATTCAGTACGTTTACCAAGATTGGCTTGACCTCTTTTTCAGCTGATAACACGCCTCCTGATACAAATAATCAAAAAACGAACTTTTGCAGCATTTCTAAGTCAATATGCAGTGAACTTATTTTTGAGATGGCGCAGCATAACGAATTATCCCAGTACTTGTACTACGAAAAAAATCAAACCCTCCACACTGATAAAAAGAACAATATGCGGCTGCTGAAAAGCTCTTACACCATTTTAAACGGGTTTGCATGGCGTGAAGATAAGATGGTGTCAGAAGAAATTTCGTCAGAAGAACAATTGAAGGTGATCAAATCTCTCCGTTCAGGGAGTTATGCGGAGATACAGGAATTGCTGAAAAATACTTCTTTTACAATACCTGACTTGTCAGCTGAACAATGGATCAAGCCGGTACTTCCTTTTTCAAGAAAAACAGAAAAGCCTTTGCTCAGTTTATATCATTTCTTACAGCCGATACAAACCCAAAAAGCAAGAAGGATAGCAAGAATTGTGAAATGGATGAACCATTGTGTAGAGGAGCTTGCGAAAAGCGGGCCCAAGCAAAGACTGCGCTATCATCAGTTCATTTACAGACTGTCAAAACGTGCATTCAGTGAGCTTACGGATAAAATACCGAAAAGTGTAGTAACTGAAAAGCTTGTTTACGAAAATGTGAAATGGATAGAAGATCACCCGCCGTTAGGCCAGCAGGTCAAACGTGATTTAGAACAGCTTTCTGGACAGTTGAGAAAGCATCAATTCCGGACCCATCTCTATGATTTGTTGTGTGAGCACTTCATAGAGATGTATGGGGAAGGAGGCATATGCCATGACATTCAGGAGTTTTTGTATCAGTTTGAAATGAGGAAAGATAGGCCCCGGCTGATTAAAAATGCCTTGCGGAAAGATAAAAAGACAGCTGTAAATCTGGAGGAGTCCAGAGTGTTTGCCCCGTGCAGCGGCAGCTCAGTTCCCCCAAGTGCGGTTGTGTTTTATCAATTAGCAGCAAATAATGGCAGTAAAGACATTTCCAATGGTGACTACCAGCTTGTTATCAACCAGCTCAGTTCCGGTCTGGGGCTGGTACTCCGCTTTCAATCAATGTTTAATGAGGATCAGAGAAATTTAAACAGTCTTACAAAGCGATGGATTCATGTGATGAACCCTCACTCAGATATCGTTCATTTTCCGATGATCTCAGATTTCAGCAATTTGCAAACTGATCCAGGTATTACAGCACAGTCCTTAAGGTGGCTTGGTGAAAATCCAACAGCAGATCAAAATGATCTTTTGTTAAAGGATCTGTTATTGGTGCATGATCCGCGCGGTACGCTGGCATTTGTAAACAAAGAGGGGCGCCCTGTTGCTCCTATGTATTTTGGTGCTGTGCCACAGCACATGATGCATGGGCCTGTCTCATATTTATTTACCATTATGAACCCATGGATTAATGCTTACCAAACCAATTGGGTGACATCACCACTATTTCCTAAATCACCTCCGCCGGAAAAAGTAGAATTTCATCCTCGTATGCAGGAGGGGAGGATTGTACAAAGGCGTGCCCGCTGGCGGATCCCGGTATTCTTATTCCCTTTAAAAGAGAATCGAGAGAGTGACTATGCATACTTTATACGAATGAAAGCATTTCAAAAGAAGTACAGCCTTCCGGATGAGGGTTTTCTTTCTGGAGAGAGAACAAGTGTGATGCTGAATCCAAAACAAAGAAAACCAATGTATCTGAATTTCAATAGCTACCATTCTATCGCAGCTGCTGTAAACACGATTGTTGAAGATGATCTTTTGTCTGTAACATTCACTGAAGGACTTCCTAATCGCCACCAGCATTGGTTGGAAAATGCTGAAGGGCGCGTAATTGCTTCTGAGTATATGTCTTTATTCCAATGGCCTGTTGAGAAAAAGCAAGAATCGGCTATAGCTAATGAGAAAGGGGTTTTTATATGAAGGAATGGGTGTTTTACAGCATTTATGTGCCGAGGGCTGAGTATTTAGAAAATATTATCATTAACATTGTAACGCCGATTGTTAAGCAGGTAAAAGACAGTGTTCAAGTACATAAGTGGTTTTTTATCAGATACATTGATATGCAAGGGCCTCATATCCGTTTGCGTTTTTTAGTAAATGAAGACGACATTGATATCGTTGAAGAGATTACGGAAGAGCATTTGAACAGCAGTCTATCTAAAGTCCTGGCTGAACCTCTTTCAGAAATGAGCCGGCTGCTGCCTGTCAAAACCGATACTAGAAATTTTGAATCCGGATTCCAACAAGAGGAATATGAGCCGGAGTATGAAAAATACGGCGGCATCCAAGGCGTTAATATAGCTGAAGACATCTTTCAGTCTTCGAGTGAATTGGTTCTTTCATTATTGAATGATCCTGGATTTAAAGATCATGACCGTTTTGATTTCGCTCTCTTTCTTATGAAAAAAACAGCGGAACAAGCTTCTTTATCAGCAGACCAAACACAGGATCTTTGGGAGAGCATGCTGCATTATTGGAGCGGAGCTGATTATACTGATGGAATAACCTATAAAACGAAGCTGAAGGAGGCTGCGGAAAAACGGATTGATGTAATAAATGTTGTCATAGAAAAAATGCACTCTAACCCTTTTGTCACCAAGTCAACGAATGGGTACCAAAAACTGCTGGAGAGTGCTTTTTCACAGATACAAGAGTCCGATAAGATTAGAACGTCTGCTTCCCATCTAGCCTTTCACTATATTCATATGATGAATAACCGTTTAGGGGTGTGGCCGATAGAAGAGGCTTATCTCGGAGCTTTGCTCGCGCAAATATCTAAAAACACAACTGATATAAAATAATAAATAAAGAACTTCAGCTGTTGGGCTGAAGTTCTTTATTTCCGCTTGTTTTTATGATAAACCGAGTTAAAAGTAAACATAAACAAAAAGTAGGCGCCTGCCAAACTTAAAAAACCAACAGGGTATTGAAGCAGCAGAAGACCTCCACCAATAAACAGGATCGTTGCTGCTAAAATAATGATCCAATATAAAGAGAATTTGTTTTTATTTTGCTGTTCTTGGGTCTTGGTAATGGCTGTTTCCTCCTTACTGATATGTTGAATACCGTATTTATAGATGTGGATCAATTGTACAAGCCGTCCTAACAATAAAATCGAGGACACGGAGATCCAGGTGAGAGAGTTAACCAAAAAAGCGAGCTGAAGTGTGTCTTGGAAAGGGGTGCCGCCCGTTTCGAATCTCACAATCAATAATACGCCTGCACCAATTAGAAATAGAATCCCTAAAAAAAAGACAAACACATTATAGCTGTCAAAACGATTCCATTCGCCTAAAAATCTGCAATGTTTTGCAATCAGCGAATATTTCCGTTTAGGGTTCTGTGGAAGTGAATGTACGCCAATTGAGTTTAAAATCTGCCGATTAAATGCAGACCCCATGACTCCACCTAGTGTACCGACAGTAAGAGCTGCCGCGCCGCTTATTAGTCCTATCACCGTACCGCTTGTCATATGATCACCTTCCTAAGAATAAGAAAAAAAGTATTTGTGCTGCTATGCTCCCGGATAAAATCGGCAAAATCGTCACCACTTGAGCAACAGAACGAAATGAGAAAAGGTCTGGAAGCTGCCAGCTAGGATAAGCTAGCCAATGGCTCAAACGGTCAAACCAAGTAATCGGTGGAGAAGGTGGTTTTAACATATGTTCTGGAAGAGACAGGCGGTTCATATCCAGGAATTCGTTCAGCTTGGGCATGTGTTCTTGTAATCCTTCAATCATGCTTTTCACTTCATCTTGCTCATTCATGAATCCTTCAGCTCCTTTTCAATGGATTTGTTCAGCTTCTTTAGAGAATAATGAAGCTTGGATTTGACTGTTCCTTCCGGTATGTTGAGAATGTGAGAAATTTCTTTGCCTGTAAACCCTTGATAGTAGGCGAGAATCAGAATTGATCGCTCTTTGTCAGGCAGCTGTCCCAAATACTGTTGAATCAATATTTTATTTTGTATATTTTGCTCAATGGTGCTCTGGTGCTTTTCCGAATAATCGTCCAATTCCATCTGCTGCCATTTGAATTTAGAATGCTTTCGGTAATAATCAATACATAGTCTGTGAGCGATTTGATGGAGCCAGGTACGAAAGCTCGCTTTTTCGCTTTTATAGCTGCGGCATTTTACATATACCCGGATAAAAGTTTCCTGCAGAAGATCTTCAGCTGCCTGTTTTTGACGGATGTACAGAAATATAAATTGATATGTTTTTAGAGCGTGACGGGCATATAAACTGTTGTAGGCCTCCATATCCTTTTGTTTTACTTTTTCCATCAATTCTTCGTCAGAAAGAATGTCCATACCCCACCTCGAAACTTGGTTTCGTTACTATATACGGCTGCTGGCTGAAAAGAGTTCAAAAAATGAAAAAATAAAGAAGATAAGTGATGGCAATAGATGTGAGAAGAATACTGTCTTCATGATTATAACAGGAAAAAAATGAAAGTGCCCGGTCGTGAAGACCGGGCTTGACATGTTAACTCCCCCTATACACCTGATAACCAAACGGCGACAGCAAAAGCGGGATATGGTAATGCGCATCTGGATCTGCAATGTGAAAACGGACGGTGACGATGGTTAAAAACGGCTGATCGGCTGCGTTCGTGTTTTTACTCGCAAAATAGTCTCCTGCATGAAATTCCATCACATATTCTCCGAACATCAACTCTTCATCAGCCAGCAGAGGGATATCGACTTTTCCGTCCTTGTTAGTGTATATCTCTTTCATTATACTTTCGCCCAGCCGCTTCAATTCAATTTTGACGTTCGCCGCCGGTTTGCCGCAGGTTAAATCTAAAATATGGGTGGTCAGCTTTCCCATCAGGCTTTCAGGCTCCCTGCGGTTTCAGCAGCTTTCTGTTTTTCTTTCTCGGCGTCTTCTCTTGTCACGGTAAAGCGCTGGAAGCCGAATGGCGGGCGCGGTTCGGTGTAGACTTTTCCTTTTGAACCCGGGATTTCTTCGACAACTGTATCCCATGTGTGATTTTGAGATTGGAAGCTGACATCAGTGAGCTGCGGGAACCTCGCTAATATTCTGCAGCCGATGTGATAGATTAAGTGTTGGATTGAAGGGGTTTCGAGCTCGTGAAAAACGGTGCTCGCCAAGTCGCGGACTTGTTCAGCCGCGACGTAGCGGGCTGGGTCAGAAGCATATGCGTCATTGGTGTTTTCATACTGCCAGCTGATGTTTAAATAGACAAACAGGGGGCGGTTGCCGTCTTCGGGAAGAGTCGTATATTCGTCCCGGATGAAGCCGGCGAAGGAGTTGCCGCTCACCTTAACGAGCTGAAGATCCATGATTTCGCTGTATTGTTCTGTAATCGTGATGGTATTCCCGCTGCGTTCGGCTTTCAGCACAGAGCGGCTTCGTTCATTGCGTGATCTTCTGAAGACAAGGCGGCTTGCGGTGAGCTCTTTCTCCTCGTATGCAGGCATTGCTTCAAACGGGATATCTTCGCCAGTCAGAGTAATCGTGTCCATATGAGAATAGGTATCTAAAAATCGGTGAGCTACATAGTGTAGGAATCCCTCGGTTGTCGTTCCTTCATAGGATGCGAGATGGCGCTGGATAAAGTTTTTCATTGAATCCGTCGCCACGACGAGAGTGTTGTCTCCGTCTGTAAATGATGGCAGGAAGGCGTCTCCGCCAATTTCGCAAGTCACATCAACGCCGACAACGGTATTGTCTCTCCCGGTAAAAGATGATTCGGGGATTTGCTTCACTCCAGTGAGCGGTTTTAAAAACGTTCGGTATGCAAATACATTTCCTTTGCCATAAGACATGGTTCTTTTCATTTGCGTCTCTCCTTTTTCAGTGATGATGTCAGCCAGGCGAAAGCGGGCGATTCGGTAAATTTCTATCAAAGCCTGCTGGAACTCCGATTCCCGTTCGTTCTCAAGCCTTTCCAGCAGGGCTTGGTGAATGTCCTGTTTCGCCTTTCCCTTCACCGCTAAAATAAAAGGAAAGCCGAAGCGATCATAATAGTGTTCGTTCAGCTTGAGAAACTCCTCGTATTCCTGCTGTTCCAGTTTGCTGAGCCCTGCGTTCTTTTGCTCTTTTATCGACTCACTGCTCATTGTTTTCTTTGTTCCGAGCCGGGGGTGTTTATTGATTACATCAAGCTGTGTCTCGCGATCCGCGGCTTTTACAATACCGGTCATTTTGCGGTGAAGATCAGAAAGGGACGAAAACGGCCGTAATGCCGCGGATCTCTCCGCAATCCATGAAGAGTGTTCAAAAATAGAGCCAAGTGTGTCTGTCAGTGTTTGTGTGTCCATTTGGTTCAGGTCATCCATTGTGAGCATTGGCATCTTCCTTTACGTTTTTATGTCTGAGCCATTCGGCTGTTTGGCTTGAAAAAAAGCGTGCAGTGCTATGGCTGTCAAACTGCCGATCACGATTCCGCTTCCCGCCAAGACTGATGCGGCGCCCGGAAGTGATGAAAACAGCGCGGGAACAGTTGTAGCGCCAAGCCCCAAGCTGACGGAAGAGGCGATAATCAGCAGGTTGCCTTGTGAATCGAAGTCGACGCTGGACAGCATTTTGATCCCGTACGAAATGACCATGCCGAACATGACGATCATTGAGCCGCCGAGAACTGGGGTGGGGATCACTGTTGTCAGTGCCGCGGCTTTTGGAACAAGCCCGATTGCCATCAGCATGATTCCTGTGGTGGCGACGACGTTGACACTTTTTATCTTTGAAAGCTGAACGATGCCGACATTTTGCGAGAAGGCTGTATAGGGAAACGCGTTAAATAAGCCGCCTAGCATAATCGCAAGGCCTTCCGCCCGGTAGCCCTTTTCCAGATCCTTCTCCGACAGCTGGCGGTTTGTGATATCGGCAAGCGCAAAGTAAACACCCGTCGATTCGACGAGACTGACAAGCGCAACGAGAAGCATCGTGACAACAGCCGGCAGTTCGAAGACAGGCGGTCCGAAATAAAACAGAGACGGAACATGAAGCCAAGATGCCTCCAAGACCTCAGAGGAATTGACCTTTCCCATGAAGTATGCAGCCGCTGTTCCTGCGATCATACCGAGCAAAATCGCTATGGAACGGATAAAACCTTTAAAGAAATAAAACAGCAATAAGATAAAAGCTGTGACGCTAAACCCGAGGAGGACGTTGTCCAGTGAGCCGAATTCTTTGCTTCCTTCACCTCCGGCCAGGTTATTCATTGCCGTCGGAATCAGGCTGATGCCGATGATCATGACGACTGATCCGGTTACGGCAGGCGGAAAAAAACGGACAAGCTTTCCAAAGAAGCCCGCGGCTAAGACGACAATCAGCCCTGCGGCGATAATGGCACCATATATCGCTGAGACACCGTAAGTGCTGCCGATAGAAATCATCGGGCCGACTGCGGTAAACGTGCATCCGAGCACAACGGGGAGGCCGATGCCGAAATACCGGTTTCTCCAGAGCTGCAAAAGAGTCGCCGCCCCGCACATGAACAAATCGATTGCAATTAAATACGTCAGCTGCCCTGCATCCAGTCCGATCGCCGCTCCGACGATCAGCGGAACGAGAATGGCTCCCGCATACATGGCGAGCATGTGCTGAAGCCCCAGCATCATCAGCTGAAAGGCATTATGCTGTTTCTTCATCTTTTTTACACCTCTTTTTCTAATGCAAGTGTATGTTCTAATACCGGAAGTTCAGTTTTCTGAGTTGTTTTGTCTTTTTTGCCGCGCAAGCTGAAAAATAGATTCAAAAAGATAGCGGTCAGGCTGCCAGTGATGGTGCCGTCACTGACCAGAATTCTGATCGGAGCGGGGAATTCAACAAAAATCCCAGGGACGGTGCTGGCGCCGATGCCGAGTGCGATTGAGCATGCGATGGTCAGGAGGTGGTATTGATTTGTGAGATCCGCTGTGCTGAGCATTTTGACGCCGGAGGCAATCACCATGCCGAACATGACGACGGTTGCGCCGCCAAGCACAGCAGCAGGAACGGCAGAAGCAAGGGCAGCAATCTTCGGAATCAGTCCGAGACAGACAAGGATAAAGCCTGCGGTAATCACGACGTTTCTCGTTTTTACCTTCGTCAGCTGCAATAAGCCGGCGTTTTGCGCAAAGGTATTATAAGGAAAGGCATTGAACAGCCCGCCGATGAGAATGGCGATTCCCTCCGCGCGATACCCTTTGACGAGGTCATTTTCAGTTAAAGGTCTGCCGCATATCTTTCCGATTGCGTAGTAAACGCCGGTTGATTCCACAATAATGACGATTCCGACGATCAGCATCGTTAAGATCGGGCCAATTTCAAACGCAGGAGCTCCGAAATAAAAAGGCTTCGGGATTTGGAAGAACGGTGCTTCTGTAACAGAAGAAAAGCTGACTTTGCCCATGATCGCTGCTGCCGCTGTACCGGCGACGATGCCGATCAGAACGGACAGTGTTCGGGCAAATCCTTTGAGAAAGCGGTTGAGGACTAAGATCAGAACAAGGACACCGACAGAGAGAAGAAGGTTTTCGAGCGAACCGTATTCGGGGTTGGCGCTGCCGTTTATTTTTTCGCCGCCAGCCATATTTTTCACACCTGTCGGAACTAGTGAAAGGCCGATTAAGGTCACAACCGTACCTGTTACGACAGGAGGAAATAACACAGTCAGTTTGCCGAAAAAACGCGCAAACAAAAAGATAAACACACCGGCCGCGATGATAGAACCGTAAATCGTGTGAATGCCGTAATTGGCGCCGATTGCAATCATCGGGGTGACGGCCACAAATGAGCTGCCAAGCATGACGGGAAGCCCGATGCCGATGTATGCTCCGCGCAAGGTTTGCAAAAGCGTCGCGACGCCGCACGTTAACAGGTCAATCGCCAATAGGTAGGACAGCTGTTCAGTTGTTACATTCAGCGCCCTGCCGACAAGCAGGGGCACCAAAATCGCACCTGCATACATGGCCAGCACATGCTGCAGGCCAAGCGTAAACACCGCAAACGATCCTTTTTTCATCATAGTCCCTCCTCGTATGTGAACTTTAGTAACATGATATCGTGCCGATTGAGGAGTGTCATTGGATACAGTAGCCGAAAAAGACAGGTGTAATTGCTGAAAGTGACGAAAAATGATTGATTTTGTAAGAGAATGTGACAAACGTTAGCTGATCAGCCGCTGCATACGTAAGGCAAGCCGCAAACGCATCGTTGTTTCTGGATCTTTTAAGCTTTTCCCCAGCAGCTCTTCGCATTTTTCAAGGCGGTAAATGACCGTATTGCGATGAACGTACAGACGCTTGGCCGTCTCTGAAATTTGGCAGTGTGTCTCTAAATAGACGGAAAGCGTATGAAGAAGGCTTTGGTCCTCCTGCTGTTTTTCAGCAAGGCTCTGAAGCGTGGAGTTGTAAAATTTCTTCAAATCCTCAACCGGGAGCAAGCGCAGAAGCTCAGGCACATCTTTTGCGTGATACACCTGGATAAATGCGGTGCTTCTAGACAAATGCCCCGATTGCAGAGCATCAGAAGCTTCTGTGAACGCGTCGGGAACATCAATGAGCTTTTGGCAGATATTGCTGATGCCAAAGGACACGGTTCGTTTAAATTGAGCGCTGACCTGTGTTTGGAACTGTTCTAAAAAGCTGATCACCGAGGCGTGCATTTCACTCCAGCTGTCTGTCGCCTCGATGAGAATAATGCCGACGTTTCCTTTCATAAAGAAGTGAGGCGGAAACGGGAAGGCCGATAATTCACCTTCGAGAAATTCGAATACGCTGTCGGAAGCGAGCTGATTTTCTGTAAAGCTGATTGATTCGTCATTGCGATCGAGTTTGCCGGCAATGCACATGTATTTTTGATCCCAGCGCAGCTTGAATTCTTTTGCCCGGTTTTTGATTTCGTCATCTGAAGAAAAGGACCGCTCAATAAAATTGTTAAAAAACTCATTGCGCGCCCGCCGGCTGAACTGCTTCAGCGCATTTTCTTTCAGCAGTTCAAAGGAAATGACGTTGGCCGCTTGTTCAATCGTGAGGATCAATCCTTTGTCGCCGGCCTGCACCATGTCCGGTATCAGCAGATATCCGCAATTTTTTTCGTGATTATAAATAGGCAGGACAGAATATGTTTTCTGATCTGAGATTGTAGAGAAACAAGTGAAAAATGGCCCGGATACGGTATTCAGGGTGCCTTTCAGTTTTTCGGTTTCAACTGAAATTTGATGAGACGCTGACAGCATTTTAGCATGCTGGTCTAGAAGCAGCACGGGAAGCTGAAGGAGGTCTGACACCTTTTTGAGCAGAGATTGCAGCCCCTTGCCGCTCATAATGTGGTTTGTGAATTTTTTGTGCGCGTAAATGGCTTGCTGCAGCTCGTTAGAACGCATATCGAGAATATGGCTGAGAGTGGCATTCACAATATCGCCGAGGCGGATGTGTTCCGGAAGCTCAATGATCGGGAACGCATATGAATCGGCCAGTTCGACGATTTCCTTCGGGATATCTTCCAGATAGCGCTTTGTTTTAATGCCGAGGCCCGCGCAGCCGCGTTTTGCCATTTGCCGAATCAGTTCAGATAATTGATGCGGGTGATCCTTCAGGTGATAGGCGGTGGTGACGAGCAATTCATTCTTATGCAAAAAGTCTGCGATATCTGGAGCGTCCATCATGTTGACATGCTGAACCTCCCTTTCCCCTCCTGCTTTTCCAGCGATTAAATTGGCGTTTTCAAAAGCCGGTATTTTCATCACATCAAAAATATTCATAGCGCATTCTCCTTTTCTATAAAAACATTGGTTAAGATGAATAATTTTCAATAGGAATTCTAGCGGTTTTGCTGATGTAATACGATCATAGTAGCAGTAAACTGTTGAAAATAGAACTGGTTGTGTGACATAAACTGACATGAAAAATCGTCATCCTTACATGGGGGGATCAATATGGCTTACGATATGGTCATAAAAGGTGCGAAGGCAGTTACGCCAGATGGCGTTACAGAAGCTGATATTGCAGTTCAAAACGGTGTCATTGTCGAGATAGGTTCTGACATCGAAGCAAGCGGGGCGGAAATCATCCAGGCAGACGGGACATACGTGTTTCCTGGTACGATAGACTGCCATGTTCATTTTAATGAACCGGGCAGGGAAGATTGGGAGGGATTTGAAACAGGTTCTCAAATGATGGCCGCAGGCGGCTGCACCACCTTTTTTGATATGCCGCTCAATTGCATTCCATCAACCGTGACGGCAGAGCATCTTCTCGCAAAAGCTGAGCTGGGCAGGCAAAAATCTGCCGTGGATTTTGCGCTATGGGGCGGGCTTGTGCCAGGCCATATCGAGGACATCCGTCCGATGGCTGAAGCGGGAGCGATCGGGTTTAAAGCGTTTTTATCAAAGTCAGGCACTGATGAGTTCCGCTCTGTTGATGAACGGACATTGCTTAAAGGTATGGCGGAAATTGCGGCTGCAGGAAAAATCCTCGCTCTTCACGCAGAAAGCGATGCGATCACAAGCTATTTGCAGATGGTTTTGGCCAATAAAGGAAAGGTGGATGCGGATGCGTACGCCGCCTCCCGCCCGGAGGAAGCAGAAGCTGAAGCGGTGTATCGCACGATTCAGTATGCGAGGGTGACAGGCTGTCCGGTTCATTTTGTTCATATCAGTACGGCGAAAGCGGTTCAGCTGATCAGAGAGGCGAAACAGGAAGGGCTCGATGTTTCAGTCGAGACATGCCCGCATTATGTCTTGTTCAGCCATGACGATTTACGGGAAAAGGGCTCTGTTGCAAAATGCGCGCCTCCGCTCCGGCCACGGCAATCAAAAGAGAAGCTGATCGAGGCGCTCATTGCCGGGGACATTGACATGGTTTCCTCAGACCATTCCCCTTGCCGTCCATCCTTAAAGCGGGAGGACAATCTGTTTTTATCATGGGGCGGAATCAGCGGCGGGCAGTTCACTTTATTAGGCATGGTGGAACTGGCGCTTGAACATCAGATTCCGTTTGAAACCATCGCAGAATGGACAGCGGCGGCCCCTGCAAAACGATTTGGCCTTCAGAAAAAAGGGCGGCTTGAAGCGGGGTGTGATGCGGATTTTGTGCTCGTCAGTATGGAGCCGTACACTGTCACTAGAGAATCGATGTTTGCAAAGCATAAAATAAGCATTTACGAAGGACATACATTTCCCTGCCGTATTTCGGCCACTTACAGCAAAGGCCGGTGCGTGTACAATGATGGGGAAAAAGTCAGCGGAATTGACGGAGCGCTGGTCGTTCCTTCGTAAGCCCGGCGGATTTTACCGCCGGGTTTTTTGATTTCTGCCGTTCTTGTTTTTAAAATTTCATCAACGTGGTATCTTTTTTAAAAGGAGGCGGAGGCAGTGGAGCATGTCAAATACATACTTAAGCAATCTTGGTCTCGCCATACGAGCTCTAAATGGACGGATTAATGCCCGTCATGCGGCCAATGCGGTGTGACGGCACTGGTGATTCAGGATCAATTCGGCGGCGCCATTCTGAAAACAAGAGTCGGTGAGAGCTGGCATTTTTATAACAGCTTCAATGGTGTGGTGTACGATTTTACGAGTGAGCAGTTTCAGGCGCCTATTGAATATCAGCATATTCCTTCCACAAGAGAAGAGGCGTTTTTAGATACGAATGAGGAACAATATCAGCATTTGAGTTCTGCTTTTTCCCGCCATATGAACAGCATTTCCGAGGAAACCTGAAAACACGTGTGATAAACTGAAAGAGAGGTGAATGAGTGTGATTTATATTGGACTGACGGGGTGGGGGGATCATGACAGCATCTATCCGCCGAAGACGGCCAGCCAGAAAAAATTGCAGGCCTATTCCTCCCATTTTCCGATCGTGGAATTAGACGCGAGCTTTTATGCGATTCAGCCGGCTCGCAATAATGAAAAGTGGGTCAAGGAAACGCCCGAAACCTTCCAATTTATCGTGAAAGCATATCAGGGCATGACAGGGCATCAGCGCGGTGAAATTCCCTTTGACTCAAAAGAGGAGATGTTTGATGCGTTTAAGGTGTCTTTAACGCCATATTTACATAGCAACAAGCTCGCCATGGTGCTGTTTCAATTTCCGCCGTGGTTTGACTGCAAGAAGGAGAATGTCGCCTATTTGAGATGGTGCAAGCACCAAATGGGGGATATTCCTTGTGCGCTTGAATTCAGAAACCGTTCCTGGTTCTCGCCGCCGTTTTATGAGCAGACGCTTTCATTTATGAAAGCGGAAGGCTGGATTCACAGTGTTTGTGATGAACCGCAAATCGGAGAAGGCAGCGTTCCGACTGTGCTGCGCGCGACCAATGAAAACAAAACGCTCGTCAGGTTTCACGGACGCAACAAGCAGGGCTGGATGAAGCCTGACGGCGGGAAAAACTGGCGCGAGGTCAGGTACCTATACCGCTACAACCCACAGGAGCTGGAGGATTGGAAAAAGCACCTGAATGAATTGCAGCAGCAATGTAAGGATGTTTTTGTCCTGTTCAACAATAATTCCGGCGGTGACGCCGCGGATAACGGCAAGCAGATGCTTGAACTGCTTGATATCGAGTACAGCGGACTTGCTCCGAGACAGCTCGATTTATTTTAGAAAAGAGGTTTTTACTGATGTCGTTTGTGATTTTGGTCGTCCTGGGATTAATCGCAGGTACGGTAGGAAGTCTGATCGGGCTTGGAGGCGGAATTGTCATTGTGCCGTCTTTGATGTTTTTAAGCACAGTGACGCCGCTGTTTCAGGATGTGACGCCGCAGGTTGCGATTGGAACTTCGCTTTTGGTCATTATTTTTACGGGTCTTTCTTCAACTTTGGCTTATATTAAATATAAAATCGTTGATTATAAGAGCGGGCTCATTTTCTTTATCGGTTCAGGTCCCGGCAGCATAATCGGGGCTTATGTGTCAAAGCTGTTCAATTCAAACTCATTTTCCGTTTGGTTTGGCATTTTTATGATTCTGATTTCATTATCCTTAATGCTGAAAGCGAAAGCCCGGCCCATTAACAAAGCGCACAAAGGGATTATCCGGACATTTCAGGATGATGCCGGTGAGCCTTATACGTACTCATATCAGGCCCCTGTCGGTATTGCCATTGCCTTTGTTGTCGGTTTTTTAGGCGGGCTTTTCGGAATAGGCGGCGGATCACTGATGGTTCCGGCGATGATGCTGTTATTTTTGTTTCCGCCGAAGGTTGCGGTCGCAACATCCATGTTTATTATTTTCCTGTCTTCTATGACAGGGTCTGTTTCACATATTATTTCCGGGCACGTCAATTGGCTGTACGCCCTCGCGCTTGTGCCCGGCGCTTGGTTCGGCGGAAAGCTTGGCGCCGCCATCAACAGAAAAATGCAGACGAAAACGATCGTTATGATCATGCGGATCGTATTGATTTTGATCGGCTGCCAGCTCATTTATGAAGGCATTTTCAGCTGAACGATTAGGGAGAGATATTATGAAGGAGAAGCTCCGCTTATATCATACAAATGATTTGCACAGCCATTTTGAAAACTGGCCGAAAATTGTAGATTATATCGAGCAGAAAAGAAAAGAGCATCAATCAGACAGCGAAGAGACGCTCGTATTTGATATTGGCGATCATCTTGATCGTTTTCAATTCGTGACAGAGGCGACATTCGGAAAAGCCAATGTCGATCTCTTAAACCGCCTTCACATTGATGGAGCGGCGATTGGCAATAACGAAGGGATTACGCTTCCGCATGAAGAGCTTGCTGCTTTATATGATCATGCTGAATTTCCTGTTATCGTCTCCAACCTGTTTGATAAAAACGGGAACCGTCCGTCATGGGCGGTGCCTTACCATATCAAATCATTGAAAAACGGTATGTCCATTGCTTTCTTAGGCGTAACTGTGCCGTATTATCCCGTTTACGACAAGCTGGGATGGACAGTAACAGATGCCCTTGATAGCGTAAAGGAAACCATTCAGGAAGTGAAAGGGCAGGCGGATATCATCGTCCTGCTGTCGCATTTAGGCATTCTTGATGATCAGGCAGTGGCTGAAGCGGTACCTGAGATTGATGTCATTCTCGAATCGCACACCCATCATTTGCTTGAAGACGGACAAGTGGTGAACGGGGTATTGCTTGCCAGTGCTGAGAAATACGGGCATTATGTCGGCTGTGTAGAAATCACAGTGGACAGTGTACAGCGAAGCATCATCAGCAAAACAGCGTCTGTGCAGAACATGGCGGAATGGATAGGAGAATCCGCAGAAACAAAAGCGTTTCTTAATGAAAAAGAACGTGAAGCCGAGGAGAAGCTCTCCGATGCCGTTGCAGAGCTTGCCCAAGATGCTGAGGTGAAGTGGTTTGAAGAATCAGAGCTGCCGTTGCTTTTGGCGTACGCGTTAAAAGAATGGTGCGAGACGGACATCAGTATGGTGAATTCAGGTGTCATTCTCGGTCCGCTGAAAGCAGGCCCTGTGACGAAACTGGATCTGCACCGCATCTGTCCGCATCCGATCAACCCGGTGGCTGTCCGCCTGACGGGTGAAGAACTGAAGGAAACCATTGTCCATGCCGCTTCCGAACAAATGGAACAGCTCCGGATCAAAGGACTTGGCTTCCGCGGAGAAGTGATGGGGAAAATGGTGTATGCCGGCGTTGAGGTAGAAACGAAACGGCTCGATGACGGGATCACGCATGTCACCCGCATCACGCTGAACGGGGAAGATATTGAAAAACATAAACAATACTCCGTTGCGGTGCTTGATATGTTTACGCTCGGCAAACTGTTTCCATTGATTCGCGACGCGGCAGAAAAAGAATACTTTATGCCGGAATTTTTGCGGGATCTGCTCGCTTGGAAGCTCGCGCAATAAGGCTGTCAGCCCACAACAAGCTGTGCCCTTCATCATAAAGTGATGAATGAAGGGAGTGGTTGACGTGGTAAATCTGACACCGATCATGATAGAAGGACAGCCTTTTACAGCTGTGACAGTAAAACTTCCCAAAACGAATTTTATGGCCGTCACCAATGATCACGGATACATTATGTGCGGCGCGCTTGATGTGGCGCTGCTGAATGAGAAATTAAAGGAGCGCGGCATCGTGGCGGGGCGCGCAGTTGGTGTCCGCACCATTGACCAGCTGTTAGACGCACCTTTAGAATCCGTCACGTACGCCGCGGAAGATCTTGGCATTCAAGTCGGCATGAGCGGCAGAGAAGCGCTTTTAAAAATGGTGAAATAAAATAAATTGGCCCCGGCTATTACTATGTCCCCTCTTACAAGCATACATTGTGATATGTAAGGGGGGATTTTCTTGCCAAGATATCGCGGCCCTTTTCGCAAGAGAGGACCTTTGCCTTTCCGTTACGTGATGCTCCTGTCAGTTGTCTTTTTTATCCTGTCAACAACGGTCAGCCTTTGGATGATCAATGGCTCGATCAAACCTGTTTTAATGGACATCGGCGAGATGGAAACGAAGCGTATCGCGACAGAGGTGATCCAGGATTCGATTGAGGACTATATGTCTGACAGTGAAAATATGAAAGATATGTTTCAAATGAATTCTGATGAAAACGGAAATTTAACGACAATCGATTTTAATACACAGGTTGTAAACAGTGTAAAAACAAAAGTGACAAAGCAGCTTCAGGCTCATCTGAAAGAGATGGAAACCCATACCGGACACAGCGGCGCCAGTGAAAACATTATGATCAACATTCCGCTGGGACAGGTAACCGGCAACAGCCTTCTTGGAAACCTCGGGCCGAAAATCCCGGTCCGGTTCAATTTAATCGGTGACGCTTTTACAGATGTTAAAACCAAAATCAAGCCGTATGGCATAAATAACGCACTTATTGATATCAGCATCTTTGTCGAAATTAAAGTGAAGGTCATCATTCCATTTGCCAGCAAAACCGCTGTCGTCACAAATAATGTTCCTGTATCGATTAAAGCAGTGCAGGGCGAGGTGCCGCAGTTTTATAATGGAAGCGGCGGCTCGGGTGTCACGCCTTCTGTCCAGCTTCCGAGCAGCAAAGAAGAAGACGGTGCCGATTCAAAAAAAGAAAAAAGCAGCAAATAAGCCGCCTGTCGAAGAGGCGGCTTTTTGTTACTTCTTTTTTTTGTATTCATATCGTTCCCACGCCCTCAAATGCGGGTATGGATCAAATGACCATTCGGTTCTTCCATTGTCTTTGTACATGCCGTAGTGCAGATGAGGCGGGAACTTCCCGGCGGTTCCCGGAGGGCCGTATCCGGAGCTTCCGACTGATCCGATCACTTGGCCGGGCTCAACGATTTGTCCAGTTTTAATCCCTTTGGCAAACCCATTGAGGTGGGCAAAATAATGATACGTATTGTTAATGTCCCTGATGCCGATTCTCCATCCTCCGAAGCGGTTCCAGCCCTTCATTTCGACAACGCCGTAACATGTGGATTTGACAGGAAGGCCGTAATGGGCAAAGATATCCGTACCTTCATGAATCCGTCTTCCTCCGAAGCCGCGGGCATCTCCCCACGTGCTTCGATAGCTGTAATCGGTTCTGATCGGAAGCGGGAATGCATGCTCGCCCAGGTCAATATGGCCGTAGGCTTTAAACAGCTTCATGAATTCAGATATGATCCCCACTGTCTGATCGCGCCGGTAATAATGCCAAAGCCCAATGCGGATGTTGTCCTCATCTGTGCCGTACGACAGCAAGTATTGGCTGAACGTATACAAAATATCTTCATCGTTGCTGACCTCTGCTTTCCCGTCTCCATCACCATCCATTCCGATTCCGTCAAACACTTTAATGCTTAACGGCGCATCGTCTTTCGGATTTGGGTTTTCAGGACCGCTCCAGATGTCATCGGGTATATGGATGCTGATGATTCCCGCCTTGTCGGGCAGATCTTTCCGGTTGCTCCGCACATTTTCCTCGTATTGATCAACAGCGGCGAGCGCATACCAAGGGATCTGCGTCACAGCCTCGATTTTATGATATAATTCCATCCGTTTCGACAGCACTGGATCTGAAAGCTTTTTTCCAGACGCAGAAGGCTCAAAGGCAAACAAAAGGAGAAGAAGAGCGGATAACAAAACTTTCACAAAATAATCTCCTTTCATATTGAATACACATAGTTTGCAGCAACCCGGCTTAAAAATGTCAGTAATCATCTTCCCTTGTCGAGAAATTTTTCCTATGTTAAAGTGTCTAAAGAAAAGACTTTCTTTAGTTAGAAAAACATTATTTTTGTTGCAGAAATAAAACCTGCACCTTTCTCGTTTTCAGAATGTTTCGTGTCAGAAATTGAGTATATTGGATATTGGAGATGATGGGAATTGGCAAAGAAAGACGAACACCTCAGAAAGCCCGAATGGCTCAAAATCAAATTAAATACAAATGAAAACTATACAGGGCTCAAAAAACTCATGCGGGAAAACAACCTGCATACCGTATGCGAAGAAGCAAAATGCCCGAATATTCATGAATGCTGGGCGGTCAGACGTACAGCGACATTTATGATTTTAGGTTCTGTTTGCACAAGAGCATGCCGTTTCTGCGCTGTCAAAACAGGACTTCCAACTGAGCTTGACCTGCAAGAGCCGGAACGCGTAGCGGATTCAGTCGCGCTTATGAATCTGAAGCACGCGGTCATTACGGCTGTGGCGCGTGACGATCAGAAAGACGGCGGGGCAGGCATTTTCGCGGAAACCGTCCGTGCAATCCGCAGAAAAAGCCCGTTCACAACAATTGAGGTGCTGCCGTCTGATATGGGCGGAAACTACGATAACCTAAAAACCTTGATGGATACACGCCCAGACATCCTGAATCACAATATCGAAACGGTTCGCCGCCTGACGCCAAGAGTCCGCGCGCGTGCGACGTACGATCGTTCATTGGAATTTTTGCGCCGTGCGAAGGAAATGCAGCCTGACATTCCGACGAAATCAAGTATTATGATCGGACTTGGCGAAACCAAAGAAGAGATTATTGAAGTAATGGACGACCTCTTGGCGAACAAGGTGGATATTATGGCAATCGGCCAATATCTGCAGCCGACGAAAAAACACTTGAAAGTCCAAAAATACTATCACCCTGATGAATTTGCAGAATTAAAGGAAATCGCGATGCAAAAAGGCTTCAGCCATTGCGAAGCCGGTCCGCTTGTCCGCTCTTCTTACCATGCGGATGAACAGGTAAACGAAGCATCTAAAAAGCGTCAAGCACAAGCGTAATGCCAAAACGCCAGATCATCTGGCGTTTTTGTCATTCCTATCGATTTTCATGTCCTGATGTGTTTCTCCATTGGCATTTTCATTCTCTGAGACGGGGCTTCCCTGCGGGGAGGTTTTCATTTCTTGAATCGTCCCCGACATGATCTCTCTGATATCTCTGGAACCAGAGCCGAGATTGCTGTAATTTTCGATGGACTGCATATGGTTTGAATTATCGGAAATATACACATGATAGTATCGCGGTATGACAGAAGCCGCTGTTTTTTTGACCTGATCGGCGGTCAGCTCCCGGTTTTCAGAATCGGTTTTGTATACGACAAGCGCTTCTCGGTCAGTCACCAATGTCGCAGCATCTTGAATATGGGGGAGCTGAACCGTTAAACTTGATATCATGTGAGCGGTTTCTTCCCGGTTCATCACCGGCGTTTTCTGCTGTTCGCCGTCAAATTGTTCTTTTTGATAGCGGACATAGCCAAATTGTTCGTTCTCATCATGCCTGTTAAAAGCCTCGTTGCGATCCGACACATGAATGGGTTTGGTCTGATTCTGTGTCTGATTGCGGACATTCTCGGCATTATCCAATCCTGCGCCTCCGCATCCGGATAAAAGTCCGGTCAGCAGGCAGAGGCTGATGGCAGTTCGTTTCATTTATCAATCCCTCCTCATGTGTAGGGTAGCCAAATCGCATGATTTATTCTTTAGCAATTGATGGGGACGGGGCAATGAATTATGATAGGAATGAGTGAAAAAGAGGTGAAATCATGATTCTTATTCAAAATGCCGAATTTGAATTGGTGCACAATTTCAAAGACGGCTTCAACGAAGAGGCTTTTAAAGCCCGCTACTCCGATATATTAAATAAATACGATTATATTGTGGGAGACTGGGGATACGGTCAGCTTAGGCTCAAGGGCTTCTTTGACGACCAGAATCAAAAGGCAACCTTCGAAACGAAAATCAGCACATTAGATGAATATATTTACGAATACTGCAATTTCGGCTGTGCGTATTTTGTCTTGAAACGGATCAGAAAATAAATATACACAAAGGGGATGCTGTCATGTATTTTGTTGACAGAAACAAAATAGAGAAAACACTGGGGTTCTTCGAGCACCAGCTGGCGCTATTTAACTCACAAACAGACTGGCAGACTGAATTCGGGGGACTGGCGCTTCAGCGTATAGGCCATCTGTTAATCGAATGCATTCTTGATACAGGCAATGACATGATTGACGGTTTTATTATGCGGGACCCGGGCAGCTATGATGACATTATGGACATACTTGTTGATGAAAAAGTTGTCACGGAAAAAGAGGGAACTGAGCTCAAGAAATTGATCGCCTACCGCAAAACATTGGTTCAACAGTACCTGCTCGCTGACAGCGGCGAGCTTTACAGGCTGATCAAGGCGCATCAAGCAGCCCTTCAAGACTTCCCGAAACGGATCAGAAGCTATTTGGAAACAGAGCTAGGACCTGTTTCCGCGTTTAAATAACAACTGGAAAGCCACAGGAGTGTTGGAAATGAAAACATATAAAGGGTATTTAATTGATTTAGACGGAACGATGTACAATGGCACGGAAAAAATCGAGGAAGCGTGTGAATTTGTCAGAACGCTGAAAGATCGCGGCGTTCCTTATCTTTTCGTGACAAACAACTCTTCGCGCACACCGAAGCAGGTGGCGGACAAGCTGATGTCTTTTGATATTCCGGCAACAGAAGAGCAGGTTTTCACGACAAGCATGGCTACTGCCCAGCATATTGCCCAGCAGAAAAAAGACGCGTCTGTATATGTGATTGGGGAGGAAGGAATCCGCCAGGCGATTGAAGAAAACGGCCTGACATTTGGCGGAGAAAACGCGGACTTTGTCGTTGTTGGTATCGACCGTTCCATTACATACGAAAAATTTGCTGTCGGCTGCCTGGCAATCAGAAATGGCGCCCGCTTTATTTCCACTAACGGAGATATTGCGATCCCGACTGAAAGAGGGCTTCTGCCTGGAAACGGTTCACTGACATCTGTGTTAACCGTATCTACAGGTGTACAGCCTGTATTTATCGGCAAGCCGGAATCAATCATTATGGAGCAGGCGATGCGCGTTCTCGGCACAGATGTGTCTGAAACACTCATGGTCGGCGACAACTACGCGACTGATATTATGGCCGGCATTAACGCGGGTATGGATACGCTGCTCGTTCACACAGGCGTAACGAAAAGAGAACATATGACAGACGAGATGGAAAAACCGACTCACGCCATTGACTCTCTGACCGAATGGATTCCATACATTTAAAAAAAGGGCGCCCCAAAAGGGTGCCCTTATTCTGTGTGCCGCGCGCGGTGTGCGAGCCTGCTTGAGGCCGCGGCGGAAATCGCGCCGACGATGTCATCCAGAAAGGTATGGCATTCGCCGGTTGATTTATCATTTAATCGTTTAAGGATTCCGGGTTTTTCTTTGTCGATGTAACCGTAGTTCGTAAACCCGATCGATCCGTAAATGTTTACAATGGAAAATGCCAGAACTTCATCTACTCCATATAGGCTTTCATCTATTTCCAGCATCGTTTGCAGCGGTTCAGACAGTTTTTTCTGCTCAGCAAGAACATCCAATTCAATGCCCGTTAAAATCGCGTTTTGCACCTCGCGTTTTGCGAGAACGCGATTGACGTTCAGCGTGCATTCATCAATGGTTAAATCCGGATGATATTTTTTCTGCAGAAAAAAGACAAGCTCGGCAATATCTGATACCTCTACGCCGCGCTCCTTCATCCGTGCTCTTGCTTTAGCTTCCATCTGACTGAATTGTTCGTTTTCTGACATCAGCTTCACCCAATCTTTTTTACTAGTTTATACAAAATGTTTGAGAAGTTTACGACTTTTTCTTGCGCCTTGTTTGGATTAAAATATGTATTCATAATTCCGGCTGTGTATGACTACGATGTGATGAGCCCTAATTCAACAGGCAGGTGATCATGGTGAAAGGTACAATAAAAGAAAAATACGGCATTCACATCAGGCAGCTCTCCGTGTACCAGCACACATATCAATGCTTTCAGACGCCTAATTCATTCTTTCTGATAGTCCCCGTTTCCCAATTCTCAGATACAGAGCTGGCGGAGCTTTATTACATGAGTCAGTATTTACAAGAACAAAGTGACCCATACGTTTCGGTTTTTATCTTTACAAAAGAAGGCGAGCTGACATTTGAACATGAAGAAAAAACGTACGCTCTGCTGAAGGCGGCCCCCCCTTATTCAAACAGGGCGTTCTCCATTGGAGCGGAGCTGGCGGAATTTCACCGAAAAGGCCGAGGGTATCCGTATGAGGTGAAGGCAGCCGGAAGAATCGGCCAGTGGAAGGATCTGTGGGGAAAACGCATTGATCAGCTGGAGGTGTTTTGGCAGCGAAAGGTTCATAGCCCTCCTCACGAGCCATTCGATAAAAAAATGATCGAGTCATTTCCATATTATTTAGGACTGTCAGAAAACGCGATCCAATATTTAGTGGACACGGAGCTGGATGACAAGCCCCAAGCCGCTGATTCAGGAACGATATGCCATCAGCGGATGGAAAGGCATACATGGTCACCCGAATCACTGATCAGGATTCCGGCGGATTGGGTGTTTGACCACGCTTCCCGTGATATGGCTGAATATATGAGACATACGTTTTTGCATCACAGACAAGATTTTCAACAGCAGGGCTTTCTCTTTTTGCAGGAATACGAGCAAGTCACACCGCTGTCTTCGTTTTCGAAACGCCTTTTATACAGCCGTCTGCTTTTTCCGCTTCATTATTTTGAAATTGTGGAAAGCTATTACATGTCTTCAGAATCAGAAAAGCATTATTTTGAAGAACAGCTTGACTTTATTCTTAATGACTGTGAGCGTTATGAACAATTTCTCAATACAGCGCAGGAATTCATGAATATGCGGGCGCAGAAGCTGTTTGTTCCCCGCGTCAGCTGGCTCGGCAAAGGCAGCTCAGGGTGAGGAGAAAATCTGACAAAAATAATTAGAAAATAAAGAATCTTGTCATATCAATGTGTTAAGCGTTTACATTCGAAAAATTCAGCCTATCGCTGTCTTGTCAAAACAGGAGCGGGCTTATATAATGTTTGTAACTTATATGTCTGTGTTGAGTTAACAATTGTCTTTTTCAAGAGGACAATCAAAAGAAAGGTGGAGTTTTTTTGAAAGCGATTCGTGTAGGGCTTTTAGGTTTAGGTACCGTGGGAAGCGGTGTCGTTAAAATTATTCAAGATCATCAGGATAAGCTTATGCATCAGGTCGGCTGTCCGGTTACGATAAAAAAAGTGCTTGTAAAAGATGTAGAGAAAAAGAGAGAAGTAGATTTGCCGAAAGAAGTGCTTACGACAGAAGTATATGATGTCATTGATGACCCGGATGTTGATGTCGTTATCGAGGTGATCGGCGGAGTTGAGCAGACAAAACAATATTTGGTCGACGCGCTGAGATCGAAAAAGCATGTTGTCACAGCAAACAAGGACTTAATGGCTGTGTACGGCTCCGAGCTGCTTGCTGAAGCGAAGGAAAATGGATGCGATATCTACTTTGAAGCCAGTGTTGCCGGCGGGATTCCGATTCTGCGCACCTTAGAGGAAGGCCTCTCATCAGACCGGATTACAAAAATGATGGGAATTGTGAACGGCACAACGAACTTTATCTTAACAAAAATGATCAAAGAGAAAAGCCCTTACGAGGAAGTGCTCAAGGAAGCCCAGGATCTCGGTTTTGCCGAAGCTGATCCGACTTCAGACGTGGAAGGGCTTGACGCCGCACGGAAAATGGCGATATTGGCGCGCCTCGGCTTCTCGATGAACGTGGATTTGGAAGACGTTAAGGTAAAGGGGATCTCCCAGATTACAGACGAGGACATCAGCTTCAGCAAACGTCTCGGCTATACAATGAAGCTGATCGGGATTGCCCAGCGTGACGGCAGCAAAATCGAAGTCAGCGTACAGCCGACACTGCTTCCTGACCACCATCCACTTTCTGCTGTTCATAATGAGTTTAACGCCGTTTATGTATACGGCGAGGCTGTCGGTGAGACGATGTTCTACGGACCGGGAGCCGGAAGCATGCCGACAGCGACCTCCGTTGTTTCTGACCTTGTCGCTGTCATGAAAAATATGCGCCTCGGCGTAACCGGCAATAGCTTTGTCGGGCCGCAATATGAGAAAAACATGAAATCGCCGTCTGACATTTACGCACAGCAGTTTTTAAGAATTCATGTAAAAGATGAGGTTGGTTCATTCTCGAAAATTACGTCTGTGTTCTCAGAACGGGGCGTGAGCTTTGAGAAAATTCTTCAGCTGCCAATTAAAGGCCATGATGAGTTAGCAGAAATCGTAATTGTCACACACCATACATCAGAAGCTGATTTCAGTGATATCCTGCAAAATCTAAATGATTTGGAAGTCGTTCAAGAAGTCAAAAGCACATATCGTGTAGAAGGGAACGGTTGGAGCTAATGTGGAAAGGACTTATCCATCAATATAAAGAATTTTTACCTGTAACAGATCAAACACCGGCGCTTACTTTACATGAAGGAAACACGCCTCTTATTCACCTGCCGAAGCTGTCTGAGCAGCTCGGAATTGAGCTTCATGTCAAAACGGAGGGCGTCAATCCTACTGGATCATTTAAAGATCGCGGAATGGTTATGGCTGTGGCGAAGGCAAAAGAAGAAGGCAATGACACAATTATGTGCGCGTCAACAGGTAACACTTCCGCTGCTGCGGCAGCCTATGCAGCCCGCGCTAACATGAAATGCATCGTCATTATCCCGAACGGAAAAATTGCGTTTGGAAAACTCGCTCAAGCAGTCATGTACGGAGCCGAGATTATCGCAATTGACGGAAACTTTGACGACGCGCTTAAAATTGTCCGTTCCATCTGTGAGAAATCACCGATTGCCCTTGTCAACTCAGTCAACCCTTACCGCATTGAAGGCCAAAAAACTGCTGCCTTCGAAGTGTGCGAACAGCTGGGGGAAGCGCCGGATGTGTTAGCGATCCCAGTTGGAAACGCGGGAAATATCACTGCGTACTGGAAAGGCTTCAAGGAATATCATGAGAAAAACGGCACAGGCCTTCCAAAAATGCGCGGCTTTGAAGCGGAGGGCGCTGCGGCAATTGTGCGCAATGAAGTGATTGAAAATCCGGAAACAATAGCGACGGCCATTCGGATTGGAAACCCGGCAAGCTGGGACAAAGCGGTAAAGGCAGCCGAGGAATCCGATGGGAAAATTGACGAAGTTACTGATGATGAAATCCTTCACGCCTATCAGCTGATTGCCCGTGAAGAAGGCGTGTTTGCAGAACCAGGTTCTTGCGCGTCTATCGCAGGAGTGCTGAAACAGGTGAAATCCGGGGAAATTCCGAAAGGCAGCAAGGTCGTGGCTGTGTTAACAGGAAACGGACTGAAAGATCCGAACACAGCGGTCGACATTTCCGAAATCAAGCCCGTCATATTGCCGACTGATGAAGAAAGCATCCTCGAATATATAAAAGGAGCAGCCCGTGTATGAACGAAGCCGACATGCTGTTCTCTGTCACTGTTCCCGGAAGCACGGCTAACCTGGGCCCCGGCTTTGATTCAGTCGGAATGGCGCTTAGCAGATATTTGAAGCTGACCGTCTTTGAAAGCGACAAATGGTCATTTGAAGCTGAAACAGAAACAGTCGCCGGAATTCCGGCGGGTACAGATAACCTGATCTATCAAGTGGCTAAACGGACCGCAGATTTATACGGAAAAGAAATGCCCCCTGTCCATGTGAAGGTGTGGAGCGACATCCCTCTTGCACGCGGCCTTGGCAGCAGCGCCGCGGCGATTGTAGCGGCCATTGAACTGGCTGATGAATTATGCGGCCTAAAGCTGTCTGAAGCGGACAAGCTGCATGTAGCCAGTCTAGAAGAAGGACACCCGGACAATGCTGGCGCGTCTCTCGTTGGCGGACTTGTGATCGGCCTGCATGAGGATGACGAGACCCAAATGATCCGCGTCCCGGATGCCGACATTGACGTTGTCGTTGTCATTCCTTTTTACGAAGTGCTGACAAGAGACGCAAGAGACGTGCTTCCGAAGGAGTTTCCATATGCCGATGCCGTAAAAGCAAGTGCTGTCAGCAATATGCTCATTGCTGCGATTATGTCCAAGGATTGGCCGCTCGTCGGGAAAATGATGAAAAAGGATATATTTCATCAGCCGTACCGGGCGATGCTAGTGCCTGAGCTGTCTAAAGTAGAACACGTCGCCGAGATGAAGGGCGCATATGGAACGGCGCTCAGCGGGGCAGGCCCGACGATTCTCGTCATGACCGAAAAAGGAAAGGGAGAAGAGCTGAAGGAACAGCTCGCGCTTCATTTCCCTCATTGTGAAGTGGACGCTTTGACCGTTCCGAAAGAGGGAAGTATAATAGAGCGAAACCCTTTATACCAAGTAAAAAGTGTATAGATCATGCCAAGCGTCACTCAGCGTCAGCTGAGGGCGCTTTTTTTGCTGGAGATAAAGGAGTTTTTATTTAGGAAAACGAAATACATGTAAAAAGGAGGAGATATGAATATGAAAAAGCTGATAACCGCAGAAGACATCACAGAGATTGTCTCTGTAACCGATCCTCAATACGCCCCAGACGGCACCCGTGCCGCATTTGTGAAGTCACAAGTAAACCAAGAGAAAGATTCGTATACATCAAATATTTGGATCTACGAAACAAAAACAGGCGGGTCTGTTCCTTGGACACATGGAGAAAAGCGAAGCACCGACCCAAGATGGTCTCCGGACGGGCGCACGCTTGCTTTTATTTCTGATCGTGACGGGGATGCAGCACAGCTGTATATCATGAGCACTGAAGGCGGAGAAGCAAGAAAACTGACTGATATCCCATATGGCGTGTCAAAGCCGCTATGGTCCCCAGACGGTGAATCGATTCTTGTCACTGTCAATTTGGGAGAGGGAGAAAGTGCTAATGATCAAGAAAAATTGGAGCAGGACAGCTATGAACCTGTTGAAGTTCATGGTCTCTCCTATAAACGGGACGGCAAAGGGCTGACGAGAGGTGCGTATGCCCAGCTTGTGCTTGTCAGCGTCAAGTCTGGCGAGATGAAGGAGCTGTCAAATCACAAAGCCGACCATGGCGATCCTGCTTTTTCTCCTGACGGAAAATGGCTTGTTTTCTCAGCTAATTTAACTGAAACGGATGATGCCAGCAAGCCACATGATGTTTACATGATGTCACTGGCGTCTGGTGATCTAAAGCAGGTTACACCTCATCGCGGCTCATTCGGATCGAGTTCATTTTCACCAGACGGAAGGTATCTTGCTTTGCTTGGAAATGAAAAGGAATATAAGAATGCAACGCTCTCAAAGGCGTGGCTCTATGATATCGAACAAGGCCGCCTCACATGTCTGACTGAGATGCTGGACGTTCATTTAGCGGATGCGCTGATTGGAGATTCATTGATCGGAGGTGCCGAACAGCGTCCGATTTGGACGAAAGACTGCCAAGGGTTTTATGTTATCGGCACAGATCAAGGAAGCACGGGAATCTATTATATTTCGATTGAAGGCCTTGTGTATCCGATTCGTCTGGAAAAGGAGTACATCAATAGCTTCTCTCTTTCACCTGATGAACAGCACTTTATGGCCAGTGTGACAAAGCCGGACAGACCGAGTGAGCTTTACAGTATCCCGCTTGGACAGGAAGAAAAACAGCTGACTGGCGTGAATGACAAGTTTGTCAGTGAGCATGCGATTTCAATGCCTGAAGAGATTCAATATGTCACAGAAGACGGCGTGACGGTGAACGGCTGGCTGATGAAGCCTGCACAAATGGAAGGTGAAACAGCATATCCACTTATTCTCAGCATACACGGCGGTCCTCATATGATGTACGGGCATACATATTTTCATGAGTTTCAAGTGCTGGCGGCGAAGGGATACGCGGTCGTCTATATCAATCCGAGGGGAAGCCACGGCTACGGGCAGGAATTTGTGAATGCAGTCAGAGGAGATTATGGGGGAAAGGATTATGACGATGTGATGCAGGCTGTGGATGAGGCTATCAAACGAGATCCGCATATTGATCCTAAGCGGCTCGGCGTCACGGGCGGAAGCTACGGAGGTTTTATGACCAACTGGATCGTCGGGCAGACGAACCGCTTTAAAGCTGCCGTCACCCAGCGTTCGATTTCAAATTGGATCAGCTTTCACGGCGTCAGTGATATCGGTTATTTCTTTACAGACTGGCAGCTTGAGCATGACATGTTTGAGGACACAGAAAAGCTCTGGGACCGGTCTCCTCTAAAATACGCAGCAAACGTTAAGACACCGCTTTTGATTCTGCATAGCGAGCGGGATGACCGATGCCCGATCGAGCAGGCGGAGCAGCTGTTTATCGCTCTGAAAAAAATGGGCAAGGAAACGATGCTTGTCCGTTTTCCGAAAGCGTCGCACAATTTGTCACGCACCGGACACCCAAGACAGCGGATCAAGCGCCTGAATTATATAAGCTCATGGTTTGACCAATATCTCTAATAAAAAAAGCCAAGCTGATTAAATGTCAGCCTGGCTGCTTGATTAAAAGACTTGTTCTACTTCAACGACACCCGGCACTTCTTCTAGAAGAGCGCGCTCAATTCCGGCTTTCAGCGTAATTGTTGAACTTGGGCAGCTGCCGCATGCGCCTAGAAGACGAAGCTTAACAATACCTTCATCTACGTCTACAAGCTCACAGTCACCGCCGTCACGAAGTAAAAACGGACGAAGTTTGTCCAGTACTTCCTGCACCTGTTCTTTCATTTCAACTTCAGTCATGACATTCGCTCCTTTCGTCGTCATAAAACCATTATATTCAGTGTAACAATAAAAATCTATTGTTTGGTTTGCAAAGTTGCTTTCCCTATTATAGCACATTCAGACTTCAACACAAAAACGGTTTTTTTCTATAAAAACGCCCTTTGGCTCTGTATACTTAAAGAAAGGACTTACCTAGGAGAAGGGGGCATTTGCAGTGATGAAACCAATCATGCTCAGCGTGTACGGGGCAGAAACCGTTTGTGCGAGCTGTGTCAATATGCCGACAGCCAAGGATACATACGAGTGGCTTGAGGCTGCGCTGAAAAGAAAATATCCGAATCAGCCTTTTGAGATGCAATACATTGATATTCATGAGCCGCCTGACAATGAACAGGCGAAAGAGCTTGCGGAAAAAATCAGAAATGACGAGTATTTTTATCCGCTTGTACTCGTAGAAGACAAAATTGTCGGTGAAGGCAATCCAAAATTAAAAGACGTTTATGAGGAAATGGAGAAGCATGGGTATATAGAAAACCGCTGACTTGATCAGCGGTTCCAGCGTGTGGACAAACCCTCGCATTCGTTGTCAAGCCTGTGCGTTGGTGCTCACGAATGAAAACATTCGCTCCGCTCCAATGCTCACCTTTCATAGACTTCAAGGGTTTTCAAACACGCTGAAAAGATGAAAACGGCTAAAACTAAAACCGTTTTAGCCGTTTGTAATCATTTAAACCGCTGACCTAATCAGCGGTTCTTCTCTATCATTAACCGTTATGGTGTTTGTACATCCACAGCAAGCCGGATTTTAGCATACGCGGAACACGGCCGATCAGCGGACGGTCAGCAACAAGCCCGAAGCCGGCTTTTTTTCCAAGTGAACCGAGGACGCCTTTCAGCTTAAACTGCGGCATTGATTCAGGCAGGGCTTCTCCATTCCAGCGTTTTTGCAAGATTTGGACAATCTGTTCTGCTTGAGCCTCTGCCAGCTGGGCGCTCGGTGCATGGGGAAGGCTGGCGCAATCGCCGACAACATACAGATGTTCATCACCTGGAAGATTGTGATGAGGCGTTAATACAATACGCCCTTGTGCGTCCTTCTCCACATCTAAGTCTCTGACAACTTTGTTTGGCTGTATGCCGGCAGTCCACACGATGGCGTCTGCAGAAATCGGATCATCGTGGTTATACACAACGCCTTCTTCTACTTTTGTGATATTTGCCCTGTTAATAATGCGGACACCGTGCTCTTCGAACCATTTTTGCACATATTTGCTCAAACGCTCGGGAAAGCTTGATAAAATGAGATTACCGCGGTCGAACAAAATAATGTTCAGGTCATCACGGCTTTCTCTCAATTCACTTGCAAGCTCAACACCGCTTAAGCCCGCTCCGACAATGGCGACGGTGGCATTAGCGCTCAGGTTATTCAGCTTTTGGTAGGTTTCACGGGACTGATCGATGGTTTGAATGCTGTAGGTGAATTCAGGCGCTCCCGGCACGTTGTGATATTTATCCTCACAGCCGAGCCCGATGACGGCGTCATCGTAAGAAATCGGTTCACGATCTTGGAACAGCACTTGTTTTTGTGCAATATCAATTGATGTGATATCACCGTATTGGACATCCAGGCGAGGGTGCTCTGGGAATGACACTCTGATATGGTGGTCAGAAATTGTGCCTGCGGCAAGGGCATAATATTCTGTTTTCAAGCAGTGATAAGGATTTCTGTCAATTAACGTGATTGAAACATCATCAGGCAGCTGGTTTGGCAATAAGCGATGAAGAACACGCATGTTCCCGTAACCTCCGCCGATCAAGACCAATTTTTTCATTTGAATTCCCCTTTAATCCGAAGAGTATGATAGACACATTGAAGAAAATACGAACTATGTAAAATAACATCTAGAATTATATCGAATTTGATCTAAAATCACAATAATAGTTTCAAAATAACCTACAATTTAGCCTGAAAGCGCAAATTAGTAAAACGTTATACAAGAAATGATATGTTACGATAATAAATCTTGAACAGTCCGTTGTCTTTGACGAATCGTAAAAAATTCGCGATAATGGATGTATGTGAGGTGAAACCGCATGAATCCAATGATTGAATTTTGTGTCAGCAATCTGGCTCACGGCTCTCAGGAAGCTAGGGCGATTTTAGAGAAGGATCCCAACCTGGATGTCCTTGAATACGGCTGCTTAAGCTACTGCGGGACATGTATGGAATCGCTTTTCGCTCTGGTAAACGGAGAAGTCGTCATGGGTGAAACGCCTGCTGAGCTTGTTGAGAATATATATACCTTTATTGAAGAAAATCCAATGTTTTAAAGAAAAGGGCCTGGACAGGCCCTTTTTTATTTTGTCGTACAAAAGAACTAAAAAAATGTGTAGACATCAAAAAATATTATTGTTATCGTATAAAAGATATTTTTTTAAATAAAATTTAAGAGGTGTACGAGTATTCATGAATGTTCTGTGGGGACTGCTGGGCGCAGTTGCGATCATTGCTATCGCGTTTTTATTTTCAGAAAAGAAAAGCAATATTAAGATAAGAACCGTCATCGTTGGTTTATGCACACAGGTGGCGTTTGGATACATCGTGTTGAAATGGGAAGCGGGACGCGCTGTTTTTTTATGGTTTTCAAGCCGTGTACAGCTTCTGATTGACTATGCGAATGAAGGCATCAGTTTTATTTTTGGACCGCTTTTAAAGGTCGGCGACAGTCCGGCATTTGCATTAAGTGTACTGCCCGTTATCATTTTCTTCTCAGCACTGATTGCAGTTTTATATCATTTGAAAATCATGCAGCTCGTTTTCCGTGTCATTGGCGGCGGATTGTCGAAGCTCCTTGGAACAAGCAAAACGGAATCTCTGGCTGCTGCTGCCAATATTTTTGTAGGACAATCAGAATCTCCGTTAGTGATCAAGCCCCTGATTGCCGGGCTGACGCGCTCTGAGTTGTTTACGATTATGACGAGCGGACTATCGGCTGTTGCGGGATCTACCTTGTTTGGGTACGCGCTTCTTGGTATTCCGATTGAATACTTGCTGGCGGCCAGCTTTATGGCTGCTCCAGCTGGACTTGTGTTTGGTAAATTGATTATACCCGAAACGGAAAAAACGCAAACCGTAAATAGCGATTTTAAAATGGATGAAGGCGAAGGCGCAGCCAATGTCATTGACGCAGCTGCAAAGGGAGCGTCAACAGGACTGCAAATTGCGTTAAATGTTGGGGCGATGCTGCTAGCGTTCGTTGCGTTAATCGCTGTAGTAAACGGTATTCTCGGCGGGGCTTTCGGTTTGTTCGGCTTAAAAGGCGTCACATTAGAATCCATTCTCGGCTATGTGTTTTCTCCTATCGCCTTTTTGATTGGCGTGCCTTGGCATGAAGCATTGCAGGCTGGAAGCTATATCGGCCAGAAATTGGTGCTGAATGAGTTTGTCGCTTATTCTAATTTCGGTCCGCACATCGGCGAGTTTTCTAAGAAAACGGCTACCATTATCAGTTTTGCGTTATGCGGATTCGCGAATTTTTCCTCAATTGCGATTATGCTTGGTACGCTTGGCGGATTAGCGCCCAGCCGCCGTTCGGATATCGCACGTCTCGGCCTGAAGGCTGTTCTTGCGGGAACATTAGCCAATCTGCTCAGCGCAGCTATTGCCGGCATGTTTATATAAACAATAAAAGCTCCTTGCGTCAGTGCAAGGAGCTTTTATGTATGAAAAACGGGGGATAATTGTATTGTGTCCGTTTATAATAGCTTTTATACTAAGAAAAAGAAAAAAGTTGGAGGCACCTATGAACTCATTTCGATTTACCAAAATGCACGGCCTGGGAAACAATTATATTTATGTGAATCAATTTGAAGAACAGCTTCCTGAAGAAAAACTGTCAGAGATTGCAATTCAGGTTTCTTCTGTTTATACAGGGATCGGTTCTGACGGAATGATCCTGATATGCCCATCAGATCAAGCGCCTGTTAAAATGCGGATTTTTAATAATGACGGGTCTGAAGGGAAAAACTGCGGCAACGGCCTGCGCTGCGTCGCAAAATACGCATATGAGCATAAGCTGGTTGAGGAAACATCTTTTCTGATTGAAACCCTCTCCGGGCTTGTGAAAGCGGAGGTTCAAGTTGAAAATGGAAAAGTGAATGTGGTCACTGTCGATATGGGCGAACCGCGCTTATCAAAATCCGAACTCCCGATGCTTGACGGCGGGGAAGAGCACACAATCAATGAAACCATGGCATTTGGTGAAGTTGAGCTAACAGGCACTGCCGTTTCAATGGGAAATCCGCATATCGTTTTTCCAATCGCTGACATCGAACAGGCACCTTTAACGACACTGGGACCGGTGATTGAGAAAGACCCGAGATTTCCGGAAGGCGTCAATGTGGAATTCGTCGAAACCGTGAATGAACAAGAACTGCATTTCCGCGTCTGGGAACGGGGATCAGGCATTACACAGGCATGCGGGACAGGGGCATGTGCAGCGGCTGTCGCATCTGTGTTGAACGGCGTATCAAAACGAAATCAAGACATCACGGTGCATTTAGCAGGCGGTGATTTGGTGATAAACTGGAAAGATAACGGCCATGTGATGATGACAGGGCCGGCCGAAACCGTTTGTGAGGGTGTCTATTTCTTGTAAAACACCTTGTTTGAGAATTGGGACGATCATGTTTATAATAAAAGACAGCAACCGGTTTTTAAAAGGAGGTTCACAATGATGAGCAACCCGGTAACAATTACAGAAGCAGCAGCTTTGCATATAAAAGATATGATGAAAGAGCATGAGGAAGAAAACGCATTTCTGCGCGTAGGCGTCAAAGGCGGCGGCTGCAGCGGGCTTTCTTACGGCATGGGCTTTGAGCATGAAAAGAGTGAATCAGACAGTGTGTTTGACCAGCACGGCATCACTGTTCTAGTTGACAAAGAAAGCCTCGACATCATGAACGGCACCGTGATTGATTATAAGCAATCCATGCTCGGCGGCGGCTTCACCATCGACAATCCAAACGCCATCGCTTCATGCGGCTGCGGTTCTTCGTTCAGAACAGCAACGAATGCAGGCAAGCCTGAAGAGTGCTAAGCACTAAAAACGGATAGCGATTATTACTGACGCTTTTCTTAGCGATAAATTATCGTTAAGGGAGGCGTTTTTATTATGCTCTGCATTTTAAAAATGAAGCAGAGGTCCGAGTGTTTCGGACAGAGAAATGCTGTATTGTCGTTATTTTGTATTTTGTTGTAAATACAGCGAAGTTACGCTATATTTAATACATAGTATTTTATTGCAATTGCAACAAAAATAACATTGAGGAGTTGATGATGGAGAAGATTTTTGGTGGAATGGTAACAAGGTCAGTATCTGTTCCGTGATTTTATATAAAGGAGCTAAGTCCGAACATGAGTGTAAACATTAAAAAATGTAGCCGGGAAGATTTACAAATACTCCAACAATTGAGTATCGAAACATTCAACGACACTTTTAAAGATCAGAATTCACCTGAAAATATGAAAGCCTATTTAGAAAGGGCATTTAACACGAAGCAGTTGGAAAAGGAATTATCCAATATGTCTTCGGAATTCTTTTTTGTTTACTTTGATCATGAAGTCGCTGGATATGTAAAAGTCAACATCGATCATGCGCAGTCTGAAGAAATGGGCGCTGAATCACTTGAAATCGAGAGAATTTATATAAAGAACAACTTTCAAAAGCATGGGCTTGGCAAACATCTGCTGAATAAAGCGATAGAAATTGCGCTGGAACGTAATAAAAAGAACATTTGGCTAGGTGTATGGGAAAAAAACGAAAATGCCATTGCCTTTTATAAGAAAATGGGGTTTGTTCAGACTGGCGCCCACTCATTTTATATGGGGGATGAAGAACAAACAGACTTAATCATGACCAAAACGCTCACATCATATTTTTCAAAGGGTGGATATTGATGTATATTCCAAAATATTTTAAGGTCACAAATGCTGAAGACATTTGGAATTTTGTACAAGAAAACGCCTTTGGTACGATTGTCACAACAGAACAAGGAAAACCAATTGCCACTCATTTGCCGTTAGGATTTCATAAAAAAGGCGATCATTACTATATTACGGGGCATTTCGCTTATGGAAATCCTCAGTGGAGAACGTTTGAAGCCTGTGAAGATGTGCTTGTGATGTTTCAGGGACCGCACGCTTATATTTCTTCTTCCTGGTATTCACGCGAAAATGTTCCGACGTGGAATTATCAGGCTGTCCACATGTATGGAAAAGCAAGTATGTTAGAGAAAGATGAACTAGCAGAAGAATTAACAATCATGCTGGAGAAATACGAAAAACATCGTGATCATCCTGTTTTATGGGATAAGCTTTCTCCAAAACTCTTAGAACGTGAATTGAAAGGTATTGTTGGATTTAAGATTAAGGTGGAAGACATTCAGGCGGCATATAAATTAAGCCAGAACCGAAATGAAACAGATTATATGAACATCATTGATCAGTTGCAACATGAAGAAAATCCAAATGCAAAACAAATGGCAGAACTGATGAAAGATACATTCAAAAAGCGAATATAAGCATACTTTGCTGAAGAAGTAACAGAAAACGCCAAGTCAAGCGTCGCCGCTGACTTGGCGTTTTTTATGATTAATATTTATCCCCGTTAAAAATCGAATTCTTCACAATTACATAATCCACATTGCGGATGGCGTCAAGCTTTGTTCCGCCTGCGTAAGAAATAGAAGATTGAAGATCCTGCTCCATTTCAATCAATGTATCCTTAATTGAGCCTTTATGGGCCACGTGCATTTTTTTGCCTTCGACATTTTTCTTTTCGCCTTTTTGGAATTCAGAGGCTGAGCCGAAATACTCTTTGTAAAGCTTTCCGTCTTTTTCGATCGTTTGGCCTGGTGATTCTTCGTGTCCGGCAAATAGTGAACCGATCATGACCATCGTTGCGCCGAATCGGATTGATTTTGCGATGTCGCCATGGGTGCGGATGCCGCCATCGGCGATAATCGGTTTGCTCGCAGCCTTGGCGCACCAGCGCAGCGCCGCTAATTGCCAGCCGCCTGTGCCAAAGCCGGTTTTGATTTTCGTAATACATACTTTTCCCGGTCCGATGCCGACTTTAGTGGCATCCGCTCCCGCATTTTCAAGCTCTCTGACCGCTTCCGGCGTTCCGACATTGCCAGCAATCACAAAGCTGTCCGGCAAATGTTTTTTGAGGTGCTGAATCATTTCAATGACAGCATTTGAGTGCCCGTGGGCAATGTCTATTGTCACATATTCAGGAGCCAAATTTTCTTCTGCCAGCTGGCAGACAAATTCATACTCCTCTTCTTTGACGCCCACGCTGATAGAAGAGAATAATCCGCGTGCGTTCATATCTTTAATAAAATCAATTCGTGTTTCAGGCTCAAATCGGTGCATGACATAAAAGTAGCCATTTTCGGCTAGTTGAATCGCAAGCTTTTCATCTATAATCGTCTGCATATTGGCAGGGACGACGGGTAATTTAAAGGTGCGTCCGCCTAAACGTACGGATGTATCACATTCTGAACGGCTATTTACAATACATTTTGAAGGAATTAGCTGAATATCTTCGTAATCAAATACGTTTTCCATGGTTTTCACTCCTAAAAACGAATATTTAAAAGTATATTATATGAAATGTTCGCCTTCTATAATGTACTCTGTTTTATTTATGATGTCAAACATTATTATTTTGTGGCAGGTGTGGTGCGAGTGCCTAAGCTTGTCATACAGAGTGAGTTTAGGTATCATAGTTTTAACGAATGGTCTTAGAGAGCGGATCAAAACGCGAATGATATACGTTCAGCAAAGCTTGGTTGTTCAGCACCAGGCTTTCTTTATGGCATGAACATGTGAAAGGAGCAAAAAAGATGGCCCAAAACGAAGAAAAAACACCGAAGTCCCAAAAGATTCAAGACCGCATTATTATGACAATGATCTGGGTAGTCGCAGCACTTGTGATTGCGCTGGTTGTTGGAACCGCACTGAATTATATAAATATCTTCAAATAAAAAAAGGAGCTGTGTCGCAGACACAAGCTCCTTTTTTTATTATTTATTTTCAAAAAGACTTGTTGAGTGAAGAGGCTGTACGCGGGCTTTCGGGTCCATGTAAGCCTTGGCGTTGTTCACTGCTGTCGGTGCCTCACCGAAGCCGCTGGCAATCAGGTTGACTTTTCCTTCGTATGTACAAATGTCACCTGCTGCAAAGAAACCTTCGATATTTGTTTCCATTGTTGATTTTACGACAATGGAATTTTTCTCGATGTCCAGGCCCCAGTTTTTGATCGGTCCAAGAGATGAAACGAAACCGTAGTTGACGATTAAGTCATCAATTTCTAAAATCTCTTTGCGGTCGCCTTTCACTTCTTCAAGCACAAGCTGTTCAATTTTGTCTTCGCCGATCAGCTCCGCAGGGACGAATGGTGTCAGGACATTAACCTTCGACGCATGAAGGTTTTCCACACTGTGCTCGTGCGCACGGAACTTGTCGCGGCGGTGAATGATCGATACTTCTTTTGCGATCGGCTCAAGCATAAGCGCCCAGTCAACCGCGGAATCTCCACCGCCAAGGATCGCAACGCGTCTGCCGGCGAATTTTTGCAGATCGTCAACGAAGTAATGGAGGTTTTTGCCTTCATACTGCTCGGCATTTTCAAGTTCCAGCTTTCTCGGTTTGAATGCGCCATTTCCTGCAGTAATGATGACTGTTTTAGAGTAGTGGGTTTCTTCATTTGTTACAAGCTTAAACACGCCATCCGCTTGTTTCTCAACTGATTCAACCGCTTGCTCCAGACAAATGGTTTGGTCGAATTTCGCCATTTGCTCTTTTAGGTTATTGATAAGCTCTTGCGCGCGGATTTTCGGGAATCCCGCTACATCATATATATACTTTTCAGGGTATAGGGCGCTAAGCTGTCCGCCGAGCTGAGGCAGGCTTTCGATAATTTTGACGCTTGCCTGTCTCATCCCGCCGTAAAAAGCGGTGAATAAGCCGACCGGTCCCCCGCCTATAATTGTAATATCATAAACCTTTGTATCCTCTCGCATACGAAAATTGCCTCCTAAATGAAAATTGTTATTAATTATACCATATTGCCGTTCGAATTGACGAGTCAGCAGAAAAAATCGTAAGGATACAACGCGCCCATCCATTCTTGAAAATATTTCCGCCGGCCGCTACGATAATAACCAAATGAAATGATCTTTTTCTGAATGTTTCTTGAGCCAGCCGGATAAACATGGTAGTAGTGCTATGGGTGAGGACTTCACAAAAAACTTTTCAATATATTTCATAAAATCCCGCCAATAAGCTGAAGCTAACACAAATGATGATTTTATTATGGGTCTAACAAAAGCAAAAAAAGAGAAGGTGGATGTGATGGCATTGAATAAGCCCAAAATCGTGATTTTAGGTGCAGGATATGGCGGATTGATGACGGTGACAAGGCTGACGAAGTATGTCGGGCCGAATGATGCTGACATTACGCTTGTAAATAAACACAATTATCATTATGAAACGACATGGATGCATGAAGCGAGCGCGGGTACGCTCCATCATGACCGCTGCCGTTATCAGATAAAAGATGTAATCAACCAGTCACGGGTTAATTTTGTACAGGATACCGTAACGGCAATCAAAATTGATGAGAAAAAAGTTGTGCTTGCGAATGGAGAACTGCAGTACGATTATTTAGTCATCGGGCTCGGCGCCGTGCCTGAAACATTCGGCATTAAAGGTTTGAAAGAATATGCGTTTCCGATCGCCAACATCAACACGTCGCGCCTGCTGCGGGAACATATTGAGCTGCAGTTTGCGACTTACAATACGGAAGCGGAAAAAAGACCGGACAGGTTAACGATCGTTGTTGGCGGCGCCGGATTTACGGGCATTGAATTCCTTGGCGAGCTGGCGGCTCGCGTGCCGGAGCTCTGTAAGGAGTATGACGTTGACAGAAGTCTTGTCCGCATCGTTTGTGTGGAAGCAGCGCCGACCGTTTTGCCGGGCTTTGATCCGGAACTTGTTGACTATGCCGTACATTATCTTGAGGAAAACGGAATTGAGTTCAAGATCGGCACGGCTGTACAAGAATGTACACCAGAAGGAGTCAGAGTCGGCAAAAAAGATGAGGAACCAGAGCAGATCAAATCGCAAACCGTTGTATGGGCGGCAGGTGTCCGCGGCCATCCGATTGTAGAGGAAGCCGGTTTTGAAAATATGCGCGGACGGGTGAAAGTCAATCCTGATCTTCGCGCCCCGGGACATGACAATGTCTTTATTCTCGGTGACAGCTCGCTGTTTATGAACGAAGATACAGAGCGCCCATATCCGCCGACTGCGCAAATTGCCATGCAGCAGGGCTTAACGGTCGCTAAAAACCTTGGCAGGCTTATTAAAGGCGGAGAGCTTGAGGAATTCAAGCCGGACATTAAGGGAACAGTGGCCTCTCTTGGCGAGCATAACGCGGTTGGGGTTGTTTATGGCAGAAAGCTAAAAGGCACGCCGGCTTCTTTTATGAAAAAAGTCATTGATAACCGATCGTTGTTTATGATTGGCGGACTCGGACTGACACTGAAAAAAGGCAAGTTCAAGTTTTTCTAAAAACCCGCGGAAGCGGGTTTTCTTTATTAAAAAACGCCAAAATAAAAAGAGAAAGAGAGGAAAACAAGTATGTTTCCGCTTACATGAAAAGATTTGTCACATGATCTGACTTTATTGTTGACAGCCTGATATGTTATATTATCAGAAAATTAAGAAAAAGGGTGATGATCAGATGAAAACTGCAACGACAACCGCTTCACATGCATGCCCATTTTGCTCAGGAAAAGGATATTTTCAATTGATTCTCGGCGGTTCAGAGACTTGTCCGTCTTGCCAGGGGACAGGAAAAGACAGT
Organism: Bacillus sp. JS; assembly: GCF_000259365.1. NCBI lineage: Bacteria > Bacillati > Bacillota > Bacilli > Caryophanales > Bacillaceae > Bacillus > Bacillus sp. JS. The sequence continues at coordinate 3,164,426 of NC_017743.1, read as the reverse complement.
CATTCATTTTCCAGACGTTGACTTTATTTCCACCCCCGCGTTACACTAAAAGCAACGCAGGGGGGTGGAATAGGTTGATTAGTCTGCCAGTCGTAATCATCTCAATTGTTTTGTTTTTTGTTTTGTTTTTTGGAATCGGTTTCTTATTAAACATGCTGCTGAGAATGTCTTGGATTATGGCTGTGATTTATCCGGTTGTATGCCTTTTCATTATCAGCAAAGAAAAGCTGGTCAGCTATGTCCAGTCGCCGGGAGAATCCTTTGCCAGCCTGTTTCATCGTGTCTTATCATTAGCGGCTGCCGATGTGCTGATTTTAGCCAGCGGTTTGGCCGGCGCCATTGTGTCAGGGATAGCGATCAATATGCTCAGAAAAAGAGGATATCAAATGTTTTAACTGCCGCTTTCTTCTATAGAAAGCTTTTTTTGTATGTTCGCTCATTCATCATTTTGAATAATGCTCTCTCCGCTTGGGAACAATGATTCGGAGGAGAGGTGAATGATGTTGAATATGATCAGACGTTTGCTGATGACCTGTTTATTTCTGCTTGCATTTGGCACGACATTTTTATCAGTGTCAGGAATCGAAGCGAAGGACTTGTCAAAATGGGTGCAGGAACATCAAGAAAAGCACTTGAAGCATGCAGGACTGACATTAAAAGCATTGCAGCAGAAACAAACACAAACGACGTCCGCGGCTAAGGATAAAACAAAACCCTTAGAAGAAGCATTTGACTGGGATGAGTATCCGGCCCAAAGAGTAACAGCAACTGGTTATACTGCAGGAGCTGAATCGACGGGAAAAAATCCCGGTGATCCATTATACGGGCTTACATATTCAGGCGTGAAAGTGAAACGGGATCTGTATTCCACGGTTGCTGCCGACCCGTCGGTTTTCCCGATCGGCACGATTTTATTCATTCCGAATTACGGTCTCGGAGTTGTAGCTGACACCGGATCGGCTATTAAGGGAAACCGCCTTGATTTGTACTTTGAAACCGTCAAAGATGTATACAATGAATGGGGCAAAAAAACCCTTGATGTATATGTGATTAAAAAGGGAACGGGAAAGATTACCGAGGATGAGCTTGAGAAGCTCAATGAAACAAAATCTTTGCAAGTGTTCAGAAATCAATATAAAACGGTGAAAGAATAAAAACGCTCCAGCGAAAGCAGGAGCGTTTTTTACATGAAAAAGTAAGCGAGTGCTAATGTCAGTAAAATACCTGTTAGGCCTCCGAAAAAGACTTCGATCGGCTGATGTCCGAGAAGCTCTTTCAGCTTTTTTTGTTTTTCTTTTTCTTCAGCTTTAGGGAAGTCCTTTGCTTCATTAACAAAACGGTTAAAATCAATGACAAGCTTATTAATGACTGTTGCCTGCTCACCGGCGTGACGTCTGACGCCAGTTGCGTCAAACATGGTGATGACGGCGAAAATGGCAGAAACCGCAAAGAGTGAGGAGCCTAATCCATGCTCCAAGGCTACGCCTGTAGAAAGCGCAGTGACCGCTGCGGAGTGAGAGCTCGGCATGCCGCCTGTGCTTGTGACCAGCGACCAGTCCAGTTTTCTGGACACGATATACTGTATGGGCACTTTGATGACCTGAGCAAAAATAATTGCGGCCAGGCTTGATAATAAAGGAAAATTCGTTAAAAGTTCCATCGGCGACATCCTTTCTATTTGAAAAATCCTTCGTGTTTCAAAAGAAAAAAGCAAGTCTTAGACTGTTGTTTGATAAAATAAGTGTAGTGGAAAGAATGTTTTTCCTATTATACCATTGTTCATTACAAATACCCATTACGTTAGGAGTGTAAGCCTCATGTTTTATGCGGTACAGCAATTAGAGCATACAGAAACCCTTGTGGTCGGGCTTTTTCAAAAAAGCCAGCTGACAGGAAAAGCGTTGGAAATTGATGGAATGCTCGAAGGCCATCTGACACAGCTTTTAAAAGATGGTGATGTCTCTGCGAAACCGAATCAAGTATCAAAAGTATTCCCCCCAGCTTCTGCGGGTATGAAACGAATTTATTTCGTTGGTCTGGGAAGAAAAGCAAATTTTACGTTTGAACAGGCGAAGGAGCGTTTTGCTCATGTTTTTCAGGCTATTCATAAAGACCGAAAACAAGAAGCAGCTGTCCTGCTTGATACGTTTATTTCGGAAGATGTGCCTCCAGCCGATGCCGCTCATGCATTAGCTGAGAGCTGCCTGCTTGCTTCCTATGAGGTACAGGATTATAAGCACAAATCAAATGAGCCTGACAAACAAATTGAAACCGTATATGCTGTCACAGATGAAGATACACAGGAAGTGCAGGCGGGGCTTCGCGTCGGCCAGGCATACGGACAAGGGACAAATTCGGCTAGAACGCTTGTGAATATGCCAGGAAACATGCTGACCGCGACTGACCTCGCTTCATATGCAGAAGAGCTTGCGGCAAAATATGATTTTGAGTGTGAGATATTGGAGAAATCAGAGATGGAAGAGCTCGGTATGGGCGGAATACTTGCGGTAAACCAAGGCTCTGCCGAACCGCCGAAAATGATTGTGCTGAAATATCAGGGCAAAAAGGAATGGGAAGATGTCGTCGGACTTGTCGGGAAAGGGATTACATTTGACACAGGCGGCTACTCCATTAAAACGAAATCTGGAATTGTCGGCATGAAATCAGATATGGGGGGAGCTGCTGCGGTTCTCGGCGCTATGGAAACGATCGGAGAGCTTCGTCCCGAGCAAAACGTGCTGGCCGTTATTCCGTCAACCGATAATATGATCTCTGGCGGGGCGATGAAGCCTGATGACGTGATCGTATCTTTAAGCGGAAAAACAATTGAAATCCTCAATACAGATGCTGAAGGAAGGCTCGTGCTTGCAGATGGCATTACATACGCGAAACAGCATGGCGCATCAGTTCTTGTTGATGTGGCTACGCTTACCGGCGGCGTCGTTGTGGCATTAGGAACAGAAACAACCGGCGCAATGACAAATGATCAAAGCTTTTACCAGCAGGTAGCTGATGCCGCACAAGAGTGTGGCGAGGCGATCTGGCAGCTGCCGATAACAGAGAAGGATAAAAAGCGCGTAAAAAGCAGCCAGATGGCGGATCTCAGCAACTCGCCGGGGCGTGAAGGACATGCGATTATGGCAGGAACGTTTCTTGGAGAATTTGCTGAGTCAACACCTTGGGTTCATCTTGATATTGCGGGCACAGCGACTGCCAATAAAGCGACCTGCTTTGGACCGTCCGGGGCTACCGGTGTTATGGCAAGAACATTGGCTACACTTGCGGAGCGATTTGCATTGGAAGAAGAGAAAAGCGAATAATGATGAATCCCTGCTGCATCTTGCGGCGGGGATTTTTTCTTCCAAAATCTTTAGTTGACTAAAGTGGATCGGTTATGATACGATACGTTCGTACTTTATTTATCTACTACATTAGCAAACTAAAGGATTTTTGGAGGGGTATCATGAATGCAGTCGTCATCGCAGTCCTGCTTATGCTTGTATTAAGCCTGCTGCGTGTCAATATTGTTATCGCATTAATTATAGGCGCCTTAGCCGGCGGGTTAACAGGCGGGCTCGGTCTTGGCGAAACGGTTAAAGCTTTCACAGACGGTCTCGGCGGAAATGCCACCGTTGCAGTCAGCTACGCCATGCTTGGCGCGTTTGCCGCCGCTTTGACGAAAACGGGTCTTCCGGACGCAATGGTGGAAGCCTCCGTTAAATTAATCGGAAATAAAGAAGATTCTCGCAAAAAAGCACTGTCTAAGGTGCTGATTGTGCTGATTATTTTAATTGTATCTTGTTTTTCCCAAAACGTTGTTCCGGTTCACATCGCGTTTATCCCGGTACTGATTCCGCCGCTTTTGAAAATCTTTAATGAACTTGAAATGGACCGCCGTCTGATTGCGTGTGTGATCACTTTTGGTTTAACGGCGCCTTATATTGTGCTGCCGGTTGGTTTCGGCCAAATCTTCCAGGGAATGCTCAAGGATAATATGGCAGATGCCGGATTAAACGTATCTCTCGGTGATATTCCTTATGCGTTAATGATTCCGGTTGCAGGTATGGTTGTAGGTCTGATTTTATCAATCATCGTATTCCGTAAACCGAAAACATATGAAACAAAAGAAATATCTGGTGCGAGCTCTTCTCCATATACGAAAAAAAGCCTGGCTATCGCGGTGCTTGCCATCGTTGTGTCACTCGGCGTCCAGCTTTACTTATCTCAGACTTTGGGAGTAGAAGGGATGATTATGGGGGCGCTGGCAGGTCTGGTTATTCTGTTTGTCAGCGGTGTGATGAAGCGTGATGAAGCGGACTCGCTGATTACTGACGGAATGGTCTTAATGGCCTTTATCGGCTTTGTCATGCTTGTTGCAGCCGGGTTTTCAAACGTATTAACGAAAACCGGAGATGTCGAGTCACTGGTTAAAACAGCAGCTGGCATCATGGGGCACAGTCAGTTAGTGGGTGCATTGCTGATGCTCATTGTCGGCTTGTTCATTACAATGGGAATCGGATCTTCTTTTGCGACGATTCCTGTTATCACAACGATCTTTGTGCCTCTTTGCCTGCAGCTCGGATTCAGCCCGATGGCAACGGTTGCGATAATCGGGGCAGCTGCTGCGCTTGGCGATGCCGGTTCACCTGCCAGCGACAGTACGCTTGGACCGACTTCAGGTTTAAGTGCGGACGGCCAGCATCACCACATTTGGGACACTTGTGTGCCGACTTTTGTATTTTATAATATCCCGCTTATTATCTTTGGATGGATTGCAGCGCTTGTTTTATAAGGAAAAAGGCTCCCCTTTACTGGGGAGCCTTTTCTCGTTATCATAAAAAAACCGTTCCAATAGAACGGTTTTTACGTGGACGATATGTGATTTCTGTTAAAGCCGGTTGCTTTATGAATAGACCGGTAGATCCCTGGTGCGATAAACGCCAGTATGACAGCCAGCGCCGTGTCTTTTACCATAAACCAAGTCATAAAGCCCCAAGCTGTGCCGTAGTTTACCGGCGTATGAATCCACAGCTTCAGTGCAAGATACATATAGGTGGTGCCGATGATATACATGATTGCCGTTCCGATAAGTGAAGCAATGAGAAATCGAATTTTGCTTGGCTGAATTTTTCGTTCTAAAAACCATCCCGCTGCAAATGCTGCCGGGATGTATGAGATAATAAACCCTCCGCTTTTCCCTGCAAACGGTGCGAAGCCTGCAGAAAATTGAGCAAACACAGGCGCTCCGGCCAATCCGACAAGTGCATATACAATCATGGCAATCGCTGCTCGTTTGCTGCCGAGAAGCAAGGCTGCCAAGAGACAGAAAAACGGCTGCATCGAAAGCGGAATGCCGGCAACTTGTAAAAAGGGTGCTACTGAGGTAAGATTGGCTCCGACAGCCATAAGTGCGGCGAACATGCCGATCAGCGCCATATCGGCCGCGCGAAGTTTACGTTGTTTCATAGTTGTCCCCCTTAGGTTTACATACACAATCATAGAGTAATAAAGAACGGAAATATTGTCAACATAAATTAAAACAAGGTTAACAAAAGAGAGGGTTCCATATGTATTTTGGAAAAACAAAACAGTCCGATCAATCTGGAAGAGTGCCCCCAAATCAAAATGTCACCACTTCATTTCCTGTGCTTCATACGGGAAGTGTCCCATATTACGAAGATATGACGAGATGGAATCTTCAAGTATATGGTTTGGTTGACCAACCGATGCTGCTGAGCTTTGAAGATGTCAAAGCCTTTCCGAAGTACGAATCGAAAAATGACATTCATTGTGTCACGGGCTGGTCGAGGCTTGATAATGTGTGGCAAGGCGTGCGCGCTCGTGATATAGCGGAAAAAGCGGGTGTGAAAGAAGAAGCTGGCTACGTTATTTTACATGCGGAAGAAGGCTGGACGACCAATCTGCCGCTTGATGATTTCTTAGCGGAAACTTCCCTTCTGGCTTATGCGCATAATGGCGAGCCATTAACGCCTGAACACGGCTTCCCGCTGCGGGGTGTATTTCCGCATCTGTATTTTTGGAAAAGCGCCAAATGGCTGCGCGGCATCCAATTTACAAAAGAAAACCATCCAGGCTTTTGGGAGCGGAATGGCTATCACATGAGAGGGGATCCATGGCAAAATCAACGATTTACATGGGATTAAGGTTCTATTTTAAACAGGACCATCCGCATCTTTATCAGGTTTTTATTTCCATATTGATAGTCTGCAGGTACCTTATTTGATACAGGTGCCTTTTTTATTCGGGAAAAAGTTGACTTTCTTTGGAAGAAAACCTATTATTTGAGTTGTCTAGTTGATAGTGAAAATCATTATCATATATTGCGTTTAGTTTAAGGAGAGGAATGTCGTACTGCATGAAAGAGCAAACAACAGACTGGACGAAAGGTGGAACACCAAACGCATATACGATTCCTGGTACGGAAGTGCGTATGATGTCTTCTCGCATTGAAAACCGTACCTATCATATTTTTATCTCGAAACCGAATACGCCGCCGCCACCCGCTGGTTATCCTGTGATTTATCTGCTGGATGCCAATTCTGTCTTTGGAACGATGACGGAAGCCGTTCGAATACAGGGGCGACGACCTGAAAAAACAGGGGTAATTCCTGCAGTGATCGTCGGCATTGGCTATGAGACAGCGGAGCCGTTTTCCTCAGCACGTCACCGGGATTTTACAATGCCGACAGCCCAATCGAAGCTGCCGGAACGGCCCGACGGCAAAGAATGGCCGGAGCATGGCGGAGCAGAGAGCTTTATCAGGTTTATTGAGGAGGATCTGAAACCGGAGATAGAACGAGATTACCAGATTGACAAAAACAGACAAACAATCTTTGGCCACTCGCTTGGCGGGCTTTTCGTGCTGCAGGTGCTGTTAACAAAGCCGGAGGCGTTTCAAACTTATATTGCGGGAAGTCCGTCCATTCATTGGAATAAACCGTTTATTCTCGAGAGAGCGGATCATTTCGCCTCCCTCACTAAGAAAAACAATCAGCCTATCAATATCCTGCTTGCCGCAGGGGAATTGGAGCAGCATCATAAAAGCCGGATGAACGACAATGCGAGGGAGCTTTACGAGCGGCTGGCCGTTTTATCTGAACAAGGTGTACGGGCAGAATTTTGCGAGTTTTCAGGAGAAGGCCATATTTCGGTTCTTCCTGTTTTGGTCAGCCGGGCGCTGCGTTTTGCGCTTCATCCTGATGGTCCGCATCTTTCAATGGGCTGAGACATACTCAGCCTTGCTTCTAAAAAATAGTTGTCACTGAAATTATATTTGACTGTCACATGACATTTGGATATGATTATTTTTATAATTGATAATGATAATCATTATCATTTGTTTGCGCTTTTCAAAGTGCGGCAGTCTTTTTCTCTGGATGTCTGTTCGGCATCTAGAGTGAAGAAAGGAATTGATGATATGAATGCAACGGATATAAAGGGCAAAATTGCTTTTATAACAGGGGCAGCCCAAGGGATAGGTGAAGCTGTTGCGCGGACGCTTGCCGGTCAAGGCGCACATATTGCGGCAGTTGATTATAATCCAGAAAAGCTGGAAAAGGTTGTGAACAGCCTCAAAGCGGAAGGGCACCATGCGGAAGCTTTTCCTGCGGATGTGAGAGACAGCGCGGCGATTGACGAGATCACGGCGCGCATCGAACGCGAGATGGGGCCGATTGATATTTTGGTGAATGTAGCGGGTGTCCTTCGCCCGGGTCTCATCCATTCGCTTAGTGATGAGGAATGGGAAGCGACGTTCTCAGTGAATTCGACTGGCGTATTTAACGCCTCGCGTTCAGTCAGCAAATATATGATGGACCGGAGATCTGGTTCGATCGTAACGGTCGGATCAAATGCTGCGGGTGTGCCAAGAACATCTATGGCGGCATATGCATCTTCAAAGGCTGCGGCTGTGATGTTTACGAAATGCCTTGGCCTTGAGCTTGCAGAATACAATATTCGCTGCAACATCGTCTCTCCCGGATCAACGGAAACAGACATGCAGTGGTCATTATGGGCCGATGAGAATGGAGCGGAGCAAGTCATAAAAGGATCACTTGAGACATTTAAAACAGGGATCCCGCTCAAAAAATTAGCCCAGCCTTCGGATATTGCGGATGCAGTGCTCTTTTTGGTTTCTGGCCAGGCAGGGCATATTACGATGCATAATTTATGCGTAGATGGCGGCGCGACGTTAGGCGTGTAACTGAATTTAAAGGAGGTTCATGAGAATGTTGGAACAAAACGTAATACCAGAAACAAAAGCGGAGCATTTGCTTCGTGAGTATCAGCCGGGTGCTTTTTTCTTAGCTTCACCTCATCGCGTACTGTTAGCGAAAGGCATATGTGAAATCGTACCGGGGGCAGACGGGCAAAATCAAATGGAAACCCTTTCTGTCCGTATTGCTGAGACGCTGCGTCAGGCAAAGCGATCGGGGCAAAGCCGTCCGCTTGTTGTCGGGGCCGTTCCATTTGATCAAGTAAAAGCAGCGAGGCTCGTTGTTCCTGAGGAAGTTCGCTGGTCAGAACCGCTTCAATTTGACTATGCGGAGAAGGAGCAGCAATGTGAGCATACATATCACATAGAGCCTGTTCCGGCACCGGAGGATTATAAAAATGGTGTGGAACAAGGGCTGGCACGCATTGCCGATGGAATACTCAGCAAAATCGTTCTGTCCAGGTCGCTGCAGTTGACATCGCCTGAACCGATTCAGACGGATGAGCTGCTTCGCCATTTGGCTCAGCATAACACGCATGGCTACACATTTGCCGCGGACGTGTCCAGTCAGGCGGAAACATCTCCCCGCCGAACATTGCTCGGTGCAAGTCCGGAGCTTCTCGTTTCAAGGATGGGAACTCAGGTCGTTTCCAATCCATTAGCCGGTTCAAGGCCGCGCAGTGATGATCCTGTTGAAGACCAGCGCCGGGCAGCTGAATTGCTTGCTTCCGCAAAGGATCTTCATGAGCACGCGGTTGTGGCTGACGCAGTTGCGGCAGCGCTAAGGCCTTTCTGCCGGACGCTAGAGGTTCCGGAGAAGCCTTCACTGATCAAAACAGAAACGATGTGGCACCTGTCCAGCGTGATTAAGGGAGAGCTTTCCGATCCATCTGTAACCGCACTTGAATTGGCGGCGGCACTTCATCCGACGCCGGCGGTCTGCGGAACACCGACTGATCTTGCAAGAGAAGCGATTCTCAGCATTGAGCCGTTTGACCGCGGTTTCTTTACCGGCATGGTCGGCTGGTGTGACGATGCGGGTGACGGAGAATGGATTGTGACGATCCGTTGTGCAGAGGCGGAAGATCGCTCACTCCGCCTGTATGCAGGAGCTGGTGTTGTTGCCGGATCAAAGCCAGAGGACGAGCTTCAGGAGACATCCGCAAAGTTTCGGACAATGCTGCGGGCAATGGGCGTGGATCACATATGAACAGAATGGATTGCTGGAGGGATACAATATGCTGAAAGGATTTACTCCTTGGCCTGATGAATTAGCTGAGACCTATCGAAAGAATGGTTGCTGGGCCGGCGAGACGTTTGGAGATTTGTTAAGAGACCGGGCAGCCAAATATGGCGATCGCATTGCGATTACATGCGGGAACACCCATTGGAGCTATCACGAGCTTGACACAAGGGTTGATCGTCTGGCTGCCGGATTTCAGAAGCTTGGCATTCAACAGATGGATCGTGTCGTGGTGCAGCTGCCAAATATCAAAGAGTTTTTTGAAGTCATTTTCGCGCTTTTCCGCCTGGGGGCGCTTCCAGTCTTTGCGCTGCCTTCTCATCGAAGCAGTGAAATTACATACTTTTGCGAGTTTGCGGAAGCGGCTGCATATATCATTCCCGATTCTTATTCTGGTTTTGACTACCGTTCACTTGCCAGACAGGTTCAAAGCAAGTTGCCGACGTTGAAAAACGTCATTGTCGCAGGTGAGGCAGAGGAATTTTTGCCGCTGAACGATTTGCATACAGAACCTGTAAAACTGCCTGAAGTCAAATCTTCAGATGTGGCGTTCCTCCAGCTTTCTGGCGGGAGCACCGGGCTATCGAAACTGATTCCGAGGACTCATGACGACTACATTTACAGTCTGAAGCGGAGTGTCGAGGTCTGCTGGCTCGACGACAGCACGGTGTACATGGCCGCTCTGCCGATGGCGCACAATTATCCGCTGAGCTCACCGGGGGTTCTCGGCGTATTATACGCTGGAGGAAGAGTGGTTTTATCTCCTTCTCCAAGTCCAGATGACGCATTTCCTTTGATTGAACGCGAAAAGGTCACGATAACCGCTCTTGTTCCGCCTCTTGCGATGGTATGGATGGATGCGGCATCCTCACGCCGTGACGATTTATCCAGCCTTCAAGTGCTGCAGGTCGGCGGTGCCAAGTTCAATGCTGAAGCCGCGCGAAGGGTAAAAGCTGTTTTCGGCTGCACGCTGCAGCAGGTGTTCGGAATGGCAGAGGGGCTTGTCAATTATACGAGATTGGATGACCCTGAGGAGATCATTGTCAATACCCAAGGAAAACCGATGTCCCCATATGATGAAGTGCGTGTTTGGGATGATCAGGATCGCGATGTAAAACCTGGTGAAGCAGGCCACTTGCTAACGCGGGGACCGTATACAATTCGAGGTTACTATAAGGCGGAAGAGCATAATGCTGCTTCATTTACTGAGGACGGTTTTTACCGTACGGGTGATATCGTCAGGCTGACACCAGACGGCTATATTGTCGTTGAAGGACGTGCGAAGGACCAAATTAACCGTGGAGGAGAAAAGGTTGCGGCTGAAGAGGTAGAAAATCATTTGCTGGCGCACCCGGCTGTCCATGATGCGGCAATGGTCTCCATGCCTGATCAATTTCTTGGCGAAAGATCGTGTGTGTTCATTATTCCCCGGGATGAAGCCCCGAAATCCGCAGAGCTCAAAGCTTTTTTGAGAGAGCGCGGACTGGCGGCATATAAAATTCCCGACCGTATAGAATTTGTCGAATCCTTCCCGCAGACAGGGGTAGGAAAGGTAAGCAAAAAGGCCCTTCGTGAAGCCATTGCTGAGAAGCTTCTTGCAGGGGCAAAAAAATAAAACAACAATTTGAGAGGAAGTGTTCAAATGGCTATACCTGCCATTCAGCCGTATCAAATGCCGACAGCGTCTGATATGCCCCAAAACAAAGTATCATGGGTGCCTGATCCAAATCGGGCTGTCTTGCTAATACACGATATGCAAAACTATTTTGTCGATGCTTTCACAGCTGGAGCGTCTCCGGTAACAGAGCTTTCAGCGAATATACGAAAGCTGAAGGATCAATGTGTTCAGCTTGGGATTCCTGTTGTCTATACCGCGCAGCCGGGAAGCCAAAATCCGGCTGACCGGGCGCTGCTGACAGACTTTTGGGGCCCGGGATTAAACAGCGGTCCTTATGAGGAGAAAATTATACCCGAGCTGGCACCGGAGAATGATGATCTTGTGCTGACAAAATGGAGATACAGCGCGTTTAAGAGAACGAACCTGCTTGACATTATGCGCAAAGAGGGACGCGATCAGCTGGTCATTACCGGAATTTACGCCCATATTGGCTGTCTCGTTACAGCATGTGAGGCATTTATGGAGGATATAAAAGCCTTTTTTGTGGGAGATGCAGTTGCTGATTTTTCGTTAGAAAAACATCAAATGGCGCTGGACTATGCGGCTGGGCGCTGTGCATTTACCGTGATGACTGACAGTCTTCTTGATCAGCTGCAGAACGCGCCGGCAGACGTTCAAAAAACGTCAGCAAACACCGGCAAAAAAGAAGTGTTTACATGTGAGAATATCCGTAAACAAATTGCTGAGCTTCTGCAAGAAACACCGGAAGACATTACAGATCAAGAGGATTTGCTCGATCGTGGTCTAGATTCGGTAAGGATCATGACATTGGTGGAACAATGGCGCCGTGAAGGGGCAGAGGTGACTTTCGTGGAATTGGCTGAACGCCCAACGATCGAAGAATGGGAGAAATTGCTCACAACCCGCAGCCAGCAAGTGCTGCCAAACGCGGATTATTTATAAAAGGAGGGGAAACAAACGGATGCCTGATACAAAAGATCTTCAATATTCTTTGACCGGGGCGCAAACTGGCATATGGTTTGCTCAGCAGCTTGATCCGGACAATCCAATCTACAATACGGCAGAATATATAGAAATCAATGGACCCATCAATATTGCTCTTTTTGAAGAAGCTTTGCGGCACGTGATCAAGGAAGCGGAATCGCTGCATGTCCGCTTCGGTGAAAATATGGACGGGCCATGGCAGATGATAAACCCGTCTCGGGATGTACAGCTGCACGTCATTGACGTCAGCTCTGAGCCAGATCCGGAAAAAACAGCATTAAACTGGATGAAAGCAGATTTGGCAAAGCCGGTTGATTTAGGAGATGACCCTTTGTTCAATGAAGCTCTGTTTATTGCCGGGCCTGATCGTTTCTTTTGGTATCAGCGCATTCACCATATAGCGATCGACGGCTTCGGTTTTTCACTGATAGCCCAGCGTGTGGCAAGTACATATACCAAGCTTATAAAAGGGCAAACAGCTAAGGATCGTTCCTTTGGGTCTCTCCAAGCCATTTTGGAGGAGGATACAGATTATCGAGGATCAGAGCAGTATGAGAAGGATCGTCAATTCTGGCTGGACCGTTTTGCAGATGCACCTGAAGTTGTGAGCTTGGCTGATCGGGCGCCAAGAACATCTAACAGCTTTCTTCGTCATACGGCATATCTGCCTCCGTCTGATGTAAACGCGTTAAAAGAAGCGGCGCGCTATTTCTCAGGAAGCTGGCATGAAGTCATGATTGCGGTGTCAGCTGTTTATGTGCACCGTATGACCGGCTCTGAGGATGTTGTGCTCGGCCTGCCCATGATGGGAAGGATAGGTTCCGCATCACTGAATGTACCGGCTATGGTGATGAACCTTCTCCCTCTTCGGCTGACTGTCAGCTCTTCGATGAGCTTTTCTGAACTGATTCAGCAAATTTCCCGGGAAATCCGCAGTATTCGGCGACATCATAAGTATCGCCATGAAGAGCTTCGGCGTGATCTGAAATTGATAGGAGAAAATCATAGATTATTTGGCCCTCAAATCAATCTCATGCCGTTTGATTATGGTCTCGACTTTGCCGGGGCCCGCGGCATAACGCATAATCTTTCAGCCGGTCCTGTTGATGATCTATCAATCAATGTATATGACAGAACAGATGGCAGCGGGCTGCGAATTGATGTTGATGCGAATCCCGAGGTATACAGCGAGTCTGATATTAAGCTTCATCAGCAGCGTATCCTGCAGCTGCTGCAAGCGACTTCGGTCGGGGAGGACATGCTGATTGGGCAAATGGAGCTTCTGTTGCCAGAGGAGAAAGAACAAGTCATTCATAAATGGAACCATACGGCAAAATCCGAGAAACTGGTCAGACTCCAGGACATGTTCGAAAAACAGGTAGTTCTTACGCCTGAGCGTATCGCTCTTATGTGTGATGACATTCAATTCAATTATCGAAAGCTCAATGAAGAGGCAAATCGCCTTGCGCATCTGTTGATTGAAAAAGGCCTTGGTCCCGAGCAATTTGTCGCTTTGGCGCTGCCGCGTTCTCCAGAGATGGTGGCTTCAATGCTTGCTGTGCTCAAGACTGGTGCGGCGTATCTCCCGCTTGATCCGGAGTTTCCTGCCGACCGTATTTCTTACATGCTGGAGGATGCGAAGCCTTCATGCATCATAACGACTGAGGAAATAGCAGCCAGTCTGCCTGATGACCTGGCTGTACCGGAGCTAGTGCTTGATCAGGCTGTTACCCAGGAGGTTTTAAAACGCTATTCGCCTGACAATCCGAATGTATCGGTTTCTCTTGACCATCCTGCGTATATTATCTATACATCAGGATCAACCGGAAGACCGAAGGGCGTCGTTGTGACACAGAAAAGCTTAAGCAATTTTCTGCTGTCCATGCAGGAGGCATTTTCTCTAGGAGAAGAAGACAGGCTGTTGGCTGTGACGACTGTCGCTTTTGATATTTCAGCATTGGAGTTATATCTTCCGCTGATTAGCGGTGCGCAAATCGTGATCGCAAAGAAAGAAACGATCCGAGAGCCACAGGCATTAGCTCAAATGATTGAAAATTTCGATATCAATATCATGCAGGCAACACCGACACTATGGCATGCTTTGGTGACGAGTGAACCTGAGAAACTTCGGGGGCTTAGAGTGCTTGTCGGAGGTGAGGCGCTGCCGAGCGGTCTTTTGCAGGCGCTTCAAGACCTTCATTGTTCAGTCACGAATTTATACGGTCCGACTGAAACAACGATTTGGTCTGCAGCAGCTTTTCTTGATGAAGGGCTGAAGGGCGTTCCGCCGATTGGCAAACCGATTTGGAATACGCAGGTGTATGTGCTTGATAACGGTCTGCAGCCGGTGCCGCCGGGGGTTGTCGGCGAGCTTTATATCGCAGGAACCGGCTTGGCCAGAGGTTATTTCCACCGCCCTGATTTAACGGCTGAGCGTTTTGTTGCAGATCCATACGGACCGCCGGGGACTCGGATGTATCGGACCGGAGACCAGGCTCGCTGGCGCGCTGATGGGTCTTTGGATTATATCGGGCGGGCGGATCATCAAATCAAAATTCGCGGATTCCGAATTGAACTTGGAGAAATTGATGCCGTGCTTGCCAAGCACCCGCACATTGAACAGGCAGCGGTTGTCGTACGGGAAGATCAGCCGGGAGACAAACGATTGGCGGCTTATGTAGTCGCTGATTCTGCTATCGATATTGCCGAGCTTCGCCGTTATATGGGGGCCAGTCTTCCTGATTATATGGTACCGGCGGCGTTTGTGGAGATGGACGAGCTGCCGTTAACACCTAATGGCAAGCTTGACCGGAAAGCACTGCCGGCACCAGATTTCAGCACATCTGTCAGTGATCGGGCCCCGCGGACTCCTCAGGAAGAGATATTGTGTGACTTGTTTGCAGAGGTTCTCGGTTTGGCACGTGTCGGTATCGATGACAGTTTCTTCGAGCTTGGCGGTCATTCTCTTCTCGCAGCCCGACTGATGAGCCGCATTCGCGAGGTAATGGGAGCCGAACTTGGTATCGCCAAGCTCTTTGACGAACCGACAGTAGCCGGTCTCGCTGCCCATCTTCATCAGGCGCAGAGTGCACGTCCCGCTTTGCAAAGAGCTGAGCGATCTGAAAAAATCCCGCTATCTTTTGCCCAACGCCGGCTATGGTTCCTCCACTGTCTGGAAGGGCCGAGCCCTACTTATAATATTCCGGTTGCTGTCCGTTTGTCGGGTGAGCTTGATCAAGGAGTGCTGAAAGCGGCACTTTATGACCTCGTCCGCCGTCATGAAAGCTTGCGGACGATCTTCCCTGAAACACAGGGGACATCCTATCAGCATATTTTAGATGCCGATCAGGCCCGGCCTGAGTTACATGTTACTGAAATTGCTGAGAAGGAGCTTTCTGATCGGCTTGCCGAAGCTGTACGCTACAGCTTTGATCTTGCAGCTGAACCGGCCTTTCGTGCCGAGCTTTTTGTGATCGGTCCTGACGAGTACGTGCTGCTTCTTCTCGTGCATCATATTGTCGGGGACGGCTGGTCCTTAACACCGCTGACCCGAGATCTTGGAACGGCTTATGCGGCTCGCTGCCACGGAAAAGCTCCCGAATGGGCGCCTCTTGCTGTGCAGTATGCGGACTATGCGCTTTGGCAGCAAGAACTGCTTGGAAACGAGAATGATCCAAATAGCTTGATTGCCGGACAGCTTGCTTTCTGGAAAGGTACCTTGAAGAATCTGCCTGACCAGCTTGAACTGCCAACCGATTATTCACGTCCGGCTGAGCCGAGCCATGATGGGGATACGATTCATTTTCGTATTGAGCCCGGCCTTCACAAGCGCTTGCAGGAGCTGGCTCGCGCAAATAGGGTGAGCCTATTTATGGTGCTTCAATCCGGTCTCGCCGCTTTATTGACAAGGCTCGGGGCGGGTACCGACATTCCGATCGGCAGTCCGATCGCGGGACGGAATGATGATGCGCTGGGCGATCTTGTAGGGCTGTTTATCAATACATTGGTGCTCAGAACCGATACGTCCGGTGACCCAAGCTTCCGTGAGCTTCTTGACAGAGTAAGGGAAGTGAATCTGGCAGCCTATGACAATCAGGATCTGCCGTTTGAGAGACTTGTAGAGGTGCTCAATCCGGCTCGTTCGCGTGCGACGCATCCTTTGTTCCAAATCATGCTTGCGTTCCAAAACACACCGGACGCTGAACTGCAACTTCCTGACATGGAGAGCAGCCTGCGAATCCACAGTGTCGGTTCTGCCAAGTTTGATTTGACGCTGGAAATCAGTGAAGATCGTCTTGCTGACGGGACACCAAACGGGATGGAAGGACTGCTTGAATACAGCACTGATCTTTTCAAGCGGGAAACGGCTCAGGCTCTTGCTGACCGATTGATGCGCCTGTTGGAGGCTGCCGAGTCTGAGCCTGACGAGCAAATCGGAAATCTGGATATTCTGGCACATGAGGAACGCAGCAATATGGTGACAGATTGGCAAGGTGTATCTGAAAAGATTCCGCACTCATGTTTACCTGAGCAGTTTGAGAAACAGGCTGCTTTATGTCCTGATGCCATTGCCGTTGTTTATGAAGATCAGGCACTGAGCTATGCAGAGCTGAATGAAAGAGCAAATCGGCTTGCCCGCATGCTGATTAGTGAAGGTGTCGGGCCGGAGCAATTTGTGGCATTGGCACTGCCCCGATCATTGGAAATGGCTGTCGGGCTACTGGCAGTGCTGAAAGCGGGAGCAGCTTATCTGCCTCTTGATCCAGATTATCCGGCTGATCGAATTGTTTTTATGCTAAAAGATGCACAGCCCGCGTTTATCATGACGAACACTAAAGCTGCAGAACACATTCCGCCAGCGGACAACGTGCCGAAAATCGTACTGGATGATCTCGAACTGGAAAAGAATCTAAACACATACCCAGCTGATAATCCGGATAATACGGATCGGATCCAGCCGCTTACGCCTTTGAATACGGCGTATGTCATTTATACATCCGGCTCTACAGGTGTTCCAAAAGGTGTGATGATTCCTCACCAAAACGTAACGCGTTTATTTGCAGCGACCGAGCACTGGTTCCATTTCAGCTCAGACGATATCTGGACCATGTTCCATTCCTACGCTTTTGACTTTTCAGTGTGGGAGATTTGGGGTCCTCTGCTGCATGGCGGGCGTCTCGTGATCGTGCCTCATCACGTCAGCAGATCGCCAGAAGCATTTCTGCGCCTGCTTGTCAAAGAGGGTGTGACCGTTCTGAATCAGACACCGTCCGCTTTCTATCAGTTTATGCAGGCGGAACGGGAACAGCCGGATCTCGGACAGGCGCTCAGCCTGCGCTATGTCATTTTTGGCGGAGAAGCGCTTGAACTCAGCCGTTTAGAGGATTGGTATAACCGCCACCCTGAAAATAGCCCGCAGCTTATCAATATGTATGGTATTACAGAAACAACCGTGCATGTGAGCTATATCGAATTAGACCGAAGCATGGCAGCTTTACGGGCAAACAGCTTGATCGGCTGCGGCATTCCCGATCTTGGTGTATATGTGCTGGATGAGCGCCTGCAGCCGGTGCCGCCGGGGGTTGCCGGAGAGTTGTATGTATCAGGAGCGGGGTTAGCACGAGGCTATCTAGGCCGGCCTGGTTTAACATCTGAACGCTTCATAGCTGATCCATTCGGTCCTCCAGGCACTAGGATGTACCGCACTGGGGATGTGGCCCGCCTCCGCGCTGATGGTTCTCTTGACTATGTCGGCCGCGCCGATCATCAGGTGAAAATTCGGGGATTCCGGATTGAACTGGGAGAAATTGAAGCAGCGCTCATTCAGCATCCGCAGCTTGAAGATGCGGCAGTGATCGTTCGTGAGGATCAGCCGGGAGATAAACGGTTGGCAGCTTATGTCATCCCTTCGGAAGAAACATTTGATACGGCGGAACTGCGCAGATATGCTGCTGAGAGATTGCCGGATTACATGGTGCCTGCTGCCTTTGTGACGATGAAAGAATTGCCGCTGACACCGAATGGAAAGCTTGATCGTAAAGCGCTGCCAGCTCCGGATTTCGCAGGGTCAGTGACAGGACGCGGACCGAGAACGCCGCAGGAAGAAATTCTCTGTGACTTGTTTATGGAGGTGCTTCACTTGCCGCGTGTCGGCATTGATGATCGTTTCTTTGATTTAGGCGGACATTCCTTGCTTGCTGTACAGCTCATGAGCCGCATCCGCGAATCCCTCGGCGTTGAACTCAGCATCGGCAACCTATTCGAAGCGCCGACTGTTGCCGGGCTTGCTGAAAGACTTGAAATGGGATCAAGCCAAAGCGCTCTTGATGTTCTGCTGCCGCTCCGAACAAGCGGAGACAAGCTTCCTTTATTCTGTGTGCATCCGGCAGGGGGGCTCAGCTGGTGCTATGCCGGTTTGATGACGAATATAGGAACGGATTATCCGATCTATGGCTTGCAGGCACGGGGAATCGGGCAGCGCGAGGAGCTTCCGAAAACACTTGATGACATGGCGGCCGATTACATTGAACAAATACGAAGGGTCCAGCCGAAAGGACCGTACCATCTGCTGGGCTGGTCCCTGGGCGGGAACGTCGTTCAAGCGATGGCCACCCAGCTGCAAAATCAAGGAGAAGAAGTTGCCCTATTGGTGATGCTGGATGCCTATCCAAACCACTTCCTTCCTATAAAAGAGGCGCCGGATGATGCGGAAGCGCTTATTGCCCTTCTGGCGTTAGGCGGGTACGATCCAGACAGCTTAGGGGACAAACAGCTAGATTTTGAAGCAGCAATTGAGATTCTTCGCAGTGACGGCAGTGCGCTTGCGAGCTTGGATGAAACGGTCATTTTAAATCTGAAAAATACGTATGTCAATTCTGTCGGCATTTTAGGCTCCTATAAGCCGAAAACCTTCCGTGGAAATGTTTTATTTTTCAGATCAACAATCATTCCTGAATGGTTTGATCCGATTGAACCTGATTCGTGGAAGCCTTATATTAACGGACAGATTGAACAAATCGACATCAACTGCCGTCATAAAGATTTATGTCAGCCGGAACCGCTAGCTCAAATCGGCAAGGTTCTCGCTGTCAAACTGAAAGAGTTACATCAATAAGGGAGGAGAAATAGATGGCAAATCCTTTTGAAAATGCGGATGGCACCTATTTGGTGCTGATCAATGAAGAAGGCCAATATTCCCTATGGCCCGGTTTTATAGATGTGCCGAGCGGCTGGACAGTCGTTCATGAACAAAAAGGGCGTGAAGCCTGTTTGGACTATATCCAATCACATTGGAGAGACATGAGGCCAAACAGCCTAAAGACTGTTGAAAATGTGTAATCGCATAAAAAGAGACTGCGGCAAGCAGTCTCTTTTTCTATTTTTGCGCAGACGTTTGGGTATGATCACAATCTCTGACCGGGTTTCCGTTTTCATCTGTACACCAAGATTGGGATAAAAACGCTAAAAACACAGCGGCCCACTGATCGGCAAACTGAATCAGAATGCCCCCGTCATGCCAAGAACCGTTGTCTTTTTTCCAGCGGGTATCCATTGCATTCCCTTGATTCATATGGATATTGTGCATGCCGTTGGTCGGGGTAAAGCCGAATATTTTATCTGCAGCCTGTTCAGGTCCGAATTTGGAACCGAATATATAAACCGGCGCTTTCTCATCTTGCGCTTTCTTCATATACGTTTCAATAAAATCATTTAAATCATTATCAGGCCCCGTGATTTCATGCGGCAAAGGCTTCATTTCTCCTGGGTCAAACAAATTGCCCCGCACGTAATCAAGCGCCACTTCACGGTTTGCCTCATTGATCCTTGTATATCCATACGGCATGTTCGGAAGGATGGTAATCGAGCTCGAATCAAACTGATCGTCAGCCAAATACAATACTTCAGATTCCTCAGAACTGGACATCACATTGATGGCGCACCTGTAATACGTATTCTCTTCACCGAGCACTTTGACTTGGAAATGAGGACTGTCATCATCTGTTTCCCGCTTCATGTCTAAGACAATGCCTTTTAACACGCCATATTGCTGAACAGCCATATGAATCCTCCTTTATGATCAACTTCATAATCATAATTCGTGAAATGATCTCTTTTTCCTTTTAAAAGATAAAAAAAGCCTGCAGAAATCTTTCTGCAAGCTCAATGTGAATTAAGCGCCCGCCACAGATGATTCATCCTGTAAAGCTTTCTCGGCAGGAACATATTCATAGCCTAGATCCCTCGCTACAGCTTCATAAGTTACGTGTCCGTTTGCGGTGTTTAAACCCGCTCTCAGTGCCGCATTGTCTGCGAGCGCTTTTGCTGCCCCTTTGTTCGCGATTTGCAGCGCGTATGGAACTGTAACATTAGTCAGAGCGATTGTTGATGTGCGAGGAACAGCGCCCGGCATGTTCGCTACAGCATAGTGCACAACACCGTGTTTTTCATATGTCGGCTGGTCATGTGTAGTGATATGGTCGACCGTTTCGACGATGCCGCCTTGGTCGATTGCTACATCAACAATGACTGAACCAGGTTTCATTTGTTTTACCATTTCCTCAGTCACAAGAGTCGGAGCTTTAGCACCCGGAATTAATACTGCGCAAATGAGAAGATCCGCTTCCGCCACAGCATCAGCAATATTGACCGGATTAGAAATTAACGTTTTAATTTGATGGCCGAAGATGTCATCAATCTGGCGCAGGCGGTCTGCGTTTAAGTCAATGATCGTCACATCTGCACCGAGTCCGACAGCCATTTTCGCCGCGTTTGTCCCGACCACGCCTCCTCCGATAATCGTTACTTTTCCGCGAGAAACGCCTGGCACCCCGGCAAGCAAAATGCCTTTTCCGCCTTTAGGTTTTTCTAAGAATTGAGCTCCGATTTGCGCTGCCATTCTGCCCGCAACCTCGGACATTGGCGTGAGAAGAGGCAATGTCCGGCCTTCACTAACCGTTTCATATGCGATGGCAGTTACTCCTTTATCCTTCAAGGCCTGTGCAAGCTCAGGCTCAGCTGCTAAATGAAGATACGTAAACAGCACAAGACCTTTGCGGAAATAAACATATTCTTCCGGCAGCGGTTCTTTTACCTTCATGACCATTTCGGCGTCCCAGACCTGTTTCGGATCAGCAATGATTTCCGCTCCTGCTGACTCATAGGCTTCATTTTCAAATCCGCTTCCAAGGCCCGCGCCTGTTTCAACCAGCACTCGGTGGCCGTTTGAAATGAGCTGTGAAACGCCTCCAGGTGTTAAAGCGACACGGTTTTCATTGTTTTTTATCTCTTTAGGAACCCCTATGATCATATCTGTCTCCTCCTGTATCTGTGATATTTTTAGTGTAGCTCGATATTTTGGAAAATTCTTTGTTTGATTAAGAAAATAAAAAAACATGGATTTGTGAAATTTCACAAATCCATGTGCCGAAGTTTAATATCTAAATAGATGGTGAATTTTTGATTCACATTTTTTAAATCAATTTCAGCGATTTGGCTGATTCGCTTGAGGCGGTAATTCAGCGTATTAACGTGTATATTTAACAGCTTGGAAGCCGTATTCACGTTACTGTCTGCTTCAATAAAGCGCTCTAGCGTCTCTACCAGATTTGACTGGTGATCACGGTCATATTGTTCCAGTTTGGAAAGCGAGTAATTATCATAGCCCGCCAGTTTCCGTTTTTCATATAAGACATCTAAGTATTGATAAATGCCTAACTCAGAAAAGCTGAAAAGATGTTTGGTCTCTTCTGCGAACCGTTCCTTCGCTTTTAAGACGGACAATGCCTCCTGATAGGAGCGGGAGACAAAAGAAATAGAGCTGTATATTCCGCCGAAAGCGATAGAAACGTCTTCTATTTTATACCGCTCCTTCAGCTGTTTTTGCGTACTGAAAGCAAACTGTTTTAAATCTTGAAAAGGATGATCTGTTTTGGGTGCGGTTAATATAATCAGTTCATTAGAATCTACGGTCGCCAGCAACACGTAAACCTGCTGGGTCGTTTCCTGTAAATATTGCAGCTGCTGTTCGATTTTTTCAGTCAGCTCACCGTTTATGCGGATGATCATAACGGAAAATTCTGAAGGAGCGGCCATTCCAAGCTTATGGAACCCATCCGCCATGTCGTCCTCCTGATGGATGTGTCCAGTCAGCATTTTCCAGAAAAATTCTTGGCTGCGTTCTTCATTTTTTGTTTTTCTGATTTGAAGTTTAAGAAGTTTGTTTCTCACTGCTTTTGCCGCCATTTGCAATGTCATCAGGTCATCATCAGACAATGTTTTTTGGATCTCAAGCGCCCATATGAAGCCAAGCACTTGGTTGTTTTTCCAAATCGAAATAGCGACCCGATTGCTCAGCCCGACTTCATCGATTTGCTTGACTCTGATCGGCTGGTCCGTTTTTAAGAGAGCAGGAATTGTCCCGTCTTTCCACAGCTTGTTAATCACCTTCTCCGGTACCCTTCTGCCAATAATGGTAGACGTCCGGGCAGGGTCTGTGCAGTCGCTGTGTGTACTGTAGGCAAGCAGCTTGTGGTTAACATCCTCTATGGTGATCGGGCACCGCAGAACGTCGCTGATATGATCAGCCACATCTTCAAGTCTGTCAAAACTATATTTAAACGGATCATTCGGCATGGTCATAAATCTCCCTACTTTTTCGTGCTTGATTTCTCTTTGACATCTCATCCCCTTCCTTTTATTATGATTGTTGTTGTTTGTGAAAATCAACAACAAAGAAAAACACTTACATGAGAGAAACGTTCTATATACATGTGGCGGTGAATCGCCTTTTTAAAGTACAGTTGTATGCCTTATATGATACGAAAGCTTATCCTATTAATCTTCTAAGAGAGTCATCGGAGGCGGGACTGATTAAGGAAAGAAAAAACTGAACCTTTCAGAAATGGTGCTGTAGCATCAAATATTCTGAAAGGTTTTTTTTGGGAGTTGGAGAATTATTTGGGTCTTTTGGATTATTCGAAGGATGAAAAGAAGATTAAGAAAATAAACCTATTTACTTTACAATATATGTTATTTTTAAGTGGTTCGAGGTAAACCATTGGACTCATTTTGTAAAATTAAAACATATTTGTTTGACTATGCCGAAAAACTGTTTTTATAATAATGACGTTCTAAAAATAAGTGAATTAGCCCATATTTAGGCTGATGGCACAGGAGGTAATGAGGAATATGGCAGGATTAATTCGTGTCACACCCGAAGAGCTAAGAGCGATGGCGAAGCAATACGGCGTTGAAAGCCAAGAAGTATTAAATCAGGTTGATCGTTTAAACCGAATGATCTCTGATTTGAAAAGCATGTGGGAAGGTGCTTCAAGCGAAGCGTTCGCAGATCAATATGAGCAGCTCAAACCTTCATTTATCAAAATGTCAGATTTGCTTCAAGATGTGAATCAGCAGCTTGATCAAACAGCAAATACACTTGAGTCTACTGACCAAGACATCGCAAATCAAATCCGCGGATAACAGTATGAAAGGGAAGGAGCGCCTGATTCAGAAGAAGACGGCGCTCTTTCTATGTAAGGGTGATCCTAAATGTATATTGATATTACTATAGATTTGAAACATTATAACGGCAGTGTCTTTGATCTCAGATTGTCAGATTTCCACCCGGTGAAAAAAGTAATTGATATTGCTTGGCAGGCCCAAAGCGTATCTATGCCTCCGCGCGAAGGGCACTGGATCAGAGTGGTTAACAAGGATAAGGTGTTTTCCGGAGAATGCAAGCTGTCTGATTGCGGCATTACAAACGGAGACCGGCTTGAAATATTATGAAAGGATCTGGTTGAATGTCAGGTAAACAAAAATCGTATTTAGAAAACCAATTAGAAGCCGTTGCCGAGAAAACAGATGCCGGCTATACATTTACCTTTCAGCGGGAAAAAATAAAGCTTCTGGACGGTCTTGAAGCTAATGTGATCAAAGATGTAAATCCATTTTTTCATAAAGAGATCGACGTGACAGATGATGAGGTCATCATCACAATCCAACCTCCCTCCTCCTATAAAGCATTCCGCTTCATGAAAGCTAAGGATAAAAAAAGCAAATGGCAGTTTGCCTATCAGCTTGTTCAAGCCGTGCAGCAGCACAATTTGTCGAGGCTGAATGTGATTGTCGCTCCGGAAAACATTGTATTCGATAAAGGGCTGACGCCTTATTTTCTCCATTATGGAGTAAAGGAAAGCATCCCTCCTTACGAGCATGATGAGGAAAGAGTGTGGCGGGAGCTGAAAGCGGCAGCGGCTTTGGCAGTTGACGGCGCTTTTGCGTTTGAAGACTATCTGAAATTCAATGAAACGCTGACGTTCTCCGCAGAGGCTAAAGCGATATTGGATGCGAAATCCTATGATGGCCTGCTTGAGCTGATTCAAACCCATATTGATGAGCTCGAAGCCAAAGCAAAAACATACATACATATCCCGAAAAAGAAGTGGAACATCCAGCGATATATCGGCCTGGGGCTCATTGTTTTGCTTGTACCGGCCCTTATTTACTCGATGTACGCCTTATTTTTCGCGCAGCCAAAGCACCAGGCAATAGTGGACAGCAACCGCGCTTTCTTAAACAAGCAGTACAGTGAAGTCATCAGCACATTGTCCAAGTACGATGCGGAAAGCCTGCCTGAATCAGTGCAGTATCAGCTGGCGACGTCTTATGTTGAGGTCGAAAATCTGGGGAGTGCAAAAACTAAAAATATAGAAAATAATTTAGTCACCCTTCAATCAGACCCTCAGCATTTCTTGTACTGGATTGATTATGGTCGAGGAGAATACAAAGAAGCGATCAGTATCGGCCGTAAGCTTGAATACAATGATTATATTTACTTTGCCCTTGCTAAATATAAGCAGCAGCTTTTATCTGAGAATACAAATGATGAAGACATACAGAAAGAACTTGATTCAGTAAATAGTGAACTTGAAAAAGCGCAAAAAGAACGTCAAGACAATAAACAGTCTAATTCTGATACATCATTAGTCGATACTAGCGAAGAACAGACACAAGCAGACGAAGAAAAACAACAAGCGGAAGAAAAAGCCGCAGCAGAGGAAAAAGCGAAAAAAGAAGAACAGAAGAAAAAAGAAGAACAAGAGAAAAAAGAAACAGAAAAGAAAGATGAGAAAAAAGATGACAAATAACGTGAGACATGAATCGCAGGTCATCGCATGTTGCTATTCGGCCGTTAGGGGGTTCGCCATTTGAGTCTATTATGGGTTTTTTACCAAAATAACGTTCAAAAATTAAATCTGTCTAACCTCCCGTCGTCTCATCCGGTGACCATTGGGCCTGATGTGAAAGATTCCGTTACGATCAGCGCCATTCCATTTAATAGCGGAGTCATTTCTCTTCAAAGAAAGGAATCCGGCGGCCAATACGAAGTTTTCCTGGGAAATGATTGTCTCGGCACGATTGAGACGGATACATCATTTACTCTCCAAACGGATCAGCAGGATATACGCTTGATATTGTTGGGCAGTGAACCTGAGAAATCTGTTTATTTTACGGGAAACCGGGATGAAATTGTATGCTCCTCGGAAAAAACGAATGCAGATATTTATCTGAATCCGCAAGATTTTGCATTTGCAGAACAAAGCACGTTTTCTTTGCTTCGTGCCGGCGGCAACTGGTCGGTTCGCCCTGAAAGCGGAACGATCTTCTTGAACGGAGAGAAGATCAACGCCAATACGCCACTCAAGCCGGGGGATGAAATCTTCTGGAACTTCACGCAAATGAGTGTGATGGAACAAGACCTTTTAGAAATCGTTCATTTTGCCCAGTTTGAAACAGCGTTAACAGAAACAGTCAAACCGAGTACAGAGATGCAGAAAAAATATCCACAGTACAGAAGAACACCGCGGATGGTGTACGATCTGCCGGATGACCGCGTTTCCTTTAGTTTTCCCTCTCAGGAGAGCGATCAAACCAACAGAGGGCTGTGGCTCGTCATCCTGCCTCCGCTTGTGATGCTGATCGTGATGGGCGTAGTCGCCATCATCCAGCCGCGCGGCATATTTATACTTGTTTCTTTGGCGATGTTTATGATGACTCTCATTACCTCGACAGTGCAATATTTCCGGGATAAGAATCAGCGGAAAAAACGCGAGGAAAAACGGGAGCGTGTATATAAGCTTTACTTAGACAATAAACGGAAAGAGCTTCAGGCACTTGCTGAGAAGCAAAAGCAGGTTCTTGAATTTCACTTTCCTTCATTTGAAAAAATGAAATACTTAACAAGTGAAATCAGTGACCGAATCTGGGAAAAATCACTTGAAAGCAAGGATTATCTTCAGCTGCGGCTTGGGACGGGAACAGTCCCCTCGAGTTATGAAATCAATATGAGCGGCGGAGACTTGGCGAATCGTGATATCGATGACCTCATGGAGAAGTCGCAGCACATGCAGCGTGTCTATAAGGACATCCGCAATGCGCCGGTGACGGTCGATTTGGCGGAAGGTCCGATGGGGCTTGTCGGTAAATCCCAAATTGTGAAAAATGAGATTCACCAGCTGATCGGACAGCTGTCGTTCTTTAACAGCTATCACGATTTGCGTTTCGTTTTTATTTTTCATGAAGAAGAGTATAAAGACTGGGAGTGGATGAAGTGGCTTCCGCAATTTCAAATGCCCCATATTTATGCAAAAGGATTTATTTATAATGAGCAAACGCGAGATCAGCTTCTGTCTTCGCTTTACGAATTGATCAGAGAGCGCGATCTCGAAGATGACAAAGAAAAACTGCAGTTCAAACCGCATTTTGTATTTGTTATCACGAATCAGCAGCTGATCTCTGAGCATGTCATTCTCGAATATTTAGAAGGACAGCATGAGCATCTGGGCATCTCGACAATTGTCGCTGCGGAAACAAAGGAGAGCCTGTCGGAAAACATTACAACCCTTGTCCGCTACATCAATGAGCATGAAGGCGACATTTTAATTCAAAAGAAAAAAGCGGTAAGAATCCCGTTCCGTCTCGATCATCATCAGCGTGAGGACAACGAACGGTTCTCACGCACGCTGAGGACACTGAACCACCAGGTCGGCATCACGAATTCCATTCCGGAAACGGTATCGTTCTTGGAGCTTTTTCATGCGAAGGAAGTAAAAGAAATCGGCATTCAGCAAAGATGGCTGACGAGCGAATCGTCGAAGTCGCTGTCAGTGCCGATCGGCTATAAAGGGAAAGATGACATTGTGTATCTGAACCTTCACGAAAAAGCACACGGTCCGCACGGCTTGCTTGCCGGGACAACGGGATCGGGGAAAAGTGAATTTCTCCAGACCTACATTCTGTCACTTGCAGTGCATTTTCATCCGCACGAAGCGGCTTTCTTATTAATTGACTATAAGGGCGGAGGAATGGCGCAGCCGTTCCGCAACATTCCCCACCTCCTCGGCACGATCACTAATATTGAAGGAAGCAAAAACTTCAGTATGCGTGCGCTTGCTTCCATTAAAAGCGAGCTGAAAAAAAGGCAGCGTCTGTTTGACCAATATCAAGTCAATCACATCAATGACTATACAAAGCTGTACAAGCAGGGGAAAGCAGAAGTGGCGATGCCTCACTTGTTCTTAATCTCTGATGAGTTTGCCGAGCTGAAAAGCGAGGAGCCAGATTTTATCAGGGAGCTTGTCAGCGCCGCACGTATCGGGCGAAGCCTCGGCGTTCACTTGATTTTGGCGACACAGAAGCCAGGCGGCATCATCGACGACCAGATCTGGAGTAACTCGCGCTTTAAAGTAGCGCTCAAGGTCCAGGATGCCACCGACAGTAAAGAAATTTTGAAAAACAGCGATGCTGCAAACATTACCGTAACAGGCCGCGGATATTTGCAGGTCGGAAACAATGAAGTCTATGAGCTGTTCCAATCTGCATGGAGCGGGGCGCCTTACTTAGAGGAAGTCTACGGAACAGAGGATGAAATCGCGATCGTCACAGATACGGGTCTGATTCCGCTTTCTGAGGTTGATACCGAAGATATTGCGAAAAAAGACGTTCATACTGAAATTGAAGCTGTCGTTGACGAAATTGAACGCATCCAAGATGAAATGGGAATCGAGAAGCTGCCAAGCCCTTGGCTGCCGCCGCTTGCGGAACGTATTCCGCGCACTCTTTTCCCTTCAGACGAAAAAGACCATTTCCACTTTGCATATGTCGATGAACCTGATTTGCAAAGACAGGCGCCGATTGCTTATAAGATGATGGAAGACGGAAATATCGGCATATTCGGCTCTTCGGGCTACGGAAAATCAATTGCAGCCGCGACGTTCCTGATGAGCTTTGCGGACGTGTACACACCTGAAGAGCTTCATGTCTATATCTTTGATTTCGGTAACGGAACGCTTCTGCCATTAGCGAAGCTCCCGCATACCGCGGATTACTTCCTGATGGACCAGTCAAGAAAAATTGAAAAGTTCATGATTCGAATCAAAGAAGAAATTGACCGACGTAAACGTCTGTTCAGGGAAAAAGAAATCAGCCACATCAAAATGTACAATGCACTTAGCGAAGAAGAGCTTCCATTCATTTTCATCACCATTGACAACTTTGACATCGTCAAGGATGAGATGCATGAGCTTGAATCGGAATTTGTCCAGCTTTCCAGAGACGGACAGAGCTTAGGGATCTACTTCATGCTGACGGCAACGCGTGTTAATGCTGTCCGCCAGTCATTGTTAAATAACTTGAAAACAAAGGTTGTCCATTATCTCATGGATCAATCTGAGGGATATTCCATTTATGGCCGTCCGAAGTTCAATCTTGAGCCGATCCCGGGGCGCGTCATCATTCAAAAAGAAGAGCTTTATTTCGCGCAAATGTTCCTGCCTGTTGACGCTGATGATGATATCGGCATGTTCAATGGGCTGAAATCAGACGTTCAGAAACTTCAAGAGCGCTTTGCTTCAATGGAGCAGCCGGCACCGATTCCGATGCTGCCTGAGAGCTTGTCGACGAGAGAATTTTCTCTCCGCTTCAAGCTGGAACGCAAGCCTTTATCTGTACCGATCGGGCTTCATGAAGAAACAGTCAGCCCAGTCTATTTTGATTTGGGCAAGCATAAGCACTGCCTGATTTTAGGCCAGACTCAGCGCGGGAAAACAAACGTCCTAAAAGTCATGCTTGAACATCTGATTGATGATGAGACCGAAATGATCGGCCTGTTTGACTCGATTGACCGCGGCTTATCTCATTATGCGAAGGAATCAGATGTTTCATATTTGGAAACGAAAGAAGATATTGAGCAGTGGATTGAAACAGCAGAAGACATATTCAAAACAAGAGAAGCCATGTATGTAGAAGCCGTCCGCCAAGGAGACGCGCACAATCTGCGATTCTCACAAGTGGTGCTGATGATTGACGGGATTACGAGATTCCAGCAGACGATTGATACAAGATTACAAGACCGTCTCGCTAACTTCATGAAATCATACGCGCATCTTGGCTTCAGCTTTATCCCGGGCGGTAACCACAGCGAATTCTCAAAAGGCTATGACTCCTTGACGACAGAGATGAAGCAAATCCGCCACGCGATTCTGCTGATGAAAAAATCTGAGCAAAATGTCATTCCTCTCCCGTACCAAAGACAGGAGCCTGAGATTCAGCCGGGCTTCGGATATGTTGTGGAAAACGGGAAGGAGCAAAAAGTTCAAATTCCTTTATGTTCTGCTGAAAGGGAGAGTGCTAGATGACAGAACAACGAAAAAGCTTGATCAAGTTAATATCCGCCGTCATCATCATTTTGCTGCTGCCGGTTTTGTTTTTCCGATTTATCGGAGACGATCCGACGAAAAAAGCAGTCAATTCCACCCGGCAAATCGCGGTGGTGAATGAAGACACTGGCGTATTGAGTGATGAGGTAAAGTCTGATGAAGAGGACAAATCCGCCCAGTTCGGCAAGGAAGTAGCGGCTGTTCTGGGTGAACGGCCTGATTATTCGTGGACGGTCGTAAACCGAAGCGCGGCTGAGACCGGTCTCGCTTCAAAGAAATACGATGCGATCGTCTATATTCCCTCAGACTTCTCAAAAAACATTTTGAGCTATGACAAAGACCATCCACAAAAAGCAACGCTGGAATTCAGCATTCAAGATAATCTGAATGCGGTCAACAAAGAAAAAGTTCAGCGTGAGCTTGAGGATGCCCAAAAGACAATGAACAAAAAAATGTCGGCCTTATACTGGAACTTTGTGTCGCAAAAAGTGGACAACATCAGAGGAGAATTTGACAAAATCGTCAATAAAGAATCTGAATTCCAGAATGTCATGTACAACTTTTACAAACCAAGCTCTAATGATTTAGCAGGTGAAATCAAACAGCAAAAAGACTTAATCGATGAGCTGAAGAAATCAATGAATGAAGCGCAAGGCACGACAAAAGAAAAAGCTTCTACAGCGGAGGAAGCAAAAAACACGCTGAAAGAATTCATTGATACAGTTGAAAGATACAAAGAATATCAAGAGAATCAGAAAAAGCTGCTTTTGGCAGCCCAGGATTCAACACAGCAGCAAATCCGGACAGGCCTGGACGCCATCCAAGCTCAGCAAAAGGCGAATCAGTTCAGCGAACGCATGAGCGGATTGGCAACTGGGATCAGCCAAGCGAAGACACAGCTCGGACAAACCAGCAATGTGCTGGCAAACGCCCAGCAAATCAGGGAGGGCCAAGTGCCTCAGCAGGAACTTGGCATGGCGAAGATCCAAAGTGATTTAATCGATCAATATCAGGCCGCATCAAGACAGGCAGCACTAAATCAGGTTTATAAACTTTTAATTGAAACACGTGATTATCTAACTGATGAGCCACCCCCAGATAATTCATCTGATGGGGATAACCAAGATAACCAAAACGATAAAGACCCGAAAGAAGAAGATCCTGAAGAACTCAAAATAGATCTTGAAAAACAGCGTGAAGAACTGAAAACCATCGCTGCAGATATTCAGGATATTTCAGATAATCTAAAGGAGCCTGAAAAAGAGGACCCTACTCCAGAGCCGGATACAAACTCCGGAAATAATGATGGAGACGGGACGATTCCAAATGATCAAAATGGTAATTCTGGAGAAGACAATAACAGCAGTGATACCGGAAATGACGGACAAATGGACGGCGGTACTCAGGATCAAGACCAGCAGCAGGGAACAGACGGTCAGAGGCAGAAAGGTGATGCCTCTAATGGCGAGTCGAACAGCGGACAAACAGAAAGGGGTACTGGTGAACAGACCGCTTCATCTGACTCAGCTCTTCAATTGATCCGGTTGACAAATGAAGACGGAACCGGAGATTCAGGAGACGACGGCGGCACGACTCAGCCTGGAGATGAAGGTCAAACCGGAAATGATGGGGTTTCGGATATTGCAAAAGCAAAAGAACAGCTCAGCAAAGCGTCTGAGCGAATCAAACAGATCGAAGAAGAGCTAAAAGAAAAAGAAACGGCTCATAATGAAGAGCTGAAAAAGAAATTAGAAGAACTAAAAGAGCAAATGGATGATCTTAATGATGAAATAGATGATCTCAAAGACCAAGTGAAAACGCTCGAAGATAAACTTGAAAAGCTTGAAGCGAAACGCAAGCAAGAACTTGAAGGTATTTATAGAGATATGTATAATGCCATTCAAGAACTTGAAAATAAAGCTCAGCTACCATTTACCGAAGCAATCTATATAAATAAAGAAAATATAAATGCAACAATGAGATATTATAAATATCTATCTGTATATGATTCAATATTATCCGGCACGATAGACAGCGCTGCGAAAACCAATGCTATTGAAGGCCAACAAGGTAAAGTCAATTCCGTACTGGCTCTCACACCTGAAGAATCAGCCAGCTGGGAAGCTCTCAAAAACAACACGATGCAAACTGATGAAGACATCAACAGCTTCATCGACGGAATGACCAAATTTGCGGACGACTACAGCGGCTATATCCGCGACTCTCAAGCAGGTGTTCTCGACGAACTAACGAACATCTCTGAAAGTGCCGCAAAAGCGACAGAACAGCTGGTAACGGGCGCAACGCAGGAATCTGCGACGTTCAGCAACGATGGACTGTCTGGCACAATGGCACTGAATGTCCAAGATACGGTCGGTCAGGAAGTGCTGCAAATGTCAGACATGATGGGTTCATTGTCTGATCGCCAGTCAGGCATCATTGATTACACAACCAATATGCAGCAAAGCGTCAATGATGTTCAAGCAAAAGCCGACACCTTAAACAACAACTGGGGGAAAAATGTCGCCTCCACGAAACTCGTGCGCAATGACGTATACGGCATACTCGGAAATACATTAGTAGACGGGCAAAACAATGGCTATGTGTATGATTACTTGGCGAATCCGCTTAAAATCAGCGGAGAGGTTCCGGAAGAGAAAACTCAGACGGTACCGCCGGTTGTCATCCTTGTCATTGTGTTGATCAGCAGTCTGTTAATCGGCTATTTTAGCTCGTATTACCAAAACGCGCCGCTTCTCGTCAAAGGAGCGCTATTCGGAATTCTGAATATCCTTGTCGGACTCATGATCAGCTTGTTCGGTTTGAATATTTATTCACTGCCGGACGATCAGACGATTAAGTGGTCAGTGTTTACGATTCTATTGCTGGTCGCAAGTTCTGCCTTCATCCGGACGGCGTTCAGATTCGGATCGATCCCTGGATGGGTTGCTTCAGCGGCAATGATTCTATTCTATGTTGCACCGCTTATTGATTTGATCATGCCGAACTTTACATTTGAAGATCCGGTTTCGAAAGTATATATCGACATCCAGTACGGTACTGGGCACTTGTTTACAATGGGAATAACAGTTCTGCTAATCATTACGGTGATTGCCGCGGCTCTGCCGCTGATTATCCGGCTGATGGCTGAACACACAGCAGAAAGCGATGAAACGTATGAAGCGTAATCGCAGCATGGAAAAGGGGATCATGATTTGTATGCTCTCCTTTTCCCTTTTCATACCCTCTGCCGCCGCTGCCCAAACCGAAGAAAATACAGATGTCGCGCCAAACCAGTATCAGAAAAAAGACATCGAAATTGATACGAATTATTTACATGAAGATACCTACTATGAAGAGAAAACAGAACTGCCTGAGGAACAGAAGGATATCACTTTTGATAAACCGAAGGACAAGGACGCCGAGCTGATAAAAGATTTGTTTACATCCACAAATGCCCAGGATTCCAACACGATTGCGGCCCAGTCCAAACAGCTTGGAATTACATTTGCTGAAAAGCCAATGACAAAGGCGTCATCAACGGAAACAGAGAATGAACAAGAAACATCATCATTGCTGCTGCCGATGATCTATGTCGTACTGATCCTGCTCGGAATTGCAGGTATCGTGTTCCTCATCCCAAAAGTCACAGATCAGGAAAACAAGAAAGCATAGCCGCGTGCTTGTGTTGTGTAAAAGCGGTGCCGTACAATAATAACGGAAAAGGAGGTTTCCAATGGAACTTTATATCATCACCGGAGCGTCAAAAGGGCTGGGTCAAGCCATTGCATCACAGGCTTTAGAGAAGGGTCATGAAGTCCATGCCTTATCCAGAACGAAAGCGGATGTGTCTCACGAAAAACTGACGCAGCATCAAATAGACCTCATCAATCTTGAAGAAGCTGAACAGCAATTTGAAACATTGCTCTCATCCATCGATCCAGATCGTTATTCTGGTATTACCCTGATCAATAACGCCGGAATGGTAACGCCGATCAAACGCGCCGGCGAAGCGTCTCTTGACGAGCTTCAGCGGCATTATCAGCTGAACCTGACTGCCCCTGTGCTTTTGAGTCAGCTGTTTACAAAACGGTTTGCTTCATACAGCGGCAAAAAGACGGTTGTCAACATTACATCAGGAGCCGCCAAAAATCCATATAAGGGATGGAGCGCGTATTGCAGTTCAAAAGCCGGGCTCGACATGTTTACGAGAACATTCGGATTTGAACAGGAGGATGAAGAGCTGCCAGTGCACATGATTTCGTTTTCACCAGGTGTGATGGACACTGAAATGCAGGCCGTCATCCGTTCTTCATCGAAAAAGGATTTCCACCACATTGAACGATTCCGGAAATTAAATGAAACAGGAAGCCTTCGCAGTCCGGACTTTATTGCCGGCACGCTGCTTTCTTTATTAGAAAAAGGGACGGAAAACGGAAGAATTTATGATATGAAAGAGTTTTTGTAGAGCAGATATTTTCTGCTCTTTTTTTTATAAAAAAAGGCTGCAGCCAGAGCATTTATTGAACAGCGGCATATACTGACTGAAACGCTGCTTTTAGGGTATAACAATGATGATAAGAAGATCAAAATGATGTGACATAAGAATTGAGTTTCTCTGCAAATTATGTTAGGATTCTAAAAATATCTAAAGGAGGGGTTTCCATGAGAAAGGTTACATTAATGGATGTTTTCACCCATCCAATTGCACAAAAATATCTTCAGCGTTCCGGCGTGGCACATGCGATTGCCTGCGCTTATCATGCATACAGGCTGTCTGTGAAGGCTGACATCAATCCTGATTTAGCAGCAAAAGCAGCACTGCTTCATGACATCGGCCATTATGAATGGTATACAGACGGAAAGTGGGATTATGAGAAATACAAAAGAAATGACATCCATGCCATTAAAGGGGCAGAACGGGCGCATAAGCTTCTGATTCGGCTTGGCGAGGAACCGAAAGCGGCAAAAGAGATTGCCCTAGCCATTTTGCTTCATACAGATTCCTATTTGCCTGAAGGCGAATTAGATAAAAACACGTTGCAGCAGATTGTCAAAAAAGCGGACGAACTGGATGAAGAACCGGGTGGCCACCATCATTACCGCCAAATTGATCCTTCAACCGCACGAAAAAAAATAGAAAAGCTGGACCAATTAATCGACCAAGCCCAGGCATCCGTGATAAAGCCTGTATAAGTACGGAACAGCGGCCAGCTTTCTTCGCTGTCTCCGCTTCATCGACACTTCCTTTACACCCGCTTCCAAACGTATTCTCCTAAAATCTCCGCACCCCTTTGTTTTATCAGGGAAGCCTGTGTCATTATCCATAAGCGCGGCATAAGCTGAGATAAAACACACAAAGGGGATAAAAGTATGGTCAACCAAGGTAGTCCGCAACTGGTCTCTTTAGTCGATCCTTATGTCTATCAGACCATTAAAAAGCTCATCGGCTCAAGGTTCGTTATACAGACAGTAGGAGATACGGTCAGAGGCAGACTGATCGATGTAAAACCTGACCATATCACAATTGAGGGAGCTCGAAATTCTGTTTGTTTGATCAGAATCCAGCACATGATTTCCGTCACGCCAGATTACAGTGAGCGGGTCTAACAGTGCTTGCGCATGAAAAATAGGCGTACACCGGGAGGGACGTCCTATTTTTCAGTTAAGCGCTGTAAAAACGCACTGGGATACATTGTTCCATCAAGGTCAAAACCGGCAAATTCCTGATAGTCACCATCTAAAAAACAGAAAGTGCCGCCGTACACCGTATAGCAGGAACGGACTGAAGCATGCTGGCAGACCTGAAATTGATAACCGTCTGAATCTTTTACATACAGCCGGGATTTCCCGGCAAATGGGGCACAGAGGCGTGCTGCCTCACCAAAACATTCGAATCCGGCGATTTTGCCGTCTTGGCTGATATCCAGCAGGAGACAATCATTGACTCTGAGCTCCGCAGTCCGTACATTCCTGTTCTTTTTTCAAAGGAAGAACATAAATATAAGCCAGTTCTGAATCTGTATCGTATGTCACGGCCTTCATCACCAACACTCCTCTCATTATATTAAGAGTTCTGATATGAGTTCATTTTTGTTACAATGATGGGGTATAAGTTCTTTTATCTGACAGACAAAGAAAAACTAGGAGGAACAAAGCTTGTTGAAATCAAAAGTCCATTTTTGGACATTGCAGATTTTATTTGTTTTGCTGATTATTTATGTAGCGACAAAAGTTTCATTTGTATTTCAGCCGTTCATTGTTTTTATCTCGACATTGTTTTTCCCGATGCTGATTGCGGGAATTTTGTATTTCATATTTAATCCGGTCGTCCGCCTGCTTGAGAAAAAAATTCCGCGGACATTATCCATTCTATTGATCTATTTACTGTTTATCGGTTTGCTTGCCTTCGTTTCAGCGTCAGTCGGGCCTGTCATCACATCGCAGGTAACCGGGCTGTTCAACAACCTTCCTGATTACATAAAACAGATTCAGGCGCTGACAAAGGATTTGTCTCATTCCCAATGGTTTACCTGGATGATGAATCAGGATTATGTCTCAATATCAAAAATTGAACAGTCATTGACAAGCTTTCTCCAAAACCTGCCGCAAAATATCACGTCCAGTTTATCTGCGGTGTTTGGCGTCGTGACAAACATCACGCTTGTTATTATTACTGTTCCATTTATCCTTTTTTACATGCTGAAAGACGGACACCGCTTTCCGCATTTGGCGGTAAAAATTCTTCCGGCTTCTTATCGGACAGAAGGCTTAAAGATTTTTAAAGATTTATCAGATACGCTTGCGGCTTATTTCCAGGGACAGCTGTTAATCTGTCTATTTGTCGGGACAGCGTGCTTTATCGGCTATTTAATTGCCGGACTGCCGTATGCCCTGATTCTTGGGATTGTCATGGCGATTACCAATATCATTCCTTATGTCGGGCCTTTTCTCGGTGCCGCGCCGGCTGTTATTGTCGGTTTTATGGACTCGCCGGCTAAAGCGCTGTTTGCGATTATTGTGGTTGTCATCGTTCAGCAGCTGGACGGAAACCTGCTGTCCCCTCTTGTAATCGGAAAACGGCTGAATACGCATCCGCTTACGATTATTTTGCTGTTAATCGGTGCGGGAAGCTTCGGCGGAATTCTCGGCATGATTTTAGCGGTGCCGGTTTATGCGGTAGTGAAGGCGTTCTTCCTGAATATTGTCCGCTTGATCAAACTGCGCCAGCGGTCACGCCTCGAAGAAAACGCAAAGCCCGCTGAATAGGCGGGCACCATTTGCGGCTCTTTGCATATGATGCTGTAAATCAATGCGGAGGTGGGGAAATGCCTGCGATTGTGGGGCCGATTTATATCATGTCAGTTTCGGGTAATGCTGCGGCAAGCTTTGGAGACGTATTTGCGATTTCGCCTAAAAGCGTCGCTCACTCAGGGGCGGGGTCAGGCGCATTTCAGCTTGGTGATTTTGTGAAGATTAACAACCAAACGAGTAAAACTCTCTTCAAAGATGCCGATATCATTGATGAAACAGTTTCGTTTAACGGGTAACAGCCTTTTCATAAGAGGCTGTTGCTTTTTTATTGTATAATATGGGTAGTCTTTGAATAGAGAGGTCATGTTATGAAAATCAGAAAAGCAAATATCAATACGCAAACCGAAATGATCACGGACGTGTATCTGCATGAAAACAGAAAAGAACTGCGCACGCTTGTAGCGGTCCCGCAGCTGGAGTGGAGCACGATCATTTCCTATGAAGAAGATAAAGCAACTCTGCCTGAACGGCTGGAAGCTTCGTTGCGCCGGCATACAGAGGAAGCCCCTGCTGGTGAGCTGGCAAAAAAAATCATTCATTGGGTAACAGAAATGTAAACCGCGTTTGAAAGTTTAGCTCCTGCCTGATCAGGTGATAATGAAAACAAACAAGACGGGAGGACAGGCTTTTGAGTGAAGATAAAATGGATCTCTATTTGCAGCAAGGAATGTATGGGCCTTTGGAGACAAAGCCTGACGAGCGCCATTTGTTTTTAGGCTCTTTAAGAGAAAGAGTCGTTTTGGCATTGACGAAAGGACAAGTGCTTAGAAGCAAACCGTATAAAGAGGCGGAACAAGAGCTGAAAAACAGCAATAACGTCACCCTTTTGATTAATGGAGAGCTTCAGTACCAGTCTTATTCTCCTTATATCCAAATGGCGAATCGATACGGAGTGCCCTTCAAGATTGTATCTGATCTTCAGTTTCATACGCCTTTAGGCCTCGTCATTGCGGCTGACATCGCTGTGAATCGTGAATTGATATATATTCAGGACGACATTTATAATCGGTCAGTGCTGAAATCTTAAGAGACAAACGGGCCGTTTGTCTTTTTATTCATGGCAATTCACTTACAACTGGAGATAAGATATAATGTTCTCATACTGATGGCGGGGAGGCCGGCTATGAAAAAAGCACTTATTTGTATTGATTATACGAATGATTTTGTGGCGAGTGACGGAAAATTGACCTGCGGGGAGCCCGGCAGAATGATTGAAGA
Organism: Bacillus sp. JS; assembly: GCF_000259365.1. NCBI lineage: Bacteria > Bacillati > Bacillota > Bacilli > Caryophanales > Bacillaceae > Bacillus > Bacillus sp. JS. The sequence goes on along the minus strand of NC_017743.1, from coordinate 3,126,072 downwards.
GGCGATCGTCAATTTAACCGAAGAATTCATCACAAACGGTGATTACGTCGTATTAGCAGTAGATTCTCATGATGAAGGGGATCAATATCACCCCGAAACCCGTCTTTTTCCTCCGCATAATATAAAAGGCACGGAAGGAAAAGATCTGTACGGAAAGCTTTTGCCTCTATATCAGAAACATGAACATAAACCGAATGTTTACTACATGGAAAAAACGAGATATTCTGCTTTTGCGGGAACTGATTTAGAGCTCAAACTCAGAGAGCGGCAGATTGGCGAACTGCATCTTGCCGGTGTCTGCACAGATATTTGTGTGTTACATACGGCCGTTGACGCATACAACAAAGGTTTTCAGATTGTTGTGCATCAACAGGCTGTTGCCAGCTTTAATCAGGAGGGGCACGCATGGGCTCTTTCCCATTTTGCAAATAGCATCGGAGCGCAAGTGGCAGAGTAAGGAAGGGGAAAAACAGTGTTAGAGTACGGATTTAAAGATGACAGCCTGTCATTGCATACAGACCTTTATCAGATCAATATGGCGGAAACGTACTGGAGAGACGGCATTCATGAAAAGAAAGCGATTTTTGAGCTGTTTTTCAGAAGGCTTCCGTTTGAAAATGGCTATGCCGTATTTGCGGGCTTGGAAAAAGCCATAGAGTATCTGGAAAATTTCAAGTTTACGGATAGCGATTTGAGTTATTTACAAGATGAACTGGGGTACCAAGAAGATTTTATCGAATATTTGCGCGGCTTGACTTTTACAGGTTCACTTTACTCCATGAAAGAAGGAGAGCTTGTTTTTAATAATGAGCCGATTATGAGGGTGGAGGCGCCCTTGGTTGAAGCGCAGCTGATTGAAACGGCTCTGCTCAACATTGTGAACTATCAAACATTAATCGCAACAAAGGCTGCCCGGATTAAAGGCGTCATCGGTGATGAAGTTGCGCTTGAATTTGGAACAAGGCGGGCACATGAAATGGATGCGGCCATGTGGGGGGCGAGAGCAGCCTTAATCGGCGGCTTTAGCGCGACAAGCAATGTAAGAGCCGGAAAGCGCTTTAATATCCCGGTTTCCGGCACACATGCGCATGCGCTTGTGCAGGCTTACCGCGATGAATATACAGCTTTCAAAAAATACGCGGAAACGCATAAGGATTGCGTCTTTTTAGTCGACACGTATGATACGCTTCGTTCAGGCATGCCGAATGCGATTAGGGTTGCCAAGGAATTTGGCGACCGCATTAATTTCATTGGCATCCGCCTGGACAGCGGCGATTTGGCGTACCTGTCAAAAAAAGCCCGTAAAATGCTTGATGAAGCAGGATTTACAGATGCGAAGGTGATTGCTTCAAGCGATTTGGATGAGCACACCATTATGAATTTAAAGGCTCAGGGAGCGCGCATTGATGTCTGGGGTGTCGGTACGAAGCTGATCACTGCCTATGACCAGCCGGCTCTCGGCGCAGTTTATAAACTCGTTGCCATTGAGGAAGACGGGAAAATGGTCGACACGATCAAAATTTCATCCAATCCTGAAAAAGTGACGACACCGGGCAGAAAGAAAGTCTACCGAATTATCAATCAGTCCAACCATCATTCTGAAGGCGATTATATCGCGCTTTATGATGAGCAGGTGAATGATCAGAAGCGGCTCAGAATGTTCCATCCGGTTCATACATTCATCAGCAAATTTGTCACGAATTTTTATGCGAAGGATCTTCATGAGCTGATTTTTGAAAAGGGTATTCTTTGCTACCAAAACCCTGAGATTTCAGACATACAGCAGTATGTGCAGGATAACCTCAGCCTGCTTTGGGAGGAATATAAAAGAATCAGCAAGCCGGAGGAATACCCGGTTGATTTAAGCGAGGACTGCTGGAGCAATAAAATGCAGCGGATTCACGAAGTAAAAAGCAGAATTGAAGAAGAGCTTGAGGAAGAATAAATAAAAACTGGCCTTTCGTTCGCGAAGGGCCAGTTTTTTTATGAATATATTATTTTTCATGTTTAGACAATTTTCGTCAAAATATTTGATATACTTAGGGGTGAAAGCCGCGCGTATTGTAAGGGGGATTAATCAATGAGGGTGTTTGTTGCAAGACAGCCTATTTTTAATAGAAAAGAACAGGTTGTTGCTTATGAACTGCTGTATAGAGAAAGCGAAGAGAACGTATATAGCGCTAAAGACGGCGATCAGGCAACAACAGATTTGGTGATCAACAGCTTTTTAAACATCGGAATTGAGAAGCTGACGGAAGGAAAACGCTGTTTTGTTAATTTTACGGAAAGCCTGATGTTTTCGAATCTTCCCACCTCCTTCAATCCGAAACAGCTTGTCATTGAAATCCTTGAAGATATACCGATCACGCCGGCCCTCATTTCTAGATGCAAAGAATTGAAAAAAATGGGGTATATGCTGGCGCTCGATGATTTTTATGCAATAAACCCGCAAAATGAGGACTTATTGGAAAAGCTCATGAGCTATATTGATATATTGAAAATTGATTTTCTCAAAACAACACGAATGGAACGCAGAAAAATTTTGCAAACCTACAGCTGCAGCGGCTTAATTTTTTTAGCAGAAAAGGTAGAGACCCGAAAAGAATATAAACAGGCAGTTCAAGATGGCTTTCAATTATTCCAAGGCTACTTTTTCAGCGAGCCGCGCATCATCAGCGGGCATGACCTGTCGACTCATTTTTATTCTTACTATGAACTGCTTAACGAACTGAGCAAAGAGCAGCCTAACATAAAGCGTGTAACAGAGTACATAGAGCGGGATTTATCACTGTCCTATCAAATTTTAAAATTTTTAAACTCATCCCACAGCCGTTTGAGCCAGAAAATTGAAAGCATTCAGCAGGCCATTATGCTGCTTGGATTTAATGAAATCAAACGGTGGATCTATATTCTTTCCTTTAAGGATTTAAGCAGAAAAGGGCATTCCAGCAAGCACGAAATCATTAAGATTTCTTTGATAAGAGCAAAGCTTTGCGAGCTGCTGGCGAGGAAGGCATCCCGGCCGCAGCCTGCTTCTTATATGCTGATCGGAATGTTTTCTCTCATAGACACGCTCCTGCATAGAGAAATAGAGGAAATTGTACAAGAATTGCCTTTGAAAGATGAAGTCGGGCAAGCGTTATTAGGCCATCAAAACGACTACTACCAAATGCTTGAGCTTGTGAAATTAATTGAAAGCAACAACTGGGACACTTGCTCGGAATTAGGCAATCAACTGGACAAAGAAGAAGCGTATGAATGTTATCTTGAGGCTCTGGAATGGTGTCATAATCTTATGGACGCAAAATGATTGCGGTCCTCTGACCACCGCAAAGCAAGAATCATTCGGCTTTGCGTGCCGATAAGGCTGATATAGATGCCGTCGGGATTAAAGACCGTATCCACTTCATGCCGGACGCCCATTTGTTTGATCAGGCGCTTTATGGTTTGTTTATCGGACTGCTCGGCTGCGGTCAGAATGCGGCGCGAGAGCTCCCGCGAGCCCGCAATGCGGCTGAGCACCAGCTGAGCATCCGCAAAAATCCCTGCGGCCTGCTTCGCTGAACGGATAAAAGTATCTATATTGGAGGCAGGAGCGGGCGGACGGCGTATCTCATACGGATACACGTAAAACCAGGGATAACGATATCTCATGGGAGCACCTCACACAAAAGTGGTGTTTCTATATGTATAGATCCCCATTTGCTGAATATGACAAAGCGAAAAGACCACAACTTTAGCGTTGCGGTCTTTTTCGGTGTTTGTCGGTCAGGAAACGCCAAGAATCGCATATTCAATTTTGAAAATACGGTATGAAGGACTATAGTCTTGCTTAATAAAAATGTGAAACACGTTAAAATCAAGGGAATTAAGAATCTTTCTCAATTTGAGCAGAAATATCCGCTCTTGCCCATAGAAAAATAGTCCCGTTCTTGTTGTGATCTCTTTGAGTATAAGGACCTATTGATATTTGCGGTGTCACGCAGGATCTTTTTGCATACTTTTCGGTGAAAAATGAGCCGAAAGCAGATACACTATTAGTAACAGATCAAATACCTAGGACTCGTTCACCATACACAATTCATTGATCTTTCAAAAAAAGGAGTGTGGAAACGATGGAAAAGAAACTTGAAGAAGTAAAACAATTGTTATTCCGACTCGAACTTGATATTAAAGAAACGACAGATTCATTACGAAACATTAACAAAAGCATCGATCAACTCGATAAATACAATTATGCAATGAAAATTTCGTGAAAAAGACTTGGAAACAAGTCTTTTTTTTCGTTCTATTCATACAATTAATGGATAAAGTATTATATGATTGTTAAAAAACGAAAAACCTGCTGTCCTTTAAATGTTCCATTTAGTAAAATGGAATGGGAGGGGGGAAGTCGTTATTGAGCAGATATGTTTAGATTCTGTCCGGATCAAGGAGAAAATGAAGGAGATTGTAAGCCAAAAAATAAAGAATCAGGACTTGGAACGATATCTTCAGAATTTTATTGAGTCTAAGGATACTTTTGAGTTTGCCGATTTGGCACTTCATCATTATTTAGCTTTTAACGGTCAGGATCAAAAAGCAATCGAATGGCTTGCTGCCGGAATTGAATTGCTTATACTCTCATTCGATATTTATGATGACTTAGAGGATCAAGATAATGGAAATGCTGTCTGGATGAAGATTGACTCGTCTATCGCTTTAAATGCAGTTACAGCTCTTTACACCCTTAGTATACAAGTGATGTGTCAAGCTAGTCATGAACCAGAATTTTCACAAGAGATATTGAATTTTGCGTTACAATCAATTCAAGGCCAGCATGATGATATTGTGAATGCGCCGCAAACTGAAGAAGCCTGTATTGACATGATCAAAAATAAATCAGGAGCGCTAACGGCATTGCCTTGTGTAATGGGAGTAATGCTGGCAACAGGCAAATACCATCCCATCGTGGCTTCTTATTCTTATGAACTTGGGATTATTGCACAAATTGAGAATGATTACCAAGGTTTATATTATTTAAATAACGATTTTATTCAGAAGAAAAACACATTGGCATACTTATATTTAAGTAAACGTTTTAATGCAGCTTCTGCAGAAATCTTGAGTTGGTATGAAAATGCTGAGTTGTTCTTATCATTGAATCCCAAACAAATAAAAGAAAAATTAACTGAGGCAGGCGTAGTGCAATATTTACTTGTAATGAAACACTTGTCATTACAAAAACTAAAGAAAGAAATTGCTAGATTAGAATTGCAAGAGAATAAAATAAAAAAATTAATAACAGGAATCATAAAATAAAGGAGGATTTATATGCAGGAAATAGTCGGATACTTAGTAAAAAATCCAGAAGTTTTAGATGAGGTCATGGAAGGCAGAGCCTCTTTATTAAATATAGATAAGGAACAATTGAAAAGTATAGTTGATGCCTTTAGAGGGCTGCAAATTTATACAAACGGTAATTGGGTTCCTTCGTGAGGCTTTAATAAATGAAGGCATGGTACAACAAAGTTTCAATTATTTTGATTTTAGTCAGTTTAGTCTATGTAACTTATTTAACGTATATAAGTTCGAGTAAACTTTTAGTAGGTGCAGCAGTAGCCGAAAATCAAGACAATGAAGTCGTAATAACAAATATTGAGGAATTTTCTACGGCTTATTACTCAGGCATACAAAAAGGGGACGTCATCAAAAGTATCAATAATCAAAAAGTTAAGCGTCCTCTTGAAGTTCAAAAATATAATTCAAACCATGTGAGTTCAATAGTCGTCGAGAGAGATGGAGAAAAGGTTAGAATTAAGCCTGATTTAATGAATGATGGGAATTTTACTACTTTTGTTATCCCGCTAATATTTTATATAGCCTGTCTATTTTGTTGTTTCTTCATTCTAAAAATAAATGAATCGAAAAAACTACTATCAGCTTTGATTTTAATCGTTTTCTTGTTATCAGCTTCTTTAGCATACTTAAGTGCGGGCGGATCTGCAAAGGGGGATTGGTTAAGCAGATGTATAATGGTATTCACTTTAACATCTGTAATGTTTAACTATCTTCTTTTCTTGTATCAGTATTTTAAAGAACTAGGCACTGTGTTATTTAACAAAAAAGTTTTTATACTATATGCAATTCCAATACTAAATCTAGTTTTTGAATTGTTGCGAACTCAGCTTTTCTTTAGACATTATGTGCCTAAAATAAATTTACTTTCGTTCTTTATTTCATTTATAATCGTGAGCGTATATTTTGGATCTATTTTAATTAAAAGTAAGGATACTGAACAAGCACATATTATAAAAGTTCTTACCATAATTAATATCTTATCTTTTTCGCCGTTTTTGTTTTTATATATTATACCTTATGTATTCTTAAGCACTGATGGGATTTCTTCTTTTATAGCTGCTTCATTTATGTTCCTAATACCATTTTCTTTGGTTTATCAATTTATGACAAATAAAATTTATAATGTGGATTTTATTTTAAGTAGGTTAAAATATTATGGAATATTAGCATTAACGCCCACAATTATTTTAGTTACGGTATTTGAGTTAATAGGAAATCCAGCTGGAGATTTCTATTATTTTAGACTGGCGATTCTGATATATATTATTATGGTGGCAGTTTTTTATTATAAAGAAGTACTTGATTTCAGATTTAGATTAAAAAGGGTCTCGGAAAAATTCAATTATCAAGACAGTATATATAAATTCACGCAGATGATTAGAGACTCAACTTCCTTGACTCAAGTATTTGAAGAACTGAAAAATACTATACTTGAAGTCTCTCTTGTTAGCCGAGCACATGTATATGAAGTTTCAGCTGACGCAAGTATTGAACTATATGATGATGCGAACGTAAATTCAATTGAAAAAGTCTATCAAAAAGAATTTAGAAAAGTAACATCCGAAATAGGGAAAATCGTTGAATTTAATAAAGGTTTTGTCATGAAGATAGGTGAACGCGGTGGGAAATCATTTGTAATGCTTTGTTTATCTAAAATGAATACGCCCCGTCTTACACTTGAAGAACTTTCTTGGCTGAAAACATTGGCTTTTTATACAAACGTATCGATTGAAAACGTCATGAAAATTGAAGAACTGATGAGTCATTTAGAAGAAATAAAACAACAAGAATCCAACCCCGTATGGCTCAAAAAACTCATGTACACGATCGAGGAAAAACAACGCTCCGATCTCGCCCGCGATCTCCACGATTCGGTTCTTCAGGACTTGATTTCCTTAAAACGCCAGTGTGAGCTGTTTTTGGGTGATTTTAAGAAGGATGACAATCCGTGCCGTGAAGAAGTGCAGGACAAGCTTGTACAGATGAATGAGCAGATGTCAGATGTGATTTCGATGACGAGGGAGACGTGTCATGAACTGCGGCCGCAGCTTCTGTATGATCTTGGATTGGTGAAGGCGCTGTCGAAGCTGGTGGCGCAGCAGCAGGAGCGGGTTCCGTTTCATATCCGTTTAAATACCGGCAGATTTACGGCTTCCCTTGATCTGGATTCGCAGCTGAATTTATATCGGATCATTCAAGAGTTTCTGTCTAATGCGGTCAAGCACTCTCAGGCGACGGATGTGCTGATTATGCTCATCAGTATACAAAACAAAATTGTTCTTCATTATGAGGACGATGGCGTAGGGTTTGACCTTGAAAAAAATACTGAACATTCCATGAGCATGGGGCTTTCTGGCATTAAGGAGAGAGTCAGGGCTTTAGATGGGCGCCTTCGGATTGAAACGAGTGAAGGAAAGGGCTTTAAGGCTGATATTGAAATCGAATTGTAATGGATTTATAACGGAAACGACTTGGCACAGGCCAAGTCTTTTTTATAAAATGGAAAAGAGTGAGTAAAAGGGAGGAAAACATGAAAAAGATACTAGTGATTGATGACCATCCGGCTGTCATGGAAGGCACCAAGACAATTTTGGAAACGGATTCGAATTTGTCTGTTGATTGTCTCAGTCCTGAACCGAGTGAACAGTTTATCAAGCAGCATGATTTCTCGTCATATGATCTCATTTTAATGGATCTGAATCTGGGCGGCGAGGTCAATGGGATGGAGCTTTCTAAACAGATTTTACAAGAGAATCCTCATTGTAAAATTATCGTGTATACCGGTTATGAGGTCGAGGATTATTTTGAGGAAGCGATTCGTGCGGGTCTGCACGGTGCCATCAGCAAAACGGAATCTAAAGAAAAGATCACCCAATACATATACCACGTACTCAACGGAGAAATTTTAGTCGATTTTGCTTACTTTAAACAGCTGATGACTCAGCAAAAAACAAAGCCGGCTCCTTCCTCTCAAAAAGAACAAGATGTGCTCACACCTAGAGAATGCCTGATTCTGCAAGAAGTTGAAAAAGGATTTACAAACCAAGAAATCGCAGATGCCCTTCACTTGAGCAAGCGGTCCATTGAATACAGCCTGACATCGATTTTCAATAAGCTGAATGTCGGTTCCCGGACGGAAGCGGTTTTGATTGCGAAATCAGACGGTGTACTTTAAATGTTGGGGGGTGTAGAGATGGATATGAAGCACACATTGCTTGAAGCGCTTGGTATTGAGATTGTTGAAAACACTGCGGAACGATGCGTTGCGGTCATGCCGGTGGATCATCGGACGGTACAGCCGTTCGGATATTTGCATGGAGGCGCTTCAGTGGCCCTGGCGGAAACCGCGGCGAGCGCAGGTGCACAGAACCTGATTGATCATACAACGCAAGCTTGTGTTGGTTTGGAGATTAACGCCAACCATTTAAAATCTGTTAAGGAAGGAACGGTAAAGGCGGTAGCCGAGCCCGTTCATGTAGGCAGAATGACGATTGTCTATCATATTCACATATATGACGAGCAAGAGAGGTTAATCTGTATATCCAGATGCACGCTGGCTGTCATCAAGAAATAAAAAAACAGCCGGAACTCTGCCTGTCCGGCTGCTTATTTTTATAAATAAGAATCCTTTTTTCGTTTTATCACAAAGTTTCTGATTCCGTTATAGTCATCCTGCACACTTCTCTCATCAAGCTTGACGCCGGAGTTATACGCAGCACGGCAGATCAAGTGTCCGCCGATAGGCGACGTAATAAAGATAAATAGAATTCCAAGCAGGATTTTTGCGGAGAGTTCCCCTGACACAAACCACAAATAAAAGAAGACACCGAGCAGAATCATATTGACCCCCAATGTTGAGCCTTTAGAAGCAGCATGAGAGCGTGTAAACACATCTGGAAGGCGAAGCACTCCGAATGATGCAATGAGGCATACAAGAGCGCCAAGCAATATGAATACAGCTACAACGACCTTAGCGGTTTCGATCATTTTCGATAATCTCTCCTTTCTCCAGGAACTTGGAAAATGCAATTGTTCCGATAAATGATAAAATCCCCAGCAGCAAAATAATATCCAAAAACGCACTTGTTTTCAGCAAAATGGAGACAAGCGCCGTGATCGCGATCAGATTGATGCCGATAGCATCCAGAGCCACGACCCGGTCGGGCACAGTCGGCCCTTTAATGACACGAATGACATACAAAAAGGTAGACACTGCCATAATGCCGAGCGCGATTTGCAGGATCAGCGTAAACATCAGCGGCTCACCTCCTGTATGGCTTTTTCAAAAGACTCCCGAATATCAAAAATCGCTTTTTCCGCATCCTCGATATCCATTGCATGAATATAAAGTATTGTTCTGTCATCAGAAATATCCATCACCAAGGTTCCCGGCGTTAATGTAATGAGCAGGGAAAGCAGGGTGATTTCCCAATCTTTCGTCAGTTCAGTTTTAAAAGCAAAAATGCCCGGTCTGATATTCATTTTTGGTGATAAAACGGACTTCATCACGCTGACATTGGCAAGGTACAGTTCCTTTATAAAAATGAAACAGAGCTTGATGATAGAAAACATTTTCCATAGATAAAACTGGCGAGTGAAAAAGCGCCGGAAGAAAAAGAGAGAGAGCATTCCCAGAATATAGCCTGTAATGAATCCTGCGGCGCTTGGACTGTTGCTTAAGAACATCCAGCAAAAAGCGAGAAACACATTTAATAAAATTTGAAATGCCATGCGATCTACTCCTTCAGAACAGCTTCAATATATTTTTCCGGATTCAGCAGCGTCTCGGCCGCTTGATCAACGTAAGGCGACACCCATTCTGTACCCAATCCGAAGAGAAGAGACAGCAAGAGAAAAATAGCTGCCGGATAAAGAAGCCCTTTAGCTGTTCGATGATTTGGTTTTGGCGTTTCTTTTTCTTCGCCCCAAAACGCATGTATAAAGATCCGCAGCACAGAGTACAGGACAAGCAGACTCGAAAGCAGAATCAGCATGGATATCGTAAATTCACCTTCTGCGAAGCCGCCCTCCGCAATTTTAAATTTGCCGACAAATCCGCTCAGTGGCGGAATGCCAGCAAGAGAAATAGCGGAAATGAAAAACATCCATCCAAGAACAGGGTAACGTTTGATCAGTCCGCCCATTTTATGCAGGCTCGCAGTTCCAGTCAATGCGATCAGCGTGCCCGCCAGCATAAACAAAGCGCCCTTAATCAGCATATCGTGAATCAGATAATAAATGGCGCCTTGAATGGATGCGGGGGTGTGTACTGCCACACCAAACAAAATCACGCCGACAGCGGTAATAATGTTATAGATCACAATTTTCATGACATCTGAATAAGCGAGTGAACCGATTACACCGAAAATCACAGTCAGCGCCGCCAGCCAAATCATCAGCTGATGGGTAAAGGCTGTATCGTGAATAAAAATCAATGTGAAAACCCTCGTAATCGCATATAATCCGACTTTTGTCAGCAAAGCGCCGAACAATGCGGAGATTGCCGCCGGAGGCGCGTAATAAGAGCCTGGAAGCCAAAAGTAGAGGGGGAAGATTCCGCCCTTCATGCCAAATACCAAAAGCAGCAGGACACCAATCACAGTGATCAGCCCGGTTTGTCCAGATTCAGTGATTTTTACGCTAAGATCCGCCATGTTTAACGTGCCTGTTACCGCGTATAAAAACCCGACACCTATGACGAACAGGGCAGACGATACGATATTAAACACAATATATTTAAGGGATTCCCGCAGCTGAATTTTTGTGCCGCCTAATACAATCAGCATATAGGAAGCAATGAGCAGAAGCTCAAAAAATACGTACATATTAAATAAATCGCCTGTTAAAAACGCCCCGCTGACGCCGGCAAGCAAGAACTGCACGCCGGAGTAATAAAAGGAACGCTCACGTTTTTCACCGACGGAACGGAAGGAATAAAGCCCAACCAATAAACCGATGACCGCTGTTGTGAGAACGAGCAGGCTGGCGAATTGGTCTGCGACGAGCACAATGCCGTACGGTGCTTTCCAGCCGCCTAAGCTAAGTGTTTGGATACCTTTTGTGAAGACAGTCTGTACAAGTATGCCGCTGATCACAATCCCGATAGCCGATGCCGCAGTGCTGAAGATCCGCATGAGCATAAGATTTTTCGTCATGAAAATCAGCAGAATGGCCGACAGAAGCGGGATCAGGATTGGCAAAATAACAAAATTATTCATGTTGATCATTTCCCCTCATTTGATCCATATCGTCCGATTTCAATTCCTGATAAGCGCGAAAGGCCATGACCAGGATGAATGATGTAACGCCAAATGAAATGACAATTGCCGTCAAAATCAGGGCTTGCGGAAGCGGATCGACAAATGATTTGGCATGCTCGCTTAATATCGGAGCGGCGCCTTTCTTTAATCCTCCCATAGTCAAAAGCATTAAATGAACGCCATGGCTTAACAGTGCTGTTCCGATAATGACGCGAAGCAGGCTTTTAGACAGCAGCAAATACGTAGCAGCCATGAAAATAATACCGGCTAAAACAGCCATTAAGATTTCCATTATTCTTCCTCTCCAATCGTTTGAATAATGGTCATCGTAATGCCTACGACAACAAGATAAACGCCTAAATCAAATATCGTCGCCGTGGCGAGCTCCGTTTTCCCAAAGATCGGCAGCTGAAAGTATCCGAATGTGTGGGTTAAAAAAGGAGCCCCGAAGACAAAGGAGCCAACGCCTGTTAATACAGCGAGCAGAAGGCCGGCTCCCGCGACATAAATGAAATTAACCGGCAAAAGGGAACGCACGGTTTTTAAATCATATGCCAGGAGCAATAGAACGATGGAAGAGGACGTGATCAGTCCGCCGACAAAGCCTCCTCCGGGCGCGTTATGCCCTGATAAAAATAAATAGAAAGAGAAAAGCAAAATGATAAAGGATACAAGTTTTGTCGCAGTCTGAAGAATTAAGTCATTTGTTTTTTGTTCATTCACCGCTTTTCCCCTCCTCTTTTACTTTTGTTTTAATCATGCTGTAAATGCCGAGAGCGGCTATTGTTAATACCGTAATTTCAAACATTGTATCAAATCCCCTGAAATCAACGAGGATGACATTGACGACATTGTCCCCTCCGCCGAGATCGTGGCTGTGTTTTACAAAGAAGGATGCAATGCTGTCTTTTGTCCGCTGGCTTGAGGATGCGATGCCGAGCAGAGTAACGATCGTCCCAACTCCTAAAGAAATGATAAAATTTGTCATCCGGAACGTTCTCGTTTTTGTTTTCAATCTCAGTTTCGGCAAATGATAGAAGCAAAGCAGAAACAGTGCCACAGAAATCGTTTCAATGACAAGCTGAGTCAATGCCAAGTCCGGCGCTCTGAAAATGACAAAAAACAATGCAAGCGCATAACCGACAACACCAAGTGAAATGATCGCCGTCAGTCTTGACCTGGCAAAAACAGTCGCCACTGTGGCGCTGATCATGACAAGCGTCAAAATGATTTCGTATACGCCGATTTTAGCCATGCCTTCTGTTGTAAAGGAAAATCCGCCTTTGATGACAAAAGCTCCGCCCATCAGAATGATGAAACCAGCGAAGATATACAGCAAATAATCTCTTAAAAACCCGGTCATATATTGTTTTGTGACCCGGTAAGAGCCTTTCTCCATCAGAGTTAAAAGCTTATCGTATAACCGGTTGAGTGTGAGTTTTGAAGGAAACAGTTTATAGATTCCCTTCCACTTATTCAGGGATAAATAACCGATTGTTCCGATCACAACAATACCCGCAGTCATGAGCAATTCCGTTGTAACCCCATGCCACTGTGAAATGTGAACGTGGAATTTCTCATGGCCGTCCAGCAGTGTCGGATAGATTGAGTTCATCGCAGGCTCTATCAGGCTGTACGACAAGATATTTGGGAAAAAGAAGAGACTGACAGCCAAAGCGACAAGAATGACCGGCGATACGAGCATGCCGACAGGCGCTTCGTGAGCCGGTTTTTCAAGCTGCTCAGGCTGGTAATTTCCTCTGAATGTTTTAAACAGCAATTTCATGCTGTAGATAAACGTAAATACACTTCCGATCCAGGCGAGAACAGGGAACAGAATGCCCCATGTCTGCACGTTGAACAGATCAAAATGTGCTACGCGAAGCATGCTTGTGAAAAACATTTCTTTACTCAAGAATCCGTTAAACGGCGGAAGTCCGGCCATTGAAAATGTTCCGATTAAAGAAATGGTAAACGTAATCGGCATAATCGCCATCAGGCCGCCTAGCTTTCGGATATCCCGTGTGCCTGTTTCGTGATCGATAATCCCGACTGCCATAAACAAGCTTCCTTTAAAGGTAGCATGGTTGATTAAATGGAAAATGGCAGCCATGGCGGCAACTGTATAATATTCTGTATGGCCGTAATGAAGGGCTGCAGCGCTGGCTCCGAGCATAGAGATGATCATTCCGAGCTGGCTGACGGTTGAAAACGCCAAAATCGATTTTAAATCAGTTTGTTTCACGGCATGGAATGAGCCCCAAACCATCGTAAAGAGCCCGACGAGGGATACGATCCAAAACCATTGGGCTGAAAAGGCGAAAATTGGACTGAATCTCGCAATTACATAAATGCCGGCTTTTACCATAGTGGCTGAATGGAGATAAGCGCTGACAGGCGTCGGAGCTTCCATCGCATCAGGGAGCCAGATGTAAAAAGGGAATTGCGCGGATTTCGTAAATGCACCTAATAAAATGAGAATCATAGCCGGGATAAACAAATCATGGCCGGCAATTAATTGAACCTGATGAATCATCTCTCTAATACTGAAGGAATCCGTTATCAAATAAAGGAGAATAAATCCGCCAAGCATGCACAGCCCGCCGCTGACCGTAATCAAAAGTGATTTGGCGGCGCCGTAGCGCGACTTTTCTCGCTTATACCAATAGCCGATCAGCAAAAAGGATGAAAGGCTTGTAAGCTCCCAGAACATGTAGAGGACCATGACGTTGTCTACAAGAACAACGCCGAGCATGGCGCCCATAAACATCAATAAGTAGACATAAAAGGGCCCAAGCTGTTCTTTTTCTTTCGATAAATAAAAAATACTGTAAAGAGTGACCAAAGAGCCGATGCCTGTGATCAGCAAGGCGAATAATAACCCAAGGCCGTCTATATAAACGGTAAAATTAATGCCGAGTGAAGGAATCCACTCTAATACCGACCGAAGTGTTTCTCCAGATTGTGTCATCCTGATCATGGGGAGAAAGTATATAAACAGCAAGACGGGCAGGACTAACACAAACCAGCCCGTATGCACTCTTTTTGCGTATTTTGCCAAGAATGGAATGATAAAAGCAAATAAAAAAGGCGATAAAATAGCAAAATGTAAGAGCTGCAAAGTAAGACCTCCTTTTTCTCGTTCTCAATTGAAAAATGCGCTATGTATGAAATATACGGTCAAACGACCTAGTCCAAATTATATCGCACTTTTCTGCAAGCTGCCACGCTTCGAACTGCTGAAATTGATTTTTATGAGTTCTTTTGACCTCAAAATAAGTCTAACAAAAAAGAGGTTATTTGTATATTTAAAATCATTCCTGATCAAGCTGAATGTAAGGAGCTGGTCATGTGAAAAGAAAAATAGTGATGTGCTCAGGTTTATTCTGCTCAGTATTTACAGGGGCATTCATGTTGAATCAATATGACGGGCGCAGCAGTGTGGCTGCTCGTGATGAGTGGGAGCTGTATTTACTGGAGCATCACCTGTCAGCCAGAATGAGTGAGACGGAATCAAAGGATCTGCCGTTTGGTCCGCGAGAGTATATTCGGATTGTAAATAGATAAAAAAGAGTTCCGTATAAAACGGAACTCTTTCTGTTTATGAAGTGAAAAAACGAAGCAGAACTGTCGCGCAAATCACTGTGCCTGCACCGCCGAGACGTGTTGAAATTTGGGCAAACGGCATAAGGCCCATTCTTCCTGACGCTGATAAAATGGCAACATCACCCGTTCCGCCGAGACCGCTGTGGCAGCAGGTAACGATTGCGGATTCAACCGGGTACATGTTCATCAGCTTGCCCACAAAATATCCAGAACTAATCATCGCGATTACAACTGAAATACAAATGATGACAAACGGAATAGAAATCACAGACGCCACGTCATCCAACGGAATAAAGAGGATGCCGAGACCGACCATGAGCGGCCATGTAAAGCTTGAAGAAATAAACTTATAAAGCTGGTAAGCGCCTTCTTCCATTTTTTTCGGAAGAATATTCGCATACTTGACAGCCGCAGCTGAAATAATCATTAAGATCGCGCCTGGAATGAAGATGAACTTCTCCAATAACCCGCCGAAAATAAAGAATGTACACGCGAGCAGAACTCCAGCTCCCATGAGTTTGAAATCAATTTTTGCTTCGGCTTCTTTTTGATTAAAAATCTCATTTGCTTTTTTAGATTTTACGAGGCGTCCGTTCCCATTAAGATCTGGACGCTTATCGCCAAGCTTTTTCATTAAGGCTGCACATATGATAGCAAAAACGTTTCCTATAATAGCGGCTGGAACCAGCTGAGACACAAACACATCAGCGGATGAGCCCAGTATTTGTGAATAGGCGATTGAAAGCGGCAAAATTCCTTCACCTATTCCCCCGGCAATAATCGGGACAACCACAAAGAAAAAGGAATCATAAGCACTGTAGCCAAAAATAAATCCGACAAGAATGCCTGCTGCAACGGCCGCGATCGTTCCTGCAACCAGTGGAACGAACATTCTGATAAACCCCTGTATTAAAACAATTCGATTCATACCGAGGATACTTCCCACTACAAGGCAAGCGATATAGAAATAAAGGAAATTAGACGTTTTCATCAAGTTGGTTACAGCGTCTAAAGATGTTGAATTCAGTACATTGTAAAAGACTAAAAATGAAGGAACAAATAAAGATAAAATAGCAGGGCCGCCAATATCCTTCAATATCGGTATACGTTGGCCTATGTCTCCAAGAAATACACCAAGAATCATGATGATGGCAAACCCGCCAAGCATATTTACCGGCAGCTCATTGTAATAGGCTGCAAGAATAATAATAACAGCTAAAACTGTGTATAATGGCAGAGGAATCACACCGATTTCCCAAGCCCAGATTTTTTGAAACAGGTTTTTCCCCTGTGGGTCTTTTTGCTCAGGTGAAATTGTCCCCGTTTTTGGAATTGCTCCCATGTCATACACCCCCATGTATTGTTTGTTACAGTCTACAAGAAAGCGTTAACACTTCATATTTTTTTAAGTTAAAAAACCAATAAACAATTAAATTAAGGGGGTCTTTTGAATTAGAAAAAACCCTGAGAAGCATCTTCCCAGGGGAGAATGTTTTATCTTTTTCCTTTAATATAAGGCACACCATTGGCTTTTGGCGCATCTGCCCGCCCGATAAAGCCGGTTAAAGCGAGGATTGTTAAGACATAAGGGGCCATCAGCATATACACATTTGGTATGTCTTTAAAAAGAGGGAGCAGCGATCCAATGATGCTTAAGCTTTGGGCGAATCCGAAAAACAGGGCGGCTCCCAGCGCCCCAATCGGATGCCATTTTCCAAATACAAGCGCTGCCAGTGCGATAAAGCCTTGTCCGGAGATGGTAGAGTGCGTAAAATCAAGCGCAATCGTGGAAGCATATACGCCGCCGCCGAGACCGCCAAACAATCCGCTGATCATCACACCGATATAGCGCATTTTATATACGTTGATTCCCATCGTATCGGCTGCCATCGGATGCTCTCCGACAGAACGGATACGGAGGCCGAACGGTGTTTTAAACAAGATAAACCAAGAAAGAAAGGCAAGTGCTATTGCAAGAATAGACGTATAATAAACATCCGAAAAGAAGATCTTTCCCACAACAGGGATATCGCCCAAGCCAGGAATTTTTGTCTTATATAAAGGCTCTGGGATTTTGTCTGTCTGCGCTTTGCCGTAGATCAGCTTGACGATAAATAAAGTTGCCCCAAGCGCCAGCATGTTAATGGCGACACCGCTGACTGTCTGGTCGGCGCGAAATGAAATCGCCGCTGCCGCGTGAATCAGTGAGAACAGTACGCCTGCTGCCATGGCGGCGAGGAGTGAAAGCCATGGTGCGGAGGCACCTAATTCCTGACCTAAAAATAAATTAAATAACACGCTGGTGAACGCCCCGATAATCATGAGGCCTTCTAGACCGATATTCACAACACCTGATCTCTCGGAAAACACGCCGCCGAGAGCAGTTAAAATAAGCGGGGCCGCATAAACGAGTGTGGCTGGGACAATGATAGATAAAATCTGCACAAAGTCCACTTAATTCGCCCCCTTTTTCTTCAATTTGCCCATGACAAAACGAATCGCATAGCTTGAAGCCACAAACAGAATAATAATGGCAATCACAATGTCGACAACCTCTGATGGGACGCCTGATTCAATCGGCATATTTAACGCGCCGATTTTCAGCCCGCCAAGCAGGCATGCCGCCAGTACAACGCCGATGGCTGTGTTTCCCCCGAGAAGAGCGACCGCGATACCATCAAAGCCTACGCCGGTAAATGCGCCTTTCACTGCTGCGTATTCGAATGTTCCCAGGCCTTCCATAGCTCCGGCAAGTCCTGCAAAAGCACCGGAGATAAGCATGGAGGTCATGATATTCTTTCGCACGCTCATGCCGGCATACTGGGAAGCGTGCTGGTTAAACCCGACGGCCCGGAGCTCAAATCCCTTTGTTGTTTTGTTGATGATAAACCACATGATAACTGCTGCGAGAAGGGCAACGATGATTCCAAAATGCAGCCGTGAGTAATCGGTGATCTGTTCAAGAATCGGAGAGCGGAGGGAGGCGGATTCTTGAATTTTTCCCGTCTTATCTTGATGATCTGTCAAGACGTTTGAAATGATGTAATTGGTCATATGCAGTGCGATATAATTCATCATAATGGTGACAATGACTTCATGAACATAGAAGCGCGCTTTCAAAACGCCGGGAATAAAACCCCATAATCCTCCTGCAGCTGCCGCTGTAAGCAGTGCGAGCGGCAAGTGGATATATGCTGGTCCGTCAAACGCCGTACCGACCCAAACAGCTGCTGTCCAGCCGACGAGCAGCTGGCCCTCCACACCGATATTAAAGAGTCCGGTTCTGAATGCAAAAGCCACAGCCAATCCGGATAAGATATAAGGCGTAATTTGCCGGATGGTTTCTCCGACATAATAGATTTCTCCGAATATCCCATTCCACAAAGCTGAATATCCGCTGATCACACTGTAGCCGCTCGCAAGCATAATCAGCGCTCCGGCTGCAAGACCGAGAATGATTGCGATGAGCGGCACGAGTAAATGAGAGAGTCGTTTAACCATTTGCTTTCCCCGCTTCCTTTTGCGTGCTTCCTGCCATCAAGAGACCAAGCTCCTGTTCGGTGGTGTCCTGCGGATTGACACTGGCGATAATGCGTCCTTCAAAAATAACGGCGATTCTGTCACTGAGATTCATAATTTCTTCAAGCTCAAACGAGAGGAGAAGAACGGCTTTCCCGGCATCACGCTGTTCAATGAGCTTTTTATGGACAAATTCAATAGCTCCGACATCAAGGCCTCGAGTCGGCTGGGCGGCGATTAATAAATCAGGATTTCGGTCTACTTCCCGCCCGATAATCGCTTTCTGCTGGTTTCCGCCTGACAATGCCCGCGCGTGTGTGTATTCATCCGGCGTTCTGACATCGTACTCGCTGATCAGGCTGCGCGCTTTTTTGTACATTTCGCCTTTATGTAAAACGCCCAATGCTGAATACGGCTTTTTGTAATAGCTTTGCAGCACGATATTCTCTCCGATTGGAAAATCAAGGACGAGACCGTGCTTATGGCGATCCTGAGGAATATGTCCGATTCCGGATTCAGTGATTTTTCTTGGCGTCAGGTTTTGGATCTGTTTCTCGTTTAAGGTGATGGTTCCTGAATCTGTTTTGCGGAGTCCTGTTATCGCTTCAATCAGCTCCGATTGCCCGTTTCCGTCGACGCCGGCTATGCCGAGTATTTCTCCAGCTTTGACTGAAAGCGACAAATTCCTGACCGTCTCAAATCCGCGGGTATCCTTTACAGTGATGCCGTCAATCGCAAGCACTTCCACTCCCGGCTGAGCAGCTTTCTTTTCGGTTTTGAACGATATCTCGCGGCCAACCATTAGACTGGCGAGTTCGTCTTGGTTTGTATCACGGACATCAAGCGTTTTGATGCCTTTTCCTTTGCGGATAATCGTAACTCGGTCACAAATCTCCATAATCTCTTTCAGCTTATGGGTGATTAAGATGATAGACTTCCCTTCATTGACCAGGTTCTTCATAATTTGCATCAGTTCCTTGATTTCATGAGGCGTCAAAACAGCCGTCGGTTCATCAAAAATGAGAATGTCAGCACCGCGGTAGAGGGTTTTTAATATTTCTGCGCGCTGCTGCATACCTACTGATATGTCAGCTACTTTTGCTTCTGGATGGATCTGCAGGCCGTATCGATCGGAAATATCCTGTACCTCTTGGACTGCACGCTTCCGGTCAATTCTGCCAAACTTCTTTGGCTCTTTCCCGAGAATAATATTTTCAGCAACTGTAAAGGTGTCAACAAGCATAAAGTGCTGGTGCACCATTCCAATACCGAGGTCATTCGCTTTGTTCGGACTGTTGATGTGCACCTTCTCGCCGCGCACCCGAATGTCACCCCGCTCCGGCTGATATAGCCCGAAAAGGACATTCATCAACGTTGATTTCCCCGCTCCGTTTTCACCGAGCAGCGCGTGTATTTCACCTTTTTTGACTTGAAGATTGATATTGTCATTGGCGACGATACCAGGAAACTCTTTGCGGATATTGAGCATTTCAATGACATATTCCATTGATTGACCGCTCCTTTATTCAAAATAAAAGAAAAACAAGGGATAAGGGCTCGACCTCCTTATCCCTGCGATTCTTATTCAGCTTTGAAGGTTTTCAGCTCTTTCTCAGTTGCCGGGACTTCCAACCCGTCGATGATTTTTTTCTTCCATTTATCGATCTCTTTGATCACATCATCCGATAGATTTTGTTTAGATGGAGAAATGCCGACTCCGTCTTGATCAAGCCCGTAGGTAAGTGTTTCGCCACCCGGGAACTTTCCGTCGCTCGCTTTTTTCGTTAAATCTTCAACCGCTGTATCTACTTTTTTAACCATGGAAGTGAGGGTGACATTATCATCAGTTCCTTCTACCTGGCCTTCTGCGTATTGGTCTTTATCAACACCGATGACCCAGACATTGCGTTTTGGATCTTCTTTTTTCAGGTTTTTCGCTTCAGTAAAGACACCTGTGCCAGTGGCTCCTGCTGAGTGATAAATAACATCTACACCTGATTTATACATGCTTTCGGCGGTTGCTTTGCCGACATCGGCTTTATCGAAACCCCCTGCATATTTCACTTCCACAATGGCTTTAGGGCTTACAGCCTTCACACCGGCACGAAAGCCGACCTCGAATTTTTTGATTAACTCTGATTCCATGCCGCCTACAAAGCCGATTTTTCCTGATTTGCTTGATAGGGCTGCGGCCACTCCGACGAGAAAGGAGCCTTCCTGTTCTTTAAACGTAATACTTGCGACGTTGTCTTTATCGACAACAGCATCTATAATCGCAAAGTTTGTATTTTTGCGCTGATCAGCAATTTCACTGATTGAATCCTCCATTAAGTAGCCGACGCCGTAAATCAAGTCAAAATTTTCACGTGCCAATTTATTTAAGTTCGTTGTATAGTCTGCATCAGATTTGGATTGAAGGTAGTCATAACCGTTTTTTCCTTTTTTCAGACCGTTTTCTTTCCCGAAGGCTTGGATGCCTTCCCAGGCTGATTGGTTGAAAGATTTGTCATCCACTCCGCCTACGTCAGTAACCATCGCTACACTGAATTTGTTTTTGCCTTCGCCGGAGCCGCTGCTTTTTTCGCTGTTTCCGCATGCTCCTAATATGGTGCCTGCTGCGATCACAAGGGACATCGCCAATCCGATTTTTCGTTTATTCAAGATATAACCCCCCAGAAAAATTTGGTTCAAAGCTGATCCGGCCAGTCATGTGATGGGCTGTCCTGAACAATTTCTTAGAATCGATAAAATTTTCTGATAATAACAAATGGAATGCGCTGAGACAGTTCTATTCTTCCCTGAATAGGCGTGGTGTGAGTATTTCCTTCGAAAGGCGGGGAAGAGAAGGATGCGGAAGGCGTTCCGGGCGGAAAACCGTGACATCTTTTTCTGAAGTAAGACTTATGACTTAGTTTTTCGGGATCAACTAACCAATCATAATTTATCATTTAACTTATAAGAAATAAATAGAAATTTGCACATTTTTTTAAAAAGTATCTATTTTTAGAATTATTTGCTCGAAAATAGAAAAAACCTTTATTATTCTTGTATAACTTACCAACAATACAATCAAGCGTCTTGGCAAGAGATATGACAAAAAAACGCACTGCTCGGAGCAAGCAGTGCGTTTTTTTATAGATATTGTTTTATTCCGTTAAGGTTACTGTTGTTTACGTTGTACTGAAACACTGGTCTTCCAATCGTTCCGTACGCCATTTCTACATTCAGGACCTGTATATCTTCAAGAAATTTTAAGTATTTTCGTATGGATACTTGAGAGATTTCTGTGTGCTTTGCTAAGTCCTCTGTCGTAAAAGATTCATTTTCAAATGACTGGATACTGGACCAGATCAGCTTTAGCGTGCTTTTTGTCAGGCCTTTAGGAAGCTGTACTTTTTCTGTTGCTTCTTTCTTTTGAAAAAGCTCGGCGTCGAGTTCTTTTTGACTCATGTTGCGATGGGTTGAATACACCTTTTGTTTTCGTCTGTAATCAGACAGAGCCGTTTGGAAACGTTCAAATTCAAACGGTTTGATTAAATAATCGACAGCTCCGTAACGAAGTGTTTTTTTGATCACGTCAAGCTCGCTGGCCGCTGAGATGACAATCACATCAACCGCTTCATTTTGGGCTCTCAATTCCGTCAGCAGTTCCAGCCCGTTTTTCCCCGGCATATAAATATCAAGCAAAATGAGGTCGATGTGATGCTCGCCTAAAATATGCAGAGCGCTTTGAAAGGAAGAAGCGATGCCTTTCAGCTGAAAGCCATCTATTTGGCTTAAGTATCGTTTATTTAATTCACCCACCATGGGGTCATCTTCAACTATTAGTACATTAATCATGATTTTCCTCCTTCGGTTCGTACGGGATGCGAATACTGAATGTCGTTCCTTCATTCTTTTCGCTTGTGAGGATCATTTGGCCCTTTAAATTTTCGATGCTTTGCTGTGTGAAATAAAGGCCGAATCCCCGGTTTTTGCCCTTTGTTGAATAGCCTTGTTCAAATACTTTGGCTTGGTCTTCTTCTGACATGCCTGCTCCAGTATCGGTAATTTCAATGTCCAGTATGCTGTTATGAAAGCGCATGGACATGGTGATTTGTTTTTTCGGCATATCGGCAACGGCGTCAAGGCCATTGTTGATGAGATTTCCGATAATTGTAATGAGTTCATGGATGACAGATGGGTCTGCCGCGTTCGGGATGACACCGTTGCATTCAATATCAAGATTTGCGCCCTGCTCACGTATGAAGCTTTGCTTTCCGAGCAGAAAACCGGCCAGTACGGAGCTTTTGACATCATTTATAATTTCACTTGTTTCTGATTTTTGCTGTATGGCTATATCTTTAATATAATCTCCAAGATCATCATACTCTTTCAGCTGGACGAGACCTAATATCACATGCAGTTTGTTCATAAATTCATGAGACTGCGCTCTCAGTGCGTTTGCATACATTTTAACACCTGATAGCTGTTCAGCTAAATGTTTTACCTCGGTCTTGTCTCGGAATGTCGCAATCGCTCCGACAGTTTGTCCTTTCAGCTGGATAGGAACTTCATTAAACACAAGCTCCAACCCGTTAATGCGGACGTCTCTATCTTGAAGAGGTTTTTTTGTCTCAATAACCTTTTTCAAGCGGCTTTTCGGCAATATGTCATCTACATCCTGATCAATGGGATTTGTGTTGATGCCCATTTTGACGAATAGCCGCTTTGCTTCCGCATTGGCAAGTTTGATTTTGCCGTGTTCATCGACAGCGAGTATTCCTTCCTTCGTCGATTCCAGCATCGCGCTCCGTTCTTCAAGGAGAGTCGCAATTTCATAAGGTTCAAGTCCGTACATGATATTTTTTACCGTACGGGCGACGATAACAGCTCCGATTACACCGACGAAGATGCTGACGCAGATAATGAAGTAAAGCGGCCGTAAGCTATGGCTGATCACTTCATCAATTTCATTTACGGTGATGCCGACCGCGACTGCACCGACCTGTTTTCCATTCTCCGCGTAGACAGGGACGAACGCTCTCTGCGATTTCCCGAGCGTGCCAGAGGCTGTGCTGATATGGACATGCCCTTTTAATACCTCAGATTCATCACCGCCCCTGAATTTTTTTCCGATTTTGCTCGGGTCAGGATGGGTTTTGCGAATACCGTTCATATCCATGACGACAACAAATTCCGTGCCGGTGATTTTCTGAACCCGCTTTGTGTAGCTCTGCAGTTCCTTTAGTTTTTTTCCGCTTTCTAAAGCAGCGGCTGTCATCGGCGCTTCTGCTACCATTTCAGCAGTCTGCAGCGCAGTGGCCTTTTCCTGGTCTCTAATCCGTTTGGTCGTTTGGGCACCGACTGTGAAAAATGTAATGAGCAATGCGATTAATACAACGATACAAACAAATATGGTGAGTCTGGTTTGCAGTTTTAATGTTTTTTTCATATAAAACTTCCTTACGTTTTATGATTCCTGCGTACTACTTTACTCTCAAAATGCTGCTTTGTGAAGATTTGGGACCGTAATTCGTAAAAAGGAGAAAAAATGGAATAATTTATCTTGTCAATGTGTTTTAAGTCCTCCATAATAAATGAGGTAGATTATAGAAAGGGACTTTTTTATATGAAAAATACTTATTTGACAGGATATTTTCCGCTGATTGCGATCCTGCTTTTTAGTTCGTCCTTATCCATCTCAACTTCACTTTATGCGTTGAAGATGCTGTCTTCATTTGGAATGTACGATGGAATGCTCGATTATTTTTCAGAGAAAGGGATCAGGCTTGCGTTATTTGCTGCCTTTGCACTTTTATATTTTATGGTTCTGTCCGCTCTGAAGTTGATAGCAAATACCGTGACTGAGCTGTCATTGCTGTTTTTTGCTAATGATCCGGAAGGGAACAACCTGAAAAAACTCAGAATGGGTTCCATGATTTATTTGGGCGGCGGGATTTTATCCTTTGTGCTCTTGCAAAACGTCATATGGATTGTGATCTGGTTTGCGGTCGTCACACTGGCTTACTTTGTGTTTACTGTATACCGGATTTATTCGACGCTTTCTCTCATGTCATTAATCGGATTTATTCTATTGGAACTGCTGTTTTGGTTTACCTTTGTTATCGGTATTCTGTTCATATTTATCAAGCTTTATAATAGCATAATGGCTAGCTTACCTGTGTAAGCTAGCCATTTTTGCGTATCGGCAAACTCTTGCATTCGCGTTCAGACCTGCGCTTCGGTACTCTCTATACGCAATGAAACGGCGTCTGGAATCCTCAATCATCACATCCTGTGAAAATCTGCTCCGCTCACGCTGATAAGATGACAAAAACCTAAAACGAAGCCGTTTTAGGTTTTTGTCGACACTCTGTGATGGCTAGCTTCCTAGCCATTTTTTTATGGTAAAAATCTTTTTTTAATAGAAGGGGAGGGGAGCATACATTCATTTTTTTTGCCAAACCACTTATAGCGGTTTTTGGCAATGAAAGAATAGACCATATCTCTGACAGGCTTCGGCACGGCGAAAAACAGGACGAAGAGCCGCCATGGGCCTCGCAGATGCCTGAAAACCTTAATGGCTGCAGTTGATTTTGTGTACACTTGGCCATCTTCAATAAAGACAAAGCTGTCAAACCGATCAGTCGGAAGCCCGCTTTTTTTCAGCAGGTTTTGTCCTGTTTCCGACTGCAGCGATGTGAAAGAAATCAATCCGTCCGGATCACGTTTAATGATAAATTGCACGGCGCCATTGCATAAATTGCAGACGCCGTCAAACAGCAAAACGCGATTTGGAATTTGTTCTGAAGTCACCCGAGATCCCCTCCGATCCTTTAATAAGCAGCTTGCAGCGTTCCTTTCCAGATGGAAAGCTGAGGGCTGATGCTGTGAAGATATTCAACGCTGGTCGGTGTATCCTTTCCGACCCAAACCCCCATTGTATACGTATCTGTCAGGCCGACAAACCACATATCGTGATAATCATTTGACGTACCGGTTTTACCGCCGATGTAAGGCGCATTGAAATATGCTTTTTTCCCTGTTCCGCTTTTCACAACGGAAGACATCAGTTTTTTCAGCTGCATGTTCGTGCGGACGCTGAATATTTGAGTCGCTTTATCATTCCATTTATAAAGCGTTTTTCCTTTAAGGTCTGTCACCTTTGTAATCGCATGGCTCGGCGTATAGCTTCCGCTGTTGCCAAATGTCGTATAAGCCTTTGTCATCTCAAGAGGCGTCATGCCGTTTGTAAATCCGCCAAGCGCCGCTGGAAGAAGATAGTCGCTGTTGACAAGTTTGGCAAAATGATACGGCTCAATATAACTGAATGCCTTTTGGATGCCGACGCGGTCGAGCATTCTAATGGCCGGTGTATTATAAGAATTTTTAAACGCCGTATCAAGCGTTACTGTGCCGTACGTGCGGTTATTGTAGTTTTGCGGACAGTAATCTTTGCTGCAAAACTTGCTGGCATCAATGGTGCTGCTTGCTGTCGCTCCGGTCTGTTCAATATAAGGGCCGTAATCAAGAAGCGGCTTAATGGATGAACCCGGCTGTCTGTATGCCTGGTAGGCACGGTTAAAATCATATTTTTGATAGTTTTTCCCGCCGGACAGAGCAATGATTTGATGCGTCTGGTGATTAATCACAGCCGCTCCGCCCTGCACGCCCGCATACGGGAGCTTGGAATTCATTTGTGCCACAACTTGATTTTGCATGTACGGATTAAGTGCAGTATAAATTTTCACGCCGTCTTTCATCAGAGTGCTGACTCTTGCGGACAGCTCATTCTCGATTTTTTCTTTTTGTTTTCCTGACGCTTTTTGAAGGCGTTTATCAAAGCCTTCTGATTCAGACACCAGCTGAGTGAATTCATCGTTAACGTAGGAAACGTAGTCAGGATATTTGTCTTCTCTTTTTTCAACATCCAGTTTGATTTTTTGTTTGACGGCTTTTTTCAGCTCTTTGTCTGTAATGACCCCGGCATCTTTTAGCCCTTTAAGCAAACGTTCTTGACGGCTTTTCGTGTAGTCAAAATGCTTGAGAGGATCATATAATGTAGGGTTATTAGGTATAGCACAGATAAAAGCCATTTCTCCCACTGTGAGAGATTTCAACGGTTTGCTGAAATAGAATTGAGCCGCTGAACCGACGCCGTAAACACCATTGTTGAAATAAATAGTATTTAAGTAAGCTTCAAGAATTTCATTTTTCGTATACTTTTTCTCAAGCTGATAGGAATACGCGAGCTCTGTCAGCTTACGGCTGAAGGAGCGTTCGTGGCTCAAATACAAGTTTCTTGAAAGCTGCTGTGTGATGGTGCTGGCGCCCTGGTCAATTTTCTTGTCTTTTACGTTAGAAGCAGTTGCCCGCACCATTCCCATAAAGTCAAAGCCTTTATGCTCGTAAAAATGTTTGTCCTCAGATGTTAAGAAAATCTGTTTGACTTCCTCGGGAATCTTGTCAAATGGAACGAGCACGCGGTTTTCGTGGTCGCTGACGATTTCCGAGACAAGGGAGCCGTCCCTGTCATACATGTAGCTGTTCTGAACAAGGCTGATATCTTTCAGATTAATATTTTTATCAAGCACCTGATCCAGGGACTTCATTTGTTTGACTTCTTTTCCGGAAGCGATAACTGTAAATGCAAACAATGGGATTATGCAAAGGAGCAAAATCCATCCGATTATTTTTCGTAACATGGTCACTCTCTTTTCTCCTAAATTCTAGCCATATCGTACCATTCTTTTGAGATTACGAGAAGGTTAAATTTAGAAGATTCCTCAGTTTTTTATCGGAATCAGCTTGCTTTGGCATAGGAATCCTTCTGGAGTTTCGGCATGATCCAAAGCATACAGGCGCCGGCGAAAAAGAGAAACGCTGTGACATAAAAGGTGGCCGAAATCGTAAAATGACTCGATATGATTCCGCCGAGAAGAGGCCCGAGCACGTTTCCTAAAAAGCGAAAGCTGACATTGTAGCCGAGAACTTCTCCTTGAATGCTGCCGGGGGCCTGAACGCGGATCGCTGCCGTAATGCATGGCAGCAAACCGCCCATCGCCATTCCGAACAAAAATCTGAAAACAAGGAGAACGCTGAGTGAGGACGCGAGCGCCTGCGGAATAAAAAAGAAAGAAGCGGCGATCAAAAGTCCGATTAAAATGCGGCGGTGGCCGTAGCGGTCGCCAAGATCACCCCATTTTCTAGCCAGAAGCAAACTTCCGAGTCCCGTTGCTGAAAATGCCATGCCGGAGAAAAAGGCAAGATTGACAGGCCCGTGCAGCTCATTTACATATAAAGCGAGCAGCGGCTGGATACTGAAATTGCCTGTTTGGATCAGCATGGTTAACAGCATCATGACCCACAGCGCCGGCTGGTGAAAAATATAGGAGAGCACTTCTTTTCTCGAGTAAGACGTACGTTTGGCTGTTTTCTCTGCAAGAGGTTTTTCTTTGACGCCAAATAATACGAGAAGAACAGATGAGAAAATCACAAAGGATGTGATAAAAAAGGTATACGTAAAGCCGAAACGATCAGCAAGCATGCCTCCCAAAAGCGGGCCGAACAAGCTTCCGGACACTTGCCCCATTTGCAGCGTGCCAAGTGTTTTGCCGGCTGAGCTCTTCGGAGTCTGTGCCGAAATCATCGCAAGAGATGTCGGGATGAATCCTGTTACAAGACCCATTGCCATACGCAGAAAAAACAATTGGTACACCGATGTAACAAAGCCCATTAAGAAAATGCTGAGGGCAATGCCTGTTCCGGTTGCCATAAGGATTTTCTTGTATCCGCGTTTGTCTCCGAACCGTCCCCAAAACGGGGATACCAAAAACGCCATGAGAAATGTAATACCGAACACATAGCCGCTCCATCTTTGCACAAAGCCGTTTGAAAAAGAGCTGAGCGACTCAATGTATAAGGAGAGAAAAGGAACGATCATCGTAGTGCTAGCGGAAACAAAAAAGTTCGCCAGCCATACAATGACAAAGTTTTTCTTGCGGGTAGAAATAACATCACCTTCTTATTATTTCGGGTTCCTTACTAATTATAAAGAAACGATTCACAATTTAAAAGAAACAAAGCGGCTGGGAAAATTCATTATTTTTAGAAAATGAAGAAATGTCGAGAAGGGGAATTGATATACTATAAAGATAGCATTTTCTGATCGGAGGAAAGGCAGGTGTAAAAAGGTGACGACAAACAGCTTACTCATTATTGACTTCGAATTTACAATGCCCGACGGAAAGTACAGTCCGCAAAACTTCTTCCCGGAAATCATTGAAGCCGGAATTGTAAAGTCGATTGATGATGAAGTAGTTGAGACGTTTTCTAGCTATGTGAGACCGAAAAAGTTCCCGAAGCTTACGAAACGCTGCAAGACATTTTTAAAAATCACCCAAAAACAGGTAGACGAAGGAATAAGATTCGAGGATCTCATCCGTAAACTAAACGAGCTTGATCCTGAGAAAAACAGCACAATTATTACGTGGGGAAACATGGATATGAAAGTGCTGAAGCAAAACTGTATGTTTAACCATATCCCATTCCCGTTTAAGGGAGAAATGAGAGATTTATCGCTTGAATACAAAAACTTTTTTGGAGACCGGACATTGACGGGTTTATGGAAAGCTGCTGAAGAGTATGGAGATTCCGGAACCGGCACCCATCATAAAGCGCTTGATGATGCTCTCACAGCATATAAACTTTTTAAGCTTGTTGAGCAGGATAAGCAGTATCTCGAAAAGCCAAAACCGCCCACAATTGGCGAAAGAATCGATTTAACCGAACTGTTCAAGCGCGCGACGTAAAAAACCCAATCTTTTGTCAGACTGGGTTATGGCCGATTGAAATATTCTTTTTCTAAAGTGTCCAGATTATGTAGGGAGCGCTTTGCCCACTCCGAACCATCCTCATTCAATTTGGCTCTCAGCTGTGCTGTCGCCTCCCGCAGAGATTCGGTATAATCCGGCACTTCACCGTCATAAGGCTTCACCATATGGTGGGGAATATTGGTCTGTTCGCCATATGCGAGCGCTTTTCTCTCATGAAAAAACGGCACATCCGCCTGTTTTGGATGATGAAGGTCTCCTTGGGCGGGATGGGTAAGAACCGCTTTTACTTTCACTAAATAATGCTGCGGCCTGCAAGCCGTGATTTCTCCTATGTATACACCTGTTTTGTAAAATCCTTTAACAATAGAGCCTGTCTCAAACGTGCTCATCTGTCATCACCTCGCATTTATTCTATTAAAGTTCCAAGCGATTTGCTAGTGAGGAAGATCAGCGGGAAGCTTAATTGTCACCGTAGTGCCTTTTTGAAAGCTGCTGTTAAATGAAATGGTCCCGTGATGATGTTCAATAATGGAAAAGGTTACGGTAAGGCCGAGTCCCGTTCCGTTCGTTTTTAAGGAATAATAAGGTTCGCCGAGTTTTTGCATTTGATGGTCAGTCATCCCGACCCCATTATCTGTGATGTTAATCATGATCGTATGGCCGTTTCTTTTGGCCGATATGCGGATCATCCCCTTCCCGTGAGGAACCGCTTCAATACTGTTTTTCATCAGGTTGATGACAGCTTGCTTCAGCTTTGTTGCGTCCCCGTATATCAAAAGGTCCGGTTCTGTTTCAGCCTCGACGGTTACTGACTTGTAATTGGCATACGACACCATAAGGTTGCTTGTCTCTTTAATAAGGGCAGATAAATCAAAAACCTCTTTTTCATATAATTGCTGTTTCGCCATATCGAGATAGTTTGTGATAATGCCTTGTGCCCGGTCAAGCTCTGACAGTACAAGCTGTTTGTAATCCGCACTCGACTTGTTTTGCAGGGTTTCGTCATTAAAAAGCAGCTGGACAAACCCGCGGACAACTGTCAAAGGATTCCTGACCTCATGAGCGACGCTCGCTGCCAGTTCGCTCACAATCGTCATTTTTTCAGAATGGATAAGCTGTGAGCGCAAGGCGATATTTTCGGCGATGCTTTCGATAATATAGATGCTTAATAGAAGAACACTGGAGCGGAAAAGCCCTGAGACTACCGCCTCGTAAACGAAAATTCCTGATTTTTGAAAATTTAAAATATTCAAGGCGGAAAGAATCCAGCTGGAGGCGAAAAATAGGAAAATCTCCAAGCAGCTGATCAATAATGACAGCAGCAGTTTTTTCGCTTTGGACATAAATGGCCATTTTTTCTGAAATAGGATTGGGATAATGATAAGAAAAGGCAGCAAAGTGAAAACAAATATTGCGGAAGGTTCGTAAAAAAGCAGTTCAAAACATAGGGCAGATGCAGCGACTGTGAGTCCGGAAGCGGTGCTAATGTAAAATAAACAAATGATAACGGGAATCATCTGAAGGCCGTATTGTATGTAGTCCATTTCATGAATCGGGAAAAGAATGCATAAAACGGAGGCGCCGCAGGCGAAGAGCGTGACCAAACCGCTGTTTATTTTTGGCACAAGAATCGCAGGTTTTCCAAGCCAAAACACTTGGTAAAGAAGAATAGGAAACAAAATAAAGCAGATATGCAGGAGATAGTCTTTTAGAATTTCCATTCGTGTGAAATCCTTTCGTATAAAATATGAATCTATTATAACACTAAATATTAGAAGTAAAATATAAAATTCCTTTATTAAGAACGCCTTTACGAATGAAGACGTAAAGGCGTTTCAGAGCTATATTTATGATAATGCGGTTTTGATGCGGTGCAGGCCGTCCTGCAGGGTTGCGAGAGAACATCCCGCGTTTAGGCGCATGAATCCTTCTCCGCCAGGCCCGTATTTCGTCCCGGGCTCTAGAATGATCTTTCCTATTTTTAGCATTCTTTGCTGAAGGTCTGTGTCGGACAAGCCGTAAGCGCTAAAGTCGAGCCAGATCAGGTATGATGCATCCGGTTTCATCATTTTGACCTTCGGCATCTCGGAGCTCAAAAAGGCTTCCGCTTCGGTCATGTTTTTCTCAAGGTAAGAGATCAATTCATCAAGCCACGGCCCGCCTTTTGAGTATGCGGCTTCGATTGCAGTGACGGCAAACGCGTTTAATCCGCCTAAACCATTGCGCTGCAGGCTTGCAGAAAACTTGGCGCGCTTCAGGCGATCGGGAATCATGATTGCCGAAGCCTGCAATCCGGCGATATTGAATGTTTTGCTTGGCGCAACACATGTCACGGAAAGATCAGCGAAATCGTCAGAGAGCGAAGCAAACGGCGTGTGTTTGTGTCCGTACAGCATTAAATCGGAATGGATTTCATCGGATACAACTGTGACGCCATGCTTAAGACACAATTCGCCCAGCTTCAGCAAATCTTCACGGCTCCATGAACGACCAGAAGGGTTATGAGGATTGCATAAAATAAACAATGTAACGCTTGGGTCACTAAGCTTCGTTTCCAAATCGTCAAAATCCATTGCATATGAGCCGTCTTTTTCTAGCAAAGGATTATGTAAAATGTGCCGGCCGTTTTTCTCCACCATATGGTAAAAAGGCGTATAAACTGGAGGCTGAACAACGACTTGATCGCCCGGCTCCGTAAAAGCTTGTACCGCCATGCTCAAGGCCGTTACAACGCCCGGGCTGAATGTGATGCTTTCCGGATTCACCTTCCAGCCGTGCCTGTTTTGCATCCATGCGCACACCGCATCCTTCGTTTTTTGATCCGGAGCCGTATAACCGAAAATTCCGTGTTCAAGGCGCTCTTTTAATGCTTCAGTTATCGCTTCCGGCGCGCGAAAATCCATATCCGCCACCCACATCGGGAGTGCGTCTGTCACGCCGAATAATTCGCCTGTTTTGTCCCATTTGACCGATTGGGTGCCAAGGCGTTCTTCTCGTTTATCAAAGTTCATTCTGTTACCTCCTCATGTATGTTTATTTTTCTAAGCTTCACTATGATAAGATAGAACTGCAAATTTTATTATAAGCGGTGATGAATATGGAAGAAAGTCAAGCGGTGGGGGAAATGATCAAGATCATTGCCAAATGGGACCCGTTTAAATATGGTGAAGAGTTTTACGAAACGGAGGCAGTTGATGTCGTGCAGGCGGTCTATGATGAAGACGACCCCGCCCTGCTGGCGAAACGCATTCAGCATATATTTGAAACTTCTTTTGAACAAACGCTGCCGATCGACAGCTGCCGGGAAGTGGCTGGCCAGCTTTTATACATTAAAAACAGCAGCTCCTGCACACTTTAAAAAACCGGTTCAGCACCGGTTTTTTTCTATTTGATAAAATCAGCAATGTGTTCGGAAACAAGCTCAGGCCGTTCTTCAGGCACCAGATGTCCGGTTTGGCTAAATGAGTATAGCACGGAATTAGGCAAATCCGCGTGCAGCCGTTTACCGATCTCCATTGGGACAATTCGATCCTCCTCGCCCCAAATCAATAATGCAGGCTTGTTCATTCTCTTCAATTGTTCGGGTTCTAAATCTCCTTCTCTGTGGCGGATAAACCTTGTCATGGCTTTGAAAATCTGCTCGTCCTGAAATGGTCTGCCATAGCCGTCAATCATCTCCTCATCAATCAGCGATTTGTCATGCACAACATTTAATAAATTTTTCATCACGCCTTCTTTCGAGAGCCAGCGCTTGATATATAGATGAAAATACGGAATATGGGTCCCGAAAATGATCGTTGGATGTGAGCGTTTTAAATATCCTGAACTGCAAAGCAGCACAACCTTTGAAAAAAGCTCTGGTTTTTGGAGAGCAGCAGACAATGATATTTGTCCGCCCATAGAATGTCCGATTAGCACAGCTTGTTTCACTTGCAAGTGCTCCAAAATCCCAATGACAAGCTTTGCGAGGTTTTGATAGGTATAGATAAACGTTCTTGATTTTTCAGATTGGCCGAAAGGAGGCAAATCAAGCGCGATGATATCGTACTTGTCCCGAAGGAGAGGGATTATTTTTCTGAAGCTGAAAGCAGATGATAAAAAACCGTGTACACAGACCAGCGTTTGCCTGCCAGGATTTTGATAATGTTCGTAGTATACATTGACTCCATCGACCGTAAACCGCCTTATTGGTGAAACCGCCTCCATTCTGTGTCACTCCCTTTTTTTGATGTTTGTATTGTGCCCTGAAATTGTCAATTCTAGCGGAAGTTTCTCCTCGTTTTTTCTTAGCATTCGTCAAAAAACGTGATATAATGTCATGAGATTTCTTGACATTGCAAAGGTGTGAATCAAATGAAGTTGACAGAAAAAGAAACAGAAATATTAGAAATTTTAGACGAAAACAGCCGCGCCGATTTAGAAACCATTGCAAAGATGGCGGGCATCCCAGTAAATGAAGTAAAAACGATTATTGACAAACTGGAGAAAGAAAAGGTTATTATCGATTATTCCGCTATGATTGACTGGCGAAAAGTTGACGGACATGAGGGCGTTACGGCCATGATTGACGTCAAAGTAACGCCGAAGCGGGGAGTCGGTTTTGATGAAGTGGCGGAACGGATTTACCGATTCCAAGAGGTTGAATCAGTTTACCTGATGTCAGGCGTGTACGATTTGTCTGTCGTAATTCGCGGCAATTCGATGTCTGACGTAGCGCGTTTTGTTTCAGATAAACTGTCAACGCTTGATTCCGTTGTATCTACGACAACCCATTTTATCCTGAAAAAATACAAGCATGACGGCAAAGTGTTTGAAACAGGAGACGACGACAAAAGAATCGTGGTGTCCCCGTAAATGACTTCGTATTTATCAGACTATGTACAACAAATAAAACCATCAGGCATCCGCAAATTCTTTGATTTGGCGGCAACGATGGAAGGCGTTATTTCTTTAGGTGTTGGAGAGCCTGATTTTGTTACCGCGTGGAATGTCCGTGAAGCAAGCATTCTCTCTCTTGAACAAGGATATACGTCATACACGGCCAATGCCGGTTTATACTCATTGCGAGAGGAAATCAGCCGTTATTTGAGCAACAGGTTTGACCTTAGCTACTCGCCAGATAATGAGCTGATTGTGACAGTAGGGGCAAGTCAGGCTTTGGATATTGCGATCCGTGCTCTTGTGAATCCAGGTGAGGAAGTCATCATACCTGAGCCATGTTTTGTGGCGTACGATGCGCTTGTTTCTTTGGCAGGCGGTATCCCGGTTCATGTTCATACAACAGCAGACAAAGGGTTTAAAGCAACGGCCGCTGATTTTGAAGCGGCAGTCACTGAAAAAACAAAGGCCATTCTCATCTGCTCACCATCGAATCCGACAGGTTCGGTTTATTCGAAGGAAGAGCTGAATGCGATTGCTGAGTTTGCCAAAAAACATGATGTCATTGTCTTAGCCGACGAGATCTACGCGGAGCTGACATATGATGAGGAATTTACAAGTATAGCGGCATTACCGGGAATGAAGGAACGGACGGTCGTCATTTCAGGCTTTTCAAAAGCATTTGCGATGACGGGCTGGAGGCTTGGTTTTGCTGCAGCACCATCCATGCTTCGGGATGCAATGCTTAAAATTCATCAATATGCGATGATGTGCGCGCCCGCAATGGCGCAGTTTGCCGCCCTTGAAGGCCTGAAGAACGGCATGGAAGACGTAGAAAAAATGAAAAAAAGCTATCGAAGAAGACGGAATCTGTTTGTAGAATCTCTCAATGAAATTGGTCTCAGCTGCCATCACCCGGGCGGCGCTTTCTATGCTTTTCCATCCATTAAAAGCACGGGAATGAGCTCAGAACAGTTTGCAGAAGAGCTTCTGACGCAGGAAAAAGTGGCAGTTGTTCCGGGAAGTGTGTTTGGCCCGAGCGGTGAAGGATATATCCGCTGTTCATACGCAACTTCGATTGAACAGCTTCAAGAAGCGTTAGTCAGAATGAAACGCTTCCTGCACAAAACAACATAAAAAAAAGATACGAACCTTTTGTTCGCATCCAATAAAAGGGGGGAATACTAGAAAGCCTTTGGTATTTTCAGTTTACCCCCTTTTTGCCGTGCACAAACCTGATTTTTTATAAAAAAGATTTCTTTGCGAAAATAAGACATGTGTGATATAATTTTAAATTGCGTATAAACAGATATTTAATTTAACTTAGGAGTTGTTATGAATGGCAGCAAAATTTGAAGTGGGCAGTGTTTACACTGGTAAAGTTACAGGATTACAAGCGTATGGTGCGTTTGTTGCATTAGATGAAGAAACTCAAGGTTTAGTACACATTTCTGAAGTGACTCACGGTTTCGTAAAAGATATCAACGAGCACCTTTCAGTTGGCGACGAAGTACAAGTAAAGGTACTTGCTGTTGATGAAGAAAAAGGCAAAATCAGCCTTTCAATTCGTGCGACACAAGCTGCGCCTGAGAAAAAAGAAAGCAAACCAAGAAAACCTAAAGCTGCGCAAGTAAGCGAAGAAGCTTCTACACCACAAGGTTTCAACACATTAAAAGATAAGCTTGAAGAGTGGATCGAAATGTCCAACCGCAAAGACCTTATCAAAAAATAAGTATGAAAAAAGCACCGGACAGGAATGTTCGGTGCTTTTGCTTTCATGCAAAATCCTATTTCAGCGTATTGATATCCTATCGCATTTCAGGATTTGCTGCTTCTTCACGTGATCTTTCCTCGTTTGGCTTAAATAGCAGACCGAGGTTGATTAAGCCGGCGATTCCGACAAGTCCGTAAATGATTCGGGAAAGGGCTGACCCTTGGCCGCCGAAAATAGCCGCTACTAAGTCAAATTGGAAAAATCCGATCAGTCCCCAGTTAATAGCGCCAATGATGGTTAATACAAGACAAATTCTTTGAATGGTACTCATGTTTTGCAACCTCCTCCATGAATTATTAAAACAGTTATAGATTGTGACATATTGGAGAATCTATACATGCATTCTCCATATAAGGGGAAACTGGCCTGCCCTCGCTTATATCAGCTTCTTTCCCAGCGTCTTGCAAGATAAAACCATCAGATATGCTGGGCGGTGAGAGCTGATTGCTTTACATGTGGTGAGGACATTCTGCATAATAAAAAATCTAAGGAGGAGATGTCATGCAAAACTTTACATACTGGAATCCGACCAAATTAATTTTCGGGCGCGGCGAAGTGGAAAGACTTCCGGAGGAACTCAAACCTTACGGGAAAAACGTATTGCTTGTGTACGGAGGCGGCAGCATTAAACGCAGCGGCCTGTATGATCAAGTGATCGAACAGCTGAATAAAGCCGGAGCGACCGTGCATGAATTAGCAGGTGTGGAACCGAATCCGCGTGTGTCGACTGTTAATAAGGGTGTTGCCATCTGTAAAGAACACAACATTGATTTCTTACTGGCTGTCGGAGGCGGAAGCGTCATCGACTGTACAAAAGCGATTGCCGCAGGAGCAAAGTATGATGGTGATGCGTGGGATATCGTCACGAAAAAACATCAGCCAAAAGATGCTTTGCCATTCGGTACGGTATTGACTCTCGCTGCGACTGGTTCTGAAATGAACTCAGGCTCTGTTATTACAAACTGGGAAACAAAAGAAAAATACGGCTGGGGAAGCCCGCTCGTATTCCCTAAATTCTCGATTCTTGATCCGGTGAATACATTCACTGTACCTAAAAACCACACGATCTACGGGATGGTTGACATGATGAGCCATGTATTCGAACAATACTTCCATCATGTATCAAACACGCCGTATCAGGACCGCATGTGTGAATCACTTCTTCGTACAGTTATTGAAACAGCGCCTAAGCTGATCAATGACCTCGAAAATTACGAATTGCGTGAGACGATTCTGTACACAGGAACAATCGCATTAAACGGCATGCTTTCTATGGGTGCAAGAGGGGATTGGGCTACTCATAATATTGAACATGCAGTATCAGCCGTTTATGATATTCCGCATGCCGGGGGACTGGCAATTCTGTTCCCGAACTGGATGAGACACACATTGTCTGAAAACCCTGCCCGCATGAAACAGCTTGCAGTTCGTGTGTTTGGTGTTGAAGAAGCAGGTAAAACAGATGAAGAAATCGCACGTGAAGGTATCGATAAACTGTCTGCGTTCTGGACAAGCCTTGGCGCTCCGAACCGTCTTGCTGATTATGATATTAATGATGAGCAGCTTGACACAATCGCTGACAAGGCAATGGCTAACGGTACATTCGGCCAATTTAAATCACTCAACAAAGAAGATGTGCTGTCAATTCTGAAGGCATCTCTATAAAAAAAGGGGAAATAGCCGTTTGGCTGCTTCCCTTTTTCTTTTTGTCAAACTTATGTTACAATGGGAAATCTGTTTTTTAAGCCAGCATTATTGGAGGTTTTACTATGGAAAATTTCACTTATTATAATCCGACAAAGCTGATTTTTGGAAAAGGTCAGCTTGAACAGTTAAGAAAAGAATTAAAACGATACGGCAAGAATGTACTGCTTGTTTACGGGGGCGGCAGCATTAAACGCAACGGCCTTTATGATCAAGTCACAGGCATTTTAAAAGAAGAGGGAGCTGTTGTTCATGAGCTGTCAGGTGTTGAGCCGAACCCGCGACTTGCGACAGTGGAAAAAGGCATAGGCCTTTGCAGAGAACATAGCATTGATTTTCTGCTTGCTGTCGGCGGAGGCAGTGTCATTGACTGTACAAAAGCGATTGCAGCTGGCGTCAAATATGACGGTGATGCTTGGGATATTTTCAGCAAAAAAGTAACAGCGGAGGATGCGCTGCCATTTGGCACTGTTCTAACGCTTGCTGCAACAGGCTCTGAAATGAACCCTGATTCCGTGATTACAAACTGGGAAACAAACGAGAAATATGTGTGGGGCAGCAATGTGACTCATCCGCGTTTCTCAATTTTAGATCCTGAAAATACGTTCACGGTTCCTGAAAATCAAACAGTATACGGCATGGTTGACATGATGAGCCATGTATTCGAACAATACTTCCACAACGTTGAAAACACGCCGCTTCAGGATAGAATGTGCTTTGCTGTTTTGCAGACGGTCATCGAAACAGCTCCTAAGCTTCTTGAAGATCTGGAAAACTACGAGCTTCGTGAAACGATTTTGTATGCTGGTACAATCGCTTTAAACGGCACGCTCCAAATGGGCTACTTTGGTGACTGGGCTTCTCATACAATGGAACACGCCGTTTCAGCTGTGTATGATATTCCGCATGCGGGCGGTTTGGCGATACTGTTCCCGAACTGGATGAGATATACGCTTGATACAAACGTAGGCCGCTTCAAAAACCTCATGCTCAACATGTTTGACATTGATACGGAAGGCAAAACAGATAAAGAAATTGCGCTTGAAGGAATCGATAAACTGTCTGCTTTCTGGACAAGCCTTGGCGCGCCTTCCCGTCTTGCTGATTACAATATCGGAGAAGAAAAGCTTGAGCTGATTGCTGATATCGCAGCCAAGGAAATGGAACACGGCGGCTTCGGCAACTTCCAAAAACTGAACAAAGATGACGTGCTTGCCATCCTTCGCGCGTCTCTATAACCCCAAAGGGCGGAATCCAGTCATTCCGCCTTTCTTCTTGACTTGATTTCACAGATAAGTTCATATAAAGTGAAAGATGAAAACATTATACCGTTATGGAGGGACAAGCAATGACGCATGTACGCTTTGACTACTCAAAAGCGTTGACTTTCTTCAACGAACATGAACTTACATACCTGCGGGACTTTGTAAAAACTGCACACCATAATATCCATGAAAAAACAGGCGCGGGCAGCGATTTTCTAGGCTGGGTGGACCTCCCTGAACATTATGATAAAGAAGAATTCGCGCGCATCAAAAAAAGCGCGGAAAAAATCAAATCTGACTCTGATGTATTGCTTGTTGTCGGCATCGGCGGTTCTTACCTTGGGGCGCGGGCAGCGATTGAAGCGCTGAATCACGCGTTTTATAACACTTTGCCAAAAGCAAAACGCGGCAATCCGCAAGTCATTTTTATCGGAAACAACATTAGTTCATCTTATATGAGAGACGTCATGGATCTTCTTGAAGATGTTGACTTCTCTATTAATGTCATTTCTAAATCAGGTACGACAACTGAACCTGCAATCGCTTTCCGTATTTTCCGCAAGCTTCTTGAAGAGAAATACGGTAAAGAAGAAGCGAAAGCGCGGATTTATGCAACAACAGATAAAGAGCGCGGCGCATTAAAAACGCTTTCTAACGAAGAAGGCTTCGAATCATTCGTTATCCCTGACGATGTCGGCGGCCGTTATTCAGTCTTAACAGCTGTAGGCCTCTTACCGATTGCTGTCAGCGGCGTCAACATTGACGATATGATGAAAGGCGCCTTGGATGCGAGCAAAGATTTTGCAACATCTGAACTGGAAGATAACCCTGCATACCAATATGCGGTTGTTCGCAATGTCCTTTATAACAAGGGCAAAACGATCGAAATGCTCATCAACTACGAACCAGCGCTTCAATATTTTGCGGAATGGTGGAAGCAGCTGTTCGGAGAAAGTGAAGGGAAAGATGAGAAGGGCATTTATCCTTCTTCAGCCAACTATTCAACAGACCTTCATTCTTTAGGCCAGTATGTACAAGAAGGCCGCAGAGATTTATTCGAAACGGTGCTGAACGTAGAGAAACCTAAACATGAACTGACAATCGAGGAAGCGGATAACGATCTTGACGGCTTGAACTATTTAGCCGGTAAAACGGTTGATTTCGTTAACAAGAAAGCATTCCAAGGCACAATGCTTGCCCATACTGACGGAAATGTTCCGAACTTAATCGTTAACATTCCTGAGCTGAATGCATATACTTTTGGATACCTTGTATATTTCTTCGAAAAAGCCTGCGCGATGAGCGGTTACCTCCTTGGCGTCAATCCGTTTGACCAGCCTGGTGTAGAAGCGTACAAAGTCAATATGTTTGCATTGCTTGGCAAACCTGGCTTTGAAGAGAAAAAAGCAGAGCTTGAAAAACGTCTGAAAGATTAATGTGACAAGCTGACTGGCATATTGCCGGTCGGCTTTTTATAAAATCAGAAAGGTGCTGATGTTCATGAAACAAGTGGTTAAACACCTCATCATTGCCGGCTTTTCTGCAGCTCTTTTAAGTATCCTTATCTCCTTTGATGCTGTGTATACAGATGTTTCTTCAAGCTTTGGCGGCACGCTGTCACATTTTTTCATCCACGCCTTTCTTCTCATTGGTTTGCCGCTCGCGCTTTTTACCGATGCGGTACATCGAATTTTGCATTTGAAACGAACCCATACTCTTTTCACTAAATTAGGACTCTATGCAACGGTTGTTTATGTGTCTTGGGATTCAGCTGCAGGGCTTGCTGCGGCAATGGCTGTTTACTTCTTAATTGAATGCGCTTTCTTTTTTGTTGGACGCGCGAAAGAAACAACGATTTCCATGTAGGCGCCTCTGAATGAAGTCTTGTTCGGCAGGACAGGATAAGTGAAAAAGGGGCATTTTGATGATACCGATACCTTCAGCGATAGATGGGCAGTCTTTTCTGCTTCAAGAACTGGAACAAGTGATGAAGCCGCTCGGTTATGTGATAAACGGCGGCTGGGAATACGATCATGGCTACTTTGATTATAAAATTGATGATAGAGACGGCTATTTATTTTTGAGAATTCCTGTCAATGCGGTACAGGGCAGTCTCGATGAACGCGGGGCGGCCGTCCGGATCGGAACGCCGTTTATGCTGAGACAGGTGTTTCAGACGGATGTTGATGATCAAGCCGAGGGAGGGCCTTTCCAATCACTGTTTAATCAATTTTCCGAACCGGAAAGGCGGGACGCGGAAATTGATCCGGCATTTTTGGATATCGGCGCCTCTCTCGTAAAAGAATTGGAGGAAGTTCTGCTGCATTAGATGGCAAGGAATTGGTCTGTTTCGAGTACCGTGTATGTAAGAGGAGGGGAAATCATCGGCCCCTCCTCTTTTTGTACACCTATAATTGTTTTGTTGTGATCCAGGAAATAGAGAACGCAGGTTTTGTAAGCCACTCCCTTTAGTTCGTCAGGAACAGCAAGAAGCTCTACATGCTGGTCAAGCGGCAGCTTAATTCCGTTCTGCTGTTTCGACGGCCGTAATTTGACTTGGTAATGCTGCAGCATCGCCCGGCTGATAAATTCTGACGTTCCGATGATTTGGTTTGCGCCTGCCCGCTCCGCATTGGTGACAAAACGGTCAGTCAAAATCTCGACGATGCAGTAAGCAAGGGGATTAAGCCCTTTCACAGATAAAAGAGTCAGCACTGACAGCATATCTGCTTCAGTTTCACTTTTATACTGATCGGCTGTAATCATCACTGATTCCGCTTCAGTAATATTGGCCCGTTTCAGTGTCTCGTCATCGGCAGCGTGCCCGCGTATGAAATGGACGTTTTCGATCAGCGGGCCTTCTGTTAAAGATTCATCGATTAGCACGACTGTTTTGGAAGGGGCCGCAAGCTGAAGGTCCTTCAAAAGCCGGTTTGTTTTTTCATTCCACCCGATCAGAATGATGTGGCCCCGGCCTTTGTAAGCAACTTTTCCTTCGATATAGCGGTGCTGTCTGCTGAATGCG
This sequence comes from Bacillus sp. JS, assembly GCF_000259365.1. Classification (NCBI taxonomy): domain Bacteria; kingdom Bacillati; phylum Bacillota; class Bacilli; order Caryophanales; family Bacillaceae; genus Bacillus; species Bacillus sp. JS. The sequence continues at coordinate 3,083,884 of NC_017743.1, read as the reverse complement.
GCCGCTGATAACGTTGCGAAATATGCAGTGACAAAGCTTGCGCCGCTCAAAATCAGCAGAATTCCAGCTGCCTGACCCAGCGGCGTGTGCGGCACATAGTCTCCATAACCGACTGTCGAAACCGTAACGACAGCCCACCAAATGCCTTCAAATACCGAAGTAAACTGTTTCGGCTCAAGTATATAAATGATTTGGCCGAACAAAAGAATCAGACATAAAATAATAACCCCGATTCGGATAAATAACGGCCATCTAAGCCATGAAATAAATATCCGATTTGATTTCATTCTTTTTCTCCTTCTTCAGATACTGAAATGGATAAAATTTGTTTAATGATTGTATTTAATTTCTCATTTAGCTTTTCCTGGCCGTACATATCTCGGGCCTGCTTCATTAACTCGGCTGTATCGTCATCAAGCTGAATAAGCGGCTCATCAATTTCTGATTCATTATAAAGCTGAATAAACGCGTCCAATCCTTCATTCATCCGGTCGATTGCTGTGCTCAGCTGTTCCTTTTCCTCACTCGTCACTTTCATAGCTTCCATCACACCCGTGCTTTTTTCTAACAGTATGTCCCACTTACGATGATGTTTTTCAAAAAATGAACAAAACATATAAAAACGGATTTCTCCATAAACTAAAACAAAAAGGATGAAAAAGATGACGATCTTTCAAAGAACGATCGTGGTTTTGATCGGTACGCAGCTGGCGGCATCCGCGGTGATTTTGTTTATTTTCGATTTAAACTCATATAATCACTTTTCCGGCAGCTTCTCCTGGCTTCATTTTCTGAAAGAACTGGCCGGCAGTTTCGCCTTGTATTTGTTTTCAGCAGGTCTGTTCTTTTTGCTGATTGGATTGTGTGCTCCGAGCCGGAAGAAAAAGCGCATTTCTGTACACGGGAAAGAAAACTCATTAAAATAATCGTAATAGAGAAATGATCATGGAAAAAGGATGATGAAAAATGCTGTTTATATTTTTAACAATAGCCGCATTGGGATTGTCGTTTTGGGCACAATTTAAAGTGAAGAGCAACTTTGAAAAATATTCAAAAGTGGAAGCCTCAAGCGGACGTACAGGGGCAGAAACAGCAAGACGGATTTTAGATATAAACGGTCTTTACGACGTGCCGGTCGAACCGGTAAGAGGCACTTTAACAGACCATTACGACCCGACAAGACGGGTGGTGCGTTTATCTGAGCCGGTCTATTACGGCCGCTCAATTTCCGCCATATCCGTAGCTTCCCATGAAGTCGGACATGCCTTGCAGCATCAGGAGTCATATGGTGCGCTTGTGATAAGACATAAAATCTTCCCAGTCGTGAATTTTGCATCCGGTGTAGCTCCTTTGCTTTTCTTAGGAGGCATGCTTCTCGGAAGCCTGAATTTGATCGGGCTTGGCATCATATTATTTTCAGCGGCTGTCTTTTTCCAGCTGATTACATTGCCTGTCGAATTCAATGCAAGCTCACGCGCGAAGCAGATTATTGTGTCAGAAGGATTCATCCGAAACAATGAAGAAAATGGGGTAAATAAAGTGCTGAGCGCTGCTGCCTTAACGTATGTGGCCGCCGCCCTGGTTTCCCTGTTTGAACTTCTTCGTTTTGTGATGATCTTCTTAAACGGTCGTGATGAGAATTAACGTTAAGGAGGTGGCCCCTTACCATTTATGGTAAGGGCTTTTTTTGCTTATTTTACAATTGATCGCCATTTTTGTTTTGATTGGCATTACGGCTGTTTTCGTTGCAGCGGAATTTGCGATCGTCAAAATCAGAGGTTCAAAAATCAATCAGCTCATCGAAAGCGGTGACAGCCGGGCGCTAGCCGCACATAAAATCATCTCCAATCTTGACGAGTATTTATCAGCCTGCCAGCTCGGGATTACGATTACAGCACTCGGCCTTGGATGGCTAGGTGAACCTACATTTGAACGTTTTCTTCATCCCTTATTTACAATGACAGGCATGCCGGAACCGTTTAATCACATTGTCACATTTGTAGTTGCATTTATTATCGTCACTTTTTTGCATGTGGTGATGGGAGAGCTTGCCCCGAAAACGGTTTCTATTCAAAAAGCTGAAGCTGTAAGCTTATGGATTGCAAAGCCGCTCATCTGGTTTTATAAAATCACGTACCCGTTTATTAAGGCATTAAACGGCTCTGCAAGCTTTCTTGTGAAATTGTTTGGCTTTCATTCAGTAAAGGAGCATGAGGTTGTCATCAGCGAAGAGGAACTAAGGCTGATTCTTTCAGAAAGCTATGAAAAGGGAGAAATCAATCAGTCTGAATTCCGCTATGTAAATAAAATTTTTGAATTCGACAACCGGGTAGCGAGAGAGATTATGATTCCCCGGACAGAAATTGCCGTCATCTCTCTTGAGCAGTCGCTTGAAGAGGCGATTCATCACATCATTAATGAACGATATACACGCTACCCTGTCATCAAAGATGACAAGGATCATATTTTAGGGATCATCAACAGCAAAGATATGTTTAAAGCTTATTTTCTCGGCCAGCCGATAAAGCTGGAGCAAATCATGAGGCCCGTTATCAGGGTCATTGAAAGCATTCCTGTTCAGCAGCTGTTAATCCGCATGCAGAAGGAGCGGATTCACATGGCGATTCTCGTAGATGAATATGGGGGAACGGCGGGGCTTGTCACTGTCGAGGATATTATCGAGGAAATCGTCGGGGAAATTCGCGATGAGTATGATCAGGATGAAACACCGCACATCCTGAAAAAGGGCGAGCACCATTATGTGATGGATGGAAAAGCGTTAATAGACGAAGTAAATGACCTGCTCGACATTGCGATTGAAAATGAAGAGATTGATACGATTGCAGGATGGCTTCTAACGCAAAAAATGGAGCTGAAAGCAGGAGACGTCATACACGCGGAAGGCTGTGAATTTAAAATCCTCGACGCCGAAGATCATCACATCCGTTTTGTAGAAATAAAAAAAACCGATTTTTGATAAAAAACAGCCGGGAACGAACGGCTGTTTTTTGTGTGATCAAGTCATTTCTTAAAAAGCAATGCTGTGAAGCCTTTTTTCTACATAGGATATATAAGACCGGTACACTGGGAAGGAGTGGCTGTATGAAAAAGGCTTGGTGGAAGGAAGCGGTTGTTTACCAAATTTACCCCCGCAGTTTTAAAGATTCAAATGGCGACGGAATTGGGGATATTCAAGGAATCAGATCTAAACTTTCTTACATAAAAGAGCTGGGCGCTGACGTCCTTTGGATTTGCCCCCTGTATGATTCACCAAATGCCGATAATGGCTATGATATTAGGGATTATCAAAACATATTAAGCGATTTTGGCACCATGGCAGATTTTGACGAGCTTCTTGATGACATTCATGATCTGGGCATGAAGCTGATTATGGATCTCGTTGTGAACCATACAAGCGATGAACATCCATGGTTCGTAGAATCCCGTTCATCTATACACTCGGAAATGCGCGACTGGTATATTTGGAAAGACGGCAAAAACGGAAAAGCACCGAACAATTGGGAAAGCATTTTCGGCGGGCCGGCTTGGGAATATGATCAAAAGACAGGCCAGTACTATCTTCACCTTTTTGATAAAAAACAGCCTGATTTGAATTGGGAAAATGAAAAGGTGAGGAATGCCGTTTATGACATGATCAATTGGTGGCTTGATAAAGGAATTGATGGATTTCGGGTGGATGCCATTACGCATATTAAGAAAAAAGAAGGGCTTCCCGACATGCCGAATCCAAAGGGACTGGATTATGTTCCTTCCTTTCCTTATCATATGAATGCTCATGGCATTATGGATTTGTTAACAGAGCTGAAGGAAAACACATTTTCCCGCTATCCGATTATGACGGTCGGCGAGGCAAACGGCGTCTCTGCAAAGGAAGCTGCTGATTGGGCTGGAGAAAAAAACGGCATATTCAACATGATTTTTCAATTTGAGCATCTTGGCCTGTGGGATGTAGAGATCGATGAAAGCATTGATATTGCCTCATTTAAACGAATTTTAACTGACTGGCAGGACAGTCTTGAAGGAATTGGGTGGAATGCTTTGTTTATGGAGAATCACGACCAGCCCCGTTCAGTTTCTGTCTGGGGAGACGACGGAGTGTACCTGAAAGAAAGTGCAAAAGCGCTGGCTGCTGTTTACTTTCTTATGAAAGGCACGCCGTTTATTTATCAAGGACAGGAACTCGGAATGACGAACGTGGCATTTCCGTCTATTGAGGACTATGATGATGTCGCAATGAAACGCCTCTATGAAACAAAAATAGCGAAAGGCGCATCACACGAGGACGCGATGAAGGTTGTCTGGAAAAAGGGAAGAGACAATTCACGAACACCTATGCAATGGAACGCAGATCCATACGCCGGATTTTCTGAGGCCAAGCCGTGGATCGGAGTCAATGAGAATTACAAATGGCTGAATGCTGAGGCGCAAAAAAACGATAATACATCCGTTTACCATTTTTACAAAAGCTTGATCAAGCTGCGCCAAACATATGATGTTTTTATCAACGGCACATACGAGCTCATTTTACCGGAAGATCAGCAAATCTTTGCATATCTTCGAAAAAACGAGAGCCACACTGCACTGATTGCAGCCAATCTGACTAGAACACCGGCGTTATTCAAGCAATCTGGATGGCCATTGTCATCAGATGCCCTTGCCTTGTCAAATATTGAAACAGAGCCGCACAAGCATATGACATCAATACTCTTAAAGCCGTATGAGACAAGAATATATCTATGGGGCTAAACTCCAGCCTTAGACTGGAGTTTTTTTGTTTTATCAGGTTTATGAGAGCGGTTTAACAGGAAAAAAAGAACACAGAACGAATTAAGCAAATAGAGCGGACAAACGAAAGGAGAACAAATGCTGAAAACACTGCAAATCAAGACTTCCAAACGAGATGAAATGATTGATATCACCCGTGAGGTGGATGCGTTTCTTCAAGAAACAGGTGTAACGAGCGGCGCAGCGCTGATTTACTGTCCACATACGACGGCGGGCATTACAATTAATGAAAATGCCGACCCGGACGTCAAAAAAGATATGCTCAGAAGGTTTGATGAGGTATATCCGTGGGAACATGAGCTCGACCGCCACATGGAGGGCAATACAGCTGCACACATGAAGTCGAGTACGGTCGGCGCTTCACAGCATGTCATTGTGGAAAACGGCCGGCTCATTCTTGGAACGTGGCAGGGCATTTATTTCTGCGAATTTGACGGCCCTCGCACCCGAACATGTTATATCAAAATCATGGGGTAGCAGGTTGTTTTTTATGATGAAACATTTTCGCTGACATAAGCGCTGAAAGCCGGAGGGCTCGTCTCACGTAATGAAGGCGCGCTTGACATTCGAATATCTCAGTCCCGACATCTCAAAAAGCAAATCCAGATGTAGATTTAAAAAATTGAAGGGAGCAGACACGGATGCTTTACGGGCCTGCTGACGTGAAGACACTGTTTGGCGAATGTAACTTGATAAATCAGAGGTGACAGATATGAACATTCTTCAATACTCTTATAAAAAAAGAGGGAAAATTGAGTTTGTATTTGAAGGCTGGCCTCACTCAAAAGTTACAATGGCTCCTATCAAAGGCTACTATTTTGTCCGCTTTATCAAATGGAGCAGCCTAGATCCAATCGTGACAAGAAATGACCTTGAAAAAATGGAGTGGGCTGCGAACCAATATTTAGGCACAGCCCCTTTCTATCGAAAACGGAAGGCATTTGAAACCCCATCGTCCCGAAAATAGGCGATGGGGCTTTTTAGCGGACGATGCGGAAAAGAGACGGAACATCCAGTCTGGTCGCCTGAGACAGAAGATAGGCTGACTGTAAGGCTCCTCTTCTCCTAAATGAATTCAGCTTATCAATAATTTGCTGTCCGTTTAAGATTCCAAGACCATGGGCAAAATATTTATCCTCCCCCAGTAAAATCACATTTTCGCCTCTCCATTGGGCTTTTTGCGGATCAAATTCAGGATTCTTAAAATACAAACAATCGCCAAGGAAAAAATGATGTCCTGTTTCTGTATATATCGGCAGCTTCTCATAATGCCAATCATATAAAATAATTCTGTCAAAGCTGGCATCGAATTTGTCTTCCCCGATTGTATCGATTAAGGCCAAGTAATAAATAACAACGATTGCGGTTGCGCATTCAAATGCGTAAAAAGGGCCGTTCTCTGCAATGTCCCGAATCGCTTTTGAAGGCGGCATTCTGTATTTCAGCTCCAAGGCGCCCTCTGGTGAAACCCTCCAATACGCTGTATTCCCGTATGTTTTCAAAAAAGTGGCAAACTTCGCCCCGCTTTTGTGCAGTGTCTTTGCCGCTGCGACAATATTCATTCGCAGTTTCAGCTCAAACATCAGTTCAGCAATTGAATGATAATCAAACTGAACAGGCGTCTCAATCATCTCTTTTAAGAGCGGATTCAGATTTTGATCAATCTGCCAGTTTTCAATATCCTGGGGACGGAGCAATTGTCCTGATACTATAATCATGATTAGCCCCCCTTGTTTTTTATAAGATATGCAAAAGGCTTGGGCAATGAAAGCTAAAAAGACTGAAGACTGGCAAAAGAACTTCTTCCATTTTTTATTTTAAAACTTTTTTAAGCAGCCGATATATACTGTATCAAACCTGAAGGAGCAAGTAGACATGAAGACTTTTATCAATTGGCTGAAGAAACCGTCTATTTCAAAGAAATTAATCGTCTCATTTATTGCGATTCTCATTATCCCTATTCTTATATTAGAATTTAGTTCTTACCGAAGCGCCAGCGGAAAGCTGGATGAGGAAATGATGGGGAATGCGAAAAACAGTGTCGATACATTTAATACAACCGTTACAAATGATCTGGGAGAAAAAGCGAAAGCAGTTACCTTTTTCAGTGAATCTCTTAAAAGATCCGCATTCAAAGGAAAATCGAATCAAGAAGAGATCAAAGCTAAATTTTCACAATACGTATCTATTAATCAGGGCGTAGCCAGAATTTATGGAGGCGCAGATAACGGCACTTACGTACAAGCGCCAAAAGAGACATTGCCGGACGGATACGACCCTAGACAACGCCCTTGGTACCAGGATGCGATGAAGGCCGGCGGTGAAATTGTCGTGACAGATCCTTACGTGGCTGCGAGTGACGGAAGCATGGTCATTACCATTGCACAAGAGCTGAAGGACGGCTCAGGCGTTGTCGCCATGGATATTACCATTGATAAATTGTTAGAACAGATGAAACAAATCAAGGTCGGAAAAGAAGGCTATGCTTTCATTGCAACAAAAAACAAAACCTACGTCGCACATAAGAACCATAAGGCTGGAGAAAAGCTGTCAGGCGACTGGGTAGCCAAAATGTATGCGAATGACAGCGGTGAACTCAAGTACACTCTTAATAACGAAGATAAAAAGCTGACCTACACTACAAATGAACTGACTGGTTGGAAAATAGCCGGCACTATGTATATGGATGAAATTAAGGATGCCTCAAAGTCTGTGCTGGTAACGGGCATGATCGTACTGATTGCCTCCATTGTGGCAGGCGGGATTTTAATTCTGTTTATTGTTCGTTCGATTACAAAACCGTTAAAACGTCTTGTTCAATCATCGAAAACGATCAGCAGAGGGGATTTGACCGAAACGATCGAAATTCATTCAAAGGATGAGCTAGGGGAGCTAGGAGAAAGCTTCAACGAAATGGGACAATCCCTCCGCTCTCTAATCAGCGCAATTCAGGACTCGGTGAACAATGTGGCCGCATCTTCCGAACAGCTTACCGCATCTGCCGGACAGACAAGTAAAGCCACCGAGCATATTACGATGGCGATTGAGCAGTTCTCAAACGGAAACGAAGAGCAAAGCGAAAAGGTTGAATCCAGCTCTCATCAGTTGAACTTAATGAATGAAGGACTCCAGCAAGTCTCACAAACATCGTCAGATATTACAAAGGCGTCTATCCAATCAACGGAAATCGCCGGAACAGGTGAAAAGTTTGTGCAGCAGACAGTCGGCCAAATGAACTCGATTAATCAATCTGTTCAGCAGGCTGAAGCTGTAGTCAAAGGCTTAGAAGGAAAATCAAAAGACATTACAAGCATTTTGAGAGTCATCAACGGCATCGCAGACCAAACAAATTTGCTTGCATTAAACGCGGCTATTGAAGCGGCGCGTGCCGGAGAGTCAGGCCGCGGTTTCTCTGTCGTAGCGGAGGAAGTGCGCAAGCTGGCTGTTCAATCAGCCGATTCAGCAAAAGAAATCGAAAAGCTGATCCAAGAAATCGTCGCAGAGATTGAAACCTCCCTTCACATGTTTAAAGAGGTTAATCAGGAAGTGCAATCCGGACTTGTTGTCACAGACAATACAAAAGAAAGCTTCCAGAGCATTTTCAGCATGACAAACGAAATCGCGGGCAAGCTGCAGACGATGAATTCCACCGTCGAGCAGCTGTCAGGCCGTTCACAGCATGTTTCAGCAGCAGTCAGCGGCATTGCAGACGTGTCGAAAGAAAGCTCGGCAAGCATCCAGGACATTGCCGCATCAGCTGAGGAACAGCTTGCTTCCATGGAAGAAATCAGTTCATCAGCGACCACTCTTGCGCAGATGGCAGAAGAGCTTCGCGATCTGACGAAACAATTTAAAATCGAGTAAAAACCGAAAAACAGCGCTGATCAAGGCGCTGTTTTTTTATATGGGAAACATTAACAAAGTCCTAGTCTATACGGTGAGTTTTGAACTATTTTTCATTTTTACCTCTATTTTCAATGTAATTTAAAGGAAGTTCTGTCGATATAATTTGTAAATTATTGAAAGAAGGTTCAAAAGGAAATGAAAAAAACACTTACCACTATTCGCAGATCATCAATTGCAAGGAGACTTATCATTTCTTTCCTGCTGATCTTAATTGTCCCGATAACCGCCCTTTCGGTAAGCGCTTATCAATCAGCAGTTTCCTCACTTGATGTACAGATGACGCAAAGCGCCAAGGAAAACATTCAAATATTAGATCACATTATTGATGATAAAATCAGAACGACTGAAAAGAGCCTCGCGTATTTTAGCGATTGGGCGACAGCAGATAAGTTTCAGGATAAAAAGAAAACAGAGCTGAAACAGGAATTTAAACAATTTATCCAAATGAATGATAATGTCGCTGCGGTATTTTCCAGCAGCAAAGACGGGGAATTCACACGTTATCCGTACGCTGACATGCCAAGTGACTTTAATGCTTTGGAAAGAGATTGGTACAAAGAAGCAATGGACAATAAAGGCAAAACAATAGTCACTGAGCCTTATGAATCGATTTCATCAGGAAAAATGGTCGTCACCATCGCCCGTCAAACAGTGGATGGATCAGGCGTTGTCGCCATTGATATGAAAATTGACGACTTAGTCACTACCGCGAAAGGAATCAATATTGGAAAAGAAGGCTATGCTTTTATCTTGAGCCAAAACAAGAAAGTCATCGCCTACTCTGGAGAAAAAGCAGGAACAGAGCTAAAAGGGGACTGGGTTGATAAGCTTTACAAGGATAAAAGCGGAGACTTTGAATATTCGTACAAAGGCAAAAAGAAAAAAATGGCGTTTGCCACTAGCGAAACAACAGGCTGGAAAATCAGCGGCACGATGTATGCAAACGAGATTCACGATGCTGCAAGCAGGGTTCTGATCATGGCTTCAGTCGTTCTGGCGATTGCCATCGCAGCCGGAATGACGGCGATTTATTTTGTGGTTCGATCCATCACAAAGCCATTGGGACGCATTGTCGCATCAGCTGAAAAAATCAGTGAAGGCGATCTGACCGAAACGATTGAAATCAATTCAAAAGATGAACTCGGCGTTCTGAGCGAGAGCTTCAATCATATGGCACACTCACTTCGCTCGCTCATTCACGGAATCAAAAACTCAGTAGAACACGTTGCCTCATCGTCCGAAGAGCTGACTGCATCGGCAGGCCAGACAAGCAAAGCCACTGAGCACATTACGATGGCTATCGAGCAATTTTCAAACGGGAGCGAAAGCCAAAGCGAGAAAATAGAAACGACAACTGAACAAATTAATGAAATGAATGACGGATTGGCAGAGCTGGCGCGGGCGGCCGCAGTGATTACAGAGACATCAGCAGATTCAACCGAAGTGTCAAGTAAAGGGGAGATACTCGTCCAGAAAACAGCCGGCCAAATGAACACAATTGACCATTCTGTAAAAGCAGCGGAACAAGTGGTGAAAGGGCTGGAGATCAAATCAAAGGATATCACAAATATTTTGCGTGTTATCAACGGTATTGCGGATCAAACCAATCTTTTGGCCTTAAATGCCGCTATTGAAGCTGCCAGAGCGGGTGAATATGGCCGGGGCTTCTCAGTCGTCGCTGAGGAAGTGAGAAAGCTCGCGGTACAGTCGGCTGACTCGGCAAAAGAAATTGAATCGCTGATCAGTGAAATAGTAAAAGAAGTCCACACATCATTGAACGTGCTTCAGTCCGTAAACAAAGAAGTTGAAACAGGGCTTGTCATGACGGACGAAACAAAGCAGAGCTTCAAACATATCTCGCAAATGACCAATCAGATTGCTTCCGAGCTGCAAAACATGAATGCGACGGTTGAGGAGCTGTCGGCGGGAGCACAAGAAATTTCCGCAGCTTCAAATGATATCACAGCCATTTCTAAGGCAAGCTCGGACGGTATCCAAGATATCGCCGCTTCAGCTGAGGAACAGCTGGCATCCATGGAGGAGATCAGTTCATCAGCACTGACGCTTGAAAGAATGTCTGAAGAACTCCGTGATCTGACAAAACGATTTAAGATAGATAAATAATAGGTCTAAAAGACTATCTATTTATGGGAAATTAGTTACTTTTGTTAAATTTCTTCTTTTTTGCTGTATATATTTACCCATTTCCAGCCGATATGAAGGGTAGCATAAAAAAGGAGAAATGAATGATGAAAAAAATACTCCAACTCATAAAACAAAGATCAATTACACGGAAGCTTCTCGTTTCCTTTCTGTCGATCCTCATCATACCGGTTGTCATATTGGCGATCTTTGCGTATCAATCGGCTAGCAGCTCGCTCGACAGACAGATGATGGGGAGCGCATTAGAAAATGTACAGCAATTAAACGAAATCATTAACACCAGCATCGGCGAAAAAGAAAACAGCGCTGCTTACTTCAGCGAATGGCTGACAAAAGAGAGATATAAAGCAAAAAGCAATGCAAGCATTGAAGAGAAATTCTCACAATATATCAGCATTAATAAAGATGTAGAGTCCATTTATACTAGTGACGAAAACGGGCGATTTACCCGTTACCCGGATCTCCCGATGCCGAGCGGCTACAATCCGGTTGAACGCGACTGGTACAAAAAAGCGGTTGCGAATAAAGGAAAAGTCGTTGTGACAGATCCTTATAAAACCGCGTCTACAAATACGATGGTTGTGACAATCGCCCAGCAGACAAAAGATGGTTCAGGCGTTATCGCAATCAACATGACCATTGAAAATCTGTTGAAAACAACCAAAAAAGTCAACATCGGCACACAAGGCTACGCATTTATCATGACGAAGGACAAAAAAGTTGTCGCTCATCCTAATGAAAAATCAGGAACTGAATTAAAAGGCGACTGGCTCGATAAGATGCTGAATGCTGATAAAGGCGATTTTCAATACACCATGGACGGCGATAAGAAAAAAATGGCCTTTGACACAAACAAGTTAACGGGATGGAAGATCGGCGGCACCATGTATTTAGACGAAATCCACGAGGCAGCCCAGCCTGTCCTTCACCTTGCTTTAATTGTCTTGGCCGCAGCTATTATCATAGGGATTATCGTCATGACTTTGATCATTCGGTCGATTACAACACCGCTGAAACAGCTTGTCGGTTCCTCTAAGCGGATCAGCGAGGGAGATTTGACGGAAACCATTGATATTCGTTCAAAAGATGAATTGGGCGAGCTCGGCAAAAGCTTTAATAATATGGCGTCGTCACTTCGTTCTCTCATACACGCCATCCAGGATTCGGTAGACAATGTTGCCGCTTCCTCTGAGGAGCTGACTGCATCTGCTGCACAAACGAGCAAGGCAACAGAGCATATTACATTGGCGATTGAACAGTTTTCTAACGGCAATGAAAAACAAAACGAAAATATTGAAACGGCAGCAGAGCATATTTATCAAATGAATGACGGGTTGACGAATATGGCTCAAGCTTCTGAAGTCATCACAGATTCATCTGTTCAATCGACGGAAATTGCAAGTGAAGGCGGCAAGCTTGTTCACCAAACCGTCGGCCAAATGAACGTCATTGACAAGTCCGTTAAAGAAGCGGAGCAAGTCGTACGCGGATTGGAAACGAAATCGAAAGACATTACAAACATTTTGCGTGTGATTAACGGCATCGCAGACCAGACAAACCTGCTTGCCTTAAATGCGGCAATTGAAGCAGCCCGTGCAGGCGAGTACGGCCGAGGCTTCTCTGTTGTAGCGGAAGAAGTAAGAAAACTGGCAGTACAGTCAGCAGATTCAGCAAAAGAGATTGAAGGATTAATCATCGAAATTGTGAAGGAAATTAATACATCTCTCGGCATGTTCCAGTCTGTCAATCAAGAGGTGCAGACAGGACTTGATATCACAGATAAAACAGAAATGAGCTTTAAGCGCATTTCTGAAATGACGAACCAAATCGCCGGCGAACTGCAAAATATGAGTGCGACGGTTCAGCAGCTTTCTGCCAGCTCCGAGGAAGTATCGGGAGCGTCTGAGCATATTGCATCGATTTCCAAAGAAAGCTCAGCACATATTCAAGATATCGCTGCGTCAGCTGAAGAGCAGCTTGCTTCCATGGAAGAAATCAGCTCGTCTGCAGAAACCCTTTCGTCTATGGCGGAAGAGCTTCGCGATATGACTAACCGATTCAAAATCGAATAATAAGCCTTAACACCCAAGCATGTTGCGCTTGGGTGTTTTTTTTAGTTTTTTTATTAAACCTTTTATCCTAGTTGACGATATTAGATTTAGCTTAAAGGAGGAGTCAACAGGAATGGGAAAATTCATACAATGGATCAAACAGCCATCGATCAGCAAACCGCTAATCGCTGCGTTTCTGGCAGTGCTTATTTTGCCGGTTGGGGTTTTAGCATATTTCAGTTATCAATCAGCTTGGAACGCACTGGACAGGGAACTAACCAATAGTGCAGTGGGAAACGTTGAGGAACTCAATAGCACCCTGCAAAACAAATTGAATAATAAAGTGAAAGCAGTAGATTATTATAGTGAGACAATCGATAAAGACCTATTGCTAGGCAAAAACAAAACCTTACTGAAAGAGAAATTTAAGCAGTACACGACACTTAACGATGATGTAGGCGCGATCTATGCTGCTTCAGAAGATAAGAAGCTTTACAAATATCCGGACAGCGGTGTTCCGAAAGGCTTCGATCCGACAGGACGTGACTGGTACAAACAGGCCGTTGCGGAAAAAGGACAGGCTGTTTTCTCAGAACCGTATACGGATGAAGCAACAGGGAATACCGTTGTCACAATTTCAAAACAATTAAAAGACGGGTCAGGGGTTATAGCGCTTGATTTAAACCTGGATGAGGTGCTTACTGCATCACAGAGAATCAAAATCGGTAAAGAAGGCTATGCATTTATTACGACAGGCAACAAAAAATATATCGCCCATCCGACGATTAAGCCTGGGACAACCGGCTCCGGCGATTGGACAAACCAAGTATATTCCAAAAATGACGGCTCCTTTGAATATACATTCGAAGGCAAAGAAAAGAAAATGGCCTTTACGACAAATAAATTGACTGGCTGGAAAATCGCGGGCACTTATTTTGTCAGTGAATTGCAAGATGCTTCAAGCCCGGTGCTGAACACTGCGATTATCATTCTATGCGTGTCTATTGTAATCGGCGGCATACTCATACTGTATATTATTCGTGCCATTACCAAGCCATTAAGAAAACTTGTCATAACGTCTGCAAAAATCAGCAACGGTGATCTCACAGAAGTCATTGATATTCACTCGAAAAACGAGTTTGGCCAGCTTGGCGAGAGCTTTAATGAAATGTCTGCATCATTGCGTTCTGTAATCGGCGTTATTCAAGCGTCTGTCGAAAACGTCGCCTCATCTTCTGAGGAGCTGACGGCAAGCGCAGCTCAAACGAGTAAGGCAACTGAACATATTACACTCGCCATCGAACAGTTCTCAGATGGCAACGAGGCGCAAAGCGAGAAACTGGAAACAAGCTCAAACCACCTTTCTCAAATGAATCACGGGATTTCAAAAGTGGCACAAGCCTCTTCAACCATTACGAAATCATCGATTCAGTCCTCTGAGGCTGCGGGCAGCGGCGAGAAACTGGTGGAACACACAGTCGGCCAAATGAAAACAATCGACCAATCCGTTCAACAAGCGGAAGCGGTTGTGAAGGGCCTTGAAACAAAATCGCAAGACATCAACAGCATCTTGAATGTGATTAATGGCATCGCTGACCAAACCAACCTGCTGGCATTAAATGCTGCGATTGAGGCGGCAAGAGCGGGAGAATACGGAAGAGGCTTCTCAGTAGTTGCGGAAGAGGTTAGAAAACTTGCCGTGCAATCAGCAGACTCCGCCAAGGAAATTGAAGGATTAATTCAAGAGATTGTCAGAGAAATCAGCACTTCCCTTTCGATGTTCCAATCTGTGAATCATGAAGTGAAGGAAGGCTTGCAGATTACTGACAAAACAGCGGAAAGCTTTAAACAAATCTATGAGATGACAACCCAAATTTCCGGCGAATTGCAAAACTTGAACGCGACGGTTGAACAACTATCAGCCGGATCACATGAAGTGTCAAGTGCTGTTGAAGACATTTCTGCAGTGGCGAAAGAAAGCTCGGCAGGCATTCAGGATATCGCGGCTTCGGCTGAAGAACAGCTTGCGTCCATGGAAGAAATCAGTTCTTCAGCGGAAACGTTGGCAAACATGGCGGAAGAACTTCAGGACATTACGAAAAAATTTAAAATTGAATCATAATGAACGAGAAAGCGGCATATTCTGCTGCTTTCTTTTTTTATTGAAAACAAAAATAAACAAAAATAATTCAAAAACAAATGAAGATCATATATAATGAAAACGGATACAAATAAAAGGGTATGGAGGAATATCAAATATGGTGAAGCATATATGGGATTCAGACCGAGCTGCAAAGCTGCCTAAAGGTGTAGAGGAACTGGTGTACAGGTCCAATTTGATCGGGTCAGACCGCACTGTTTGCAACTGGGGCGGGGGGAATACATCTATGAAGACAACGGAAAAGGATTTTAGAGGCCGTGAAATAGAAGTCATGTGGGTAAAAGGAAGCGGTTCAGATTTGGCAACAATGAAAGCGCATAACTTTACCGGTTTGAAATTAGATGATATCCGCCCGCTGATTGAAAGGGACCAAATGTCAGATGAAGAAATGGTAGATTACCTGTCTCATTGTATGATTGACAGCAAACATCCCCGCCCTTCAATTGAAACACTATTACACGCTTTTCTGCCATACAAGCATGTTGACCATACCCATCCAGATGCGATTATCAGCATATGCTGCGCAGATAATGGAAAACAGATCGCTGAAGACATTTACGGAAACCGGTTTGTATGGGTGCCATACGTCCGCCCTGGATTTGCTTTGTCTAAAATAATCGCTGAAGGCGTAGCGAACAACCCTCACGCCGAGCTTGTGTTAATGGAGAAACATGGCTTAGTCACTTGGGGAGAGACGTCTGAAACATGTTATCAAAAAACGATATCCATCATTCAAGAAGCCGAGCAGTATATTAACGACCGTATCAATCAGCATGAGGTATTCGGAGGCAAAAGATATCAGCCGCTGCCGGAAGATCGCAGAAAACAAATATTGGCTGAGATCATGCCTGTGATCAGAGGAACTGTAAGTGAAGAAAAGAAACAGATCCTTTCCTATGATGATCATGACGACGTCTTGGAATTTGTAAACAGTGTTCAAGCGCCAGCACTTTCGCAAATCGGTGCGGCATGCCCGGATCACCTTGTTCACACAAAAAGGGTTCCACTGTACATTGATTGGAATCCGGAAACTCAAGATGTTCACAAGCTTGCGGATCTGCTCAAGTCAGGAGTCGAGCGCTTTACGTCAGAGTATCAGGCTTACTTTACACGCAATCAGCAGGATGGGGATCAAATCTTTGAATCCGCTCCGCGGGTGATATTGATTCCTGGAATCGGAATGGTGAATACAGGAAAAAGCTATACCATGTCTAAAGTAAGCGGGGCCTTATATCGGAGGGCCATCGCCGTTATGAAAGGAGCAACAGCTCTGGGGCAATTTGTTTCTTTAAATGAAAATGAATCCTACCATGTCGAATATTGGCCGCTCGAACTATATAAACTTACGCTTGCCCCGCCGGAAGCAGAGTTTTCCCGAAAAGTAGCGCTGATAACTGGAGGGGCTGGCGGAATCGGCAGTGCAGCATGCCGCCGATTTGCAGCTGAGGGAGGGCACGTAATCGCAGCTGATCTGAATATAGAAGGTGCACAGAAAATTGCCGGGGAAATAAACGATGCGTACGGAGAAGGGCGTGCAATGGCTGTCAAAATGGATGTGACAAAGGAAAAAGACGTACAGTCAGCTTTTGAACAAGCGGCACTTGCTTACGGCGGCATTGATATCGTCATCAATAATGCCGGGCTGGCCACATCAAGCCCATTTGACGAAACAAGTCTAAAAGAATGGAATCTTAATATGAATGTTTTAGGAACAGGCTATTTCCTTGTAGCCCGTGAAGCGTTTAAACAGATGAAACAGCAAAATAGAGGCGGAAGCATGGTATTTGTCGGATCGAAAAATTCGGTTTATGCGGGGAAAAACGCCTCTGCCTACAGCTCGGTTAAGGCGCTTGAAACCCATTTAGCAAGATGCATTGCTGCAGAAGGCGGAGAATTCGGCATTAGGGTCAACTCCGTTTTGCCGGACGCGGTTCTTCAAGGATCGGCAATCTGGGGTTCAAGCTGGCGTGAGGAACGAGCCGCGGCGTACGGGATTGAACCGGATCAGCTGGAAGAACATTACCGGAAACGGACTGCATTGCTCGTCAATATTTACCCGGAGGATATTGCCGAAGCCATTGCATTTTTCGCTTCTTCTAAAGCCGAAAAAACAACGGGCTGCATGCTCACGGTAGACGGCGGCGTCCCTGCTGCTTTTACGCGTTAGAAATATGCTATGATAAAAATTATAAGATGGATTACGATATGAGGAAGGGCGTTACTGATGCTAGTAGCAGAACGGCAGCAAAAAATAGTGGAAATAGTGAATACGCGTTCAAGCATCCGCGTTGCCGAATTAAGTGACATATTTTCAGTTACAGAGGAAACCATTCGGCGTGATCTTGAGAAGCTTGAAAAAGAACATAAACTGAGCCGGAGTCATGGAGGAGCGGTCAGTATTCAGCAGAAGGAATCAGAAATTCATTTTTCTGAACGGGAAATCACAAATGTCATCGAAAAAAAAGCTATTGCTCACGAAGCGGCCAAATATGTAAAAAGCGGAGACCGAATTATTCTCGATGCAAGCACAACCGCCTGGTACATGGCGAAAATACTCCCTGACATTGAGCTCACCGTGATTACAAACTCAATGAAAGCAGCCATTGAACTCAGCAATAAAAAAAACATATCAGTCATTTCAACAGGCGGCATTTTGCTGGAAAAATCATTATCATTTGCCGGCCCGTTAGCAGAACGTTCACTTGAGACCTATCATGTCAATAAAACCTTTCTGTCATGTAAGGGATTTGATGTAAACAACGGGATGAGTGACTCAAATGAGTGGCAGGCGCTGCTCAAAAAACGGATGATCGAAAGGTCAGACCAGACCATTTTGATGGCCGATTCAAGCAAATGGGGGAACCGCGAGTTTTCACATATCGCCTCGCTGCAAGATGTCAGCCGCGTTATTACAGATTCTGGACTTGATCCGGCATCGGTAAAAGCTCTTGAAGACAAAAAGGTGAAGGTGACAGCTGTTCCTCTTCCGAAGAGAGGGTGAAAGAATGATTTATACTGCCATTGATATAGGCGCATCAAGCGGGAGAATCATGGTAGGTGAACTGAAGGAAGGGAAGCTTGACATACAAGAGATTCACAGATTTGCTAACGGTTTTAGTCAAAGAGACGGGCATTGCTTTTGGGATATTGATCATTTGCTAAAACAAATCCTGCAAGGACTGCAAAAAGTAAAAACGCTTGGACATGAACACTGCACCATTGGCATCGATACATGGGCAGTTGATTATGTCTTGATGGATGAAAAAGGAAATCGATTGCGCGAAGCAATATCCTATCGTGATAGAAGAACAGATCATACAATAGACAAACTGGAACATACCCTCTCGAAGGCTAAAATTTATCAAAAAACAGGAATACAATTTCAGCCTTTCAACACGATCTATCAATTGTATGAAGAAAACCGTGAGCTGCTGAAAAAGACAGATAAAATTGTGATGGTTCCTGATTATTTAGGCTATTGCTTAACCGGAAAAGCTGTAACAGAAATCACGAATGCGTCCACAACACAGCTTTTAAACGTCTCAACGGGAAAGTTTGATCCTGAATTGCTTGAAGCCGTGTCTGTTTACGAACAGCAATTTGCCCCGTTGACTGAACCGGGGTATGAGCTCGGGAAGCTAAGAAATGACTGGTTTCCGGATTATGATCTCCCGGCGTGCAAGGTGATGACAGTCGCAACACATGATACGGCCTCGGCCGTCATCGCGGCGCCTGGTGTAAATGATGGCTGGGCGTATATCAGCAGCGGAACATGGTCGCTAATCGGGGTTGAAAACAAAACACCGATAATAACTGATCTGGCTTTGAAAAACAACTATACAAATGAACGCGGCGCAAACAACACCATTCGCTTTCTCAAAAACATTATCGGCATGTGGGTGATACAAGAAGTAAGACAGCAGTTACAAGCAGATTACTCTTTCCAGCAGCTTGCAGAAGAAGCCGAAAAAACAGAACCATTCCAGCAATTTATAAACTTAAATGATAAACGCTTCCTCAATCCAGAAAACATGATAATGGAAATCCAACATTATTGCAGAGAAACCCGCCAAAAGATTCCCCGCACTGCAGGCGAACTTGCCTGCTGCATCTACAGCAATTTAGCCATCATCTATGCGATAGCCATCAAAGAACTCGAAACGATCACAGAAAAAACGATCGATCAGTTTCATATCATCGGCGGCGGAGCCCGGAACGATTTCTTAAATCAATTAACGGCAGACATGAGCGAAAAAGCAGTATACGCAGGGCCCGTAGAGGCAACCGCCATAGGAAATCTGCTGATGCAAATGATTGCTGCCAAAGAAGTCAAAGACATAAAAGAAGCCCGGCAAGTCGTCAGAAATTCCTTTCCGATCAAAGTGTTTACACCCAAAGACATTGACAGAAGCACGATCATTCAGTCATTTCAGCAAACTGTTTTGAAAGCGCTATCTAAATAATGAAGAGGTGACAAAGTTTGAAAAGAAAAGCCAGTATCATGTTTGTCCATCAAGACAAGTACGAAGAATACAAGCAGCGGCATGATGACATTTGGCCTGAGATGGCAGAAGCACTCAAAGCTCATGGAGCCCACCATTATTCCATTTTTCTAGATGAGGAAACAGGCCGGCTTTTTGCATATTTAGAAATAGAGGATGAAGGGAAATGGAGAAAGATGGCGGACACGGAAGTTTGCCGGAGATGGTGGAAAACGATGGCGCCCTTAATGAAAACAAATTCGGATTTCAGTCCTGTTTCGATAGATCTAAAGGAAGTTTTCTATTTGGATTAAAAAACTGAAATAAGGGAGAGAGCTGCATGACCATAAAAACCAATTATGACAGTGCAAAACAGGCATATGAAAAATGGGGGATTGATGTTGAAGAGGCGCTTCGGCAATTAAAGCAAGTGCCCATTTCAATCCACTGCTGGCAGGGTGACGACATTGAAGGCTTTGAAGTAAATAAGAGCGAGCTTTCAGGAGGAATTGATGTGACCGGCAATTATCCTGGAAAAGCGCAAACGCCTGAAGAATTAAGAAGAGATTTGGAGAAGGCTCTTTCTCTCATTCCTGGAAAACACCGTGTGAACCTTCATGCGATTTACGCAGAAACTAACGGGGAAGAGACAGCACGTGACGAGTTGAAGCCGCAGCATTTTGAAAACTGGGTAAAATGGGCAAAAGATTTAGGGCTAGGTTTAGATTTCAATCCGACCTTGTTTTCGCATGAGAAAGCGGCTGATGGACTCACCCTTTCACACCCCGATCCGGATATCAGAGAATTTTGGATCAGGCATTGCATCGCGTGCCGCCGTATCGGAGAATACTTCGGGAAAGAATTAGGCACCCCTTGCTTGACGAATATTTGGATTCCCGACGGCTATAAGGATGTCCCGAGTGACAGGCTGACACCGCGTAAAAGATTAAAAGAATCACTGGATCAGATTTTCGCAGAAGAGATCAGTGAACAACACAATCTCGATTCAGTTGAAAGCAAGCTGTTCGGGCTTGGTTCTGAATCATATGTTGTCGGATCTCATGAATTTTATTTCGCCTATGCTCTGACGAATCATAAGCTTTGTTTACTTGATACAGGCCATTTTCATCCGACTGAGACGGTATCAAACAAGATCTCGTCCATGCTGCTTTTTACAGACAAGCTTGCTTTGCACGTATCTCGGCCAGTTCGCTGGGACAGCGACCATGTAGTGGTTTTGGATGATGAATTGAGAGAAATCGCTCTTGAAATTGTGCGTAATCAGGCTCTTGAGAAGGTCGCCATCGGTCTGGATTTTTTCGATGCCAGCATTAACCGTGTAGCGGCCTGGACCATCGGAACGAGAAATATGATCAAAGCTTTATTGTATGCCTTGCTTCTTCCGAACGGCTATTTAAAACAATTGCAGGAAGAGGGCCGCTATACAGAAAGGCTGGCCCTTATGGAGGAATTCAAAACATATCCTTTCGGAGCCATCTGGGATTCCTACTGTGAACAAATGGGCGTGCCGGTAAAAGAGACATGGCTGCATGATATCAAAGAGTATGAACAAGAGGTGCTTTTAAAAAGGAAGGCGTCTTCTCCGATTGCCTAATAAAAAATCCGCCGCGTCATTTGTACGCGGGCGGATTTTTTTAAGCATGATCAGCAGGGTACACAATCCCCATTTGCTTTCTTGCTTCTTCCATAATTTTTGCGGTGATCAAAGATCGTTCAAATGTATTTTCTTCAGATTCCTGCTTATTCTCTTTTATGAGCGTGACAAATTCTTCTGCTTCGTAGAACATCGCCGGTTTAGGATCAGGGATCGCAATGTTTTCAAGGCGGCCGTCGCGGTAGCGGATTTCAACACGTTCAGGCCGGTGAATCGTATCAATTACAATCGTTCCGTCTTCACCTTGGATTTCCGCCGGGGCATATGAAGTAGAGATTTTAGAATGCATCAGAACAGCTTCGAACCCATCGTAAGACAGAATGACAGTTCCCTCTCCATCTACTCCGGAAGATAAAGCATATCCATTTGCTTTTACATCCTTCGGCTCGCCAAACAGCACAACAGCCGGATAAATACAATAGACGCCAATATCCATTAATGACCCATTGGAAAGCTCAGGCTGAAACGCATTCAAAACAGTTCCGTTTCTGAATGCGTCATACCGTGAGGAGTATTGACAGTAGCTTGCGGTAAATCTGCGGACAGTGCCGATTTTATGCAGATGTTTTTTCAGCTCTTTGAAATTCGGCAGGAAAGTGGTCTTCATCGCTTCCATGAGGACAACGCCGTTTGCCTTAGCCGCTGAGATCATCTCTTCTGTTTCTCTTGTATTTGAAGCAAACGGCTTCTCACAAAGCACATGCTTGCCGTGGTTCATAAAGAGTACGGCTTGTTCCTTGTGAAGAGCGTTCGGGCTGGCTATGTATACGGCATCAAAACAATTGCTCTCCGCCATTTCCTGAAGGTCTGAGAAGGTATGCGCAGCATTGTGTTTAGCAGCAAACTCAGCAGCGCGTTCAGCCGATCTTGAATAAACGGCAGTCAGCTGCAAATCTTCTATATCCGCTGCTGACTCAAGAAAGCGGTCTGTAATCCAGTTGGTTCCTATTATCGCAAAACGTATCACTCGTATCGCTCCTTTTGCATGATATAGCTAAATTATAGCTTAAAAAGAACAAAATCACATGATAGAGATAAATAGAATGTGACAACAGAGAAAGCTTTTCCAGCAATTAACGGTTTTTATTTTTCATTATAGGGACGATAGTGTACAATTTAACTAAACTATGTATGACGGAGGAACGATAGTGGAGACGTTGCAAACATGGAGCGGCAGATTCAAGCGATTCTTCTTGGACAATAAGTTTGTTTTATTTTTGCTTGTGCTGCTGCTGATTGGTTTAAATATTCTTGTATTTACAAAAACATCATTTATTTTCACCCCGATTATTGTTCTGCTCAAAACAATTTCACTTCCGATTATTTTGACAGGCATTGTTTTTTATCTGTTAAATCCAGTCGTCGATTTCCTGGAAAGAAGAAGAATAAGAAGAATCTATTCTATATTGCTGTTATATCTATTGATTATCGGGCTGATCACGATCACGATCGTGTCCATCATCCCCTTTTTAAAAGAACAAATTATGAGTTTGATTGACAATATCCCGAGATATGTCGATGTCGTAGAAGACCAGACGAAACAGCTGATCGGCAGCAACTTCGTCAATCAGGCCCAGCAAACGATGAACATTAATATATCTGATCTTGCTACAAAGGTTTCGGATCAGGCAGCGACGATCGTAAACAGCACCTTTACCGGCGTTGGGAATTTTATCGGCGCGCTGACTGAGATTATCATTTCGATCGTCACGGTTCCGTTTATTCTTTTCTATTTGCTAAAAGACGGAAGAAAATTACCGGTCTACATACTGAAGTTTGTGCCGACTCGATTGAAAGAACAGACATATACAGTCTTAAGTGAAATGAATCATCGGTTAAGCTCTTATATCAGAGGCCAGATCATTGTCAGCTTCTGTATCGGGTTTTTGCTGTTTATCGGTTATTTGATTATCGGCCTGGATTATGCTTCATTGCTCGCAGTCATTGCGGCATGTACAAGCATTGTTCCATATTTAGGACCAACGATTGCCATTACGCCTGCAATTATCATCGCCATAGTGACATCGCCGCTCATGCTGCTTAAGCTGGTGATCGTTTGGACCATTGTTCAGCTGATTGAAGGGAAGCTGATTTCTCCGCAAATTATGGGGAAAAACCTTCACATCCACCCGATCACGATTATATTTCTGCTGTTAACAGCCGGCAAACTGTTTGGTGTTGTTGGAATCATTCTTGCCATTCCGGGCTATGCAGTCGCCAAAGTCATTACCACACATTTATTTGACTGGTTTAAAATGCGGTCACATTTATACGACGAAGAAAAAAATGAAAATATGCCGGGTCATAAAGTGTGATTTTCGTTTATAGTTATATAAGACGGGCTTTCCATTTATGGGAAGCTTCCGTTATGTAAAAAAATAAATGTCTAATGGGGAGAATCAAAATCATGACTCTATGGGAATTGTTTGTAGCCGCCATTTTAGGAATCGTAGAAGGATTAACAGAGTACGCGCCGGTTTCTTCGACAGGACATATGATCATAGTAGACGACATCTGGCTTAAATCAAGTAATCTGATGTCAGAAGAAGCTGCTAATTCATTCAAAGTAGTTATTCAGCTAGGCTCCATTTTAGCAGTAGCTATCGTGTTTAAAGACCGAATTTTAAATTTACTCGGCTTGAAAAAAAATATTACAAGCGACCAGAAGCAGGGACATAAATTAAGCATTGCCCAAATTGCTGTCGGGCTCGTTCCAGCTGCTGTTCTCGGCTTTTTGTTTGAAGATTACATTGATGAATATTTATTTTCCGTTAAAACTGTGGCCTTCGGTTTAATCGCCGGGGCAATCCTGATGCTTTTTGCTGACTGGGTGAATAAGCGGAAAGCAGCGACAGACACCCTCGACCGCATTTCCTATAAACAGGCGATAGCAGTCGGCTTATTCCAATGTCTTGCCCTTTGGCCGGGTTTCTCACGTTCAGGTTCAACCATTTCCGGAGGTGTTATTCTCGGGTTAAACCACCGAGCGGCAGCCGATTTTACGTTTATTATGGCGATGCCGATCATGATGGGAGCAAGTTTTCTTAGCCTTGTGAAGCATTGGGACAGCTTAAGCTCGGATTTGATGCCGTTTTTCATCGTCGGCTTTATCTGTGCCTTTGTTGTCGCTTTGTTTGTCGTCCGTTTCTTCTTAAGACTGATTAATAAAATCAAACTCGTCCCATTTGCAATCTATCGAATTATTCTCGGGGTGATTTTACTTTTAATCATGATGTAAGTCGAAAAATAAGGCTCATCCCGAGCCTTATTTTTTCTGTCAATTCAAGAGGAAACAGCTTGTTTTTCAAAAAAAAATCATCTATAATAAACATGACGTTACATACGGGGCCATAGCTCAGCTGGGAGAGCGCTACGCTGGCAGCGTAGAGGTCAGGGGTTCGAGCCCCCTTGGCTCCATACCTGTAAACCCTTATTCTATAAGGTTTTTTTTGTTTTGAGGAAAAGGTTCATTCTCTGAATCCTCCAGTTGAGCAGTTCATCTGTCAATCATGAATTTTCCAAGACACCCCTTTGTTCTTCAAAGACCGTCATGTCTTTCAAAGGGGGTGAGTAGACATGAAGAGATACCATTCGTTCGGACGTCGGATTGGACATTTTGTGAATTAAACCTTTAGTTGAAATAAGGCATTCTCCTTCGTGGACAAAGTATGAATTGGAGAGTTCTGCGTGTTCGCCGGTTGAGCGATAGATAGAATTAAGGAGTTTTCCTTCTAGCACCATTGCACACCCAATAGATTGGCCATGATCGTGGACGGTTGTCTCCTCGTTAGGCGGAATGTGAATTACGATAATCTCCAACTCATTGTTACGATAGATGGCATTTCGGCCGTAGGCGTATTGGTCTGGCTCCTTAATATACGGTTGACTCAATTGTGCTGCGTTTGGAATTTGTTTTAATGATGTTGCTAAATCTTTAACCGATGGATTTTTCAAGCCGCCAAAAATATCTTGGATACACTCATACAGTTCCATTCGTTTTGCCTCCCGGAAAAAATAAAAATTTCCTAACATTGGTATTTCACAGATTAATTCATGGTATTTACCTATATACAAATTAGAGGCGGCAAACGCCCAGTGAACACAAAAAAATGTGCGGTCAACACGTTGGCTTATCACCAACCTATTCGAGCTTATTAGTTGGAATAGGGGATGAAAGGATTCAAACTGCCTGCTTTGATTCACTTGAAGGAACAAGCGAGGAGTTTTAGGCTCTTATACACAATATCGGGGCAAAAACTGTTTATGTTGGAGCTTGAAATTTGCGCCATTGACAAAACATAGTCGGTTTGAAATAATATTTGATTATATGCTCATTTGTTCACATATTTATAATAAAATAATATCATTTCCCCTGAAAGGGAGAATATTAGAATGAAAGCTAATGGTATGCGAAAATCTATTAGCTTCTTTTGTTTTCAAAAAATGGTGTATTTCGCATGTATTCATATAGGAAGGAATGACAACATGAAGACAAAACACTATTGGGTGATTTCTTTGCTCGCCGTTTTAGCGGTCGGGCCGGGATTGATGTCTAACACGGCATTGTCGTCAGTTCAAAGCCTTGTTCAGAAAGCGGTTGGAACAAGTGTCTTCACATCAGTAAATCCAATATTGATCGGAAATATGGCCTTTGCCTTGTTAGTTCCGACAGGACCGCTGCTGAGGAAAAAATTCGGTGCTCGTCCCGTCTACCTTGCTTCATTACCTGTTTTTATACTAGGGTCACTGCTCATCGCATTTTCAAACGATATTGTATGGATGGCGGCAGGACGCTTTTTACAGGGAGCGGCAACAGGTGTCATGCTGATGATTATGATTCCAATGCTTGTACTGTCATTCCCGATTGAACGCAGGAACTATGCCCTGCTTGTGCTGATTGGGGGATTTTATGGTTCTGTTATCATCGGCACGATCCTGGGAACGATAGCTACAAGCTGCGGGCATTGGAGATGGCTGTTTTTCACCTTTGGCACATTGTCACTGATCGGTGTCGCGGTGAGCTATTTCTTTCTCCATGACGAACATCACGGAGCAGCGGCTCAAGAACAGCCCCTTGATCGTGCGGGAATTCTTTTATCTGTTCTCCTTGCCGCAGCCTCAGCGGTTTCATTCATTTTTCTGCAAAAATGGGGGCTTTCATCGGGTTATGTATGGACAGGTTTCGGTGTGACGTTATGTTTGCTCATTGTTCTATTAATAGTAGAATATAAAGTGAAAAATCCCTTCATTTCTATTAAACTAATGCTTCTCCCAAAACCGGTGCTCGGGTTATTGATCATAGCTGCAGGGACGATAACGGTAGCTGTCAGCCTGTCTGCTTTTCAAGGCTTGCTCCGTCAAATGTATGATATTTCTCAGGAGCAGCTCATTCTTTTAAACTTGACTCTTTTAATCGGGGTGGCGATCGCGGCCATTTTAAGCGCTCTGTTTTATGATAAAGTCGGACCAGGGATGCTTGGTATTATTGGCGGACTTATTCTCGTCTTTGTAAATTTTCAATGGCTGCATATGCAGGATCAATCGTCTCTCTCTATGTTCGCAGCACTGTTTATCATGCTGGCAGCGGGAACAGGCCTGACAGTCGCCGCAGGGCTGATGGGAGCTGCCATGGGAGGACCGCTGCCTGATTTGGTCAAGAGAATGACAGCTGTCCAGTTTTTAAGATTGTTTGTCTATATGGGGGTTCCGATTCTCATCGTTTTTTTCACGAAAAAAGATGCTGCCAGACAAAACGGTTCGGTACAGGATTCTATGATGACTGCTTATCATGATCTCTTTTTCATTTCTTTTATACTCAGCGTTCTGCTCGTCTGCCTGTCATTTTGTATGAATGCTACAGGAATGGGGCACAAGCTTGCACATAAACCACATGACCAAGCAAAAACAGCTCCGGAACCGGCCGTTTCAGGACAGGGATTGTCGAATGCAACTGTCAAATCACATCAAGTAATCAATGATACAGAATATCGGAATGCACTCAGAAATTTGCAAAAGTAGAAACGTGATAAAAACCTTTTCCTTTCACGAAAAGGTTTTTATTATGCAATCTTTTCCCAACTTTATCCCTAAAGAATTGAAAAATATTAGAAGTACAAGTAAAATTCTAAAAGGTAGATTCTTTTACATTCGTAATCTCTTAATTCGAAGGAAGGTTTTCATGGCCCGTAAAAAATTGAAAAAACGTAAACTCTTCATTTCACTATTTTTCATTGTATCGATTCCGCTAGCTCTGTTTGTTTTAGCGACAACTTTATCAAAACCGATTGAAACATCTAAAGAAACCGAAGAAGTTGATGAACAGCAAGTATTTATAGACAGCCTGTCCGGGCATGCCCAAATTTTGTATGAAAAATATCATGTCCTCCCCAGCATCACAATCGCTCAGGCCATTCTCGAATCTGACTGGGGGAATAGCGAGCTGGCTGCTAAGGCCAACAACCTTTTTGGCGTAAAAGGAAATTATAAAGGCCATCACGTTACGATGGAAACGGACGAAGTTGAAAAAGGGAAAAGAAAAACCATTCGTGCGAAGTTTCGAAAATACAGCACGTTTTTTGAATCGATGGATGACCATGCCCAATTGTTCGTCCGCGGCACATCGTGGAATAAAAAGAAGTATAAACCTGTGCTTGAGGCTGGAGATTATAAGGAAGCTGCTACTGCACTGCAAACAGCAGGATATGCTACAGACCCTGACTACGCTCATAAAATCAGCGCTATTGTGGAAAAATACGATTTGGATGAGTACGATAAGGTAAACCCATCCCTCAAATCAGTGGATTTACATGCTTCCATTAAAGATAGTGCCGTTCAAGACGTATGGTCCAAGCCTTCTACTGATGATCGGTCTATAAGGCTTACCTCTGCCCAATCTTACGTCGGCAAAGATATAAAGGTTGTGTCTAAAAAACAGAAAGGCCAGTCTGTATGGTACCAATTCCAAATCAATAATAAACTCATCGGCTGGATTGATGATTCCGCTGTTGAAATAAAGGAAGCAACCTAAGTCCTTTTTACTGGTATTTTTAATTCTTTGTTCCATTCCGGGGAATTTGAGGTATAATATTCCACGACAGTTAACACTAATTAACTATGCTTTTGGGAGGGAACAAAGGTGCAGAAATATAGACGCAGAAATACGGTTGCCTTTACCGTATTGGCTTATTTCACTTTTTTTGCGGGAGTATTTTTGTTTAGTATCGGACTCTATAATGCTGATAACCTGGAACTCAATGAAAAAGGTTATTACATCGCTGTTATGATACTCGTAGCTGTTGGTGCGATTCTTACACAAAAAGTGACCCGTGATAACGCAGAGGACAACGAGATCATCGCAGAACAAGAAAAAAGACAAAATCAATCTCATATCGAATCATAAAAAAATCCGGCGATTGCACGCCGGATTTTTTTGATATCACCCTGTAAACACTTCGCCGTCAGGGTATCGAATATTTGATTGCTCTGTTTTTGCGAATGAAAACACGAACGTTAAAGGACCAATTCTTCCGATGAACATGATGACAATGATGATACACTTGCCAGCTGTTGTCAGTTCAGGAGTAAGCCCCATCGATAGACCGACAGTTCCGAAAGCGGAAAAGGTTTCAAACACAATGTGAATAAAAGGCGCTTGTTCTGTGATCGTCAGGGCGAATATCCCTAAAAACACGATGAACAAACCGGTGACGCTCACAGCTAAAGCCTTAATGATTACCGGATATTTGATGGAGCGGCGGAAAATCACCGTTTCTTTTTTACCTCTCAAGTAAGCAATAACAGATGTTAAAATCACGATGAACGTAGTCAGCTTAATGCCGCTCGCCGTAGAAGCGCTGCCTGCTCCGATAAACATCAATAATAAAGTAAATACAATGGTTCCTTCTCTCATACTTCCAAAATCAAGGGAGTTGAAGCCTGCGGTTCTCGGCGTCACTGCCTGAAAATAAGAAGCCCATAGTTTATCCCCTATATGCAGGTGGCCTAGCGTGCCAGGGTTGCTGTACTCTAGAATAAAGATCACAAGCATAGCAATCGCATTCAACATCAGCGTTCCTGTAAGCATAAGCTTTGTATGTAAGGAAAAAGCTTTGAAACGCCGATTTTTCATAATGTCAAACAGAACCGTAAATCCGATCCCTCCTGTAATAAATAAGAAAGTAATCACAAGGTTCACTGTAGGGTCCCCAACATAGCTCATCAAATTATCAGGCCACAGCGAAAACCCGGCATTGTTAAAAGCAGAAATCGCGTGAAACAGACTGGCAAACAAGCCAGATGACCAGCCATACTGAGGCACAAGCCGGATGGATAGGATGAGTGCTGCTATCAATTCAATACTGATCGAGAACAAAAACAGGACTTTGACAAGGCCAATGACGCCGCCGATTGTCGGCTGGTTTAAGGCTTCCTGAACCAGCATTCGTTCTTTCAACCCGATTTTTTTCCCTAATATCATGACGATCAAAACAGCAAACGTCATAAATCCAAGCCCGCCGATCTGAATCAGCCCCATGATGACAGTTTGCCCGAAAAGTGTAAATTCTGTACCGGTATCGACAACTGCAAGCCCTGTAACGGTTGTAGCGGAAGCTGCAGTAAAAAGGGCATCGATCCATGACAATGGCTTCAGTGTAGAAAACGGAAGCTTTAACAGCACAGCCCCGATGATAATGGTTAGGAAAAAACCAATTGCAAGCACTTGAGGCGGTGTAAACCGAACCCATTTGATCACTTTATCCTTTTGAAGTGTCACCTTTGTCTACATCCCTTCGTTTTCAAAACGTTTAATATCCTTTTTGTGCCCCATGATCACCAGGCAATCCTGCTCGTGAATGATGTCTTCAGGTGCGGGAGAAAGACGGATATCTCCATGATGTTTAATGGCCAGGATCGTGCAGCCGTACTTTGCTCTCACATTCAGGTCAATAATTGATTTTGAATCAAGCTTTCGCGTTGCCAGCAGCTCGACAATACTGTAATCATCAGATAAATCAATGTAATTCAAAACGTTTTCGTCAGAAAGGCTTTGTGCGATCTTGACACCCATGTCCTTTTCAGGGTGGATAATACGATCCGCGCCGATTTTTTCAAGCACCTTATGATGATAATAGTTTTGAGCCTTCACCCAAATATTTGGAATATCAAACTCCTTTAATAATAAGGTGGTCAGCGTACTCGCTTGAATATTCGCTCCGATGGCAACAATCACATATTCAAAATTGCGTATTCCTAATGAAAGCAATTCGTTTTCTTCGGTGGCGTTGGCAATTACCGCATGAGTGGCGTAAGAAGCATAAGCATTGACCTTTTCTTCGTTGATATCAACTGCAAGGACTTCGTGTCCCATTCTGTGCAGCTCTTTGCAAATGCTGCCGCCAAACCGGCCCAGCCCGATCACGGCAAATTGCTTATTTTTTATTCTTCCCAATGTTCATAACTCCCTTAGTAAAATTAACGTTTTTTTAAGAAAAAAAGACCATTTCGAAGAATGGTCGCAATAGACCTCCTCTCTGTATACGCCTACGAGGTTAGCTGTCGGATTAGGGATTCAGAGTACCCCCTCTTACTTAGTAAGATTCACCCCAAGGCTGTTAATAAAACAGCCAATCGTTGGTTCCCCCGTTCGTGTTTGATTAAGCGGTAAAAGAGACTGTATGAAATTGAACACTCAAGAATTTACTCCTGTTTCTAGTGTTTGTCAATTTAAATTTTAAACCAGAAAAAAGATAACGGAAATGAGAGAAAAAAGGGTAGGGGAAAACGCAAAAAAAGACCGGTGTTAACCGGTCTTTTACATTAGTTGCAGCCGCATGGCTGAGTCGGAGGAGTACTGCGCTTAGCCACGTCAATGCTGGCTTCTGCGTAAAATTTATTTCCGATGCTCAATGATTTATTCTCCGCGCGGAAAGTATATGTACCAGCGGCAGGAAGTGTTTTGTTATTCAGTTTTAATTTGAATTCGCCAGCTCCTAACAAATCAAGTGCCAAAGGAATTCTCACTGTTTTCCCATTATTGAGGATCTGTGTTTCACGCAAGGCATTACCGTTCATTGTGTCCTTCGTATTTGCAGTAAATCCGCTTGGTAACGTAAATTCCATCACGCCAAGGCTGAGAAGCGTGTTTGGACGGTAAGTCAATTCGATATCTGAGAAAGACCATTCCGTTTTGCTGGCGCCAGTGATTGTTGCGAACAATGACGCTGTAGACTGTGTTCTCATAGTAGATTCAGTATGAGCTTTAGTTGATGTAGATTCAGCCGCGAAAGAAGCTGTTGGTGCAGAAACAAGTAACCCGAGACTTAGTGCACTAATTGCCAAAGAAGATAATAATTTGCGTTTCATAATAAAATTCCCCCTAAAAATTGATTAATTAAACAGGCCTGCCCGCTTTTCCCCTCCTCTGAAAGGCCAAATACAAATTTTACCTACATAAAATTACCATCAAATATTTTGGAAGTAAATGGGGTGTTTTTCCCGTATTTTTCAAATTTGTAGTAGTTACACTAAAAAAACGCCTGGTTTCCCAGGCGTTTGCTGTTTTACTTTGTTTCGATCGGTATAAATTTAAAAATTTCTCCGCTCTGCACTGCTTCAGCAAGCCGCTTCAGCCAGTCGTAGTAAGCTTTAGAGCTTTCCAGCTGATCATATAACTGCAACGCTTCATTTTTGATATCCTTATCGAGATCTTCCTTGCTTAAAACCTTTTGTAAATCAGCCTGAGCTTCTTCGATCGCTGCTACATTCACTTGAACCTCCCGCTCCCATTTAGGGGGAAAGAAATTTGTGAAAAATTTAAAGAAATCTTTTTCAGCCACAAATGTATGCTTGCGGATGCCCCGGTGAAATGTTTTTTTCACTACGTTTAAGTCTTGAAGCTTTTTGACGCCTGTGCTCATGCTTGGTTTGCTCATTTGCAACTCCTCGCGCATTTCGTCAAGCGTCATCTCATCCCTCATATACATCGTCCCATATAAAATCCCGACACTGCGGGTAATTCCGTAAAGATCCATCGTTTCAGCAATGGAGTCAATAACAAGATCCCGAGCCTGTTCTATAGCTGCAAATTCTGGATTTTCATCCATACTGACCCTCTTTTCCTTTAGAAAGTTAAATTCGTTAAGTTATTTCTTTATGTTCTTTATCTTAACGAAACATAAGGAAAAGTCAAAAAGAAAAATCGAAAAGGGGCTTTGACAGTTTAAAAACCGTATGTTAGATTAAGGTTGTTAAAAACATTAAATTTTTATTTAACAAACTTTATTTACGTCAAGGAGGCTTATATGAGTCAAACATTTTACATTGACGGAGAATGGATCAGTGCTGAAAAAGGACAGATCCGGAGCATTATCAATCCATTTAATCAAGAAGAAATTGCAACTGTAAGCGAGGGAGGGCGAGAGGACGCCATCAAGGCAATCGCAGCCGCGCGCAGAGCATTTGACAAAGGAGAATGGTCTTCATTATCCGGGCTTGAACGCGGGAAGATTGTTCTGAAAATTGCGGAATTAATCAGACGCGATCTCGAGGAGCTGGCAGAGCTTGAATCTCTTGATACAGGAAAAACACTCGAAGAAAGCAAAGCCGATATGGACGATATCGCCAATGTTTTTCAATATTACGCCGGCTTGGCTGACAAAGATGGCGGAGAGATCATTTCATCTCCGATTCCTGATTCAGAAAGCAAAATCATTAGGGAGCCGATTGGGGTTTGCGGCCAGATCACTCCATGGAATTATCCGCTTCTTCAAGCGAGCTGGAAAATCGCACCTGCACTGGCTGCAGGAAACACAATCGTCATGAAGCCGAGTGAGATTACGCCGCTGACGACAATCAAAGTCTTTAAGCTGATGGAAGAAGCCGGCGTTCCAAAAGGTGTCGCCAATCTTGTCCTTGGACCGGGAGCTACAGTGGGCGATGAGCTTGCCGCAAACAAAGACGTCGATTTGATTTCGTTTACAGGCGGAATCGAAACAGGCAAAAATATCATGCGGGCGGCAAGCGGAAATGTCAAAAAAATCGCCCTTGAACTTGGCGGGAAAAACCCAAATATCGTTTTCAAGGACGCGGATTTAGAAGTTGCGGTTGATCAGGCATTAAACGCTGTATTTTTCCACGCTGGCCAAGTATGCTCTGCAGGCTCCCGCTTGCTTGTAGAGGACGCCATTCATGATCAATTTTTGGCGGAGCTGGTCAAACGGACAAAACGCATAAAACTCGGAAACGGTTTTCACGCAGAGACAGAAAGCGGACCGCTTATTTCGGCGGAGCACAGGGCAAAGGTAGAAAAATATGTAGAGATCGGAATAGAAGAAGGCGCGAAGCTGGAGACAGGAGGCAAACGCCCGGAAGACCCAGCGCTTCAAAATGGCTTTTTCTATGAACCTACTATTTTTTCAAACTGTAAATCTGACATGAGAATTGTACAGGAAGAGGTTTTCGGCCCTGTTTTGACAGTCGAAACCTTTAGCTCTGAAGAAGAGGTAATTGAGCTTGCGAATGATACCATCTACGGCCTGGCCGGAGCGGTATGGTCAAAAGATATTGAAAAATGCGAACGGGTAGCAGCCCGTTTGAGAATGGGAACCGTTTGGATCAACGATTTTCATCCGTACTTTGCACAGGCGCCATGGGGCGGCTATAAGCAATCCGGGTTCGGACGCGAGCTTGGAAAAATAGGCCTTGAAGAATACACAGAAGTCAAGCATGTATATCGCAATACAAAACCGGCAGCGGTTAACTGGTTCAATTCATAAGAGGGGGAGATTGATGATGACATTAAATATGAAGGTAGAAAGTATGCAGAAATTCCACACATTTGAAATTCCGACTGTCATTAAGCACGGAATCGGAGCAATCAAGCATACGGGTGAGGAAGTAGCTGCACTGGGCGTTTCAAAAGCGCTCCTTGTCACAGACCCAGGGATTTACAAAGCTGGCGTAGCTGATCCTGTTATCGAATCACTTAAAGAAGCAGGCATTGAAGTGGTGCTCTTTAATAAAGTGGAGCCAAACCCGCCTGTCCGTCTGGTGAATGAAGGATCTGAGCTTTACAAAAAAGAGAACTGTAATGGCTTGGTGGCAGTTGGAGGCGGAAGCTCCATGGATACAGCAAAAGCAATCGGAGTAGAAGCAACTCACGAAGGAAGCGTGCTTGATTATGAAGCGGCAGATGGGAAAAAACCGCTGGAAAACCGCATTCCTCCACTGACGACAATTCCCACTACGGCTGGAACAGGATCAGAAGTAACGCAATGGGCGGTGATCACAGATGAAGAAAGAGAATTCAAATTTAACACGGGCGGTCCGCTGATTGCAGCGCACTTGACCATCATTGATCCTGAGCTTCATATTTCGATGCCTCCGCATGTAACAGCCATGACGGGAATTGATGCGCTTGCTCATGCTATTGAGTGCTATACAATGAAGTTTGCACAGCCAATCACGGATGCAGTTGCCTTAATGGCAATTGAATATGCCGCTCATTACATTAAAAGGGCATTTGCTGACGGAGAGGATCTGGAGGCAAGATACGGAATGGCGCAGGCTGCAATGCTTGCCGGTCTTTCTTACGGCAGTGAATCAGCTGGCGCGGCTCACGCGATGAGCCAAACGCTTGGCGGTATTATCCCAGTCGCTCACGGCCAATGTGTGGCGGCGATGATGGGCCCTGTCATGGAATACAACTGGAAGGGCTATCCTGAGAAATTTGCACGGATTGCGAAAGCCTTCGGTATTGATACAAGCAAGATGACAACAGAAGAAGCTGCGAAAGCATCTGTCAATTGGATGTATGATCTGGTCAAAGAATTAGAAGTGCCGACTTTAGAAGAGCAGGGAGTGTCACCTGACATGATCGAACGCTTGTCTAAAGAAGCAATGAAAGACCCGCAAACCTTCGGAAATCCTAGAGATTTAAATGAAAAAGCATATAACTGGATCTACAAGCGCTGCTTTAACCTTACGCCTAAAACGGTATAATCAAAATCCCGCTCCTTTACAGAGCGGGATTTTTTGGGATAATGAAGCATAGATGGAAATTTCAGATGAGAAGGAAGGTGCCAGCTGATGTGGAAGCGTATGACCGCAAAAGCAGAAGGCTTATATATTGCAGATACAGAAAGCTTCGTAACAAAGCAAATGGACAAGCTTGATTTTGAATATGGCGGCATCCCCGGAGACTTGCATTTTGGCCTGACCAAAAAAGCGGGAGCCAGAGAACCAATGTTTTCAAGAGGGACTGAAATTTTCAACCGAAGACAAATTTCAATTGTTTCTATAGAGGAATGCAACGAAATCGCTTTAAAAATGGGAGTGCCGAGGATTTTTCCGGAATGGCTCGGGGCGAATGTGGCAGTCAGCGGTATACCAGATCTTACTACATTAAAAGAAGGAAGCCGGATTCTTTTTCCGAGCGGAGCCGCTCTGCTGTGCGAGGGCGAAAATGATCCGTGCATTCAGCCGGGAGAAGTCATTCAGTCTTATTATCCGGAGCAACCGAAGCTGGCGCCGGCTTTTGTCCGTCACGCACTGGGCATAAGAGGGATTGTGTGCATTGTTGAGAGACCCGGAGCTGTTTACGCAGGTGATGAAATAGAAGTTCATTCCTATCAGCGAAAAGTTAAACGAAAAGCAGAAAGGGTCTGAACAAATCAGGCCCTTTCTATCTTTTCTTTAATTTCTTTCATTTGGCTGAGGTGCCGTTTTTCATGATGGCCGATAAAATCGATCCACTGTCTGACAGTCAGCTCTTGAAACACAGGATGCGGAAGCACTCTTTCAAAATCTTCTTCTTTCAGAGAGGCAATCGTGGCTGTCAGCTGCTCTCTTACAACATCAAGCTCGCGTTTCATTTGGCTGCCTGAAATAAAATCATGCGCAGGTTCAAGATGACTCGGAGCTTTCCGTTTATTATTTCTGTTCTGTGCCACCTCAAGCGGTTTTTCTTCAATTTCTTTGATAGGAGCGTCCTTTACACGTTCCTTCAGCATTTTTTGTGCTGTCATATCGATTTTTTTCAAATGGTCAAGAACTTCCCGTATACTCCATTCATCAGCAGAAGGCTTTTGGTTCAGCTTTTCGTCAGAAAGTCCTTTCAATTCGTTCCACGTTTCTAATCTGGCTTCATTAAAGATACTCATCATATCTCCTCCTAAAATGACATTACCATATATATAAGCAATTATCATTTATAAAGCACTTCAAAATAGGTTATTTGTCTTAAAATTTTGAAACCTTTCCTGCGTTGTCTCGTATAAATGGTAACGGCAGCCGTTCATCAATGCATTGATGAAGAAAGGATGAGGGAATTGGAGTTATTTGGTGTACCTATACAAACGATTTATCTTTATACGCTTATGATTGCCGGCAGTCTTACGCTGTTATTTCTGTTTTTCGGAGATGTATTTGCAGGACTGTCGGAAGGTATTCCGTTTCTAAATCCGACATTAGTGCTCTCATTTTTCACATGTTTTTCAGCAGGCGGATATATAGGCGAGCTCGTATTGCCGCTGTCAAGCTTGCTGATTGCGCTTTTATCTTGCATCCTTTCAATCATGCTGGTGATATTGCTTCACATCTTTGTGCTGGTTCCATTATCATCCGCGGAAGAATCATTGGCATATAGAGAAGATGATCTAAGAGGGAGAGTCGGTAAAGTCATTACAGCTGTTCCAGTTGACGGGTTTGGCGAAGTGGTCATTGAAGGAATAGGCGGCACCATTTCAAAGTCAGCGGTCAGTTTTGATAATCAGCAAATCAGTTACGGGACAACGGTGTTGGTCGTAGATATTAGCAATGGAGTTCTTTCTGTTACTCCGCATGAATCCATTTAAAACACAAGGAGGAATTTGATATGACAATGCCGATTATAATGATCATCGGAGTTGTATTCTTTTTATTAATTGCACTAATAGCTGTGTTTATTACAAAGTATCGTACAGCAGGGCCTGATGAAGCGTTAATCGTAACGGGGAGTTATCTGGGCAATAAAAATGTTCATGTCGATGAAGGCGGCAATCGTCTCAAAATCGTCCGCGGCGGAGGAACCTTTGTCCTTCCCGTCTTCCAGCAGGCTGAGCCGCTAAGCTTATTGTCAAGTAAACTTGATGTTTCGACACCTGAAGTCTATACAGAGCAAGGAGTGCCTGTAATGGCTGATGGAACTGCGATTATTAAAATCGGCGGTTCTATAGGAGAAATCGCTACAGCAGCCGAACAATTTTTAGGAAAATCAAAAGACGACCGTGAGCAGGAAGCGCGGGAGGTTTTAGAAGGCCACCTTCGTTCCATTCTCGGCTCAATGACAGTAGAAGAAATCTATAAAAATAGAGAAAAATTCTCTCAAGAGGTGCAGCGTGTCGCTTCACAGGATCTCGCGAAAATGGGGCTTGTAATCGTCTCGTTTACCATTAAAGATGTACGTGATAAAAACGGTTATCTTGAATCATTAGGGAAACCGAGAATTGCCCAAGTAAAACGCGATGCTGATATCGCAACAGCAGAGGCTGATAAAGAAACCCGGATTAAGCGGGCAGAAGCCGATAAAGATGCAAAGAAATCTGAACTTGAACGGGCGACGGAAATCGCTGAAGCTGAAAAAATCAATCAGCTCAAAATGGCTGAATTCCGCAGAGACCAAGATACGGCAAAAGCGAATGCTGACCAAGCATATGATTTAGAGACAGCCAGAGCGCGCCAGCAAGTCACAGAACAGGAAATGCAGGTTAAAATTATCGAACGCCAAAAGCAAATAGAACTAGAAGAAAAAGAAATTCTTCGCCGTGAACGTCAATACGACTCAGAGGTGAAGAAAAAAGCCGATGCAGACCGTTATTCTGTTGAGCAGTCTGCAGCAGCTGAAAAAGCCAAACAGCTAGCGGAAGCCGATGCCAAGAAGTACAGTATAGAAGCAATGGCAAAGGCTGAGGCGGAAAAAGTAAGAATTGACGGGCTAGCCAAAGCAGAAGCTGAAAAGGCAAAAGGAGAAACAGAGGCTGAGGTTATCCGCCTGAAAGGTCTTGCAGAAGCGGAAGCAAAAGAGAAAATTGCGGCTGCCTTTGAACAGTACGGGCAGGCGGCGATTTTCGATATGATCGTCAAAATGCTTCCGGAATACGCGAAACAAGCAGCGGCTCCTCTTTCAAATATTGATAAAATCACCGTTGTAGATACAGGAGGAAGCGGTGAATCAAGCGGCGCAAACAAAGTAACCAGCTATGCGACGAACCTAATGTCAAGTCTGCAAGAAAGTTTAAAAGCATCCTCAGGAATTGACGTAAAAGAAATGATTGAGAACTTTTCAGGAAAAGGAAACGTAAAACAAAGCATTAATGAATTAACAAATGAAATCAAAGAAGCCAAAACGGTCCAAAAATCAGAGTAAGGAAGGGACAGAACGGGATGGTAACTGTACGTGAAGCGAGGTTAGATGATATAAAGGACATTGCAAAGGTGCATGTAGACAGCTGGAGGACAACATACCACGAAATTATCCCGACTGATTATTTAAACAGCCTGAACTATAAGGAATTTGAAGACAAATGGAAAAGCCGCTCGTTAAAGGGAGTATTTGTTGCCCAGGATGAAAAGGATTCAGTATTTGGCTTTGCTTCATTTGGACCTATCCGCTCTGAACAAGAAGGCTATGACGGCGAGCTATATGCTATTTACCTTCTGGAAGAGCACCAGCGGCAAGGTGCAGGGAGGGCGCTCTTAACAAAAGGAGCAGAGTTTTTGCTTCAACATGGCTTTTCGAGCATGTTTGTTTGGGTCATTGAGCAGAACCCCTCGATTATATTTTATCAGTCCTATTCTCCTGAAAGAGTATCGGAGGACAGCTTTGAAATTGCCGGAGTAAGGCTGAAAGAAGCGGGCCTTGGCTGGCCGGATCTTTCTGCTTTAAAAACACTTCTTAACAGATAACAAAAATCCCCCAGCGGAATTCGCTGGGGGATTGTCACTTTTAAGCTTTGTCAGCTTTGAGTAAACGCGGTGCTGTCATAAATAATAAACATAGGACAATGGCGCAAATAATGAATGAAGGAACCATATAAGTCGCATTATAAGTTAAAGAATAAATCCATACCGGCGTTCCTTTTGGAGCG
Source organism: Bacillus sp. JS (assembly GCF_000259365.1). NCBI lineage: Bacteria > Bacillati > Bacillota > Bacilli > Caryophanales > Bacillaceae > Bacillus > Bacillus sp. JS. Next base: position 3,044,519 of record NC_017743.1, on the reverse strand, counting down.
AAGCTGCCGAAAAACACAGCTCCTGAAATGACATGCGCGGCATAGCGCAGGAAACTGCCGATAAAAACTGCGCTGACCACTGAAACAATCAATTTCCCTTTTGTTTTTGCTACAGCGGCTTTACGGACAGAAGAAGCGAAACAGCCGCTTATGCCGATTGCTGCGAACGCAACAATGTAATCCAACAATAGCTGTACAGGATGTTGTGCAAACAGGTTTCCGATCGCTATTTGTACGAGGCCTGTCAACAAACCGGTAGTAAGGCCTGCTTTGACCCCCCAGCGAAACGAAATCAAAAAGATCGGAATCATCATGATGGAGACCGAGCCTCCTTGAGGCATGCTAAGAAACATTCCCGAGACAATGTCTAAAATAACGGCTGCTGCTGTCATAATGGCAATTTCAATAAGGCGAACCAGTTGCTTAGATTGATCCATAAATATCTCCTTCCATTGACAGACAACCAAAAGGACAACAAAAAAGCAGCACGCGGAAGGATGAGAAAAGTTCCACGCACTGCTTTACGATCTGCAATTCATTTGACTTTGCCACATCCCTACGCCAGCGTTAACTAACAGGTTCAAAGGGTCAGAACGAAACCGCTCACTCTCAGCTTTAATGCTCCCCTTGTGGTCATCAGTATTTAGTTCGTTTCTACTATACAAGAAAACGAAAAAAACAACAAGATCACATGACTGATATATATGTTCTTTTAAGAAAATTATATGATACACACGCTTTAGAAATCATGGCGAGGATTATAGTTTATTTGTTTTATAGATTTTTTAAAAAAACTATTGCAATAAATAAACACAGGTGTTATATTATTAAATGTCGCTGATACACAGCGGACACAAACAAAAAGCTTCAACAATAACGCAAAAAAGTTGTTGACAAAAAAGAAGCTGAATGTTACATTAGTAAAGCTGCTTCATTAAGAAGTGACGAAATGATCTTTGAAAACTAAACAAGACAAAACGTACCTGTTAATTCATTTTTATAAATCGCACAGCGATGTGCGTAGTCAGTCAAACTAGGGCCTGCACGATGCAGGTCACACAGGTGTCGCCGCAGGATGCGGTGAACTTAACCTGTGATCCACTTATCGGAGAGTTTGATCCTGGCTCAGGACGAACGCTGGCGGCGTGCCTAATACATGCAAGTCGAGCGGACAGATGGGAGCTTGCTCCCTGATGTTAGCGGCGGACGGGTGAGTAACACGTGGGTAACCTGCCTGTAAGACTGGGATAACTCCGGGAAACCGGGGCTAATACCGGATGCTTGTTTGAACCGCATGGTTCAAACATAAAAGGTGGCTTCGGCTACCACTTACAGATGGACCCGCGGCGCATTAGCTAGTTGGTGAGGTAATGGCTCACCAAGGCGACGATGCGTAGCCGACCTGAGAGGGTGATCGGCCACACTGGGACTGAGACACGGCCCAGACTCCTACGGGAGGCAGCAGTAGGGAATCTTCCGCAATGGACGAAAGTCTGACGGAGCAACGCCGCGTGAGTGATGAAGGTTTTCGGATCGTAAAGCTCTGTTGTTAGGGAAGAACAAGTACCGTTCGAATAGGGCGGTACCTTGACGGTACCTAACCAGAAAGCCACGGCTAACTACGTGCCAGCAGCCGCGGTAATACGTAGGTGGCAAGCGTTGTCCGGAATTATTGGGCGTAAAGGGCTCGCAGGCGGTTTCTTAAGTCTGATGTGAAAGCCCCCGGCTCAACCGGGGAGGGTCATTGGAAACTGGGGAACTTGAGTGCAGAAGAGGAGAGTGGAATTCCACGTGTAGCGGTGAAATGCGTAGAGATGTGGAGGAACACCAGTGGCGAAGGCGACTCTCTGGTCTGTAACTGACGCTGAGGAGCGAAAGCGTGGGGAGCGAACAGGATTAGATACCCTGGTAGTCCACGCCGTAAACGATGAGTGCTAAGTGTTAGGGGGTTTCCGCCCCTTAGTGCTGCAGCTAACGCATTAAGCACTCCGCCTGGGGAGTACGGTCGCAAGACTGAAA